>NZ_JADZAT010000001.1 GCF_020852455.1 Novosphingobium sp.
GGAATTCAGGCGATTCAGGGCGACCGACCGCGAACACGTTACAAGATAAATCGCTGATTTTACAGAGTAGTTGGAGACGCTCTGAAATTGCCTGAGACGAAAGTTATAGCGCCTCCTCCGCTACCATAATTTTTCCATCGAAATTGCTGTCTGCCGTAACGGCCATTGTTGACAAGCGGGCCATTCAAGGTCTTGCACATGATGCTTGTCGTTCACCAACCGGGCTTCCGGCTTCAAGCAGAGTTCTCGCATGCCGCGCGTCGCAATCGTTCACGAAAACCTTGTCCGCAGCCTTGGTGAAGGCGAATTTCCGGACGGACGGGCCCCTTCCGGCCCGCTCGAAAATCACGACGCGATTGAGATATTTCGGTCGCAATGCCTGTCTCGGTCGCTCGACCGGATCAGCCGACCGATGCAGGCCCGGGGCAAGGGTTTCTACACAATCGGTTCTTCGGGACACGAAGGGATGGCGGCCGTGGCGGCGGCACTGCGGCCCAGCGATATGGCTTTCCTGCATTACCGCGATGCCGCGTTCCAGATCCAGCGTTCCAGCCAGGTTCCGGGGCAATCGATAACCTGGGACATGCTGCTGTCCTTCGCCTGTTCATCCGAAGATCCGATTTCGGGCGGGCGGCACAAGGTGCTGGGGTCAAGGGCGCTGAATATCCCGCCGCAGACCTCGACGATTGCCAGTCATCTGCCCAAGGCGGTTGGCGCGGCCTATTCGGTCGGCCTGGCCCGGCGCCATCCGCCTGAGCATCAGGTGCTGGGCGATGATGCGATCGTGGTCTGTTCGTTCGGCGATGCCTCGGCCAACCATGCGACTGCGCAAGGCGCCTTCAACGCCGCGCAGTGGACTTCCTACCAGTCATCGCCGCTGCCCTTGCTGTTCGTCTGCGAGGACAATGGCATCGGCATCTCGACCAAGACCCCCAAGGGCTGGATCAACGCCACCTTCTCCAATCGTCCGGGGCTGAAATACTTCAGCTGCGACGGGCTCGACATTTACGACACGTTCCGCGTGGCGAGCGAGGCGGCAGAATACGTCCGCACCCGCCGCAAGCCGGCCTTCCTGCACCTGGGCTGCATTCGCCTTTATGGCCATGCCGGGGCCGACCTCGCGCTCAGCTATCTCTCGCGCGACGAGGTTGAGGCCGAAGAGGCGCACGATCCGCTGCTGCATTCCGCGCGGTTGCTGATTGAGGCGGGGGCGCTGACCAAGGAACAGGCGCTCGACATCTATCTTGGCACTGAAGCGCGCGTGCAACGCGTGGCCGCAGTCGCCGAAGAGCGCCCCAGGCTGGGCACTGCGGCAGAGGTCATGGCCTCGCTGATCCCGCCCAAGCGGGCCTGCGCACCCACCAACGGGCCCGATCAGGATCAGCGCGCGGCGCTGTTCGGCGATGACCTGAAGGCTATGCAGACGCCGCAGATCATGTCGCGCCTGATCAACTGGGCACTGGCCGACCTGATGCTAGCGCATGAAGAAATTGCACTGATGGGCGAGGATGTCGGCCGCAAGGGCGGGGTCTATGGCGTTACCCAGAAGCTCAGCAACCGATTTGGCCGGGCCCGGGTGATTGATACCCTGCTGGACGAACAGACCATCCTGGGGC
This sequence comes from Novosphingobium sp., assembly GCF_020852455.1. Classification (GTDB taxonomy): domain Bacteria; phylum Pseudomonadota; class Alphaproteobacteria; order Sphingomonadales; family Sphingomonadaceae; genus Novosphingobium. Next base: position 1,617 of record NZ_JADZAT010000001.1, read on the forward strand.
TGGCGATCGGCATGGCCCACAATGGTTTTGTGCCGATGCCGGAGATCCAGTTCCTGGCTTACCTGCACAACGCGGAAGACCAGTTGCGCGGCGAAGCGGCGACCTTGCCGTTCTTCTCCAACGGGCAATTCACCAACCCGATGGTCGTCCGGATCGCCGGGCTTGGTTACCAGAAGGGGTTCGGCGGGCACTTCCACAACGACAATTCGGTAGCGGTGCTGCGCGACATTCCCGGGCTGATCCTGGCCTGTCCGTCGAATGGCGCGGATGCGGCGATGATGCTGCGCGAATGTGTCCGGCTGGCGCGTGAGGAACAGCGCCTGGTGGTTTTCCTCGAGCCGATCGCGCTTTACCCGATGCGCGACCTGCATGAGGCCGGCGATGGCGGCTGGATGAACCTCTATCCCGAGCCTGACCAACGCATTCCGCTGGGCCAGGTCGGCCAGTACGGCAATGGGCAGGATCTGGCGATCGTGAGCTTTGCCAATGGCGCCTACATGGCCCGCCAGGCCCTGCCGAAGCTGGCAGAGAAGGGCGTGTCAGCGCGGGTGATCGACATTCGCTGGCTTTCACCGTTGCCGGGCGAGGGGATCATCGACGCGATCAAGGGGTGCAAGAACGTGCTGGTGGTGGATGAAACGCGCCGTTCGGGCGGGGTGGCCGAATCGCTGATGACACTGCTGGCCGAGGCCAAGGTCCCGTCCTTCGCGAGACTTAGTTCGGAAGACAGCTTCATCGCCACGGGGCCGGCCTATGCGGCAACGATGCCGTCAGCTGAAAGTATCGTTGATGCGGCCCTCGCACTGGTGGGAGGCGGCCAATGAAAAGCGCGGTCGTCATCTGCCCGGGGCGCGGCACCTACAACAAGACCGAGCTTGGCTATCTGCGGCAGCATTTCCCCAATGCAGGCATGCTTGCCGATTTCGATCGTCAGCGGAATGAGCGCGGGCAAGTTCCGGTCACTGAACTAGACGGAGCGGAGCGCTTTTCGATGGCGGTGCACACCCGCGGCGACAATGCCTCGGCACTTATCTATGCCTCGTCGCTGGGCGACTTCCTGTCGATTGACAGGAACGAGATCGAAGTGGTTGCGGTAACCGGCAATTCGATGGGCTGGTATACCGCGCTGGCCTGTGGCGGCGCGCTCTCGGCCAGCGACGGGTTCCGCGTTGCGAACACGATGGGCACGCTGATGCAGGCCTCGCTGATCGGCGGGCAGCTGGTCTATCCGTTCAGCGATGAAGAATGGAACCCGCGGCCCGCGCGCCGGGCCGAATTGCTGACCTTGGTCAGCGAGCTGGCAGCCCGTCCGGAATGCGAGCTGTTCGTCTCGATCGAGCTGGGCGGCATGCTGGTGCTGGCCGGCAATGAGGCCGGGCTGGCCGCCTTCGAAACGGCGGTCGAGCCGGTACAACAGCGCTTTCCGATGCGGCTGGGCAACCATGCCGCTTTCCATACTCCGCTGGTCACGCCGGTGGCCGAGGCGGGCCGGGCTGAACTTCCGGCCAGCCTGTTCCGATCGCCAGACCTGCCGATGATCGACGGGCGCGGCAAGGTCTGGTGGCCGCAGGCCAGCGATCCCGCCGCGATCCATGCCTACACGCTCGATACCCAGGTGGTGCAAACCTATGACTTCACGCGCGCCATCACGGTGGCCGCGCGCGAATTCGCGCCGGACCTGTTCATCGTGGTGGGGCCAGGCAACACTCTGGGTGGGGCGGTGGCGCAGTCGCTGGTCCAGGCGGGCTGGCTCGACATGAGGTCGAAGGCGCAGTTTGCCGCGATCCAGCAGGAGCGTGGCCTGCTGGTCTCGATGGGCCTGCCCGAACAACGCGGGCAGGTTGCCTAGGCTTAATAGTTCGCGTCGGGCATCTGCCCCTTGCGCCTGGCGATATAGTCCTTGAGGCCATCGAGCACACCTGGATCGAGCGCCGGATCCTCATGTTCCGCAAGGGTTTTCTTCCAGGCCGCATTGGCGCGCTGCTGGATGTCTTGCGCACCTTCGGCTTCCCACTGTTCCCAGCTGGCATAGTCGGCCAGCGGAGAGCGGTAAAAGGCGGTTTCGAAATTGGCCTGGGTATGCGCGCAGCCGAAGAAGTGCTTGCCCGGGCCGACCTCGCGGATTGCGTCCATCGCCTGGCCGTTTTCGCTCAGGTCATAGCCGTTCAGCAGGACATGCATCATACCCAACTGGTCGCAGTCCATCATGAACTTCTCGTACCCGGTCACCAGCCCGCCTTCGAGCCAGCCGGCCGATTGCAGCACAAAATTGGCCCCACCCAGTACGGTAGTCTGCAAAGTTTGCGCGCTTTCGAAGGCGGCCTGGGCGTCGGCGATCTTGGACGCGCAGAGGCTGCCGCCAGTACGCGAGGGCACGCCGAGCCGGCGGGCGAGCGCCAGCAGCGCGTTCTTCATCAGGCTGGTTTCGGGCGTTCCATAGGTCGGTGCGCCGCTCTGCATCGAGAGTGTGGTGACGAAACTTCCGAAGATGACCGGGGCGCCAGGCTTGACCAATTGGAGGAAGGCCATGCCGGCCATGGCTTCGGCCAAAGTGACTGCTATAGCGCCCGCAAGACCGGTGGGCGCCATGGCACCAGCCATAATGAAAGGGGTGATCAACGTACCCTGATTGGCACGTGCGAGTACCTTCGCGGCACCCAGCATGGTGGCATCGAAGGTCAGCGGCGAGTTGCCGTTGATCACGCCCATCAGGCAGGTGTTGTTCTCACCGGTCAGCGGATCGACGAAGCGGTCGCCGAACAGGATCTGCGCCATTTCGACGCAGTCCTCGCTGCGGCTGGGCTGCGACACCGCGCTGAAGAACGGCTTGTCGGTGTGGACCGCGTTGCCCAGGAACATGTCGAAGTGGCGCTTGTTCACCGGCAGGTCGACCGGTTCGCACATCGCGGTGGCCGAGCTGTGCAGCCAGGGGCTGGCCTGGGTCAGCTTAGCGAAATTGTAGAAGTCCTCGATAGTGCCATAGCGGCGGCCCTTGTCGAGGCAGCGGACGAATGGCGGACCGGCGGTGGGGGCAAAGACCGTGCGTTTACCGCCAATGATGGTGCTGCGCGCCGGATTGCGGGCCTGGTGGGTGAATTCGCGCGGCGCATGGTCCTGGATCAGCTTGCGGCACATGCCGCGCGGCATCCGCACCAGTTCGCCGGTTACTTCCGCGCCGGCAGCCTTCCAGATTTCGAGCGCTTCGGGATCGTCGCGGAATTCGCAGCCGATCTCCGACAGGATCCGCTCGGCATTTTCCTCAATCAGGCTCAGCCCCTCTTCGTCGAGCAGTTCGACATAGGGCAACTTGCGGCTGATGAAGGGGGCGGAAGCGCTGGGGCCGGCCAGGCGCGCGGCCCGCTTGGCCTCACGCCCGCCGCGCCCACGGGAAGGGGGGGACATGTCGTTCATGGCGACTGTCTATCCGAAGCTTTCGCCGCCCCAGCATGTCAAATCTTCATGCTGGCATAACCGGCAGCGCTCAATGCGTTGTCACGGCAGCCTTGCTGCGATCCTTCGCCGGATCCTTGTCGAAACGCCGGGCGAGCGGCCAGGCAACCGCGATTGCGGCGACACAGGTCAGTGCCCCAAGCGGACCGATCGGGGCATAGCCGCCAAAGCCCTGCGCAATCGCTCCTGCTGCAAGCGAACCGAACGACTGGGCGAGCAGCCAGGTGCCGGTGGTCATCACCGCCAGCCGGCCGCTGCTGTCACAATCATAGGCCAGGCCCAGCAACATCGGATAGGTCAGGAACCAGCTGACGTTGTAGCCGATGAAGGCGGCGGCGAAGGCCGGAGCGGTCCCGACTGTGGTCAGCAACGCGCAGGCGATGCCGCAAGCGCCCAGCACGGTGGCCATCGGCACTGCGCGGGTCAGGCGGGTGCTGATCGCGGCCAGGCCGGCCGTGCTCAGCGCAGAGGCGAGCGTGGCAAGCGACTGGTAGCGCCCGAATTCGGTTGCAGGCACACCGATCGCGTTGGCGGTGCGCTCTATGAACGGCCACAGCGCCAGGGTCCCGAACGCAAACAGCGCCATCGCGGTCAGCACCCGCAGACCATCGGCGCCGATCGGCGGGTTTGGCTTGGAAACGTGCTCGCCAGTCAGGTCCTTGCCGCCGGGCAGCAGCAGCGACATCAACCCTAGCAAGGCAGATATACCGCCCAGCGCCAGGAACATGCCGGTCACCCCGTGGCTTGCGCCGACTTGCGGCAGGCCCAGTGCGATAGCGGCGAACAGCACGGTCTGGAATGCGATTCCCAGCGAGATCCAGCGCGCCGGATGCTCGGTGCGGCCGGCCGCGAGGTTGACCGCCGAATTGAGAATGCCAAAGCCCAGCCCGGTGCCGATCCGTCCGGCGAACAGCAGTGCGAAATTGCCGGTCAGCGCCGAACCCGCCTGCGCCAGCACCACCAGTACGCTGGCCACCAGGGCCAGAACGCGGGCATCAAGCTGGCGCGCGCGGGGGGCGATCAGGAACATCGCCGCTGCATAGCTCAGCGTCTCGGCCATGTTCCACGCGCCCATCGCAAAGGGCGTGAACTGGTACCGGTCGATCAGCCCCCCGACCAGGTAGGTGGTGAAATTGTTGCCCAGGTGCGCGGCGGTTGACGCCGCACCAATCCCGATAAGGGTAAACATGAACGGGCGTGAGTCTTCGCCGGAAGGTCTCGTTGCAGCCATGTTTCCCCCCTCAAGTGCCGATCAGATCGCATGTTTGGCAAGGGCATGCAATTGGGGCTCCTTCGCGGTTGCCAGGTGCTGGGCACTCGGTTAGCCTTCCCGCATGGATCGCAAGCTGAGGAACTTCAAGCCTGGGCAGCGTATGCGCGCGTATGCGCATGGCAAGCCGCAGGCGTGGTGGCCGCCGCCGCGCGAGAAATAGCGCGTTTCGCCCCTGCCAATCCAACATCTGTACTGGAATTCCCCATGGCCGCACCTCGGCTGGACCTGCGCGACAACGCGCTGGTCGTATCGTTCGCTGACACCGACGGTGTCACCTATCCCGCCATCTGGCTGCGCGACAACTGCCCTTCGGCTCTGCATCCCGATACTCATGAACGCGTGCTCGACCTGCTTTCGCTTGCTGAGGCGCCGAGGCTCGACGAGGCCCGGATCGAGGGCGATGCTGTGCTTCTGAGCTATGCTGACGGCCATGTAAGCCGCATGCCGCTGGCTCTGCTGGATGCCCATCGCCCGGGCCGCCCTGCGACTGATCCAGCGGCGATCGTGCCAGAGTTGTGGCGTGCCGATCTCGGTGTTTCAGGAATTCCACGCTTTGCCGCAGAAGCTGTCATGGACAGCGATGCCGAGCTTGAGGCCTGGATGCGCGAAACGGCTCGCTTTGGTCTTTCGATCATCGATGGCCTGGCGGACTCGGCCGACGCCGGAATGGCGGTTGCCCAGCGGATCGGCTTTTTGCGGCGCACCAATTTCGGCCAGGAATTTGAAGTGATCAGCGTGCCCAAGCCCAACAATCTGGCCTACACCGCAATTGCCCTGCCGCTGCACACTGACCTGCCCAATCAGGAGGTGCCGCCAGGATTCCAGTTCCTGCACTGTCTTGCCAATGCGGCCAAGGGCGGCGAATCGATCTTTGCTGACGGATTCATGATCGCTGAAGACCTGCGTTCGCTGGACCCGGCTGCATTCGAACTGCTCTCAACAGTGCCGATCCCGTTTCGCTTTCACGATGAGGACTATGACATCCGCGTGCGCGAACCGGTGATCATCCGCGATCGCGCCGGGGCGGTGACCGAACTACGCTACAACGCCCATATCGCCGGGGTTTTCGATATGCCGGCCGAAGTCATGCCCGAGTACTACCGGGCATATCGGGCTTTGATGACCCTTACGCGGGATGCCCGGTATCGCCTGACATTTATGCTGCAACCGGGTGAAATGGTGGTCTTCGACAATCGGCGCGCGCTGCACGGGCGCGAGGCATTCGATCCCGCGACGGGCTATCGTCACCTCCACGGTTGTTATGTTGATCGAGGCGAATTCTTGTCGCGGCTGCGGATCCTTGCGCGCGGACCAGCGGGTTAGCCGGAACCAGTCCGATCAAGCTGCAAACGCGATGTTGAACTTCTCGCGGATCGCTGCATCGATCGCCGGATCGATCACGCAGCGCGCCTCACGCAGGATCGCGCCCATGCGGGCCCGGGCACCATCCAGCAGCATCGGCTTCTGCGCCTCGTTCCATTCCTTGGGGCTCATCCGGTTGCCGACCGTGGGATAGACGTAGTCGGTCTGCATCAGGCTCATCGTCTGCTCAGAGCCGAGGTAGTGACCGGGACCGCCCAGGCAAACTGCCTTCATCACGTCCAGATCCATCTTGTCCTCGGTCACCTCGATCCCGCGCACCGCGCGCTGGGCCTGGCCCAGGATATCGTCGCCCAGGATCAGGCTCTCGAACGAGAAGCCCAGTAGCGAGGCCTGCATGCCTACCGATTCATAGACCATGTTGAGGCCCGCCAAGCCCGCCATGACGTTGATGATGCCCTGTTCCCAGCCGCACTGCATATCGGGCAGCTTGCTGTCGGTCATCCCGCCGGCGGCTCCGCCGGGCAGGCCGTAGAAGCGGTGCATCTGCGCGCAGCCAGCAGTCAGCAGGCCCTGTTCGGCGCTGCCGCCGGACATGGAACCGGTGCGCAGGTCCGAAACGAACGGCCAGGTGCCGAAAATCGCCGGGGCGCCGGGCTGGATTGCATTGACATAGACCACGCCCGCCAGACACTCGGCCACCGCCTGGGTGATCGCCAGCGCGATTGAGGCGGGGGCAGTGGCCCCGGCCTGTCCGGCTGAAAGCAGCAGCATCGGCATACCGGCGCGGACGCAGGCTTCCATCGTGATGCAGCTTTCCTCGGCGAACTTCATCGGCGGGACCACGAAGCAGTTCGAATTGGAAACGAACGGGCGCGCGCGCCATTCGGCTTCGCCGCCGGCGACCATGTGCAGCATCTCGAAGCCCGGAGCGACGCTGATCGGATCGGAGAACGAAGTGCCGACGTGCTTGGTGGTGCCGGACAGGCACGCGTAGAGCGTGTTCATGTCCATATCGACCAGGTCCGTCACATCGCGGCAGACCATCATCCGCTGGAAGAAATGGACGTTGTCGAGATTGTCGACGATCTTGGCGGCGTCGTAGAGGTCCTTCGAGGTTGAATCGCGATAGTCGTTGGTTTCAAGGTCAACCACGTGGACGGCAGCACCGGCGGTGCCGAAATGGACCTTGCTGCCCGACAGGTGCATGTCATGCTTGGGATCGCGGGCGAACAGCGTGATATCGCGCGCGGCAATCGCCAGCATGTCTTCCACCAATGCGCGCGGGAAGCGGATCCGGCCATCATCGCCCAGGATCGCCCCGGCACCGGTCAGGATCTCAACGCCTGAAGCTGGCGCATTGGCCAGCCCGATCTGCTCCAGCGCATCAAGCGCACCCTGGTGGATGCGCTGCACCCCGGCATCGGTCAGCGGCTTGTACCAGCCGCCTTCCAGGCCCGGACGGATCGGGCGCAGATCTTCAGCGAGTGGGGCGGCGCGGAGCGCTTGGCGGGCGGCACGGCCGCCCGCACGGCGAGAGGGGGACGCAGTTTGATCGTTCATTCAGGTCCCCCACTCATTCCTTATGCAAGCCCGACGATGTTGCCGCTGTCGTCGAGGCCGATTTCGTTGCTGGCCGGGCGGCGCGGCAGGCCCGGCATGGTCATGATGTCGCCGCAGACCGCGACGATGAAGCCGGCGCCGGCCGAAAGGCGCACTTCGCGCACTTCCAGCGTGTGCCCGGTGGGGGCACCGGCGTTGGCCGGATCGGTTGAGAAGCTGTACTGCGTCTTGGCGATGCAGACCGGCAGCTTGCCATAGCCCAGCTTCTCATAGTCCTTGAGATTGCTGGCGGCCGAGCTCGACAGTGCGATCCCGTCGGCGCGATAGATTTCGCGCGCCACCGTGGCGATCTTGTCGGCCAGCGGCATGTCGTCGGGGTACAGCAGCTTCACTTCGGCCTGGCCTTCGTCGAGCTGGGCCTTGACCTGGCGGGCCAGTTCTTCCGCGCCCTTGCCGCCTTCGGCCCAGTGCCTGGCCAGCGCAACACGCGCACCGTACTTGGCGCAGACCGCCTTCAGCGCTTCCAGTTCTTCCTCGGTGTCCTTGATGAAGTGGTTGATTGCCACCACCGGGGTCAGGCCGAACTTCTGCAGGTTCTGGATATGGCGTTCCAGGTTGACCGCACCGCGTTCCAGCGCGGCGACGTCGGGCATGCCGAGGTCGTCCTTCTTGACGCCGCCCTGCATCTTGAGCGCGCGGACGGTGGCCACCAGCACCACGGCATCGGGGCGCAGGCCCGAATGACGGCACTTGATGTCGAGGAACTTTTCGGCGCCAAGGTCGGCCCCGAAGCCAGCTTCGGTAACGACTACATCGGCCAGCTTGAGCGCGGTCTGCGTTGCCATGACCGAGTTGCAGCCGTGGGCGATGTTGGCGAAGGGGCCGCCGTGGATGAAGGCCGGGTTGTGCTCGATCGACTGGACCAGGTTGGGCTGGATCGCATCGCGCAGCAGCACGGCCATCGCGCCATCGGCCTTGAGGTCGCGCGCGGTGACCGGGGTCTTGTCATAGGTACGGGCAACGATGATGTCGCCAAGGCGGCGCTGCAGGTCCTTGATGTCGGTCGCCAGGCACAGGATCGCCATGATTTCCGAGGCGACGATGATATCGAAGCCGGTTTCACGCGGCACGCCGTGAGTGACGCCGCCCAGGCCGATCGCGATGTTGCGCAGCGCGCGGTCGTTCATGTCGACCGCCCGGCGCCAGACCACCCGGCGCGGATCGATGTTGAGCTCGTTACCCCATTGCAGGTGGTTGTCGAGCAATGCAGCGAGCAGCGCGTGGGCCGAGGCGATGGCGTGGAAATCGCCGTTGAAGTGGAGGTTGATGTCCTCCATCGGGATCACCTGGGCGCGGCCGCCACCAGCGGCGCCGCCCTTCATCCCGAAGCACGGACCCAGCGAGGGCTCACGCAGGCAGACGATCGACTTGACCCCGATCAGGTTGAGCCCGTCGTTGAGCCCGACCGAAGTGGTGGTCTTGCCTTCACCCGCCGGAGTGGGGGTGATTGCAGTGACCAGCACCAGCTTGCCGTTGGGCTTGTCCTGCAGCGATGCAATGTAATCGAGGCTGACCTTGGCCTTGAAGTGGCCGTACGGCACCAGCGCTTCGGGCGCGATGCCCAGCCGGTCTTCTGCCAGCGGCAGGATCGGCGCCATCTTCGCAGCGCGGGCGATCTCGATATCCGGGGCACCCGGGGGCGGAAGTTGATTCTCTTGCATCCCGTTCTCAAGAGCGCAAAGGCCCTTGCCTCTCAATTTCAGAGTTTTTGCCGACCGGTAAACGACACGCGAAATGCGCCCCGGCGTGGTGGATTTCCGCCATGTGAAACAATTGCACAAGTCGCGTGCGGAAAATGATCGCTACCATGTCTTGCGGTAATACAGTGCTGGTCGCTCTGGCGATCAGTCATCGCCAACCTTGAACGACCCTTCAAGCCAGGGCAGGTGCCCTAAGAGCTGAGGGAACACCTCCTCCTCAAGGATTGCGCGGCATTCATCGACCAGCACCCGCGGCGCGGACCCCAGCATTTGCGGGCGAGCCAGCAGGGTCATGCGCCGCCCGAACTTGCCGCGCAGGATCGGATGGATCGACAGTTGCTCGAACGCCCAGGGCACCTGGAACAGGCACAGCGGCGTGGTGATCCCCCAGCCCAGGCCATAGGAAACCGCCGTGGCATGGCCGACGATCGAATCGAACTCGATGTGCGAGGGGTATTTCAGCTGCAACCGGTTGAGCTGCGCCTCGGTCTGCCGTCCCATCGAACTGCGCAGCGAGAAACGGATGAACGGGCTGTCGGCCAGGTGCGGCCCAAGTTCGGGAGTGAGGCCGAATTTTTTCGGAAAAATAAGCACATAAGGTTCGGTAAACAGGTTGAACCGTTCAACGTCGAGCATGTCCGAGGTGTTGCTTTCCTCGGTGATCATGATGTCGGCGGCGTGGGTGTTGAACTTGGCGCGCTGGTCCGGCATCAACCCGTTCGAAATCCGCCAGTTGCGAGCGATATCGCCCTTGCGGCGATAGAGGCGGGGGCCCAGCACGTTGGCCAGACTTTCGGGCATGGCAATGCTGAGCGAGGCCAGTTCGCCGCTGTCGCTCTCGGTCGCCTCGACGAAGGCGGAATTGAGATCGCCCAGGATCTTCTGGCTCTGGCGCAGCAGCACCTGACCGACCTTGGTCAGTACGATCGGCCGGATCGAGCGGTCGAACAACTGGCGGCCCACCGAATCCTCAAGCCCGGCGATGATCTGCGAAACGCCCGACTGGGTCAGCCCCAGGACCTTGGCGGCCTGGGTCATGCTGCCCTGTTCGGCCGTGACTACAAAGACTTGCAGCGCCCGGAATTCGAAGCTGGAGGGGATCTGACCCTTGTTCATACGCGCGCATCTCCCTCAATCGCGCGGATTGGCGCATATTATTAGCGCTGCTTATACACCACGCGCGCTGGTGCTCAAGCTTGATGATGTGCGATGTCAGTCGATCCGCGCGCCCTGGCGGCGCAATTCAGCCTGGACCCGGACAATATCGACCGATTTGAAGTCGCTGCCGGACTTGATCGCAATAGCCGCCGCCGCACCCGCGCCCTGTCCGGCGACCGCGCAGCACATCATATTGCGCACTGCCGCGTGGCTGACCTTGTCGCCGCCAATCGTCCGGCCGGTAACGATCAGGTTTTTCACCTGCTTTGGCAGCATCGCGCGGTAGGGGACGTGGAAATAGCGTCCGGTGGTCGGGATGATCAGCAGGCCATAACCATCGATGAATTCGGGGAAGATGCCGATCGAATCCTCGAACCGCGCTTCGCCCTGAACATCGGCGGCGGTCAGGTTGTAGGCAGCGTCGATCTTGCGGGTATCGCGGATCCCCAGCGTCATTCCGAAATTGCGCAGTTTGGCGCTTTCACAGCCCGGCTGAAAGCGGCGCAACGCCTCGATCGCCTGCATCGCCTGACGGCGACCTTCGATTTCCCCTTGGGTCAGGTCATCCGGGTCGGTTCCGTCGAGCGTCATGTGAACCATGTTGAGGTAGGTCAGATCGCCCTGATCGCTGACCGTACCCCATGTCCCGGCGATCGTTTTGAGGCTGTCGGGCAGCAGCCCGGCCTTGTGCGCCTGCTGGAACGGTTTGCGCAGGAAGGGCGAGAACATCTCGTCTTCCTTGCCCGATGTCGTCACCGACCATTCGCCGTCCTTGGCCCAGTCAGCATAGGTCTGCGGATCGGCCTTGACCGCATCGATGAACCGGCGCTTTTCCACCCCGCACATCGAGAACATCACCGAGACGCTCATCATCTCGGCCTTGGGGTGCATGTGGGTGGGGGCGCCGGCGCGGTGGGCCAGATCGGCATCGCCGCTGGCATCGATCACGAGCTTGGCCAGGATTGCCTCACGCCCGGCCTTGCTCTCGACAATCACGCCCGTGATGCAATCACCTTCCATGATCGGCGCTACGAACATCCGGTGCAGCATCGGGATCACGCCGGCTTCGGTAACCAGGCAGTCGGCCACGTACTTGAAGGCTTCGGCATCGAGCGCGTGGCTGATCGATTGCGGCTCGGGCAGCGCCGCGCCCATCTCGCGCGCGCGGTCCTCGAACTCGCGGCCAATGCCCTCGCTGTCGATCGTGGCCGGATGACGATACCAGGCAAAGCCTTCAACCCCGACTTGGGTGATATTGCCGCCAAAGCAGCCATAGCGTTCAACCAGCGTGGTTTTTACGCCCGCCCGCGCCGATGCCAGGGCCGCTGCAAGGCCGCCCGGGCCCGAACCGATCACCAGAACTTCGGTTTCGTGGACTACCGGAACCTCGCGGGCGGGTTCGCTGATGGAGCGGATCATCGCTGCGCAGTCTCCCAGTTGGGTGGGATGTAATAGGGCGCGTTCGAAGGCGGCAGCAGGCCCTTGCCAAGGATATGATCGGCACCCTTTTCGCCGATCATGATCGTCGGCGCGTTGAGGTTCCCGGTAGTGATCGAGGGCATCACCGAACTGTCCACCACGCGCAGGCCCTCGACCCCGATGACCTTGAGTTCAGGATCGACCACCGCCATCGGATCGTTGGCCGCACCCATCTTGCAGGTGCATGAAGGGTGCAGCGCGCTTTCGACGTGATCGGCGATGAAGGCGTCGATCTGTTCGTCGGAAATGCAGTCGGCGCCGGGCTGGATCTCGCGCCCGCGCCAGGGGGCAAAGGCATCCTGCTGGAAGATCTCGCGGGTCAGACGCACGCAGGCGCGCATTTCGGCCCAGTCGTCCGGATGGCTCATGTAGTTGAACAGGATCTTGGGATGCTCGCGCGGGTCCTTGCTGCGCAGGGTTACCGTGCCACGGCTCTTGGACCGCATCGGCCCGACATGGGCCTGAAAGCCGTGTTCGGTGGCCAGCGAGGAACCGTCGTAATTGATCGCCATCGGGAAGAAATGGTACTGAATGTCGGGATACTTGATGCCCGCCCGGCTGCGGATGAAGCCGCAGCTTTCGAACTGGTTCGACGCCCCGATCCCGCTGCGCAGGAACAGCCACTGCGCCCCGACCATGGCCTTGCCCAACAAGTTGGCCTTACCGAACAGGGTGATCGGCTGGGTACAGGCCATCTGGAAATAGAATTCCAAGTGATCCTGCAGGTTGGCGCCCACCCCGGGGCGGTCGGCCAGCACGTCGATCCCCACGCTCTTCAGCTCTTCCGCCGGGCCGATCCCTGAAAGCTTGAGCAATTGCACCGAATTGATCGAGCCGCCCGACAGCACCACCTCACGGCTGGCGCGGGCCTGGTGAACCGTGCCGTGCTGCTCGTATTCGATCCCCACCGCGCGCCTGCCTTCGAACAGCACCCGGCTGGCCAGCGCGTGCTGGACCACGGTCAGGTTCGAACGCTTGCGCGCTGGATAGAGATAGGCCTTCGCTGCCGAACAGCGCGTGCCCTTGCGCACGGTCATGTCCATCCGCCCGAAGCCTTCCTGGCGGAAGCCGTTGTAGTCTTCGGTCAGGTCATAACCGGCTTCCCGGGCAGCATCGAGCCAGGCCTGATTGAGCGGATTGGCGAGGGTGCCGTAGGTGGTCGAGAGCGGGCCATCGCCGCCGCGGTATTCGTTGCCACCTTCGGCCCGCGTTTCGGCACGCTTGAAGTAGGGCAGCACATCGGCATAGCCCCAGCCGCGCGCGCCATCCTCGTCCTGCCAGCGTTCGAAGTCGAGCGGGTTGCCGCGCACGTAAACCAGCCCGTTGATCGAGCTTGATCCGCCCAGGCCCAGCCCGCGCGGGCAATGCAGGCGGCGATTGTTGAGGTGTGGTTCGGGCTCGGAATGATAGCCCCAGTTCCACCGCTTGGTGTTCATCGGATAGGCCAGCGCCGCAGGCATCTGGATGAAGATCGACCGGTCAGACCCGCCCGCTTCAAGCAGCAGCACCTTGTTCTGTCCATCCGCACTCAGCCGGTCGGCCAGAACGCAGCCGGCTGATCCGGCGCCGACAATGATAAAATCGTAGGTGTCAGTATGGGGCATCGATCGGCTCCATGGCGACGTAGACGCTCTTGAGCTGGGTGAAATATTCGATCGCGGCCTTGCCGTTCTCGCGGCCCAGACCCGATTGCTTGTTGCCGCCGAACGGCAGTTCGATCGGGGTGATGTTGTAGGTGTTGATCCAGCAGGTCCCGGCTTCAAGCGCGGCAATCACGCGGTGCGCGCGGGTCAGATCGTTGGTAAAGATACCGGCGGCCAGGCCCAGTTCGGTCGCATTGGCGCGGGCGACGACTTCGGCCTCGTCCTCGAAATCGAGCACCGACATGACCGGGCCGAAGATCTCTTCGCGCACGATCGCCATTTCATCGGTGCAGCCGGTAAAGATGGTCGGTTCGACAAAGGCGCCCCTGGCCAGTGCACCCGTAGTTACCCGCTTGCCGCCGGTCAGCAGCGTGGCACCCTGTTGCTGGCCGAGCTGGATATAGCCCAGCACCTTTTCCATGTGATCGTGCGAGATCAGCGCACCCATCTGCGTTGCCGGATCGAGCGGATCGCCCACGATCATTGCCTCGGTTCGGGCCTTCAGCTTGGCGAGGAACTGGTCACGCACCTTGCGGTGGACGAATACCCGCGTGCCATTGGTGCAGACTTCGCCCGCCGAATAGAAATTGGCGAGCAGTGCACCCGCAACCGCCTCGTCCAGATTGGCGTCCTCGAACACGATCAGCGCTGACTTGCCGCCCAGCTCCAGTGTGACCACCTTCAGGGTCGAGGAGGCGTCGGCCATGACCTTCTTGCCGGTGCCGACTTCGCCGGTCAGTGAGACCTTGGCGATCCCGGGATGGCGCGACAGCAGCCGGCCGGTGTCGGCCTTGCCCTGGACCACCTGGAACAGCCCATCGGGCAGCCCGGCGTCGCGATAGGCCTTCTCCAGCTCAATGGCGGTCAGCGGGGTCAGTTCTGCCGGCTTGAACAGCATGGCGTTGCCGCAGGCAAGCGCGGGGGCGCTCTTCCAGCAGGCGATCTGGATCGGATAGTTCCACGCCCCGATCCCTGCGACCACGCCCAGCGGTTCGCGCCGGGTGTACCCAAACGCTCCGGAGCCGAGGTCGAAATGTTCGCCCGAGAGTGTGCGGGCCAGGCCCGCGAAATATTCGATGCAGTCCGCGCCCGACAGGACATCGACCGCCACCGTTTCCTGGATCGGCTTGCCGGTATCCCGGGCTTCGATCCGGGCCAGGTCTTCGTTGCGCTCAACCAGCAGCTGCGCAGCGCGGTTGAGGATCCGCCCGCGTTCGGCGCCCGGCGTACGAGCCCACAGCTTTTGCGCTTCGGCGGCGCGGGCCACGGCCTTGTCGACTTCGGCCTTGCCGTCGATCCGGATCGTGGCCAGCACTTCACCGGTTGCGGGGTTAAGCGTATCGAACGTGCTACTGGCCGCTTGCTGCCCGGCTTCGCCGCGCGGCAGGCGGGCTGCGGCGACTTCGCGGTCGATCACTTCGAAGATCCAGTCAACCGGGATCTGTGCATCGTCCTTCCAGGCCCCGGCCAGCGCGGCGCGCAGCCAGAAGCCATCGATCAGCGCGCCGATCGTTTCGGCGATCCGGGTGACTTCGCCCGGCACGACCATGGCCCTGAGTTCGTGCTTGAGGTTTGAGACCATGCGTTCCTGGTGAACGCGCTGGAGCCGGGCGAGGGCGGGCGTGTAAAGCGCCAGGCCCCAGAATGAGAGCCAGGCGCGCGAGGCTTCGGAGCTGAGCTCGTTGGGATTGAGATGGGCGATGACGAAGGCGCGCAGGCGATCTTCCGGCTCTTCGCCGCCGGCCAGGGCCTTCATTGGCAGGGTGGTGACGCGCTCGACCAGTTGGCGGAAAGTCGCCTCGATCAACCGATCGCGGTCACCAAAGTAGTGGACGATCAGGGCCGGGGAAACGTCGGCACGGCGCGCAACCTCGGCCATGGTGAATTGTTCGATGCCGGTTTCGGCAAGCGCGGCGAGTGCTGCCTTGAGCAGCTGTTCGCGCCGATCCTCAGGTTCGCGTCGCCCCATTAAGCGCGTCCTCTTTCGTTTGATTGAATGGCCGTTCAATAGCATCGCTTCGAAGTGTCGCCTACGGGAAAATTCTCAATGCTGGAGCGATATAAGCCGTTCTGATGGATAGCATTAGCGCCATCCGTTGCGGCAAATATCGCAGAAAAAGTCCTGAAATACTGCGAATTGCGCGCGAATCCTGAACGAACGTAGCGCTGCTGACGGCAACCCGGCGGCCGCGGCGCGGTAAGTTTGTGAGGGGTTGCACGCGCGTTCAATATCGATCATTCTGCTTCGCATCGAAAAAGGTCGATCGGCGGCCACCCAATCGGCGCAAGTCTAGCCAGGGGCCGCCCAATAATCGGGAGGGTTACCATGGCCGTTCGTTTGCATTCACCCCGGTTCGCAGCCTTGCTGCGCGCTACCGCTTCCCTGGCGATCGTTGCGGGAGGCTTGTCCGCCGGTGCCGCCCAGGCCCAGTCCGCACCAGAGGCGAGCGAGGAAGCCAGCGAAGACACCACCGACATCGTTGTCACCGCGCAAAAGCGTGAGCAGAAGCTGCAGGATGTTGGCATCGCGGTATCGGTGCTGGGCAAGGAAGAGCTGAAGAACCGTTCGATCACCAGTGCGATCGATGTCGTTTCGGCCATCCCGAACCTGAAGTACAACGCCTACTCATCGTCGCAGGTCGTGTTCAATATGCGCGGGGTCTCGCAGAACGACTATGGCGACCAGCAGGAGCCGCCGGTCGCGGTCTATCAGGATGACAGCTATGCCAGCTCGATCACCACGGCGAGCTTCCCGGTGTTCGACCTTGCCCGGGTCGAGGCGCTGCGCGGCCCGCAAGGCACGCTGTTCGGACGCAATGCCACCGGCGGCGCGGTTCAGTTCATCTCCAACCAGCCGACCAGCGTAACCGAAGGCTACGTGAAGGCCACCTATGGCCGCTTCAACCAGACCATCCTGGAAGGCGCGATTTCAGGACCGCTTGGCGACACGCTCAGCGCGCGCATCGCCGGGATCTATGATGCCGACGATGGGTATATCAAGAACATCACGCCTGGTGAAAAGGATCGCGGGGCGAACAACCACTGGGCGCTGCGCGGGATTCTGGCCTATGAGCCGTCGAACAGTTTCAAGGCCAAGCTGACGCTGCGCTATTCGCAGGCTGACAAGGAACGCCAGGCGGGCGTTTACAACTATGCCCCCACCTGTCCCAATGCCCAGTTCCAGGGCGAATTCATGTCGCCGACCGATAGCTGCGGCTACTGGGGCACGGTGGGCACCGCGGGTAACGGCTATTTCGATCCCTCGATCGCGGCTTCGCAGGGCGGCAGCCCGTGGAAGACTGCGGGCACCGGACCGGCCTATGTCGATCGCAAGATGTTTGGCGCAACGCTGCGGATTGATGCCCAGCTGGGCTCGCTGGATGTCACTTCGATCAGCGATTACCAGCACCTCAAGAAGTTCTACATCGAAAGCGGCGATGGCCCGCCCGAAATTCCCTATGTCGAGAATGTGACGCCGCCGGCCACCGCACCGTGCCCGTCGCCCAATGCCAGCCTGACCTGCTATGCTTCGGGGACCGTGTTCTATCAGGACGCCAAGGTTGAGCAGTATTCGCAGGAACTGCGCGTGGCCCACACCACTGATCGCAATTTCCTGACTTTCGGTGGTTTCGGGATGATCATCGATGGCGAATACGAGGCGAAGTATGCCGTGCCGTTCATCGCCTATGATCCGCTGGTGAACTTTACCCAGCGGACGGAGAGCTTCGCCTTCTTCGTGCAGGACGAATTCAAGGTCACCGACCAGCTCAAGCTGATCGGCGGCCTGCGGTACTGGCATGACAGCAAGCGGGGCGTCTATGATGCCGTTCACGTGCTGCCGTCCTATGCGCTGTCGCTGCATTTCGGGCCGGACAATGTGTCCTACACCGACCTGACCGGAACCACCGTTCCCGGTTCGTGGAGCTATAACAGCAACCTGCCGTCCGGGGTGACCATCACTCCTGCCGATGCCGAACCGAGCTATAGCGGGGTCACCGCCCGGCTTCAGCTGGACTACAAGCCCAGCGACAACGTGCTGGTCTATGCCAGCTACAACCGCGGTTCAAAATCGGGCGGGTTCACCTTCTCGACCGGCACCCCGTTCCCGGCGGCGCTGACCGACACGCTCAACAATCTGGCCTACAAGCCTGAAACGCTCAACTCCTACGAACTGGGCCTGAAGTCCACGCTTGCACCGGGGACCACTTTCAACGTCGCGGCGTTCTATTACGACTACCAGAACTATCAGGCCTTCGTGCAGGTTGGCTTTACCCAGGTGGTCCGCAACCTGCCGGCGACGGTGAAGGGGATCGAGGCTGACTTTACCGCCAAGCCGGCCAAGGGCCTGACGCTGCAGCTGTCGGGTGCCTGGCAGGACAGCGAGGTCAAGGGCGTGCTGCTGCCTGATGGGGTGACCCTGGTGAACCATGACCTGCCGCAGGCGCCCGAGTTTTCGGGCAGCGCGATGGCGCGGTATGAGTTCGGGCTGGCTGGCGGCACCGCATCGGTCCAGGCCGATGCGATCTTCCAGAGCTCGATGTGCTTCACCGTGATGTGCGCCCCGGTTGAGCAGGAGAAGGGCTATGCCGTGGCCAATGCCCGGATTGGCTTCACCACTGCCGATGACCGGGTTGAGATTGCAGCTTTCGTCAGCAACCTGTTCGACCGGGCTTACCGGGTCTATGCCTTCGACGGCTCGCTCTACTGGGGCGACACGCTGGGGGTTTATGCCAAGCCGCGGACCTGGGGCGTGAGCGTTCGCTACAACTTCGGCAAGTGAGACCGAAGCATAGCTGATTGGCGCGGGCCTGCCTTTGGACGCAATCCGAAGGCGGGCCCGTCGCACGATGGGGGAAGGGGACTGAAAGGTGGCAAGCCAGGCCGAAGCAATTGATGTAACCGACCAGCTGCAGCTGCGGCGCCAGCTGGACTGGAAAGACGCGTTCTGGGCATCCAGCGGGGTTCCGGCCGGCGTGCTGCTGACCATGGGCGGGATCGCGGCGATGATCGGCCAGCCCAGCTGGATTATCTGGATCGCCTCGATCCTGATGGGGTTCATCCAGAGCTTCGTCTATGCCGAGATTGCCGGGCTTTATCCTGACAAGTCGGGCGGTGCCTCGGTCTATGGCGCGGCGGGCTGGCTGCCCTACGGCAAATTTATCGCGCCGATATCGGTGTGGTGCAACTGGCTCGCCTGGTCGCCGGTGCTGGCATTGGGGACGGGCCTTGCCGCGGCCTATGTCACCGTCAGCCTGTTCCCGGCTGATGCGGCCATCCGCACCTGGGAACTGAGCCTGCTCAACCTCGACTTCATCCGTGACGGGCTGCACCTGCGGATCAATCTGATCTCGATCATCGCAACGCTCTTCCTGCTGCTGACCTTCTTCCTCCAGCACCACGGCGCAGCGCGTGCGGCCAACTTCCAGAAAGTGCTGGGGCTGCTTTGCATGACCCCCTTGCTGCTGGTCGGGCTGGTGCCGTTCATCACCGGCGATCTGCCGCGTGAGAACCTGTTCCCCTTGCTGCCGATGCTGCGCGACGCGGCGGGCAATCCCGGTTTCGGAACCTGGGACACTGCCGGGCTGACATTGCTGGCGGGGGCGATGTTTGGGGCGGGTTGGTCAACCTATGGGTTTGAAACCGCGGTCTGCTACACCCGCGAATTCCGCGATCCGGCGCGTGATACCGCCCGGGCGATCATTGCTGCAGGCTTGCTCTGCATCGCAATTTTCGTGCTGGTGCCGCTGGCCTTCCAGGCCTCGCTCGGCCTTCAGGGCATGCTCGATCCAAGCATCAACGACGGTTCGGGCGTGGCCCGGGCGCTGGCGCAGATCGTCGGGGGCGGGGCGGTGATCGGCAACCTGCTGATTGTCATGCTGGTGCTGTCGCTGTTGCTGATCGTGATGACTTCGATGCTGGGATCGTCGCGCACGCTGTACCAGGCGTCGGTCGATGGCTGGCTGCCGCGCTATCTTTCGAAGGTCAACGAACATGGCGCGCCAACCCCGGCGATGTGGACCGACCTGCTGTTCAACCTCTTCCTGCTGCTCGCGTCGGACTACTTCGCGGTGCTGATGATTTCGAACGTCTGCTACTTCGTGTTCAACTTCCTGAACCTGCAGGCCGGCTGGATCCACCGGATCGATCGCAAGGACTGGAACCGGCCCTACCGCGCACCAACCTGGCTGCTGGCGACTGGGGCAGTGTTCGGTTTCGTCAATATGGCCTGGATGGGCGCGGGGGCCGACGTTTGGGGCGAAGGCACGCTGCGCAATGGCTTGTTGGCAGTGCTGCTGATCGTGCCGGTCTTCGCCTATCGCCACTACGTCCAGGACAAGGGCAAGTTCCCGGTCAGCGAGGGGACAGACGAGGATCCGTTCGAGCGGCAGCACATCACGCCGCGCGCGGGTATCCTGCCCTACCTGTCGCTGGTCGCTAGTGCAGCGCTGGTCTGGGGAGCGCACATCTGGGCGCAGCCGCCCGGCTGACCGGTCAGGCGGTGGTCCAGTCCAGGACCACCTTGCCCGATTTGCCGCTGCGCATCACTTCAAAGCCCTGTGCGAACTGCGTGTGGTCAAGCCGCTCGGTAATCAGCCCCGAAACGTCGAGGCCCGATCCGAGCATGGCGAGCATCTTGTACCAGGTCTCGAACATCTCGCGGCCATAGATCGTCTTGATGGTCAGCGCCTTGAAGACGATCTTGCTCCATTCGATCTTTGTTTCGCCCGGCGGGAAGCCCAGCATGGCCACCTTGCCGCCCATCACCATGTTGTCCACGATCTGGTCCAGCGCGGGCCCTGCGCCCGACATTTCCATGGCGACGTCGAACCCTTCGGTCATGCCCAGCTTGTGGCGCACCGAAATCAGGTCTTCCTGGGCGACGTTGACCGGCAGGCAATCAGCAATCTTGCCGGCCAGTTCAAGCCGGTAGGGATTGATATCGGTGATCACCACGTGGCGCGCGCCGACATGCCGGGCCACCGCAGCGGCCATGATCCCGATCGGGCCGGCGCCGGTGATCAGCACGTCTTCACCGATCAGGTCAAAAGCCAGCGCCGTGTGCACCGCATTGCCCAGCGGATCGAGCATCGCCGCCACGTCCATTTCGACGTGATCGGGCAGGGCGATCACGTTGAAGGCCGGAATGCACAGGTACTTGGCAAAAGCCCCGGGCCGGTTGACGCCGACGCCCTGGGTTTCGGGATCAAGGTGGAAGTGCCCGGCACGCACCGCGCGGCTCTTTTCGCCGATCAGGTGGCCTTCGCCCGAAACCCGCTGGCCGATGCTGAGCGGACGCCGGACGTTTGATCCGATCGCCGCAATTTCGCCGCCAAATTCGTGGCCCACGATCATCGGCACGGGAATGGTGCGCTGGGCCCAGTCATCCCAGTTGTAGATGTGGATATCGGTGCCGCAAATCGCGGTGCGGTGGACGCGGATCAGTACTTCATCGGGGCCGGGTTCGGGGATCGGCTGCTGCTGCAGCCAGATGCCGGGTTCGGCCTTGGCCTTGACCAGTGCGGGCATGGTCTGGGTCATGATCAGATCACCTTCAGTTCGCGGCCGACCTTGGTGAAGGCGGCAATTGCCTGGTCGATATGGGCGAATGTGTGCGCGGCGCTCATCTGGGTGCGAATCCTGGCTGCCCCGCGCGGAACCACCGGGAATGAGAACCCGGTCACATAGATCCCTTCATCAAGCAGCGCGGTGGCCATCTGCTGGGCCAGTCGGGCATCGCCCAGCATGACTGGGATGATCGGATGCTCACCGGGTTGCAGGGTAAAGCCCGCCGCCGCCATCCCCGCGCGGAACCGCGCGGCATTGGCGAACAGCTGCTCGCGGAACGGATTGCCGGCCTCCAGCATGTCGAAAACCTTCAGGCTGGCCCCGACCAGCCCCGGGGCGAGCGCGTTGGAGAACAGGTAGGGCCTTGCGCGCTGGCGCAGCAGATCGACCACTTCCTGCCGGGCGCAGATATAGCCGCCCATACCGCCACCCAGCGCCTTGCCCAGCGTGCCGGTGAGCAAGTCGATCCGGCCCATCACTCCGCAATGCTCGATCGTGCCGCGGCCGGTTTCGCCCATGAAGCCGGCGGCGTGGCAATCATCGACCATCACCAGCGCGCCATACTTGTCGGCCAGATCGCAGATTGCGCCCAGCTGGGCGATGTAGCCGTCCATCGAGAAGACCCCGTCGGTCACGATCACCGTGGTGCCGCTGCCTTCGCTGGCGGCCAGTTGCAGCTGCTGCTCCAACGCGGCCATGTCGTTGTTGTCGAACCGATAGCGCCGCGCCTTGCTGAGCCGCACGCCATCGATGATCGAAGCATGGTTGAGCGAATCCGAAACGATCGCATCGTCTGCGCCGAACAAAGGCTCGAACACCGCACCATTGGCATCGAAGCAAGCGGCAAATGTGATGCTGTCATCGAAGCCGAAAAAGCCAGCGATCCGCCGTTCAAGCTGGCGGTGGATGTCCTGCGTGCCGCAGATGAACCGCACCGAAGCCATGCCGAAACCATGGCTGGTGGAATAGTCATGCGCTGCCTGGATCAGGTCGGGGTGGTCAGCCAGGCCCAGGTAATTGTTGGCGCAGAAGTTGATCACACGCTTGCGCCCGGCGGGGGTATCGACTTCAACCTCTACCGCCTGCGGGGAGGTGAGGGGGCGCTCATGCTTGGTCAGCCCCTGGCTGTCGATTTCGCCCAGGGTTTCACGAACCCGTTCGTAGAATGCCGCGCGCATACCAAATGCCTCCATCAGGAGGCCCTGAATTGGCAGTCGTGGACGCCAGGTTCAAGACCATGCGGATTTCATATGAAACCATATCCGCAAGAATCTTTGTTAATCGCCTAATTAAATTTCTCGACGAACGGGTCGTTGGTCAGACCAGTGGCATGTCCCCGATGCCTTTGACGCCGCGCTGGACCAGCGCCGCGACCAGTGCGTCAGAATTGACCTGCTGTACCGTCAGCCCGGCCATGAGTGCCATCGTTGCGGCAATCCCAACCGCCTCGCCCATTGCCATGCACTGCGGCATGCCGCGGACCGAGGCAAAGGCAATCGGATCTGCGCAGATCAGGCGCCCCGCGAACAGCAGGTTGTCGATCGCGGCGGGGACGAGCGTACGGAAGGGAATGGTATAGTAACTGCCAGACGCCACTGCCGCAGCGTGAGTCATCTCGCCTTCGCCGCGCATCACATCGTCGATCGGATTGTCACAGGCGACGATGCCGTCGGGAAACTTGGTAGCAGCGGCGATTTCAGCCCCGGAGATGCGATGCAATGCCTCAAGCCGCCGGGTTTCCCGTACGCCGACGGTTGGCCCGAGTTCGACCATGCGGGCGTTCTCGAACCCAGGAACGCATTCGATCAGGAAACGCGACAGTTGGTGGCAGCGTCTTCGCCCTTCCTGGGTCGCCGCCGTGACTTGCTGAGGATCGGTGCCGTCAACGCCTCGGATGTGCACCGAATTGCAGAACACGCTGTCGGGATGGAAACCGCGCATCAGGTAAAGCTTGGCAAGATCGGGATGAAGCCGGCCCTCAGCCACGCCCACGGCGGCTTCGGCCTGAAAATAGGGGTCGTCCTTGGCAAAGACGCGCACCCACGGTGCATTGATCATGGTGAAGGACAGGGTGACCCCCATCATGTTGCCGTGCCCGTCGCCCAGGCTGTAGGGTACTCCGGCCTTTGCAGAGATATCGCCATCGCCGGAAGCATCGATCACCATTCCGGCCTCGATCACCAGCGGACCGCGGCGGTCATAAAATTCGATCGCCGCGATCCGCTTGCCGTCCATTACCGGCTGTCCGGCGAAGGTGCCAAGGTGGCAGACCACGCCAGCCTCTTCCAGCATCTGGAACATGGCGAAGACTGCGGCTTCGTGATCATAGAGCACTTCGCGCCCGAAGTTTTCCAGTGTGCTGGGGCGAACTTGGGCACAAGGCGGATTCATTCCGGCCAGGCGATCAGTCAATTCCGCAAAAATTCCGCCGATACTGGTGCCCAGGGGATAGCCACCGCCCCACGGCATGCCCGGGCAGAAAGACATTACCCCACCGATCTTGCTCCCGGCTTCAACCAGCCGCACGCTTGCACCCTGGCGCGCGGCGGAACAGGCCGCAGCGAAACCGGCGGTTCCGCCGCCGATCACTACGACATTGCAAGTCTCGCGGCGGGACATGCAATCAGTCCTGGCGTTGGCGGCGGTGGATTGCCAACAACCCCCGCAGGGTTCCCGCGCACATCAACACCAGTACCAGCCCCAACGGCAGACCAGTGGCGATCGATCCGGCCTGGAGCGAATTGAGCCCGCCGCTGAGCAACAACACAACACCGATCCCGCCAACCGCGAACAGCCAGAAGGTCTTCTGCGCAAGCGGGGTTTCGGTCTGACCGCCGGACGTCATCGTGTCGATCACCAGCGTGCCCGAATCCCAGCCGGTCACGAAGAACACCAGGATCAGGCAGATCGCGACGAACGAAGTGATCGGAGCGATCGGCAGTGTTTCCAGCAGGACAAACAGCTGGGTTTCAAGGCTGACCTGGCTGAAGCCCTCAACCTTGCCCGAGACGATCGCTGAAATGCTGGCATCGCCGAAAATCGTCAGCCAGATAATTCCCAGCAGGCTGGGGGCGATCATGGCCCCGGCGATGAATTCGCGCACGGTGCGGCCCAGCGAGATGCGGGCCATGAACATCCCTACGAACGGCGCCCAGCTGATCCACCAGGCCCAGTAATAAACTGACCAGTCACGGTAGAAGCCGCTGTCCTCGCGGCCGACCGGGTTGGCCAGCGCGGGCAGGTTGGCAAGGTAGGTCCACACGTTGCGGACCAGATCACCCAGCAGTTCAACCGCCGGACCCATTGCGAGCACGAACAGCATCAGTGCGAAGGCCATCAGCATGTTGAGTTCGCTGAGGATCCGAATTCCGCGGTCGATCCCGCCGCGAACCGATAGGAAGGTCACCGCCGCCATGACCATGATCAGGCAAAGGATCGAGAAGGGCGTGCTGGTGATGTGGTAGAGAAAGGATATCCCGGCCATGGCCTGCTGTGCGCCCAGGCCGAGCGAGGTGGCGAGGCCGAAGATCGTCGCAAAGACCGCCAGTACCTCGATCCCGTCGCCCAGCCGTCCCCAGACAGCTTTGCCGAACAGCGGGTAAAAGGCCGACCGCATCGACAGCGGCATGCCAAAATCATAGGCAAACAGCGCCAGCGCCAGGCCGGTGACCGCGAACATCGCCCAGGGATGCAGCGCCCAGTCGAAAATCGTCGCGGCCATGGCCAGATCGCGCGCGCCCGCGTGGTTGCCGATAGCACCACCCAGCGGCGCTGCCGGTCCACCCGCCATCGAAGTGGTGAAATGCGAAACCGGCTCTGACACGCCATAGAAGATCAGGCCGATCCCCATCCCGGCGCCGAACAGCATCGAAAACCACGACATCCGCGAATAGTCGGGCGTCGCGCCCTTGCCGCCCAGACGGATCCGGCCGAGCGGAGACAGCGCGATCACGACGCAAAACAGCAGCAGCAGGTTGCCGGCCGACATGAAGAACCAGTCGAAGCTGGTGGTTGCATTGACGCGGACGTCATTGAACAGTTTGGCCGACTGCTCGGGGGCGATCAGCGAATAGACGATCACCGCCAACGAGATCACTGCGGTGGGAAAGAACACCAGCGGATCGACCTGCAGGCCCATGATCGTCCGGGTCGATTTGCCATAGTTGCCCGTATCGATATTGTCTGCCCAGTCGGCCATGCGCTTCTCCCCTTCGAGGGGAGGCTAGACCGCCGCTTCCGAGGTGGCGAGTCCATTGCCGGGATTAATGACAGATATCAGGCCATTCGCGCCTTGGCGGCAATCAGGGTATTTTCCATCAGGCAAGCGATCGTCATCGGCCCGACCCCGCCCGGGACCGGGGTGATTGCCCCAGCCACCTTCACCGCTTCATCAAAATCGACATCGCCCTTGGTCAGCACGGTACCGTCCGGCTGCTCAACCCGGCTGGTGCCGACATCGATCACCACCGCGCGCGGTTTGATCCAGCTGCCCTTGACCAGCCCGGGCTTGCCCACAGCGCTGACCAGGATGTCGGCGCCGCGGCAGATGAACTGGGTGTCGCGGGTGTGGATGTGGGTCTGGGTGACGGTCGCGTTCTCTTCCAGCAGCAAGGCAGCCATCGGCTTGCCGACGATGTTCGACGCGCCGATCACCACCGCATGGCAACCTGTGAGATCGGGAATGACCGACCTGATGATCTTCAGGCAGCCCATCGGCGTGCAGGGGATCAGCGCCCGGCTGCCCTGGGTCAGCTTGCCGGCGTTGAGCGCATGCAGCCCGTCAACGTCCTTGGCAGGATCGACTGTGGCCATCACCCGCAGCGTGTTCAGCTGCGGGGGCAGCGGCAGCTGGACCAGGATCCCGTCGATATCCTCGCGGCTGTTGAGCCAGTTGATCCGGCCCAGAACGTCGGCCTCGCTGGTATCGGCGGGCAGGCGGATGGTTTCCGACTTGAAGCCCACGCGCTCGGCCGTGCGGACCTTGTTGCGCACATAGAGATGGCTGGCCGGGTCATCGCCGACGATGATCACCGCCAGACCCGGCTTGCGCGCCATCGTCGCGACTTCGGCGGCGACGGCATCGGTCACCTCGCGCGCCAGGCGGCGCCCGTCGATTACTTCGGCTTGCATCGATCTGTCCGGTTCAGCTGATGTTCGAATCCGGGAAGCTCGCCTTGGCCGTTTCCATGAACGAGACCAGCTTGGCGTCGATATCGGGATCGAGTTCAGGACCGGTGTAGCTCGCCAGCATTTCCTTGTAGAGCTTCTCAGCGCGCTGTTCGGCGTCCTGCTTGCCGTCTTCCACCCACTGTTCGTAGCTGTTGTTGTCGGCAACGGTCGAGCGATAGAACGCAGTCTTGAAGTTCGCCTGGGTGTGGCTGCAACCCAGGAAGTGCTGGCCCGGGCCGACTTCGCGCATCGCGTCGAGCGCCTGACCGTTCTCGCTCATGTCCACGCCTTTGGCGTAGATCGCCATCATCGCCGCCTGATCGCAGTCCATCACGAATTTTTCATAGCCCATCGCCAGCCCGCCTTCGAGCCAGCCGGCGGTGTGGAGCATGAAGTTGACGCCGGCGAGCAGCCCCTGCTGCAGCGTGTTGGCGCTTTCGTAGGCGGCCTGGGCATCGGGCACCTTCGAGGCGTTGAACCCGCCCGCGCTGCGGAACGGCACGCCAAGTCGGCGGGCCAGCGCTGCACCGACGTTGATGATCAGCGATGCTTCGGGAGTGCCGAAGGTCGGGGCGCCCGACTGCATCGACATTGAGGAGACGAAGTTGCCGTAGATCACCGGGGCGCCCGGGCGGCACAGCTGGGCCAGCGCCATGCCGCACATGCCCTCGGCCAGGCTCTGCGCGGCCACCGCGGCGACCGTCACCGGGCTCATCGCCCCGGCCACGATGAACGGGCTGACCATGGTCGCCTGGTTGTGCCGGGCATAGACCTTGAGTGCCCCCAGCATGGTTTCGTCGAAGGTCATCGGCGAATTGGCGTTGATCAGGTTGATCATCACGCAGTTCTCTTCGACGAAGTCTTCGCCAAAGACGATCTTGGCCATGCTGACCGAATCCTCGGCGCGCTGGGGGTGGGTGACCGAACCCATGAAGGCCTTGTCGCTGTATTTGATGTGCGAATAGACCATGTCGTAGTGGCGCTTGTTGACCGGCAGGTCGACCGGCTCGCAAATCGTCCCGCCCGAATGGTGCAGGCTGTCGGCCATGTAGGCCAGCTTCACGAAATTGCGGAAGTCCTCGATCGTGGCGTACCGGCGCCCGCCTTCGCGGCTGTAGACGAAGGGGCTGCCATAGGCCGGGACCAGCACCGTGTTGTTGCCGCCGATCACCACGTTGTTGGCGCTGTTGCGCGCGTGCTGGGTGAAAATCGAGGGAGCGTTGTTCTGGATGATCTCGCGGCACATCCCGCGCGGGAAACGCACGCGCACGCCATCGGCCGTCGCCCCGGCCGCCACGAACAGCGCGATCGCTTCGGGATCGTCCTTGATGTCGATCCCGATCTCTTCAAGGATCGTATCGGCATTATGTTCCAGGATCGCCAGGTCGGCATCGCCCAGCACCGAATAAGGCGGGATGTTGCGCTTGATATAGGCCTCGCGCGGAGCTGCCTCGGCAGCATTTGCTGCGGCACGGCCACGGCGGCCTCCGGTGCGTCCATCTCTCGACATTGCAGTATCCTTGTTATCTGGCGCGATTGCGGCTGCGACGACCACGACCGGTCGCGGCATCGCCTTCCTGTTTGGGAGCGGTCGGGAATTTCATAGCAGCGACGAAGTAGTCCTGAAACTTGGGCTCGGTAGCAGTCTCAACTTTAATGATATGCTTTACCGCCTCGATGATCCGGGCCTTCTCGGCCTGGTTGTAGAGCGTCATCGCGGCACCCATGCCCGCAGCATTGCCGACCGAGCGGATCTGCGCCGCACTGGCCATCGGGATGATGCCGATATCGGCGACATACTGGCTGTCGAGGTGGGTGCCGAACGCGCCCGCCAGCAGCACTTCGTCAAAGCCCGGGCATTCGAGGAAATCGACCAGCAGGTTGACGCCTGCCGCCAGCGCGGCCTTGGCCAGCTGCACCGCGCGCACGTCGGTCTGTTTGACGTAAAGCGGGTTTTCCGGCCGGTCGAGCAGCACATATTTCCAGCTCTGGCCGTCCTGCATGAAGCGGTGCGGGGCCGCCTCGGGACGGAACAGGCCGCCTTCGTTGATCAGTCCGGCGCTGGCCAGTTCGACCATCACTTCGAAAATCCCCGATCCGCAAATCCCGACCACGCGCTTGTCGGCGATGTCGTCCTGGGCATCGGACAGCCATTCTTCGCCGCCGATTACCCGGAAGCTGGGCTGGAAGGTCTCGCGATCGATCCGCACCCGCTCGATCGCGCCGGGTGTGGCGCGCACCCCGGCGCTGATTTCGGCGCCTTCGAAGGCCGGGCCGGTTGGCGAGGAGCAGGCCGCAACCCTGCCGCCATGGCTCAGCACGATTTCGGCATTGGTGCCGATATCAACCAGCAGGACCGAGCGCCCGGTCATCACGTCAAGCTGGCTCAAGTAGGCGCCGGTGGTGTCCGCACCAACATGCCCGCCGACCAGCGGCAGCATCGAAATCCGCGCGGTCTCCGAAATGCCCAGATTGAAGCGAGGCGCCGGGGCTTCGAACCAATCCTTCACCGCCAGCGTAAACGGCGCCTGGCCCAGCTCGACCGGGTTCAGCCCCAGGAACAGGTGGTGCATGATCGGGTTGCCCACCAGCACCACTTCCAGGATCTGGTTAGGGCCCAGATCCAGCTTGGCGCGGGCGTCCTCAAGCATCTTGGCGATCTGGCCGCGAATTTCGGCGGTGAGCTTTTCCTCGCCGCCCTTGTTCATCATCACATAGGACACGCGGCTCATCAGATCCTCGCCAAAGCGGATCTGCGGGTTCATTGCCGATGCCTGGTGGACCAGCGCGCCGTTGGTGAGATCGTAGAGGTAGAGCGCCACGCTGGTCGAGCCAATATCGATCGCCGCGCCATAGGCATCGAACGGGGCAGGGGGCCAGACGTCGATGATCCACTTGTCATCGCGAACAACCGCGATCAGCTCACGCTCATGCTGGGCCAGGATCGGCTGGAGCTTGGCCAGCGGGCGCAATTCGATCTGGGTATCGACCCCGAATTCACGCAAGGCCGCGATCAGGGCTTCGGTATCGCTGGGATTGTCGTCCAGCTGCGGGACCGGCAGCTTGACCATGAACAGCTTGATCGCCGGGTTCAGCTCTGTTTCGAACCCGGTCGAATCCTTGGAAATGCTGGAAACCTGGTGGCGCGCATCGTCCGGAACATTGACGACGACATCGCCCAGCACCTGCGCCCGGCAGGCCAGGCGGCGACCCGGCTTGAGATCGCCGCGCTTGACCGCCTTTTCCTCGCTGTCGGTCCAGCCCGACAGGCTGCCGTCCTCAACCTTGATGCCGAACTTGGAATAGTCACCCGGTTCGAATTCGATCTGGCAGCGCCGGCAAAGGCCCTTGCCGCCGCAGATCGAGAGGATGTCCACGCCCGAGGCGAGCGCGACGTTATAGACGCTCTGGCCCGGTTCTGCCGTGGCGCGGATCCCCGATGGGGTGAAGATGACCTTGTGCTTGCCGCTCATTGGCCTTGCATTCCTCCTTCGGGGTAGCCGGCATACTGCGGCAACCCGTCAGCGATTTCGTAGTAGTCGCCCTTTTCGGCAACGAAGATGTGCCCGCAGGTTTCGATCCCTCGGGTATGGTCAAGCGAACCGGCCAGCACGCTCATATTGGGGCTGTGCTCGGTCGACCAGAACAGCGGGCTGGAGCAGCTGGCGCAAAACCCGTGTGAGCTTTGCTCTGAAACTGCGGTCCAGCGCAATTCTCCCGCGATCTGATAGTTCTCGCGGCCAGTGCGGCAAGCTGCGATGTAATGCCCGGTCAGGCTACGGCACTGGCGGCAGTGGCAGAACCAGATGTCGCGCAGCGCTGTGGCGCGGTATGTGACCGCGCCGCAGAAGCATCCGCCGGTATGGACCCGATCGTCAGCCACGCCGACGCCGACCCTCGCGTCCGCCGCGCCCGCCGCGACCTTCGCCTTCGGGGCTGGGTTCGCGGAACATGCGGATCCAGTTGGCGCAGTTGGGATCGACCCCGTTCAGCGTGTCGGCGGCCTTGATCGCCGGGACCAGACCTTCGTGACAGGGGTTGAGGATCGCGCTGGTCATGCCCGAACAGGCCGCCATCGGCAGGAAGCTGTTGTTGATCGCGTGGCGATTGGGCAGACCGAAACCGATGTTCGATGCGCCGCAGGTGGTGTTGACGCCCAGCTCTTCACGCAAACGGCGCACAAGGCGGAACACGTCGTTTCCGGCCTTGTTGATTGCGCCGATCGGCATGACCAGCGGATCGACCACGACGTCTTCCTTCTTGATCCCGTGATCGGCTGCGCGCTCGACGATGCGCTTGGCGATCTCGAAGCGCACATCGATATCTTCCGAAATCCCGGTGTCGTCATTCGAAATCGCGACCACTGCGGCGTCGTACTTCTTAACCAGCGGCAGGACGCGTTCCATCACTTCATCTTCGGCTGTGGTCGAGTTGACCAGCGCGCGGCCCTTATAGACTGCAAGGCCCGCTTCAAGCGCTTCGATGATCGAGCTGTCGATGCACAGCGGCACATCGGTGACCGACTGGACCAGCTGGACCACTTCGGCCAGGATTTTGGGTTCATCCGCCAGCGGGATGCCGGCGTTGACGTCAAGCATCTGGGCGCCTGCTTCGACCTGGGCCAAGGCATCGGCAACCACGCGATCGTAATTACCTTCCTTCATTTCCGCAGCCAGCAGCTTCCGCCCGGTCGGGTTGATGCGTTCGCCGATCATCACGAAGGGCTGGTCGAAGCCGATGATGACTTCCTTGGTGGCGGAACTGAGTACGGTTCTGGACATCGGCTATTCCTCAGGCT
Source organism: Novosphingobium sp. (assembly GCF_020852455.1). Classification (GTDB taxonomy): domain Bacteria; phylum Pseudomonadota; class Alphaproteobacteria; order Sphingomonadales; family Sphingomonadaceae; genus Novosphingobium. The sequence continues at coordinate 32,796 of NZ_JADZAT010000001.1, forward strand.
GAAGCGGGTTGCTTGATATGGGTAAGGTGGGTGGGGGCCCAGGGCTTGCGCCCTTGCAGCACGCCGGACTGGGTGACGATTTCGCCGATCCATTCCTCCTGCTTGTAGGCCATGACGTGAATGCCGCTGATCCCCTCGATCTCGGCCAATTGCTGCATCAGCTCAACCGCGATCCGGCGGCCTTCGGCCTTGGGCTTTTCGGCCTGCTCGAGCCGCTTGATGATCGCATCGGGGATATGGACCCCGGGGATCGCGCTCTTGAGCCATTTGGCGGTCTTGGCCGAGGCGAGCACGCCGACCCCCATCAGCACATAGCACTGCTCGGTCAGCCCCAGATCGCGTGAGCGAGCCATGAATTCGCGCGCCATGTCCACATCGAAGCAATACTGCGACTGGACGAATTGCGCGCCGGCCGCGACCTTCTTGGCGAACTGATCGACCCGGTTTGCATAGGGCGGGGCGAAGGGATTGATCGAGGCGCCCAGGAACAACCGAGGCGGCAGATCGAGCTGGCGGCCCGACAGGAACCGACTTTCGTCGCGCAGGGTCCGGACGGTCTGCAAAAGCGAGACGCTGTCGAAATCGAACACTGGCTTGGCTTCGGGGTGGTCGCCCACCGAGACGTCGTCGCCAGAAAGGCACAGCACCGAACAGACGCCCAGCGCGGCTGCGCCCAGCAGATCGCCCTGGATGGCGATCCGGTTGCGGTCGCGGCAGCTGACCTGGATGATCGGCGAATAGCCCTCGCGGGTCAGCAGCGCGCAGACCCCCAGGCTCGACATGTGGCAGTTTGCGCCCGATCCGTCAGTGGCGTTGATCGCATCGACATAACCGTCGAACAGCGAGGCGCGGCGCAGCACTTCTTCTGGATCGGCGGAGTCAGGCGGTGCGATCTCAGTCGAAACGGCAAAGTGCCCGGCCCGCAGCACGCGTTCGAACCGGCCATGGCTGACATGGTCCGGCAGCCGCGGCAGCGGATCGCCGGGGTTGAGCCCTTCGGCGTCGATCACCGCGCGCTCAGTCATGGCCCAGTTCCTCACGCGCCATTTTTAGCCACGAAGAGGTTCCCTTGCCGCGATTGTCGACCGCGAAGTTCACCGACTTGATCGCATCGCCGCCCTTCATGCGCGATGCCCCGTCCCAGGCCGCGACCCAGACGCAGCGCATTTCGGGCTTCACCTCGCAGTGACCGTTCTCGCGCACGCCGCCGCAGGGGCCGTTGCGGATCGTCTTGGGGCAATTCATCGGGCAGGACATGCCGGTCTTCGACAGTGCGCAGTCTCCGCACATCTTGCAGTCGAAGAAGAAACCCTTGGCCACCGCTTCGACCTTGGTGATCGGCTTGTCGAGCCTGGTCCCGAACAGCTTCACGGTCCCGCGCAGCAGCTTCACCAACAGCGGGTTGAAGGTGCCATAGATCCATTCCAGCTGGCGCGAATGGCGCACCGACCACAGGCGAACCCTATACATTGACAGTTCCTGCAATTGCTTGGGTGAGATCGCCGTAGCCGACCTTGTGATAGACGTAGCGGAGGCCCAACCGCTCGGCGGCTTCTTGCGCCTTCGCCTGCAGATCCGGACTGTCGGTCTGGGCAAGGTAGACCAGGTCGCGGTAATTGCCGAAATAGGTTTCGAGCATTTCAGGCCGCTGGTCGAGCCCGCAGCCCTCCCACACCAGACGGTCGAAATGCCGGACCAGGAAATCGGTTACGAAGTAGCTGCCAATCTCGGCTTCGGAGATTTCATTGAAACGCGGTGTCGTGGCGAAGAATTCATAGCAGTGCGCGTGGGGAAGCCGCTTGGCATCGTGACGCTCGAGCACCTTGTCGAGCGCACCGCCGGTGCCGCAATCGCCATAGCCCAGGATCACCCGTGAATACTTGTGGCGGTGTTCGCTGAGGTAGGCATCGACCCGCGGCGCGATCTGACCCGGACGGTTGTGCAATTCGGCCGGCAGACATTGCAGCACCATGGCATCATCGGCGATGCCAAGCTGCTCGCGCAGGGCAATGATTTCGTTGGCAATGGCCCCGCAGGCCAGCACCAGCACTGGCCCATCGGGGTTGGCGCTGGTGGTGACGAGCGATTCCGGTGCGGGTGAGGCCGCTTCCTGTGGCCGCGCCCGGCGGCCCAGCCTGGCCTGGCGGCCACCGGTCCGTCGGGCAGCGGTGTCGGACATTACCGGTTCTTGCCAACCAGGGCCTTGGCCAGCTCAGCACTGACGGCAGCGTCACGGCCATAGCTGGTTGCGCCGATCGCGTCGGCGAATTCCTGGTTGAGCGGCGCACCGCCGACCATAACCGGCAGGTTCTTGAGGATCCCGCGCTTGTCGAGTTCCTCGATCACCACGCCCATGTAGGGCATCGTGGTGGTGAGCAGCGCCGACATGCCCAGGATCGCCGGGTTGTGCTTGTCGATCGCGGCCAGGTAGTTATCGACCGGGTTGTTGATTCCCAGGTCGATCACTTCGAACCCGGCGCCTTCCAGCATCATGCCGACCAGGTTCTTGCCGATGTCGTGAATGTCGCCCTTGACCGTACCGATCACGTAAGTGCCCAGGCTGGCCTTCGAATCGCTGTTGGCCAGGATCGGGCGGAGCAGTTCCATCCCGCTTTTCATGGCGCCGGCGCACTGCAGCACTTCGGGCACGAACAGGATGCCGTCGCGGAAATCGATCCCGACGATCCGCATGCCTTCGACCAGCGCTTCGGACAGCACGTCGTTGGCATCCCAGCCGCGTTCGAGCAGGATCGTGGTTCCTTCGTGGACCTCGTCGGCCAGGCCGTCGTAAAGGTCGTCCTTCATCTGCTCGACCAGGTCGGCATCGTTAAGGTCACGCAGGATGATATCTTCGCCGTCGGACATGGGCACCCCTCATTATTTCAGGCCCTTGCCAGGGCCAGGCTAGCGGTGCGGAGCATGCGGCATGCGGCTTGAGTTGTGTTTTTCAAAAACGACATTTTCTTGCATTTTTGCGACATGACAATTAGGCATCTGACGTGCCTGAGCAGACATATCGTTCCCGATCCCAATGGCCGCGCAGTTTCGGCTTCGTACTGGTCCCGGATTTCTCGATGATGCCGTTTACCGCGGCTATCGAACCGCTGCGTGCGGCCAACCGGATGGCAGGCACTGCGCTCTACCAGTGGACCACGCTGAGCAAGGATGGCGGCCCGGTTCGCGCGAGTAACGGGACGCTGGTCCAGGTCGATGGCATGCTGCGCCTGATCGGGCTGCCCGATGCGGTGGTAGTCTGCGCCGGGATCAACGCTTACGATCATCGCGACGCGGAACTGGCCGCGCAGCTGCGCCGCGTCTCGCGCCAGAGCGCGATGATCGGATCGGTCTGTTCGGGCAGCATTATCCTGGCCGATGCCGGGCTGCTTGATGGGCGCCGCTGCACCGGGCACTGGGAAGACCTTGAATCACTTGCCGAAAACTATCCGTCGCTGGAAGTCACGCAAAGCCTTTACGAGATCGATGGCCAGCGTTTCACCTGTTCGGGCGGCACCGCGCCGCTCGATCTGATGATCCATTTCATCGCGCAGGATTTCGGGCGTGAGCTGGCCGCACGGGTGGCGGACCAGATGCTCCATCAGTCTTCGCGCAAGCCAGGAGAGCCGCAGCGGCTCGATCTGTCTGAACGGACAGGTGTGCGCAATCCGCGCCTGCTCGAAGCGATCGCGCTGATGGAGGCCAACCTTGAGGCGCCGCTGGCGCTGGAACAAGTGGCCGAACGGGCCGGGCTTTCGCTGCGCCAGCTAGAGCGTTTGTTCGCCCTTGAGGCGGCGATGTCACCGGGTCGCTATTATCGCACCCTGCGGCTCAAGCGCGCAAGGCAGTTGGTTCAGCAGACCGGCATGTCGATGATGGAAGTGGCGGTGGCGACCGGCTTTGGCTCAGCCGCGCACTTCACCAGCGAATATGGCAAGGCCTTCGGCTTGCCGCCCAGCCGCGAGCGCGAGAGCGCCCGACAAGGCTAGGCGAGTTCGGCCAGCTTCTCCACCGCGACCCTGGCGATCGGATCGAGCCCTGCGCGGTTCCCGCCCAGCATCGCCGTCTTCATCCGCGGGTCCCAGAAATCGCGCAGATGCTGGAATGTCAGCTCGATCGCCTCCTCTTCGCCCTGCGGGGCAAGGTTGCGGGCGATCTGGTTGGCCATATAGGTCAGACGGTCGATTTCCATGGCCTTACTCCGCCGGAACGCGCGCCACTCGGCGGCTCTTTTCGGACCAGCTGGCATAGGTTTCCTGCCATTCGCTGGGGCCGTTCGAAGGCAGAACCTGCACTGCGGTCACCTTGTATTCTGGGCAGTTGGTGGCCCAGTCCGAATAGTCGGTAGTGACCACATTGGCCTGCGTCGCGGGGTGGTGGAAGGTGGTATAGACCACGCCCGGGGCAACCCGGTCGGTCACCGTTGCGCGCAGCGTGGTTTCGCCGGTGCGGCTCGCCAGGCGGATCCAGTCGCCGTCCTTGATTCCCCGGTTTTCGGCGTCGAGCGGATGGATTTCGAGCAGGTCTTCGGGATGCCAGGCGGTGTTGTCGGTCCGCCGGGTCTGCGCACCGACATTGTACTGGCTGAGCACACGGCCAGTGGTCAGCAGCAGCGGATAGCGCGGCCCGGTCCTTTCGTCGGTCGGGATATAGTCAGTGACGATGAACTTGCCCTTGCCGCGCACGAACCCGCTCACGTGCATGATCGGGCTACCATCAGGATTGGCATCGTTGACCGGCCATTGCAGCGAGCCTTCGGCCTCCAGACGGGCATGCGAAACGCCGGTAAAGGTCGGGGTCAGCCGCGCGATTTCGTCCATGATCTCGCTGGGATGGCTGTAGTTCCAGCCCAGGCCCATCGCCTTGGCCAGTTCCTGCGTCACTTCCCAGTCGGCATAGCCGTTGGCGGGCTCCATCACCTTGCGCACCAGCTGGATCCTGCGTTCGGCATTGGTGAAGGTGCCGTCCTTCTCGAGGAAGGTCGAACCCGGCAGGAAGACATGCGCGTAGTTGGCGGTTTCGTTGAGGAACAGGTCATGGACGATGACCAGTTCCATTGCCTTGAGCCCCGCCGCGACGTGATGGGTGTTGGGATCGCTCTGCAGGATGTCCTCACCCTGCACGTAGAGCGCGCGGAAAGACCCATCGAGCGCGGCGTCAAGCATGTTGGGAATGCGCAGGCCGGGTTCGGGATCGAGCCGGGTGCCCCAATCGGCTTCGAACTGGGCGCGGACGTCGGCGTTGGAGATATGGCGATAGCCCGGCAGTTCATGCGGGAAGCTGCCCATGTCGCAGCTACCTTGCACGTTGTTCTGCCCGCGCAGCGGGTTCACGCCCACGCCGCGGCGGCCGATGTTGCCGGTGACCATCGCCAGGTTGGCGATGCTCATCACGGTCGAGCTACCCTGGCTGTGTTCGGTTACCCCCAGGCCATAGTAGATCGCGCCATTGCCGCCGGTGGCGAACAGCCGTGCGGCCGCGCGCAGTTCGCTGGCGGGGACGCGGGTGACGGGCTCGAGCATTTCGGGGCTGTGGCGTTCCTCGGCAACGAAGCGTGCCCAGTCCTGATATTCGTCCCAGTCACAGCGTTCCTTGATGAACGCCTCGGCGGCAAGGCCTTCGGTAACGATCACGTGCGCGAGCGCGGTCATGACCGCGACATTGGTGCCCGGCTGCAGCGCCAGGTGATGCGCGGCCTTGATATGCGGGCTCTTCACCAGATCGATCCGGCGAGGATCGATTACGATCAGCTTGGCGCCCTGGCGCAGCCGGCGCTTGAGCCGACTGGCGAAGACCGGATGGCCATCGGTGGGATTGGCCCCGATTACCAGGACTACGTCGGCTTCCATCACGCTGTCGAAGTCCTGCGTGCCGGCGCTGGTGCCGAAGGTCTTCGACAGGCCATAGCCGGTCGGCGAGTGGCAGACGCGCGCGCAGGTATCGACGTTGTTCGAACCGAAGCCCGAGCGGACCAGCTTCTGCACCAGGAAGGTTTCTTCGTTGGTGCAGCGGCTTGAGGTGATCCCGCCAAGCGCGCGCGGGCCATGCTGGGCTTTGATCGCGTTGAGCTTGTCAGCAGTGTACTTCAGCGCCTCTTCCCAGCTGACTTCGTGCCAGGGGAGGTCCACGCTTTCGCGGATCATCGGGTTCAGGATCCGGTCCTGGTGGTTGGCATAGCCCCAGGCAAAGCGGCCCTTCACGCAGCTGTGGCCGCGGTTGGCCTTGCCGTCTTTCCACGGCACCATCCGGACCAGCTGCTCGCCCTTCATTTCGGCGCGGAAAGTGCAGCCGACACCGCAATAGGCACAGGTGGTGATCACCGCACGTTCGGGCTTGCCCAGTTCCTTGACGCTCTTTTCCATCAGTGCCGAAGTCGGGCAGGCCTGGACGCAGGCGCCGCAGCTGACGCAGTCGGACGAGAGGAAGGTGTCTTCCAGCTGGCCCGCGCCGATCTTCGAGCCGAAGCCGCGTCCGTTGACCGCCAGCGCCAAAGTGCCTTGAACTTCGTCACAGGCGCGCACGCAGCGCGAGCAGACGATGCATTTGTCCGCTTCGAAGGCGAAATAGGGGTTCGACGTATCGTCGGCCTGGCCCATGTGGTTCTTGCCGTCATAACCATAGCGCACATCGCGCAGGCCCACTTCGGCAGCGGTATCCTGCAGCTCGCAGTCGTTGTTGGCGCTGCAGGTCAGGCAGTCGAGCGGGTGATCGGAAATGTAGAGTTCCATCACCGACTTGCGGATCCGGGCGAGCCGGTCGGTCTGGGTGTGGACCACCATGCCCGGCGCGACCAGAGTGGTGCAGCTGGCCGGGGTGCCGCGCATCCCTTCGACCTCAACCAGGCACATCCGGCATGATCCGAAGGCCTTGACGCTGTCAGTTGCGCACAGGCTGGGGATCGAGCCGCCACACTGGCCGGCCGCGCGCATCACGCTGGTGCCGGCGGGCACGGTGACCTCGCGCCCGTCGATGGTCAGGGTTACCTGTTGATCCGAAAGGACCTCGGGCGTGCCAAAATCGGCCTGCCGTTCATAGCCCATGACGCTTCTCCGCTTCCGCCAGATCGGCTGGCGTGTTGATGTTGATAGAGGCCCGGGGCTGGCTGACGGCGCGCGCGCCGATGGCTTCGGCCAGCGCGCGCATCGAATGGCGACCTTCGCCGCGCAGGATTGCTTCGACCGGTGCAACCGCGCTGACCGGCCAGAGCCCCACCACCGGCTGGTCGGTCAGATAGGCAGGGGCGGGGGCCAGCAGGGCGGGCAGGTTTTCGGGCAGATCGAACGAGTCGACACCGCAGGTCAGCACTTCGTCATAGCCCTCATCGCGCGCATCGCGCAGTGCGGCGGCGATCCCGCCCAACGGGCCCATTCCGGGGCGGGGCCAATCGGGCAGGGTCGGGGCAGGGGCCTCTTCGCGCCCGATCACCACGACCTTTTCGCACCAGCCCGAAAGCAGGTCCACCGCGCGGGCGATCAGTGATTCGCCGCCCAGCACGGCCAGCGCCTTGTCGCTGCCGAACCGGCTCGATTGCCCGCCTGCGAGGACCGCGCCGAGGATCAACCGAAGTCCTCCGGCCAGTGCTTCAGCGCCGATCGCACCGGATAGGGGGTGAACCCGCCCAGCGCGCAAAGTGAGCCGAATTGCATGGCTTCCATCAGGTCATTGAGCAGTGCCAGCTCTTCCTCGCGAGTGCGGCCGGTTTTGCGGGCGTTGTGCATCTGGGGCAGTCCTTCGACCGCGTCGGCCATGACTTTGCCGCCGGTGCGGATCCGGTCGATCAGTTCGACACCGCGGGTCGAGCCGATCCGGCACGGAGTGCATTTCCCGCAGCTTTCCGCCGCGCAGAACTGGAAGGCGAAGCGGGCCATCGCGCCCATGTCGGCGCTGTCGTCGAACACCGTGATGCCGCCATGGCCGATCAGCGCGTCGGCACCGGCATAGGCCTCGTAATCGAAAGGCAAATGGAACTCCGAGGGGTGCAAATAGGCACCAAGCGGTCCCCCAACCTGCACCGCCTTGACCGGCCGGCCGCTGGCCGTGCCGCCACCGATGCGATTGACCAATTCGTCGAGCGAAATCCCGAACGCAGTCTCGTACAGTCCGCCGTGTTTGATGTTCCCGGCCAGCTGGATCGGCATGGTGCCCTTCGAGCGATCGATCCCGAGCCGGACGTAAAGCCCTGATCCACCCTCGGCCATGATGTGCGGCACGGCGGCAAGGGTCAGCACGTTGTTGACCACGGTCGGCTTGCCGAACAACCCTTCGAGCGCGGGCAGCGGCGGCTTGGCTCGCACTTCGCCGCGCTTGCCCTCGATCGAGTTGAGCAGCGAGGTTTCCTCACCGCAGACATAGGCCCCGGCACCAACGCGGACTTCAAGCTGGAACGGCGCAATATGCTGCGCCGCCAGTTCGATCGCCTTGTCCAGCTTGGCAATGGCGTGCGGATATTCGCTGCGGACGTAGATGTAGCCCTGTCCGGCGCCGACAGCGTGGGCGGCAATCGCCATGCCCTCGATCAGCTGGAACGGATCGCCTTCCATCAGCATCCGGTCGGCAAAGGTGCCGCTATCGCCTTCATCGGCGTTGCAGACCACGTACTTCTCGTCGCCTGCGGCTTCCATCACGGTGCGCCACTTGATCCCGGCGGGAAAGCCCGCGCCGCCGCGGCCGCGCAGGCCGCTTTCGATCACTTCGGCGACCACGTCGGCGCGGTCCATCGCCCGGGCGCGGGTGAGGGCCGACCAGCCGCCGGTCGCCTGATAGTCCTCAAGGCTCAGCGGACGGGTCTTGCCCGCGCGGGCAAAGGTCAGGCGCTGCTGGCCCTTGATGAAGGGATGATCGGCAATCGCGCCAATGCCCTTGTCGCTGGTGCCGGCCAGGATCGCGGGCACATCGGCGGGCGTGGCGGGGCCGAAGCCCATGCCGTCCACCTCAACCAGTGGCTCAAGCCAGTGCATGCCCCAGCTTGAGGTACGCTCAACCGTCGCACCGGCCTGTTCGAAGGCGGCGGCAAGCTCATCGGCACCCAGCGCAATGGCCAGTGCGTCGTCGGAAATGCGAACCGTGCTCATGCCGTTGTCACCAGTTTGACCAGTTCAGCCTCATCAAGCCCGGCGTAGAGCTTGCCGTGCACCCGCGCGCTGGGCCCCATCGAGCACAGCCCGAGGCAATAGACTTCCTTGAGGTTCACGCGTTCCCCTGCTGCCGCTTCGGCTGCCGCGACCAGTGCTTCGACGCCGCGCGCCTTGCAGGCTTCGGCGCGGCACAGTTCCACCACCGGGCGCGGATCGGGTGCTTCGGTGAAATCGTGATAGAAACTGACCACCCCGTGCACTTCGGCGCGGCTGAGGTTCAGGGCTTCGGCAATCGCCTTTTCAGCCTTGGCGTCGATGCAGCCATAGGCCTGCTGGACCGCGTGCAGCATCGGCAGCAAGGCGCCCTTGCGGCCGCTGTGCTCGGCGATGATCGCGTCGAGTTCGCTCGTTTGCATGCCGCCCAGTGCTGTGGCGGGCGGCTGCGGTCAAATCGAATGATTTGAAGGGTGATAGAAGTTTTCTATCACATCGTGATCGCCAAGCTGCTGCGCCACGGTCAATCCGGCCCGCGCCATCGAGCCGAGCGGGTCACGATTGACCACCACCAGGCCCATCCGCCGCACCGGGGCCTGGGGCTCGATCGGCACGAAGCGGCACCATTCGACCCCTTCAAGCAAACCGGCATAGGCATCGGGCACGATCGAGACGAAATGCCCCGACCGAACCAGCGAAAACAACGAGATATAGTTGTCGGCAATCGATTTCGGACTGAGCGAAAGCCCGTGCCGCACAAATTGCGCGTCCAGTATCCGGCGATACTGCATGCCCTGGTGCAGCAGGCACAGCGGCAGCGCCGCAGCCTCTTCCCAGCTTATTCCTGAGCGATCATCGAACCCGGTGCCGTGCCGCGCGATCAGGCGGTATTGCTCATCATGCAAGGGCGCGATCAGCATGTTGGTGGGCGGTTCGTGGTCAAGATAGGTCAGCCCGGCATCGACCTCGTTGGCGTGCAGGGCATGCTCGATCTCGCGCGAAGTGCCGGCAGTGACCGCCAGGGTAAGCCCTGGATAGGCCTTGAGAAGCGCATCGCCGAACGGGCCGACCAGCGGCTGCGCCGAAGGGATCACGAACAGCCGGAATTCGCCGCTGAGCGCCTGTGCGCTGGTCTGCGCGGCCTGCGCGATCCCGCGCACCGCGCCCAGCGCCTGCTCGGCCCAGGGCAGGATCGCCAGGCCTTGCTCGGTCAGGCCAATGAACCGCCGGTCGCGTTCGACCAGCCGCTTGCCCAGTTCCTGCTCCAGCGCGGCCAGCCCGGCTGACAGCGTCGGCTGCGAAACGCCGCATTCGCTTGCGGCGGCCGCAAAGTGGCGCGTGCGGGCCAGGGCGACGAAATAGCGCAGGTGCTGGAGTTGCATCGGATCGCTCCTTTAAGAGAAATCCTCTATCAAAATTGCTAACGCGCGCGAAGCGCAATCAGCATTCGACGACGTTGACCGCCAGCCCGCCGAGCGAGGTTTCCTTGTACTTGTCGCGCATGTCGAGCCCGGTCTGGCGCATCGTTTCGATCACCTTGTCAAGGCTGACCATGTGCGTGCCATCGCCCAGCATGGCCAGCCGTGCGGCATCGATTGCCTTGACCGCGCCCATCGCATTGCGCTCAATGCAGGGGATCTGGACCAGCCCGCCGACCGGATCGCAGGTTAGCCCCAGATTGTGCTCCATGCCGATTTCGGCGGCATTCTCGATCTGGGCGTTGGTCGCGCCCATTGCCGCTGCAAGGCCCGCCGCTGCCATCGAACAGGCGACGCCGACTTCACCCTGACAGCCGACTTCGGCGCCAGAGATCGAGGCGTTCTTCTTGTAAAGCGCGCCGATCGCCGCTGCGGTCAGCAGGAAGGTGCGGCGGGTTTCGGCGGTGCCGCGATAGCAGCGATCGTGGAACCGCATCACCGCCGGGATGATCCCTGCCGCACCATTGGTTGGCGCGGTGACGACCCGGCCGCAGGCGGCATTTTCTTCGTTCACGGCCATCGCCCACAGGTTGATCCAGTCCAGGATCGCCAGCGGATCGCCCAGATTGGCGCCGTGATTGGCGGCGAGCTCGGCGGCCAGGGTGGGCGCGCGGCGGCGAACATTAAGCCCGCCCGGCAGCACGCCATGTTCGCGGCAGCCGCGATCGATCGAATCCGCCATCGCCTTGGCAATCGCGTCGATCCCTTCAAGCACTTCGGCTTCGCTGCGGCGTGCGCATTCGTTGGCCATCACCAGTTCGGCAAAGGTTTTGCCGCTGTCCCCGCCCATCCGCAGCAATTCCTCGCCCGAACGGAAATCATAGGGCAGGGCAATGTCTTCCGGACTGCCGCCGCTGTTGCTGCCGGCCTCATCCTCATCGACCACGAAGCCGCCGCCGATCGAATAGTACATCCGCCGGGCCAGGATTTCGCCCTCTGCGTCGAGCGCGGTGATCGCCATCGCGTTGGAATGGAACGGCTGCCGCTCACGTTGGCGGAAGACCAGATCCTGCTCCGGATCGAATGCGACCGGATGTGTGCCGGCCAGAGTAACCGACTTGCTTTCGGCCACGCGGGCCAGGATCGCGGACACTTCCTCGACATCGACTGTTGCGGGCAATTCTCCGCACAGGCCCAGGATCGTTGCAGTATCAGTGGCGTGGCCCCGGCCGGTCAGCGCCAGCGAGCCATAGAGATCGACCCGCACCCGCGCGGTACGATCGAGCAGACCGCAGGCCGCCAGCCATTCGCCAAATCGCCGCCCCGCCACCATCGGACCAACCGTGTGCGAGCTTGACGGGCCAACCCCGATCTTGAACAGTTCGAACAGGCTGATGCTCATGCGCGGGCCGGCAGCAGGACGACCTGCGGTTCATGGCCGTGCGCGGCAAGGAAACGCACCAGATCTGCGCCCGAAAGCCCCAGCGTTGCGGTGTTGCGCAGCGGGTGGACGTTGACCGTGCCGGCTTCGGCTAGACGCTGGTCGATCACCACTTTCACCGCGCCGGCCTTGTCGTTGAACGCCGCCAGCGGGGTAACCGATCCGGGCGAGACGCCCAGCAGTTCCTCCATCGCTTCGCCCTTGCCGAAGCTGACCTTGCGGCAGCCGATCGCATCGGGCAGGGCCTTGAGGTCAATCGAGGCATCGTGCGGCGCGCTGACCACCCAGAACTGGCCGCCCGCATCCTTGAGGAACAGGTTCTTGGTGTGCGCGCCGGAGATCTCCTCATGCAGGCGTGCGCTGGCTTCCACTGTGAACACGGCTTCGTGTTCGTGGATGGTCCAGGCAATTCCCTGAGAATCGAGGGCGCTCAGCAGTTCGTGTTCGGCAGACATGACGGGTTTGGCTCGTAATCGGATGGTTGACCGGGCGCAACCTTCGCTGGGCCGCAGCGGCTAGGGGCTCGCGCGGTAAGGGTCCATCCTGCAGCGCAGCACATTAGGAGCTTTGATCGAGACCTGCAGTTGTTCTGATCCGGGCCGAATTTACTTACCTTGCCATCCAAAAAAGGCATTTTACCGGTCTGGCAAAATTCCTCAGTTGTGAGTGTGGGGGGGTGGGATCAGCCTGATCATCGAGGATCTGCCCCCAGGCCAGACAGACGCGGGTTCGCGCAGTGGCCACGGTTGGGTTTGGGTTTAAATAGGGAGGGATTGGTGAAAGGATCACTGAAGCTATCAAGCGCGATGATCGCGCTTTCGATGTTGGGGGCCGGCAGCGGCACCGCCTTGGCGCAGACCGCGCCGGCGGCCGACGAGGACCGGATCAGCGTTGACGATATCGTCGTGACCGCGACCCGGCGTGAGGAATCGGCCAACAAGATCCCGGTTGCGATCAAGGCAATGGGCGGCGAACAGCTGGGCCAGCTGAATGTCACCAACTTCGAAAAGCTGGTTGAATACCTTCCGAACGTCCGCACCGCTTCGCGTGGTCCGGGCGTTTCGTCGATCTACATCCGCGGCCTGTCAACCGATACGGCCGGTTCGCAGATCCTGGGCGTGGCCGGGGTTCAGCCTAACGTCGCTCTCTATGTGAACGATGCCCCGGCTTCGACGCCGGGCCGCAACCTTGATATTCATGCGACCGATCTCAGCCGCGTTGAAACGCTGGCCGGGCCGCAGGGCACGCTGTTCGGCGCCAACGCGATGGGCGGGGCAATCCGTTACATCACCAACAAGCCAAACCTGGGTGAATTCGATGCCGGGTTCACGGCCCACGCTTCAAGCACCCGGCATGGTGCTGCCAGCTTTGGCGTTGATGGCTTCGTCAACGTGCCGATCATCAAGGACACGCTGGGCATTCGCCTGGCCTTCTACAGCGATCACCAGGGCGGCTACATCGACAACGTGGCCGGCACCTATCAGATGCCCTGGAACCCGGGTGGTCCCGGCGTGCTGCCGACCGGCAACCCGCTGCTGGTTGCCCAGGCGATCGAAAGCTGCGTTGGCGTTGTCAACTGCGTGGCAACCCCGACCGGGACCAGCGCCGGCTGGCGTGCGCCACTGCGCCGCTCGATCAGCAACACCGCCTTCATCCAGGACGATTACAACGACGCCAACTACAACGGCGGTCGCGGTACGGTAACCTGGCAGCTCAACGAAGACTGGTCGGTTGAAGCGATGGGGCTCTATCAGGAGCTCGAAACCGACGGCGTGTTCGACTATTCGCCGGCGGTCGGTGACCTCAAGGTCCAGCAGTACGGTCCCAACACGCTGAAGGATACGATCACGCTTGGCACCCTGACGCTCAAGGGGCGTCTGGGCATGCTCGACCTGATCTATACCTCGTCGTATCAGGATCACCACTCGGTCCAGCAGTCTGACTATGCGCGGTACGCCAACATTGGTCTGTACATGCCGTATTATAACTGCGACCGCGGCGTCTATTACGCCGGTTATGGCACCTCGGCGGCGCAGGGCCAGACCTGCTATGCACCGAACAACAGCTACAAGGTCAACGATCGGAACCGCCGCTGGACGCAGGAACTGCGGCTTACCACTCCGGCCGACAAGCCACTGCGGGCAACCCTGGGCCTGTTTTATGACGTCAACCGCATCTATGACGTCACGCAGTGGAACTACGTCCTGCGCGACGCCGGGTTCATCTATGACCTTGCGCCGCATCCGTCGGTCAACGTCCTCAACGTCGGGCCGCTGCCCGGGGCCGGGTTCGTCAACACCATCCTTCGCCGCGACCGCCAGTTCGCGATCTATGGCGAAGCTTCGTATGACGTCATTCCCGACAAGCTGACCATCACCGGCGGCGCCCGCTATTACAGCGAAAGCGCGGGGATGTACGGCGGGTCGAGCACCAGCTTCACCAGCCTGGTGCGCGCCAACTGCGCTACCGTCAGTGTGGATCCGGGTTCGGGCCTGACGACCTGTAACTACATCCCGTTGGTCACTCCGCCGTCAACGCTGAATGCCAGCGCGGTGCTGTCGAACAACCTCGCCGGGATCAACCCCGCGAAGTATTCGGGCGTGATCTTCAAGGGCAACGTGACCTACAAGTTCAACCCGGACTCGCTGGTCTACTTCACCTTCTCGGAAGGCTTCCGTCCGGGCGGCTTCAACCGCAAGGGCTGCAATGGCGGTGTTGCAGCAAATCCGACCTATACGGCGGCTTGCTCAACCAACCGGGCCTATGAACCCGACAAGGTCAAGAACTTCGAAATCGGTGCCAAGCTGGGCCTGTTCGATCGCAAGCTGCAGATCAATCTTGCCGCTTACAAGATCGACTGGAAGGAAATCCAGATCGCGGCGTTCAACCAGAACATCTCGAACCAGACCTTTGTCAGCAACCTGGCCAACGGCAAGATCCAGGGCATCGAAGGCGACATCACCGCGCGGCCCAGCCGCGGGCTGACGCTGAGCGCGGGCTTCTCGTACAACGACAGCGAACTGACCGGCTGCACCAACAACGCGATTGCCCAGCTGCTGTGCAGCCAGGGGGTCGTGGTGCCGGTTGGCAGCCCGCTGGCGCTGAGCCCCAAGTTCCAGGGCAACATGCGCATCCGTTACGAGTGGGAGAACGAAAACGGCCTCAAGCCGTTCGTTCAGGTGGGCTTCCACCATGTTGGCAGCTCGATCTCTTCGGTGGTCGACAACACCAACATCCTCTACACCGGCTGTAATTCGCCCTATGCGGTCTGCGGCCAGACTTCGGTGATCAACGGCGTTACGGTCAATCCGGGCGATCCGATCCAGCTGCAGCAGCAGTCGTTCACCCAGGCCGGCTACAACACCTTCGAAGCCTCGATCGGGGTCAGCAAGGACAACTGGTCGGTCACGGTCTATGCCGAGAATATCGGTGATGAACGGCCCGAGCTGTTCATCAGCGCCAACGACGGTGAAAAGCGTATCACCACCATGCGTCCGCGGACCATCGGGATGCGCGTTTCGTACAAGATGTAATGAGGGGTCGCCCCATCCGTTGCGGGGTGGGGCAGAGCCTTCGGGTCCGGCCGGGGGCAGCGCCTGCAAAGCGCTGCCCCCAGTCGCAGGGAGCGTACATTGCTATTGCCAATGCCGCGTTTCCATCCAGACTGACTTCATGACAACCGAGACCACTGCCAGCCTTGCCAGTCCCGATCTTGCCGGTGAAGCCGACAAGCTGGTTGAAGCCGCCAAGGCGGCCCTGCAACGCGGATCGCTGGGCGATGCCGAAGCACGTTGCAATGATGCCCTGAACCTCAAATCCGATCACCGTGAAGCGCTTTATGTGCTGGCCGCGGTGCAGCGTTATGCCAAGCGTCCGGTCGATGCGCTGGCTACGATCGCCCGGCTCATCGACGCCGATCCGGGCTATGGCCGGGCCTATCAGGAACGCGGCCATTGCCTGCGCGCCTTGGGCCGCGATGCCGAGGCGCTGGCCGCTTATCAGGCAGCGGTCGAACATAACGTCGGTCTGCTGGCCAGCTGGCG
The DNA here is from genome assembly GCF_020852455.1 of Novosphingobium sp. Taxonomy (GTDB): domain Bacteria; phylum Pseudomonadota; class Alphaproteobacteria; order Sphingomonadales; family Sphingomonadaceae; genus Novosphingobium. The sequence continues at coordinate 48,760 of NZ_JADZAT010000001.1, forward strand.
GATGCTCGCTGAAATGCAGGCGCGGGCGGGGCAGCATGAAGCGGCGGGCTTTGCGCGCAGCCAGTGTGCCTATCTGGAAAGCCTGCCGGGCGAGCTTCAGGCGGTGATCAGCCTGATCCAGGAACGCCGCATCCTGAAAGCCGAAAACCTGTGCCGGGCCTTCCTGCAACAGCACGGCCACCACCCCGAGGGGATGCGCCTGCTGGCCGAGATCGGCGTGCACTTCAATTCCTATGAAGAGGCCGAATTCCTGCTCGAAAGCTGCATGGTGCTGGATCCCGGCAACATCAATGCGCAGTTCGACTATGTCAATTTGCTGCACAAGCGCCAGAAATATGGCGAGGCTCTCGATCAGGCCAAGGCGCTGCTGGGCAAGGCGCCCGCCAATGGCCAGTACGAACTGCTCTATGCCAACCAGGCCATTGCGGTCGGTGAATTCGAGGAAGGCCTGGAAATCTATCGCAAGCAACTTGCGACCATGCCCGATAACCCGACCCTGCATCTGTCGGTTGGCCACGCACTGAAGACGATCGGCAATCAAGCCGAGGCGATCGACGCGTACCGGCAGGCCTATCATGTGCGCCCCGATTTCGGTGATGCCTATTGGAGCCTGGCCAACCTCAAGACCTACCGGTTCGAGGCTGGCGAAATCAAGCGGATGCGCGAGCTCGAGGATCACCCACGAACCCGGCTCGCCGACCGCTATCATCTCTGCTTCGCGCTGGGCAAGGCGCTGGAGGATCGCGAGGATTTTGCCGATAGCTTCGCCTATTATGATCGCGGTAACCGCCTGAAACGCGAAGAACTGCGCTATGACTGGCGGCGGATTACCGCCGAGTTGGAACGGCAACACCAGCATTGCGGTGCAGAGCTGTTCGACCGCTTCAAGGGCGCCGGCTGCCCCGCGCCCGATCCGATCTTTATCCTGGGCCTGCCGCGCGCGGGCTCAACCCTGCTGGAACAGATCCTGTCTTCGCACAGCCAGGTCGAAGGCACGCTGGAACTGCCGAACATCCTGAGCCTGGCACACCGGATCGATGGCCGCCGCCGGGTGGGTGAAGAGGCCAATTACCCGGGCAACCTGACTGAGCTTACCGCCGAACAACTGACCGAATTCGGCGAGGCATTCCTGCGCGATACGCAGATCCACCGAAAGCGCGGCACGCCGTACTTCATCGACAAGATGCCCAACAATTTCCGGCACATCGCGCTGATCCGGCTGATCCTGCCCAATGCCAGGATCATCGACGCGCGGCGCGGGGCGATGGGGTGCTGCTTCTCGGGCTTCAAGCAACTGTTCGCCGAAGGGCAGGACTTTACCTACGGGCTTGAGGAAGTAGGCCACTATTACAGCGACTATGTGCGGCTGATGGACCATTGGGACCAGGTGCTGCCAGGCCAGGTTCTGCGGGTACGCTATGAAGAGGTCGTCGCCGATCTTGACGGCCAGGTCCGCCGGCTGCTCGATTTCTGCGGACTGCCGTTCGAGGCGGCCTGCCTCAATTTCCACGAGACCGAGCGCGCGGTGCGAACCGCCAGCAGCGAACAAGTTCGACAGCCGATCTTCAGAAGTGGCGTCGATCAATGGGAGAAGTTTTCGGAATTCCTCGATCCGCTGCGCGCGGTGCTGGGGCCGGAACTGGCTAACACCTGAAAGGAATGCACATGGCAACGACTGCGCCGATAGCACAGGATACCGGCCCAAGCCTGGCACAGCGCTGGTATGTGCTGTTCATGATGATGCTGGCCTACACCATCAACATTGCCGATCGCTATGTCATGTCCACCGTGCTCGAACCGATCCGGCTGGAATTGCAGTTGTCCGATGCCGGGATCAACTTTCTGACCGGTGTCTCACTGGCACTGTTCTATGTTACGATGGGTATTCCGCTGTCGTGGATCGCGGATCGCTATAACCGCCGCAACCTGCTGGCCTTTTCGATGATCGTCTGGTCTGCGATGACCACGGCCTGCGGCTTTGCCAAGAATTTCACGCATCTGCTGCTGGCCCGGATCGGGGTGGGGATCGGCGAGGCGGGGGGAACTCCGGCCTGCAACACGATCATTTCGGACTATTTCCCGGCTGATCGAAGGGCTATGGCAATGACGATATTTGCACTTGGCGCGCCGATCGGGGCCTGGTTGGGGGCAGATCTGGCGGGGGCGGTGGCCGGTGAGCATGGCTGGCGTTCGGCCTTCTACGTGCTGGGTATTCCCGGCGTGATCCTGGCCCTGTTGATCCTGTTCACGATCAAGGAACCGCCGCGCGGACGCTATGATACCGCACCCAAGGACGTGGCGCCGGGCGTGCTGGAAACCATGCGCTACCTGTTGTCGCAAAAGGGCGCGGTCCACGTCATGATGGGCAGCGGGGTTTCCGCGTTGTGGGGTTGGGGATTGATGTGGTTCACGCCCACCTTCCTGCAACGCTTCCATCATCTTGATGTTGGGCAGGCCGGGGCGGTTGTTGGCCCGATCCATCTGGTCATGGGCATCGCGGCGTCATTGCTGACTGCATGGTTGTTTGCCAAGCCATCCTACACCGATCCGCGCAAGATCGTGACGGTGCTGGGTGGGGTCACCCTGCTGTCTACGGTTCCTTCAATCGTGGCCTACTGGACCAGTTCGCTCAGCCTGGCCACTGCCATGCTCTGGTTGTTCATTCCGGCGATCTACTTCTACATCGGACCTTCAATGGCGCTGTGCCAGAATCTGGCACCGCCGCGGATGCGCGCGATGTTCATCGCGATCACGCTGCTGATCGCCAATGTCTTCAACCTGATTGTCGCCCCGCAGGGAGTTGGCTTGCTGAGCGACTGGTTTGCGGGTGGGGGTGAGCCGACTGCGGCATCGTTGCGCTCGGCCTTGCTGGTGCTGGCACCGACTGGTTTCTGGGCTGCCTATCACTACTTTGCGGCCATGAAGTACCTGGTTGACGATCAGAAGAAGGCGATCGGGCATGTCTGATCTGCTCAAGTCCTATATCGCCGGGCGCTGGACCGTGCCCGGCGGCGCCAATGGCGTTCATGCAGCGATCAATCCCGCCACCGAGGAAGTCTGCGCCCGCATCGCGCTCTGCGGCCCGGCCGAAGCTGATGCTGCAGTGCGCGCCGCGCGGGCGGCGTTCATCGATTGGAGCACGACCCCGCTCGAAGTGCGTCTGGCGCTGATCGAGCGGCTGATTGCGGTGTTCGAAGCGCGCTATGACGAGATGGTCCGCGCGATCACTACCGAAATGGGCGCGCCGCACGACCTGTCGCACAATTCGCAGGCCGAATGCGGACCGGGTCACCTCAAGGAAACCGTGCGCGCCGCGCGGGAGTTCGAATGGGAGCGCCCGATCGGCAGCGGCGCGCTGCTGAGCCATGAGGCGGTTGGCGTCTGCGTGCTGATCACGCCGTGGAACTGGCCGATCAACCAGCTGGCGGCCAAGATCGGCCCGGCACTGGCGGCGGGTTGCACCATGGTGGTCAAGCCCAGCGAAGTGGCACCGCTGTCTGCGCAGCTGTTCGCCGAATTCGTGGATGACGCGGGCTTCCCTGCGGGCGTGTTCAACCTGGTCCATGGCACCGGCGCCGGGGTGGGGCCGACGCTGACCGGGCATCCCGAAGTCGATATGGTCTCATTCACCGGCTCCACCGCTGCCGGGATCGTGGTCAGCAAGACTGCGGCCGAAACGGTCAAGCGGGTCGCGTTGGAACTGGGCGGCAAGTCACCCAATCTGGTCTTCGACGATGATGGGTTGGAAGCGGCAGTGGCGCGCGGGGTGCGGCATTGCTTCAACAACACCGGCCAGTCATGCAACGCGCCGACGCGGATGCTGGTTCAGGCCAGCGGTTACGACCGCGCGGTTGCCGCCGCGCGCGAAGTGGCGGCAACGGTCAAGCTGGGCGATCCGGCGCAGCCCGGCGCGCATCTGGGCCCGGTGGTCAACAAGGCCCAGTTCGACAAGATCCAGCGCCTGATCCAGGCCGGGATCGACGAGGGGGCCGAGCTCGTCTGCGGCGGCACCGGGCGGGCCGATGGCTTCAATCGCGGCTACTTCGTCAAGCCGACGATTTTCGTCGGGGTCACCAATCAGATGACCATCGCCCGCGAAGAGATTTTCGGGCCGGTGCTGGTGATGATTCCCTTTGCCGATGAAGGCGAAGCGGTGCGGATCGCCAACGATACGCCCTATGGATTGGCCGCCTATATCCAGAGCCAGGACCTGACGCGGGCCCGGCGGGTGGCGCGGCAGATCCGGGCGGGCTCGGTCTATCTCAACGGGGCGGGGCAGGACTATTGCTCGCCCTTTGGCGGGTTCAAGCAATCAGGCAACGGGCGTGAGTGGGGGGTATGGGGTCTCCATGACTTCCTCGAACTCAAGGTCATCAACGGATACGGGGCATGAAGCTCACCGCAATCGAGACCTTCGTGGTCGGCAATCCGCCGCCGCATTTCGGCGGGCGCTATTTCGTCTTTGTGAAGCTCAGCACCGACAACGGCTCGACCGGGCTTGGCGAAGCCTATTGCGTGCCGTTCTCGCCGCATCTGGTGGCGCAGATGTGCGAGGATGTCTTTGCTCGTTACATGGAAGGGCAAGACCCGCATGACATCGAGAAGATGTGGCGCCGGGTCTATTCCAGCGGCTTTACCCAGCATCCCGACCTGACCCTGATGGGGGTGATGAGCGCGCTGGAAATGGCCTGCTGGGATATCGTCGGCAAGGAAGCCGGGCAGCCGGTTTACAAGCTGCTGGGCGGGCAGGTGCACGAGGCGCTGCGGTCCTACACCTACATCTACCCGCGCCCCGGCGACCAGAGCGACGTCTATCACGACCCCGATCTGGCCGCCGAACGCGCCGCGCTCTATCTCGACATGGGCTTTACCGCGCTGAAGTTCGATCCGGCGGGACCCTATTCGGCCTTCGACGGGCGGCAGCTGAGCCTGGAAGCGCTCGACCTGTCCGAGCGGTTCTGCAAGGCACTGCGCGAAGCGGTGGGCAGCAGGGCAGACCTGCTGTTCGGCACCCATGGGCAGATGACCGCCGCAGGCGCGATCCGGCTCGCCAAGCGGCTGGAGAAATACGATCCGCTGTGGCTGGAAGAACCGGTTCCGCCCGACGCGCCAGAGGAAATGGCCAAGGTCGCCCGCGCCACATCGATCCCGATCGCGACTGGTGAGCGGTTGACCACCAAGTACGATTTCGCCCGCCTGCTCGATTGCGGCGCGGCGGCGATCCTGCAGATGAACCTGGGCCGGGTCGGCGGCTTGCTTGAAGCCAAGAAGATCGCCGGAATGGCCGAAGTGCGCCACGTCCAGATCGCGCCGCACCTCTATTGCGGGCCGGTGGTCGGCGCGGCCAATGTCCAGCTGGCCACCTGTTCGCCCAATTTCCTGATCCTGGAAAGCATCGAGGACTGGAGCGGATTCCATGCCCAGATCCTCAAGACGCCGATGCACTTCGAACAGGGCCACGTGATCCCGCCGAACGCGCCGGGTCTGGGGATCGAGCTCAACGAAGAGGTGGCGCGCGCCCATCCCTATACCGGGGACATGCTCCACCTCGAGATGACCCAAAACCCGGTCCGGTGATGGAAGAGTTCGACTATGTGATCGTCGGCGCGGGAACGGCGGGCTGCGTGCTGGCCAGCCGGCTCAGCGAAGATGGCAAGGCCAGCGTGCTGGTGCTTGAGGCCGGCGGCAGCGACCTGTCGATCTGGATCCAGATGCCGATCGGCTATGGCCGGACCTTCTTCAACAAGCGCATCAACTGGATGTACGATACCGAACCGGTCGAAGCGCTGGGCGGACGGCGCAGTTATTGGCCGCGCGGCAAGGTTGTCGGCGGGTCGGGATCGATCAATGCGATGGTCTATGTTCGCGGCCAGCCCCGCGATTTCGATGACTGGAAGGCGCTGGGCAATCCGGGGTGGGGTTGGGACGATGTCCTGCCGTACTTCAAGAAGAGCGAGGATTTCGACTGGCACAGCGCCCACCACGGGCGCGGCGGGCCGCAGCACGTTACCGACATCAGCCCGCACGTCCACCCGGTCTGCCACAGCTTCATCGAAAGCGCCGAGCAACTGGGCTTTCCCGTGACCAGCGATTTCAACGGCAGCCATCCCGAAGGCGTCGGGATTTATCAGATCAACACCCGCGGCGGCTGGCGCGCTTCGACTGCCAATGCCTTTCTCCATCCGGCGCTGAAGCGGAGCAACCTGAAGCTGCAGACCAAGGCGCTGGTCCGGCGGGTGCTGTTCGAGGGCAAGCGAGCCTGCGGAGTGGAGTACTCGCTTGGCGGTACAGTGCGCCAGGTCAAGGCACGGCGTGAGGTGATCCTGAGCGGCGGAGCAATCAGTTCGCCGCAGTTGCTGATGCTCTCGGGGATCGGCGATCCCGAACGGTTGAAGAAGCACGGCATCCAGCCCATGGTGGCGGCACCGGCGGTGGGCCGCAATTTGCAGGATCATCTGGCGGTTTCCTATTTCTACAAGACCCGCACGCCGACCTTGAACGATGTTCTGCACCCGCTGATCGGCAAGGCCATGGCGGGCCTGCGCTACTTGTTCGACCGGGGCGGACCGTTGTCACTCAGCGTCAATCAGAGCGGTGGATTCGTGCGCAGCGATCCGGGGCAGGAGCACGTCAACCTGCAACTCTATTTCAGCCCGGTGAGCTATACCAACACCCCACTGTCTGAGCGCAAGTTGCTCAACCCCGATCCGTTCTCCGCATTCCTGCTCTCGTTCAACGCTTGCCGACCGACCAGCCGCGGCGAACTTGAGTTGGCGTCCGCCGATCCTGCCGCGCACCCGTTGATCCGTCCGAACTATCTTGCGACCGAACACGACCTGGCCGAGGTCAAGGCCGGCAACCGGTTGCTGCGCCAGATTGCCGGCACGGCGCCCTTGGCCGACATCATCACCGAGGAAATCATCCCTGGTCCGGGCGTGGAGGGTGAAGCGGCCCAAATGGAAGATTTCCGCAAGCGCGCTGACACGGTCTATCACCCGACCTGCACTTGCATCATGGGTCCGGATCCCGCCTCCGCAGTGGTCGATGCACGCCTGCGCGTCCATGGGACTGAAGGCCTGCGAGTGATCGATGCCTCAGTCTTCCCGACGATCACGTCCGGCAACACCAATGCGCCGACTGTGATGGTCGCCGAAAAGGGTGCTGCGATGGTGATCGAAGACTGGCGCTAACCCAAAGAAATCTTACCGATGCAGCGATTCCGTGCTATCCATCAAAAAAATGGACCAATGGGTGAGCGATGGCAGGGAAGATCGATCTCAGGCGGTTACCGCCGCTCAAGGCGCTTCGCGGGTTTGAGGCAGCAACTCGGCACCAGTCGATCCGCGACGCGGCCGAGGAATTGTGCCTGACCCACCCGGCGGTCAGCCACCAGGTTCAACTGATCGAAGAAGCGCTGGGGATCGCCCTGTTTGCCCAGGAAGGCCGCCACATCGTTTCGACCGAGGAAGGGCGCGTGCTTTACCCCTATGTCCGCAGCGCGTTTGAATCGCTGCTTGAAGGGGTGGAGGCGGCGCAGCGCCATGCGCTCGACAAACCGCTCCGGATCCAGACCTATATCACCGCCTCGATCCGCTGGCTGGCCAAGCGCGTGCCCCAGTTCATGGAGCAGCATCCCGAGGTCAAGCTGACCCTGGCGACCTGCGCTGTGGAGTGGGAATTCGACGACAAGCACGCCGATGTCGGGCTGGTCTATTGCGAAAGCCCGCCCGATCCCGCCCAGTTCCACTGGCAGCCGGTGTTCGACTATACGCTCTACACCGTCTGCAGCCCGCAGTTCCTGGCCGAGCATGGCGGCGAACTGACCGTGGCCGAACTGATGGCCAAGCCGCTGATCGCGATCACCACCGAAGAACAGAACTGGGAGGGCTGGTTCGCCTCGGCCGGGTTGGAATTCGCCCCGCAGATCCCCAGCATCATGGTCGATACCTGCGCGATGGCGCTGGAAATGGCGCTGGCCGGGCGCGGTGTGGCGTTGATCAACGGACCCTTTGCCGAAGGCGAACTGGCCGATGGCAGCCTGGTGATGCCGGTGCCGCACCGCGAGGTTTGCCCCGGATCATGGGGCCTGATCTGCCGCAGGGACATGCGCGACAACGTGCGCGTGAAGACCTTCATCGACTGGGTGGCGGATCACGCTAGCCCAGGCTGATCCAGCTCGACTTGCTCTGCATATAGCCGGCCAGGCTTTCCAGCGATTTGTCGCGCGTATTGCCCGATTGCTTGAAGCCGCCGAACGGCTGGGTCATGTCGCCATCGCCGAAGCAGTTGACCCAGACCACGCCGGCCTCGATCGCCTTGACCATGCGGTGCGCCGTGGCAAGGTCGCTGGTCCAGACCGAAGCGGCCAGGCCATAGATGCTGTCGTTGGCCAGCCGGATTGCCTCTTCCTCGCTTGAGAAGGTCAGCATGGCGGCGACCGGTCCGAAGATCTCCTCGCGGCCGATGGCCATTTGCGCGGTTACGCCGGTGAACAGCGTCGGCAGCACATAGGCGCCATCGGGGCGCGACGGATCGGCACCGCCACCCAGTGCGACAGCGGCGCCTTCGGCCTTGCCGCTTTCGATCCAGCCCAGCACCTTGCCCTGCTGTGCGCTGGACACCAGCGGGCCCAGTGTGGTCGCCGGATCGAGCGGGTCGCCGGGGTTATAGAGCTCCTGCGCCTTGCGAGTGAAGGCAGCGATGAATTGATCGCGGATCGCCGCATGGACCAGCAAGCGCGAACCAGCGTTGCAGACCTGACCGGCATTGTCGAAGATCCCGCGCACGGCATATTCTGCGGCGCGGTCCAGATCGGGCAGATCGGGCATGAACACCTGCGGGCTCTTGCCGCCGGTTTCCAGCGAAACCCGCTTCATGTTGCTTTGCCCGGCGTAGACCAGCAACTGCTTGCCCACCGCGGTTGATCCGGTGAAGCTGATCTTGGCGACATCGTTGTGGAGCGCGAGGGCCTTGCCCGCCTCGATCCCGGTGCCGTTCACCACGTTGAACACGCCCGCCGGTCCGCCCGCTTCAAGGAAAAGCTGTGCCGGCCGGATCGAGCTGAGCGGGGCCAGCTCCGATGGCTTGAGCACCACGCAATTGCCCGCTGCCAGCGCCGGGGCGACTTTCCAGGCGGCCATCAGCAGTGGATAGTTCCACGGGCTGATCGCGCCAACCACGCCCAGCGGCTCGCGGCTGATGGTGTGGACAGCATCGTGCGCGCTGATCGTCGAAAGTCCGGCGATTTTGTCGATCGCTTCACCGAAATAGCGGATCGTCACCACCACTTCGGGCAGGTCGATGGTCAGTGCATCGGTGATCGGCTTGCCCATCGACAGGGTTTCGAGCAACGCCAGTTCCTCGGCCTGGGCTTCGACCAGATCGGCCCAGCGGCGCATCACCGCCATCCGTTCGCGCGGGTACATGTGCCGCCAGCGGCCATCTTCCCAGGCAGCCTTCGCGGCCGCTACTGCGCGGTCGATATCCGCAGCCGAGCCGCAGGCCGCTTCAGCAATTGTCGCGCCGGTGGCAGGGTTGATGACCGGATGCGTTGCGCCGTCCAGCGCAGGGACGGCCTTGCCGTCGATGATCAGTCCGGTCTCGACCTGCAGCGCCTTGGCCCGCGCCCGCCAATCGGCCAGCGAAGTCACCGCCGCGGGACCACTTCGTAACCCGGCTCTTCAGGCTCATCATCGACCATCTGGTCGGGGAAGCCGCTGCCCAGCACTTTCAGGCCCAGCGGCTCTTCATAGCGTCGGATGATGTTGGGCGAGAATTCGCGATCACCGTATTGGGTGCGGGCTTCCTTGAACAGCCGCACAATCAGCGGCGACATTTCGACCGGGACGCCGTGCTCCTGCGCGATTTCATCGAACAGGCCGATGTCCTTGCTGACCAGGTCCATGGTGAAGTTGATGTCGCGGCTGCCGTTGAGGATCACCTGGCTTTCGGTTTCGTGGACGAAGCTGTTGCCGCTCGAAATGCGGATCGCCTCATAGGTGGTGTTCATGTCGAGGCCCGCCGCCTTGCAGGTGGTCAGTGCCTCGGCCAGCGCGACCAGGTGCACGGTGCAGAGGTAGTTGGTCATCACCTTGAGCTTTGATGCGGTGCCCAGATCGCCGGTATGAAGGATCCGCCGGCCCATCGATTTCAGCAGCGGGAGGACCTTGTCGAACCCTTCGCGCGGGCCGCCAGCGAAGATCGAGATGTTGCCGGTGTCAGCCCGGTGACAGCCGCCCGAAACCGGGCATTCCATGAACAGCGCGCCCTTTGCGGACACCAGCGCCCCCAGCCGGATCACTTCCTCGTAATCGGTGGTGCTCATTTCCATCCAGACCTGGCCGGGGCGCATGACAGGCAGAAAGCCATCCTCGCCTTCGGCCACGGCGGCGCTGGCTGCCGGGGAGGGCAGGCAGGTGACGATGACGTCGCATTTTTCGCCGATCTCGCGCGGGCTGGCGGCGGAGGAGGCGCCGCGTCCGGTGAATTCGGCCATCAGTGCCGGATCAAGATCGCGCACCGTCACGTCGTGGCCGTTACGGATCAGGCTGCCGGCCAGTTTGCCGCCGACATTGCCAAGCCCGATGAAACCGATCTTCATGCGTGAATTCTCCCCACTTTCGCAGGGTGACTAGGCCGTCTGGCAGACGCCAGAACAACTGAATAATTTGCGCCGAATGGTCGAAATTATTGCCGCTTCAGCGAGTCTTGAGCCGCAGCGCGTCCCAGCTTGAATCGGCGTCCCAGCCGCCATCAACCGGCAGCGCGACACCGTTCACGAACTGCCCGTCGCGGGCCAGGAACAGGATTGCGGCGGCAACATCCTCGGGCCTGGCAAAGCGCGCCATCGGCACCCGGTTCACGATATCGCTATCGGTATAGGCGCCCGATCCCATGTCCTTCACATCCATCTCGGTCTTGATCCAGCCGGGGCAGACTGCATTGACCCGCACCCCGCGTCCGCCCCATTCCGCGGCGAGCGTCCGGGTCAGGCCAATCAGGCCGTGCTTGGAAGTGTTGTAAGCGCTGCGGTGGATCACCCCGCCAAGCCCCGCAACCGAGGCGACGTTGACGATCGCCCCGCTGCCCTTGGCCAGCATCTGCTTGCCCAGTTCGCGGCACAGCAGGAACGGCCCGGCCAGGTTGATCGCCATCATCCGGTTCCACTGCTCCAGCGTGGTTTCCTCGGCAGGCTGGATCATGCTGATCCCGGCATTGTTGACCAGCACGTCAGCCCCGCCGAGAGCGGCGAGATGCGCGGCCAGTTCGCTCACGAACGCTTCGCTGGAAACATCGCCAGACAGCGCGCTGGCGTCCTGCCCGGCGAACTGGTCCAGCACATGATCGAGCGGCTGAACGTCAGTCAGCACCACGCGGTAGCCATTGGCTGCAAACAGCCGCGCGGTGACCAACCCAAGTCCCTGCGCCGCACCCGTGATCACCGCCGTCTGCATGCCAACTTCCCTTTTTGTGTTGCGATTCCCGCATTGCGTAACAGGCCTTGCAGGTCATGGACCCGTAAGTTTTTTGCACCGATCATTCGGAATTGCACATTTGTCGAGCCCGCACCCGGCACCCTAAGCTGGCAGCAATTTTGGGAGAGGCGCATTCGATGCAGGGGCAAGCACGGGTAGTTATCATTGGCGGCGGGATCATGGGGGCAAGCCTGCTCTACCACCTGGCGCAGGAAGGCTGGACCGACATTGTCCTGATCGAGAAGGACGAGCTGACCAGCGGTTCCACCTGGCACGCCGCCGGGCAGTGCCCGAACATCACCGGCAGCTTCAACCTTGCCAAGATGCACGCCTATTCGAACTGGCTCTACCCGCAGCTTGAAGGGCTGACCGGGCAATATGTCAGCTGGCACAAATCCGGCGGAATTCGCTTCGCCAACAACGAGCGCGAGCTGGCCTGGCTGCGCTACATCAAGGGCTTCAGCAAGGTCGTCGGCTTTGACATGGAACTGATCGATCCGGCCGAGATCCGCCGGATCAATCCCTTCGTCACCACAGAAGGCGTGCTGGCCGGTGCTCTTACTACAGATGACGGCCACGCCGACCCTTCGGGCATCTGCAATGCCTTGGCGATCGGCGGCAAGCAGCTGGGCGCGACGATCGTGCGCAAGAACCGGGTCACCGCACTGACCCAGCTGCCCAGCGGCGAATGGGATGTGGAGACCGAGCAAGGCACGATCCGCGCCGGAATGGTGGTCAACGCCGCCGGTTGCTATGCCCGGCAGGTTGCACAGATGGCCGGGATCGACATCCCGGTCACCAATATGGAGCACCATTACCTGGTCACCGATCCGATCCCGGCCTTTCAGGAACGATCGGACGAGATGCCGGTGATGCGCGACAGCTGGATGTCGGGCTATATGCGGCAAGAGCAGAAGAGCGGGCTGATTGGGGTTTACGAGAACGTCAACCTGGCCGAGGCCTGGGCCCCGCGCGGCGGGCATCCCGAATGGCATTCGACCAGCGAACTGTTCCCCGACGATCTGGACCGGATTTCCAAGTGGCTGGAACGCGCGATTGAGCGGATCCCGGTGTTTGGCGAGGTCGGCATCCGCCGCGTGGTCAATGGCGCGATCCCGCATACCCCCGATGGCGGGCCATTGCTGGGCCCCGCGGCCGGCCTCAGCAATTTCTGGCACTGCTGCGGCACCAGCTTCGGGATCGCGCAGGGCGGCGGCGCGGGCAAGTACCTGGCGCAATGGATGGTTCACGGCGATGCCGAGATCAACATGGCCGAATTCGATCCGCGCCGGTACGGCCCCTATGCCGACGAACAGTACAGCCGCGACATGGTGTTCCTTGACTACCGGATGACCTTCACCACCCGCCTGCCGGGCGAGGAAGAGCCCGATGGGCGGCCCAAGAAAGTTAGCCCGCTGTACGACAAGCTCAAGGCCAAAGGCGCGGTCTATGGCGCAACCTATGGCTGGGAACGGCCCAAGTGGTTCAGCCTTGACGGGCGCGAGGAAGAGGGCGGCTATCACCGCACGAACGTGTTTGACGTCGTGGCCGCAGAGTGCCGGGCCGTCGCCGAGGGGGTAGGGGTGCTCGACCTCTCGGGCTTTGCCAAGTACGAGGTGAAAGGCCCTGATGCGGAGAGCTATCTGAACCGGCTGTGCGCCAATCGCATGCCGGTGAAGCAGGGCGGGATCGCGCTGGTCCACATGCTGTCCGAAGGCGGGCGCATCCAGGGCGAAATGACCGTGACGAGGCTGGCCGACGATCACTTCTATTGCCTGTCAGCCGCCGCAGCCGAACAGCGCGACTGGGACTGGCTGGTGCAGCACCGGCTGCCCGGCGAGCAGGTGGAACTGCAAAACACTACGATGGATCGCGGCGTGCTGGTGATGAACGGCCCCAAGAGCCGCGACGTGCTATCGGCCGTGACCGATGCCGATCTTTCGAACGAAGGTTTCCGCTGGCTGAGCGGGCAGGAAATCACGATTGCGGGCCGCCCGGTGCGGGCGCTGCGCGTGTCCTATGCTGGTGAGCTGGGCTGGGAACTGCACCCGGCGATGGACGATCTGGAAGCGGTCTATGACGCGATCTGGGCGGCGGGCGAAGCGCACGGGATTGTCGATTATGGCCTCTACGCATCGAACGCGATGCGAATGGAGAAGGGCTACAAGGCCTGGGGTAGCGAGCTGACCAATGAACTGACCATGATCGAGGCCGACATGCCACGCTTCATCCAGTTCAAGAAGGACGCCTTTACCGGCAGGCAGGCCACGCTCGACGCGCCGGTGCGCTTCAAGATCGTCTACGGCGAAGTCGATGCCGCCAATGTCGATCCGCGCGGGACCGAGCCATGCCTGGTCGGCGATGAGTGCATCGGCCTCGTCACCTCGGGCGGCTATGGCCACCGGGTAGGCAAGAGCCTGTTCTTCGCCTGCGTGCCGGTCGAACATGCCGAGCCCGGTTCGACCTTCGAGATCGAATTGCAGGGCGAGCGCCGCAAGGCCGTTGTGCTGGCCGAGCCGGCCTATGATCCCAGCAATTCCGAGCAGAAGGCCTGAACCGATGAGCGTGGACCTTCCCAAGCGCGCCCGCGTGGTGATCGTTGGCGGCGGGGTGATCGGCACCTCGATTGCCTATCACCTGACCAAGATCGGCTGGCAGGACGTTGTGCTGTGCGAACGCAAGCAGCTGACCTGCGGCACCACCTGGCACGCAGCCGGGCTGGTTGGCCAGCTGCGCACCTCGATCAACATGACCAAGCTCGCCAAGTATACCGGCGAGCTTTACCGCGGGCTGGAGGCCGAGACCGGGCAGGCGACCGGCTATCGCCAATGCGGCTCAATCTCGATGGCGACCAACCACGAGCGGTTCGAAGAACTGAAGCGCAGCGCCTCGATGGCCAAGGTGTTCGACCTGCCAGTCAACGTGGTCACCCCTGATGAGATCAAGGCGATGGCCCCGATCCTTGAGGTAGGCGATCTGGTTGGCGGGATCCATATCCCGTCAGACGGCTATGCCAACGCGGTCGATATCACCCAGGCACTGGCAAAGGGCGCGCGTGCGGGCGGGGCAAGGATCGTCGAGAATTGCAAGGTCACCCGTATTCGCCACGATGGAACACGGATCATCGGGGTCGATACCGAACACGGATCGATCGATGCCGATTATGTGGTACTGGCGGGCGGAATGTGGACCCGAGATCTGGGCGCGAGCATCGGCGTTGCCGTGCCACTGCACGCCTGCGAACATTATTATGTGATGTTCGAAGGCGTGGCCGGGATCGATCCCAGCCTGCCGGTGCTGCGCGATTACGACCACTGCGGATATTACAAGTACGATGCCGGCAAGCTGCTGGTCGGTGCCTTCGAACCCAATGCCCGGCCCTGGGGGATGGAGGGCATCAGCGAGGACTTCTGCTTTGACGAGATCGCCGGCAGCTTCGAACACTTCGAACCGCTGCTGATGGACGCGATGAAGCGCGTGCCCGCGCTGGAGAACGCCGGGATCCAGAAGTTCTTCTGCGGGCCGGAAAGCTTCACTCCCGATGTGCGCTATCACATCGGCGAAGCGCCCGAGCTCAAGGGCTGCTTCGTTGCCGCCGGGCTCAATTCGATCGGGCTGCAATCGGCTGGCGGGGTCGGCAAGGTAATGGCCGAATGGATCCGCGACGGGAAGCCGCCGGCCGACCTGTGGACGGTCGACGTGCGCCGCAACATGCCGTTCCAGATCAACCGCAAGTATCTGGCTGAGCGGGTGAGCGAAAGCCTGGGGCTGCTTTATGCGACCCACTATCCCTTCAAGCAGTACGAAACCGCGCGCGGCGTGCGCAAATCGGTGATCCACGATCGGCTGGCCGCGCAGGGTGCCTGCTTTGGCGAGGCTTTCGGCTGGGAACGCGCCAACTGGTACGGCGAGCCGGGCAGCGCACCGAAGTACGAATACTCCTATGGCCGGCAGAACTGGTTTGAGAACACTGCCGCTGAATGCAAGGCGGTGCGCGAGGCGGTGGGGATCTTCGACCAGTCAAGCTTTGCGAAGTTCCGCCTCGAAGGCCGCGATGCCTGCGCGGTGCTGAACCGGGTCTGCGCCAACGAAGTCGATGTCGAGCCGGGGCGGATGGTCTATACCCAATGGCTCAATGACCACGGCGGGATCGAGGCCGATCTCACCGTCACCCGCTTGGCAAAAGACGCCTACCTGATCGTCGGCGGGGCCGAGACCCAGACCAAGGACTTCGCCTGGCTCAAGAACCATATCCCGGCCGATGCCCATGCGGTGCTGACCGATGTCGGTTCGGGCATGGGTGTGCTTTCGATCATGGGACCCAATTCACGCAGCCTTCTGCAAAGCCTGACGCCCGATGACCTGTCGAACGAACAGTTCCCTTTCGCAACCAGCCGAGAAATCGAGCTGGGCTATGGGATCGTCCGGGCCAGCCGGATCACCTTTGTTGGTGAGCTGGGCTGGGAGCTGTACGTGCCCAGCGAGTTCATGGCCGGGGTCTATGACGCAATTGTCGCGGCGGGCGAGGCGTTCGGGCTAAAGCATTGCGGCTATCATGCACTCAACGCGATGCGGATGGAAAAGGCCTACCGTCACTGGGGCCACGATGTGACCGACGAGGATACCCCGCTGGAGGCCGGCCTGGGCTTTGCGGTCAAGCTCGACAAGCCGGGCGGGTTCATCGGTCAGGAGGCGCTGCTGAGGCAGAAGGCCGAGGGCGTGAGGCAGAAGCTGGTCCAGTTCCTGCTCAGCGATCCCGCGCCGATGCTCTACCACAACGAGCCGATCTGGCAGGGTGACCGGATTGCCGGCTACATCCGCTCGGGCATGTATTGCCACACGCTGGGCGGTGCTGGCGGGCTGGGCTATGTGACCGCGCCTGATGGCGGCGTGGTTGGGCCGATCGGTGAGGACGATTACGAAATCGAAGTTGCGGGGGTACGCTATCCGGCCAGGGCATCGCTCAGGCCGATGTACGATCCCGCCAATGCAAGGATCCGCTGCTGATGACCGATCTGCCCGAAACGATGCGCGCGATGGTGCTCACCGGGTTTGGCGGGTTTGACAGGCTGGAATACCGCGGCGATGTGCCCGTGCCGCAGCCGGGACCGGGCGAGGTACTGGTGCGGGTCGGCGCGGCGGGTGTCAACAACACCGATATCAACACCCGGATCGGGTGGTATTCCAAGACGGTGGAGGGATCGACCAGCGCAGGCGGGGCTGAGGGCTTTGCCGAAGCGCTCGACGACGGCTGGAGCGGCGCGCCGTTCAGCTTTCCGCGGATCCAGGGCGCTGATGCCGCCGGACGGATCGTGGCCGCCGGGCCAGAGGTAGATCCCGCGCGGATCGGCCAGCGGGTGCTGGTGGAACCGGTGTTCCGCGATGCCGCTGGCGGCGTGCGCTATTTCGGTTCGGAATGCGACGGGGCCTTTGCCGAATATGCGCTGGTCCCCGCAGCGCATGCCCATCGAATTGAGACCGCGCTGAGCGATGCCGAACTGGCCGCGTTTCCGTGTTCGTGGTCGGCGGCAGAGAACATGATCAACCGCGCCCGGATTTCACATGGGGAGCGGGTGCTGGTGACCGGCGCGTCGGGTGGGGTGGGATCGGCAGCGGTCCAGCTGGTGCGGCGGCGTGGGGCATTTGTCACCGCGCTGGCCGGCAGTTCCAAGCAGCGCGCGATCTCGGATCTTGGGGCCGACGAGGTGCTCGATCGCCATGCACCGCTCGACAAGGACCAGTTCGACGCGGTGATCGACGTGGTTGGCGGCAGCGGCTTTGGCGGCCTGCTCAATGCGCTGCGACCGGGCGGGCGCTATGCCACCGCCGGGGCGATTGCCGGGCCGATGGTCGAGCTGGATCTGCGAACGCTCTACCTCAAGGACCTGACGCTCTACGGCTGCACCGTACTCGATCCTGAAGTGTTTCCCAACCTGGTCGGCTATATCGAACGCGGTGAGGTAAAACCGCTGGTCTGCGCGACATTCCCGCTTGAACGGATCGAGGCGGCGCAGCGGATTTTCCTGGAAAAGCGCCACGTTGGGAAGATCGTTTTGACTGTCGATTCCGCCGCTTCGGGGGGCTAATCCAAACCATTAGAATGTGCCATAACGCTCGCTAATGTTGTCGCCTGGCCTTGCCGCTGGCATGGGGCGGTTACGGAACACAATGGGCGGAATTCGGCAATGAAATCGACGGCAAGGGTAGTGGTGATCGGCGGCGGCGTGGTGGGGGTAAGCACGCTCTACCACCTCGCGAAGATGGGCTGGAGCGACTGCGTGCTGATCGAGCGCAAGGAGCTGACCAGCGGCAGCACCTGGCACGCGGCGGGTCTGCTGCCGCTGTTCAATCTCAGCTATTCGGTCGGCAAGCTGCACCAGTACTCGGTCGATCTCTATCCCAGCCTTGAGGCTGAGACCGAACTCAACGTCGGCTTCTCCAACGTCACCAACATCCGCCTGGCCCGCACCCAGGACCGGTTCGACGAGTACAAGTACTATGCCGGCGTCGCCAAGACGATCGGGGTTGAAGTCAACTTCCTCACCCCAGAACAGGTCGAGGAAGTCTGGCCGCTGTGCAACGTCGACGGGATCATCGGTGCGATCCAGCATCCCGCCGATGGCTATATCCAGCCCGCCGACCTGACCCAGGCACTCGCCAAGGGCGCGCGTCAGCGTGGCGCGACGATCCAGCGCAACACCACCGTTACCGGGATTACCCAGAAGCCGAACGGCGAATGGGTGGTTCACACCGATCAGGGCGATATCACCTGCGAACACGTGGTTTCGGCCAGCGGCAACTTCGCGCGCCAGACCGGGCGCATGGTCGGGCTCGACATTCCGGTGGTGCCGGTCGAGCACCAGTACATCGTGACCGATCAGCACCCGCTGATCATGGAACGCCGCGCCAAGGGCCTGCCCGAAATGGGCGTGCTGCGTGAAAGCGACAGCTCGTGGTACATGCGCGAGGAAGCCGGCGGCCTGCTGCTGGGTCCCTATGAAATCGGTGCGCCGGCGTGCTACGTCGATGGCCCGGCGGCGAACAGCGAATACGAACTGTTCCCCGACGCGCTTGATCGCTTGATGCCCTATATCGAGACCGCGATCGCCCGCGTTCCGGCCTTTGGCGAAGTGGGCGTCAAGAAGGTTTACAACGGCGCGATTGCCTATACCCCCGATGGCTCGCCGATCGTCGGCCCGGCCTGGGATCGCAAGAACTTCTGGCTCAACGAAGGTCACTCGTTCGGCATCACCGCCGCGGGCGGGGCTGGCTGGCAGCTGGCGCACTGGATTGTCGAGGGCGAACCCAGCATCGACATGATGGGCGTCGATCCGCGCCGCTTCGGTGACTATGCCGGTGAAGGCTACCTGATCGAGAAGAACGAGGAAGCCTACGCCAAGGTCTTCACCGTCCACTATCCGGATGAAGAGCGCGAAGGCGCGCGCCCGCTGCGCCAGACCCCGTGCTATTCGCGGATGAAGGACCTGGGCGCGGTGTTCGGCTCGGTCTTCGGATGGGAACGCCCCAACTGGTTCGCGCCCAAGGGCTATGAACTGAGCGATGCCGACCTCGACCGGCCGGATGTGCTGCTCAACCACAACCATCCCGATGTCGAAGGCCAGCCGATCCGCGAAAAGTGGTCGTTCCGCCGTTCAAACTATTTCGAGCATGTCGGCAACGAATGCCGCCATGTCACCGAAAAGGTCGGCCTGCAGGACATGAGCGCTTTCGCCAAGTGCCGGATCAGCGGCCCGGGCGCCGAAGCCTGGCTTGATGGCCTGCTGACCAATGCCGTGCCCAAGAAGATGGGCCGGGTGACGCTGTCATACCTGCTGACCAAGAACGGCGGGGTGCGGGCCGAATTCACCGTCTACAAGACCGCGCCGCAGGAATACTACCTCGTCTCGGCGGGCGCCTATGAACGCCACGACCAGGACTACCTAAAGAAGGCGCTGCCCACCGACGGTTCGGTCACGTTTGAACGCCTGACCACGTCGATGGGCGTGCTGGTGCTGGCCGGGCCGCGCAGCCGTGATGTGCTGAAGAAGCTGACCCGCGCTGACCTTTCGAACGAGGCATTCCCCTGGCTTACCGGCCAGCGGATCTCCATCGGTGCGGCTCCGGTCGATGCACTGCGGGTCAACTTCATCGGTGAGCTTGGCTGGGAAATCCACCATCCGATCGAGATGCAGAACTACATCTTCGACAAGATCATGGAGGCCGGTGCCGAATTCGACATCAAGCCGTTCGGGATCCGGGCGATGACGCTGATGGCGCTGGAAAAGAGCTACAAGCTGATCCCGCGCGAACTGTCGATCGAATACAATGCCTACGAAAGCGGGCTGGATCGGTTCATCAGCCTGAAGAAGCCGGGCTTCCACGGCAAGGATGCGTTGCTGGCCGGCAAGGACGCCGGTTTGCCGAACCAGCTGGTCACCATGGAAGTGCTGGGTGTGACCGACGCCGATGCGCGCGGCAGCGAGGCGATCTATCAGGGCGACGAACTGGTCGGCCGCGCCACATCGGGCGGCTATGGTTGGCGCGTGGGCAAGAGCCTCGCGCTGGCGATGGTTCGCCCCGATCTGGCCACCCCGGGCACCGAGCTGGAAATCTCGATCCTGGGCAATCGCCACAAGGCGGTGGTGATCCCCGACAGCCCGTTCGATCCTGAAAACAACGCGCTGCGGGCCTGACGCGATGTTCGAGGCCCTTGGCGGGGATGTGCTGAAGGTGCCGGTTACCGGCTCTGCCGTGTTGCGCGGCGGTGGTGACTGGCGCCCCAGCGACACGCCCGGCTTCTGGGTCAAGCCGCTGGTCGAGGACGCCGATGCCGGCGTGCGCACCTGGCTGATGAAGAGCGATCCGGGCGCCAACTCGGCGCTGCACAGCCACGGTGAGATCGAGCAGATCTATGTCCTTGAAGGCCAGTTCAGCGATGCCGAGGCCAGCTATGGCCCCGGCGATTTCATCGTCCGCGCCCCCGGCGCACCGCACCTCACCACCTGCGAAGCGGGTTCGCTTTCGCTGGTGATCTATTCCCCCGATGCAAGGAGCCGGGCATGACCCGCTTTTCCGCGTTCAGCCTGTTCGCCAAGGCGCTGGGCGGACACCAGTCCTGGCCCGAACTGTGGCCCGATGCCCAACCCAAGGCCGAATATGATGCGATCATTGTCGGCGCTGGCGGGCACGGCCTGGGTGCCGCCTATTACCTCGCCAAGAAGTACGGGATCACCAATGTCGCGGTGATCGAAAAGGGCTGGCTGGGCGGCGGCAATACCGGCCGTAACACCACAATCGTGCGCTCGAACTATCTCTACGATGAAAGCGCGCATCTTTATGATCACGCGGTCAAGCTGTGGGACGGTCTCAGCCAGGAGCTGAACTTCAACGTCATGTATTCCAAGCGCGGGGTGATGATGCTCGCGCACAATGTCCACGATGTGCAGAGCTTCCAGCGCCACATCCACGCCAACCGCCTGAACGGTGTCGACAACGAATGGCTGACGCCCGAAGAGGCGAAGGAATACTGTCCGCCGCTCGATCTCAATCCCAATGCGCGCTACCCGATCATGGGCGCTGCGCTGCAACGCCGTGGCGGCACCGCGCGGCACGATAGCGTCGCCTGGGGCTATGCCCGGGCGGCAGCCGCACTGGGTGTCGATATCATCCAGAACTGCGCGGTCACCGGAATCCGCCGCGGGGCCGATGGCGCAATCGAAGGGGTGGAGACCGAACGCGGCTTCATCAAATCGAAGAAGGTCGGCGTTTCGGCGGCCGGCAACACATCGGTTATCATGCAGATGGCAGGCCTTGAATTCCCGCTGGAAAGCTATCCGCTGCAAGCGCTGGTTTCGGAACCGGTCAAGCCGGTGTTCCCCTGCGTGGTGATGTCGAACACCGTCCACGCCTATATCAGCCAGTCCGACAAGGGTGAGCTGGTGATCGGCGCGGGGACCGATCAGTACGTCTCCTATTCGCAGCGCGGCGCGCTCCACATTGTCGAGCATACAGTGGCGGCGATCTGCGAAATCTTTCCGATGTTCCGCCGGATGCGGATGCTGCGCAACTGGGGCGGGATCGTCGATGTCACTCCTGATCGCTCGCCGATCCTGGGCAAGACTCCGGTCAAAGGGCTCTACGTCAATTGCGGGTGGGGCACGGGCGGGTTTAAGGCGACCCCTGGCGCGGGAGACCTCTTGGCCTACACCATGGCCAAGGACGAACCGCACTGGATCAACGCGCCCTACAATCTCGACCGGTTCCGCAACGGCCGGCTGATTGACGAAGCGGCAGCAGCAGCGGTGGCACACTGATATGATCCTGATCCATTGCCCCTATTGCGACGATATCCGGCCCGAGCTGGAATTCGCCTATGCCGGTGAAGCGCATATCGCGCGTCCGGCTGATCCTTCGGCACTGTCCGATGCGGAATGGGAGAAATACCTGTTCATCCGCGCCAATCCGAGGGGCCGTCACAACGAACGCTGGCGCCATGTCCACGGCTGCGGGCGCTTCTTCAACGCGGTGCGCGATACGGTGACCGACAAGTTCGAACTGACCTACAAGGCGGGAGAACCCCGCAAATGAGCGCGCACAGGATTGCCAATGCCTGCCGTCTGAACGGTGCGGCAACGGTCAACTTCACGTTCGATGGCAAGCCTTACCAGGGCAAAGCGGGTGACAGCCTGGCTTCGGCGCTGCTGGCCAACGGCGTGGTGCTGATGGGCCGCAGCTTCAAGTATCACCGCCCGCGCGGGCTGCTGGGGGCCGGGGCGGAAGAGCCCAATGCGCTGGTTTCGGTCGATCGCGGGGGCGGGCGGTTCACGCCGAACCTGCGTGCGACAGCGGTCGAGATCCACGAAGGCCTCGACGCCCGCAGCCAGAACCGCTGGCCTTCGCTTGAGACCGATTTCGGCTCGATCAACGATCGGCTCGGGCGGTTCTTTCCGGCGGGTTTCTACAACAAGACCTTCATGTGGCCGCGCTCGTTCTGGGAAAAGCTCTATGAGCCTTCGATCCGGCGGATGGCGGGGCTGGGCGATGCCCCCAGCGATCCCGATCCCGATGTCTATGATGCGACCTATGCGCACTGCGACGTCCTGATCGTTGGTGCAGGACCGGCCGGGATCGACGCGGCGCTGGCGGCCTCGGCGTCGAAGAAGAAGGTGTTCCTGATCGATGAGCAGGACGAACTGGGCGGCGGCGCGCTGGCCGATCCGGCGCTGTGGGGCTGGCTGGCCGAAAGCCTGAAGGATCTGGCCCGGCTACCCAACGTCACCCTGCTGCCGCGCACCACCGCCTTCGGGTACTATCATGACAATTTCATCGGCGCGGTTGAGCGGCTGACCGATCACTTGCCCGATCCGGGCCATCAGGCGCGCGAAAAGCTGTGGCGGATCCGCGCGGGTGAGGTGGTGCTGGCCCAGGGTGCGATCGAACGCCCGCTGGTATTCGAAGGCAACGATGTGCCCGGCGTGATGCTGGCCGGGGCCGCGCGGACCTATCTCCATCGTTTTGGCGTGGCGGTGGGCAGCAGGGTCGCGCTGATGGCCACGCATGACAGCGGATGGAAAGACCTGTTCGCACTGGCCCGTGCCGGAGTGGGCGTGGCGGTGATCGTCGATCTGCGCGAAAGCGTTGATCCCGCGCTGCTGGCTGAAGCCGCCGAACTGGGCCTGCGGGTTGAACTGGGCAGCGCGGTGATCGGGGTTTCGGGGCGGCTTGCCGTAACCGGGATCGAGATCGCCCGCGCCGATGGTTCCGGGCGGCACAAGCTGGCCTGCGATGCCGTGCTGATGGCCGGGGGCTGGACGCCGTCGGTGCATCTCTGGTCACATTCGCTGGGCAAGCTGGAATGGTCGGAAGAATGGGGCGCCTATCTGCCCGGCAAGGCCAACGAGAACGTCCGCTGCGTCGGCGCCTGCGGCGGTAACTGGAGCTTTGGTTCGGGCGTCCACGTCGGTCAGCTGCCCACGCCGAAGAATCCGGCGCTGCTCAAGGCTTTCGTCGATTTCCAGAACGACGTCACTGCAAAGGATATTGCGCTGGCGATCCGCGAGGGGATGAAGTCGGTCGAGCATATCAAGCGCTATACCACCAACGGGATGGCGACCGATCAGGGCAAGACCAGCAATCTCAACGCGCTGCAATTGGCCTCTTCCGCGCTCGACCGGCCGGTCCAGGCGATCGGGCTGACCACTTTCCGCCCGCCTTATACCCCGCAGACTTTCGGGGCGCTGGCCGGCCATGCCAAGGACGCGCTGTTCCAGCCGACCCGCAAGTCTCCCATCGATTCCTGGGCCGAAGCGCAGGGCGCGGTGTTCGAACCGGTCGCGCAGTGGCGCCGTGCGCGCTACTTCCCCAGGACGGGCGAGGACATGCACGCGGCGGTCAATCGCGAATGCCTGGCGGTGCGTGAAGGCGTGGGGATCTTTGATGCCTCAACCCTGGGCAAGATCGAAGTGGTCGGCCCTGATGCGGCCGAATTCCTCAACCGCATGTACACCAACCCGTGGAAGCAGCTTGAGCCGGGCCGCTGCCGCTATGGACTGCTGCTGCGCGAGGACGGGTTCATCACCGACGATGGCGTTTCGGCTCGGATGGCACCGGACCGGTTCCACCTGACCACCACCACCGGCGGCGCAGCCCGGGTGCTCAACATGATGGAGGATTACCTCCAGACCGAATGGCCCGACCTGAACGTCTGGCTGACCAGCACCACCGAGCAATATGCGGTGATCGCGCTGCAGGGCCCCAAGACCCGCGAAGTGATCGCGCCGCTGGTTGAAGGGATCGATCTTTCGTCTGATGCCTTCCCGCACATGGCGGTGCGCGAAGGCACGATCTGCGGCGTGCCGACCCGACTGTTCCGGGTGAGCTTCACCGGCGAGCTGGGCTTCGAAATCAACGTGCCGGCGGCCTATGGTCTGCACGTCTGGAAGCAGGTGTGGGAAGCGGGGCAGGCGCACGGGATCACGCCTTACGGCACCGAAACCATGCACGTGCTGCGCGCCGAAAAGGGCTTCATCATTGTCGGTCAGGATACCGATGGCACGGTGACGCCTTATGACGCCGGGCTCGATTGGGCGGTGGGCAAGAAGAAGCCCGATTTCGTCGGCAAGCGTTCGCTGGCGCGGCCCGATATCGTGGCCAGCGGGCGCAAGCAGCTGGTCGGTTTGCTCACCGACGATCCGAATGAGGTGCTGATCGAAGGCGCCCAGATCGTTGCCGATCCGAAGCAGGCGATCCCGATGACCATGATCGGCCACGTCACTTCCAGCTACTGGAGCGCGACGCTGGGCCGTTCGATCGCGATGGCGCTGGTTGCGGGCGGGTTTGATCGGATGGGCGAGACGCTCCACATTCCCTCTGCCTCGGGCAAGACCCATACCGCCAAGGTGGTGAAGCCGATGTTCTATGATGCCGAAGGGAGCCGCCTCAATGGCTGACGCCGCTGTCCGCACCGCGCCGGTTCCGGCCGAAGCTGCTGAATTCCCGGGCGTCTCGATTGCACTGGGCGCGCCGCTGGCTCGCTGGTCGCTGCGCGCGCGTGATCCCAAGGCGCTGGCCAAGGCGATCGGGCACAAGGTGCCGGGCACAATCGGCGAAACGCTGGGCGGCATGGCCTGCCTTGGCCCAGACGAATGGCTGCTGCGCCTGCCCGAGGGAGCGAGCATCCCGCTGGGCGAGGGGCTGCCGCTGAGCGTGGTCGATATTTCCGAGCGCGCCGTCACGCTGGTGCTGGACGGCGACCGCGCAATTGATGCGCTGTCGGCCGGCTGCCCGCGCGACCTGTCAAAGTTTCCGGTCGGCTATGCCACCCGCACGATCTTCGAAACGGTCGAGATCGTCCTGATCCGTGAGAGCGAAACGCGCTGGTCGGTCGATGTCTGGCGCAGTTTCGCGCCCTATCTGTGGACGGCGCTGACTACAGCGGCAAGCCACCTGCGCTGATCTGCCAGAAGCGCAGCAGATCATCCGCCAGGCTGGCGGGGACGTAGGCCAGGCAGCTCGCCTCGCTTTCGACCCGCAGCGTGACCGTGACGTGATCGATCAGCACGGTCGCCACGCAGTCGGCAGCGAAGTCCGCACTTTCGGCGTCGAACAGGCTGCCTTCCATCAGCAGGCTGCGCCAGCCGGGGCCTGACAGGCGGATCTGGACCAGACCGCCGCCGACCGGGGTGAGCGAGCCGCCATCGCCCAATGCCTTGGCCAGTGTCGCCATGTCACCGCTTACGAGCCAGCTGGTGGGCGACAGGCGCAGCACATCGCCCTCTGCGCGTCCGGCCGGGGGCAGGGCATGGCCCAGCGCCTTCGCGATCCGCGTGGCCGTGGGTGCGGGATCGCCCCACAGCTCAAGCTGGTGGAGCGCGCCGCGGCCCAGTTCGACAATGCTGACCTCAGTCACGATAGCGCTCTCCGGCGGGATCATAGAAATGCGGCGAGGTGACGCGGACCTTCACCGTCTGGCGGCGGGTGGGGGAGTGGGCATAGATCTCCTCACCGTGGCGGGCCTGCCCGCCCTTGAGATGCGCCAGCGCGATCGACCCACCTTCGAGCACACGCAAGCCCGAGGCCGTTACGTGCCCTTCGGCCTCGGCGCCGACGAAGCGGACCAGCATCGAGCCTTCGGGGATCGCCTTGCCGTCGATCGCTTCCAGCCCGATCAGCTGCTTGCGCTGCTTGTCGGCAAAGTCGGGCCGCGACAGGCATGACTGACCGATCCAGCCGCCGGCCTTGTTGACCATCCTGCCAAGGCCCAGCTCTTCGGCGGTCAGCCGCCCGTCGATATCGGGGCCGACCACCAGGTGGCCCTTTTCGATCCGCAACAGCTCCATCGCCTCGATCCCGTAGAGCGTGCCGCCCGTAGCCAGCACCTCGGCCTCGATCGCCTGCCAGACCGCTTCGGCCTGGCTGGCGTCGAAGTGGACTTCGAAGGCGCGCTCGCCTGAAAAGCTCGCGGCCATCAGCAGCACCGGCGCTCCGGCGATGGTGCTTTCCACCACCGACATATGGCGCGGCGCCTCACTTCGGGTCAGCGCGGCCATGACCTGCGCC
Organism: Novosphingobium sp.; assembly: GCF_020852455.1. Lineage (GTDB taxonomy): Bacteria > Pseudomonadota > Alphaproteobacteria > Sphingomonadales > Sphingomonadaceae > Novosphingobium. The sequence continues at coordinate 75,291 of NZ_JADZAT010000001.1, forward strand.
GACTTCGGCCCGGCGACCGCGATCGCGGCATAGTGTTCCTGCACGCAGGTGACCGAGACCTTCAGGTCGGCGCAGAGGTGACCCCGCACATAAGACAGCCAGGTCGCCATGCGGCTTGCCCCGCCGGTTGAGCTGGTGAGGAGATAGCGCTGATCACCCAGTCGCCATACGGTGCCATCGTCGAACACCAGCCCGTCCTCACGCGCCATGAAGGTGTAGCGCCCACGCCCCAGCGCCAGCTTGCCCACCGTGGTCTGGCAGACGCGCTCAAGGAATTGCACCGCGTCCGGCCCCTGAACCTCGAACTTGGCGAGCGTCGATACGTCGCACATGCCCACCGCAGTGCGCACTGTCCGTGCTTCGCGCAGCCCCGCCTGGGCGAGCGTTTCGGCGCCCTGCGGATAGGCGCGTGGGCGTTTCCAGTACCCGGCGTTGAGCCAGATCGGGTTCCTGGCGGCGTGCAGGTCATAAAGCGCGGGATGCCGGGTGGGCTGGGCGTGCTCGCCCGTCGCCAGCCCGGCCAGCGCACCCATCGAAACCGGCGTGAAGGGCGGGCGGAAAGTGGTCAGGCCGGCTTCGGGAATGGTGATCCCCTCGCGCCGCGCGATCCGGTCAAGCGCGGCCATGTTGCCGGTCTTGCCCTGATCGGTCGCCATGCCCAGCGTGGTGTAGCGCTTGAGATGCTCGACCGAGCGATAGCCTTCGCGCCAGGCCAGATCGAGATCGGACACGGTCACGTCATTCTGGAAATCGACGAAAGCCGCCTTGGGATTCCCCGCCGCGCCGACCGTCTCTGCCGGCTGCGGCTCGGCGGCGAGGCCCACGGTGCGGACGTTCTGGCGCGTTTCACCCGGAACGAAAGCCTGCGCGGCCTGATCCCAGTCCAGCTTGCCGCCTGCCTGCATGTGGAGGTGCACCACCGGAGTGAACCCGCCAGACATGGCGACCAGATCGCAGGCAAAACTCCGCTCGGCTCCATCGACTGTCGCGACCAGCGCCTTCACCCCGCGCTTGCCGCCCCTGGCCATCACCGGCGCGGCCAGGTTGTGAACCTCGACCCCGCTGCTGTGGCCAGCCGGGGCGGGGCGACTGTCGAGCACCACCACTTCAGCCCCCGCAGCCATGAGCGCCCGTGCGGTCAGGTAACCATCGTCATTGGTGGTTGCGACGACGACGCGCTTGCCCGGCAGCACGCCAAAGCGGGTAACGTAGGTCCGCACCGCCTGGCTCAGCATCACGCCGGGCAGGTCGTTGTTGGCGAAAGTCAGCGGACGCTCGATCGCGCCGGTCGCCAACACTACTTCACCCGCGCGGACATGCCAGTAGCGTTGCGAAAAGCCATTGGCCGGGATCTGGCCTGGTTCGATCAGCTTTTCGGACAGGCAGACGAATTGATCGTCCCACAGCCCGCTGGCGCTGGTGCGGGTCAGCACACGCCCGCCGGACGTTCTGACTGCCGTGGCGATCTCTCCAGCCCAGGTCCGTCCGGGTTTGCCTTCGATCTCGGCCGGATCACGCAGCAGCGATGGGGCCAGTTCGGCGTCCTGTTCAACCAGGAAAACCTTCTTGCCGGCGCGCACCGCATCGCGCGCTGCGATCAGGCCAGCCGGTCCGCTGCCCACCACCAGCACATCGCAGAAGGCGGCGCGCTGGGCGTAATGATCCGGATCGGCCTTGGTCGGAGCAGGGCCAAGCCCGGCGGCGCGGCGGATGAATTGCTCATAGAACAGCCACAGCTTGGGCGGTCCGAAAAAGGTCTTGTAGTAGAAACCAGCGGGCAGCGCCTTCGACACCAGCGAGAGCACGCCGCCCACATCGCTTGACAGGCTGGGCCAGCGGTTCTGGCTGCGCGCGTTCAGCCCTTCATAGACGTAGAGGTCGGTCGCGCGGGTGTTCGGTTCCTCGCGTCCGCCGCTGCCGACGGTTACCAGCGCGTTGGGTTCCTCGATCCCGGCTGACAGGATCCCGCGCGGCCGGTGGTACTTGAAGCTGCGGCCGACCAGCCTGATCCCTTGATCGAGCAGCGCGGCGGCGAGTGTCTGGCCGGGCTTTGCGGTCAGGGCGCGGCCATCGAAGGTGAAATTGATCAGCGGCGCGTTCATGGCAGCGCCTCCGGGCCGATCGGTTTGACCCATTCGATATGATGGCTCACCCGGTCGCGGCGGATCAGCAGCCACATCCCGCAACCATGGGCATGACGCCACAGCTCTTCCTCGGTGCCGCGCAGGTTGGCGCGCGAGAACAGCGCCGCAATTGCAACTGCAGGCTCAGCATCAAGTGGCACGACTGAATCCGCGCTGCGTTCATAAACGAATTCGGCCTGGGCGCGGTTGCCGCAATGGGGGCAGGGGATCTGTTTCATTTTGCTTCCGCCCCCTCAGCGATGGTTCGGGAACGGGCCGGTGCCGTTCTCGTCAACCGGCGTGCCGCGTTCAAACCGGTCAAGGCCGAACGGTTCGACGATCAGGTGGGGGCGCTGGTTCGCCAGCGTGTCGGCGAACAGGTAGCCGGAACCGGGCGTGGCCTTGAACCCGCCATAGCACCAGCCGCCATCGATCCACAGCCCGTCGCGCGGGGTGGGGCCGATGATCGGCGATCCGTCAAAACTCATGTCGGTGACCCCGGCCCAGGTGCGCAGCATCCTGAGGCGCGAGAGCGCCGGGATCAGTGCCAGTCCTTGCTGGATCGCGAGTTCCATCGTCACCGGTTGGCCGCGCTGGGCATAAGAAGGCCAATTGTCCGGATCACCGCCGAACACGATCCCGCCCTTGTCGCTCTGGCTGATGTAGCAGTGCAGGCTCTGGGTCATCACCACGGTGTTGACCATTGGCTTGACGCCTTCGGTGACCATCGCCTGCAACGTCTGGCTTTCGACCGGCAGCTTCAGCCCGGCCATCGCCGCAATGTGGCCCGAGTGCCCGGCCGCGCAGATCGCCACCGTACCGGCATTGATCCGGCCCCGGGTGGTTTCGACCGCGATCACGCGGTTGCCGTCCATCACCATGCCGGTAACTTCGCACTGCTGGATGATGTCCACTCCGTGGCTGTCCGCACCGCGGGCAAAGCCCCAGGCCACAGCATCATGCCGGGCGGTCCCGCCGCGCCACTGGATCATCGCCCCTTCGATCGGGAAGCGCGCCTGGCGCGAAAAATCGAGGCACGGTTCGATCTTCATCACCTGCTCGCGGGTCAGCAGCTCGGCTTCGATCCCCTGTACGGCCATGGCATCGCCCTTTTCAGCGAGGCGGATCATGTCCGCGTCGGAATGGCCCAGGGTCAGCGCGCCGCGCGGGCTGAACATCACGTTGTAGTTGAGATCGTCGGACAGGCCTTCCCACAGCTTGAGGCTGAATTCGTAGAACCGCCCCAGCGGCTCAAGCCGATAGTTGGAACGCACGATCGTGGTGTTGCGGCCAACATTGCCGCTGCCGATGTAGCCCTTTTCCAGCACCGCGACATTGGTGATCCCGTGCACTTTGGCGAGGTAATAGGCGGTGGCCAGGCCATGCCCGCCACCACCGATGATCACCACGTCATAGCTGGGCTTGGGATCGGGATGGCGCCAGGCGGGCTGCCAGTGGCTCTGCCCGTTGAAGGCACCGCGCAGGAGTTGGAGGGCCGAGTACTTGCTCATCAGAGTGGCAACCACCCCTTCTGGGTCTTCCAGCCTTCACCAATCCCGTCGAACCGGCTGAGGGCCAGCTTGTCGATATCGGTAAAGCTGCAGCGGCCTTCCAGTACCAGGTCGCTCACCGCATGGCCGCTGGCGGGGGAAAGGCCGAAACCGACGCCGGACATGGTGCAGAAGGTCACATTGTCCTTGCGGTCGATGACCGGGCGGCCATCGGGGGTCATTTCGATCACTCCGGCCCAGGAGCGAATGACGTTGAGGTGCGCGGCGTTGGGGAACAGTTCGGCCAGCCGCCGGGCAAGGTTGCGGGTGAGGGGGGTAGAGGGCTTCACTTCTGGCCCCAGGTCGCCGAATTCCACCCATTCGTGCGGGCCGCCGCCATAGGCCAGATTGCCGCGCAGGGTTTGGCGGCCATAGAGCCCGTTGCCATCAACGCCGCCTAGCTTCATCATCGGTGCGGGTTCGGTGACGATCATCTCAGCGCGCGCGGCGGCCAGCGGCAGATCGATCCCCAACTGGGCGAGCAGCGTGCCGGTCTGCGGTCCGGCGGCGATCGCCACGGCATCGCATTCATAGGTGGCGGTGGTGCTTTCCACCGCAGTCACCTTGCCGCCTTCGCGGCGGAAGCCAGTGACCGGCGAATGCTGGACAATTCTGCCGCCCAGGTCCTGGATCGCCCAGGCATAGGCCTGCACCGTGCGGTGCGGATTGGCATGCCCACCGAAACGGTAATGGATCCCGCCCAGGCAATTGTCGCCGGCCAGCGGCACCGCCTCGCGAACCTGCTGGGCATCGAGCAGGTCAACCCGGTGGCCCAGCCGGTTGTTCATCTGCGCGATGTAGGTGTACTGCTCAAGCTGGCGCGGGGTTACCGCCATGACGATGCGTTCGGGGCTGAATTCGGTGGGGTAGCCCAGCAGCTCGTCCATCTGCGGCCACAGGCGCTGCTCTTCCTTGAACAGCGGGCTCTGGTAGTGCGAACAGCCCCCGCCATTGCGGCCCGAGGCTTCCCAGCCGACCACACCCTTGTCGAGCACGGTGACCTCGACCCCACTGCGCGCGAGCCACCAGGCGGTGGACAGGCCCGAGGCACCGGCCCCGACCACGACGACTTTTTGCGCGCTCACAGGCTCATGTTCCCGCCCAGCACGCGCCGGTTTTCTTCTTCATAGGGGGTTCCGATATCGGCATAGGGCACCCACTGCGTGGGGATGCCCATCCAGACGTCCCAGCCGGCCCGCATCTCCTCGCTTTCCTCCCAGTCGGCGATCACCTTGAGCGGCAGCGGGCGAACCGGCGCGCGGTGGGTGGCTAGCGGCACTTCGGCAAGCTTGCACTTGGCTTCGGCGGCCAGGATCATCGCCACCTGATCGCGGCAGCGGCGGCCCTGGCACTGGCCCATGCCCGAACGGGTCAGTCGCTTGACCTGGTCCTGATTGGGCGGACCATCGGCCAGCAGGGTGGAGAGCGAGCGCCTTTGCAAGGCTGGCGGACGATCGAGATAGCGTGGCGGCTGCACCCCGGTCAGGTCGGCCAGGGTCATCTCCTCGCACTGGCAGATCACCGTGTCACCGCCGCAGGCTCCGCCCAGTGCTTCCATCCAGGCTTGGCGATAGGCGACATGGTCGAAGCCGGTGTCGGGCAGACCAGCGCAGTTGCCGACTGCGGTGATGTTGCTGTCCGCGACCGGAACCCAGCCGCCACGGTTGGGTGCAAATTGCCGCGCCGCATTGGCGGCATCGTGCAGCTCGAGCATCGGCACCAGTCCGATCGCCATGACAACGCTGTCACAGGCGAGGGTGGTGCCATCCGACAGCACCAGCGCTTCAACCCCACCGAGACCGCCCTTGGCCTCGACCGGCCAGGTGCGGCAGCGGATCGGAATGCCGGCGGCGGTAACCGCCGCGGCATCGGCCTGAGGGGCATCGCGGACCTCAAGGATCGCGGCGACCTCGATCCCCTTGGTTTGCGCGGACAAGGCTGTTTCAAGACCCAACTCGTGCGAACCCACCACAACGATCCGGCGTCCGGCGAAGGCATCGTACAACGACAGCAATTTGCCTAGCGCCGCAGCGCCCATCACCCCGGGCTGGTTCCAACCGGGGAAGGCCATCGGCAGATCGCGCGCACCGGTTGCCAGCACCAGCTGGTCGAACCCGACCAGCCAGGACTTCTCGGCATCGGCCAGTCCCACGACCTGGCTGGGCAGGCTGCCCACCAGTGGCCCGTTGCGATAGACCCCCCAGGCGCAGGTGCCGAGCTGGACTTCCACTCCGGCATCGAACAGCGGCTCAAGATGGTCCATGTTGGCGAAGACGGTTTCGAGCATCCGCTCGCTGTTCTGCATCGCAGCCGTTGCTCGTCCGCCAAAGAACCACGGCACGTCATTGCCCACCTGGTGGCCGGGTACCGGGTTCTCATCGACGAGTAACACCTTGAGGCCTGTCTGGGCACCTTTGAGTGCCGCTTGTGTGCCACTGGTGCCACCGCCGATGACCACCAGATCATAGTGCTGCCCGGGCACCGGGAACTTGCCATCAATGGCGTGGGGATCGGTCCCGCGCGCGCTCATACTGCCTCCAGTGCCTGCGCCAGATCGGCGATTATATCGTCCCGGTGTTCAAGCCCGACTGACAGCCGGATTGTCCCGTCGGTGATCCCCCCGGCCAGCCGCTGCTCGCGCGCCACGGCATAGTGGGTGGTGCTGGCGGAGTGACAGATCAGGGTGTTGGAGCCGCCCAGATTGACCGCCATTTTCAATAGCTTGAGGCTATCGAGCAGGCGAAATGCCTCGGCCTCGCCGCCGTGCAGGTGGAATGAAAAGGTCGATCCGGCGCCCTTGCACTGCCGCTCGAACACGGCGCGCGCCGCAGTGCTTTCGGGTGTGAACCCCAGGTAGGTTACCCCGGCCACCTTGGGATGGGCGCGCAGCCATTCGGCCACCACCTTGGCATTGTCCATCGCCCGCTCGGTCCGCAGGTGTACCGTCTCCAAACTGCGCAGCACCAGCCAGGCGGTGTAGGGATCGAGATGACTGCCCCAGACAAGCCGCTGTAATTTAAGCGGTTCTACCAGATCCCGGCGGCCGCTGATCGCGCCCGCCAGCATGTCCGAATGGCCCGCGCAATACTTGGTCAGCGAAGTGACCACCAGATCCACCCCGTGCTCGATCGGGCGCTGGTGGAACGGACCCAGCAGGGTATTATCGACCATCACGATCGGCCGCCGCCCCTGTGCCGCCTCAACCCGTCCGGCAAGCTTGACCAGCAGGTCAAGGTCAACCAGTGCGGCGGTCGGATTTCCGGGGCTTTCAGCGGCAAGCATCGCCACCGGTCCCCTGGCCATCGCGCGCTCGCAGGCGGCCCACATGTTGGCTTCGTCGCAGCCGTCGGTCCAGGCTTCGGCATGGGCGCCGAAACCGGGCATGATCTCATTGAACAGGCCATCGACGCCCGAATAGAACGGTCGCCCGTGAACCACCCCTTCGCCGGGCTTCAGATAGGCCAGCGCCACTGCGGTATGCGCGGCCATTCCGCTGCAATAGGCCAGCGCCGCTTCGGCCCCGTCGATCGCCGCCAGTCGCGCCTCAAGGATGTCGAGCCCGGGATGGCCAAGCCGCGAATAAATGTGCGCACTGCCGCCGGCTTCGGGACCGTCTCCGTCAAAATAGGCGCGGTGCACATCCTTGGCGACCTGCGCCGAAGGATAGGTAAAAGTCGCGGTCATATAGACCGGCGGCTTTGCTGAACGCGATGCCGTCTCGGGATCGTAGCCCGAGACGATTGCCAATGTTTCGGGGCGAAAACCCGGGCTTGTGTCGTCTGCCATGATGTCGCTTGTTTGCACGCCGCAAACCGGCTGGCCAGCGGCGAAATCGCATAGCGTCATGCCGAAAAGTTGAGCTATTTGACCCGGCAGAGATTTGCGATAATCCGGACTGCAAAGGGAAGGGGACGGGCACCATTTCGGGCAAGAATTCGATCAATCGGCGCTGGCTGCCCTTGAACGCGCTGCGCGCTTTCGAGGCGGTGGGCAAGCATCTTAGCTTCACCGGCGGCGCGGCGGCGCTTTCGGTGTCGCAAAGCGCGATGAGCCGGCATGTCGCAGGGCTTGAGCAGTTGCTGGGCAAGCAGTTGTTCGAGCGGGATTCCGGGCGGCTTTCGCTGACTCCCGCGGGTGAGGAACTGCTAGGCGTGGTCGCCAAGTCGCTCGACCGGATCGAGATCACTCTCAACGCCATCCGCGACGATACCATGCCGGGCCGGGCCCTGCGGCTGCACGTGCCGCCGTCGTTGCTGCAGCAAACCGTGCTGCCGATGCTGGCCGACTTTCACCGCGAATACCCTGACATCCGGATTGATGTATCGAGCTCGCACGTGACCGGATTGCCGCAGGGCGATATCGATATGGCGATAGTCTATGACCGGCCCAATGTCGACGACATGGTCACCGACCTGTTGTGGCAAATTCGGGTTGCACCACTGTGTTCACCCGAGATTGCCCGCAATGCGGAAGGCAAGACGCTTGCCGAGTTCCTGGCCGGTGAGGAACTGCTGCACATGCGCCTGGACAACCAGCCGCGTGAATACCAGTGGGCGGCCTATCTTGCCCCACGCGGGATCAGCCTGCCGCTCAGCCGTGGGCTAACGCTGGACACGGCTATTGCGCTGGCGCGCTATGCGATGTCATCGGGCGGGGTGGTGCTGGGCGATATCGATATGCTTGCCGATGAGATTTCCTCGGGTCAGCTGGTCATGCCATTCGATGACACCAGCGAGGATGGCTATGGCTATTACTTCAAGTTTCACGCCGACGACCTGGCCGATGCCGACATCGCGCTGTTCCGTTCCTGGTTGATCGCCCGCTTCGCCGCAATGCGCCAAAGCTAAATCTTGCGCTTGAGCTGACTTGCTGCCAAGCGCCGGACTGATGGAAAACCGCGTTCTCAAGCTCGATGGCGTTCACAACTTCCGCGATTATGGCGGCTATGCCGGTGCACAGGGCGCGCGGGTGAAGACCGGGCTGCTGTGGCGCTCAGCGCAACACGGCGATGCCAGCGCGTCTGATCTGGAGACTATCCACGCGCTTGGCATAGCGACGGTGATCGACCTGCGCGGACCCAGTGAGTACGAGGCGAAGCCTTGCCTGCGCCATCCTGAATTTTCGGCTCAGGTGTTCCGTTATCCCGAAGAGACCGCGGGGCTGGCGCTGCATACCGAAGCTGCCGACGGGGTGGTGACCGCCGCGGAGGCGCGCGCGGCGATGATGCGGCTCTACGAAGGAATTGCCTTCCGCGAAAACCTGGTGCCGATGCTGCGCTGCTATTTCGAAGTCCTGCGCCGCGCCGAAGGGCCGAGCCTGGTTCATTGTGTCGCTGGCAAGGATCGGACCGGCTTTGCCGTGGCGCTGGCCCAGCATGTCCTGGGTGTCGATCGCGACGCGATCCTGGCCGACTACGTGCTGACCAACCGGGCCGGTAACATCGAGGCCCGGATTGCAGCCGGCGCCGAACAGATTCGCGGCAAATATGGCGCGATCGATGAGGCAACGATCCGTACCCTGATGGGAGTCGAGGAAGACTATCTGGTCACCGCGCTGGCTGCGGTCGAGGCCCGCCATGGCTCGATCGATGCCTACCTGGCCGAGGCCATCGGCCTGGACAACGCTGCGCAGGAAACGCTGCGCAGGCATTACCTGGAAGCCTAGAGGAAGGCCCTCACTTCGGCCATGAACCGGTCGAACTGGTCGTGGTGCAGCCAGTGCCCGGCGTTCTCAAATTCGCTGACCCGCCAGTCCTTGAAGACCATTGCGCGCCCGTCCTTTTCGGGGTTTGAAGCCCACGAATCCGCTCCATAAAGGAACAGGATCGGGCAGGTGATCGCGCTCCACAGCTCTTCCAGACGCTCCTCAGGAGTGTCTTCGAACGGCCAGTTGTTGAGATAGGGATCGAACTTCCAGCTCCAGGTACCGTCTTCGTTGCGACTGGCGCCATGGATCGTGAGGTGGCGGGCCTGCTCGTCGGTCAGGAAGCCGTTTTCCTCTTTCATGCGGGCATAAGCGGCTTCGATCGATTCATAGCGGCGCGGGATCCGACCGGACGATTTGCGGCGCTCGTCGATCCATTTGCGAAAGCGGTTGGCATAGCCTTCGGCTTCCCGCCGGGCGCGAACATCGGGTGATGGGCCAAGCCCTTCGATATTGACCAACTTGCGGACCTTTTCCGGGTACAGACCGGTAAAGCGGGTGGCGATATTGCCGCCCAGCGAATGTGCCACGATCGTCACCTGATCGTGCCCCAGCGTGTGGACCAGCTGGGCAAAGTCATAGACGAAGGCGTTCATTTCATAGTTGCCATCGGGCACCCAGGCGCTGTCGCCGTGGCCGCGCAGATCAGGAGCGATCACGTGCCAGTCCCTGGCCAGTTCCTCGGCCACCCAGTCCCAGCTGCGGCAATGGTCGCGCCCGCCGTGCTGGAGGATCAGCGGCGGTGCCTCCGGATTACCCCAATCGACATAGTGGAGGCGCAGGCGCTGCGAGATGAAGCTGTTGGCGGTCGGTCCGTGCGGTGTCATGCTTGGCGCTTTGCGCGCATCATAAGCCGAATTCAAGGCCGATCCTGAACTGCCCCTTGGTGTCGTCGCGCGCTTTGCCGAGCGTGAAGAGGTAACCTGCGCGCAAGTTGATTGAAGGTTCGATTTCATAGCCAATGATCGGGCCAAGCGCATGGCCGCCGTGCGGCAAAAGGCGATCAAAACTGCCGAACTCGCCAAAGCCTTGCAGCCCTAGCCGCCATTTCGGCAGGACTTGATAATCACCGCTGAACGCATAACCGAGTTCGACACTTTCACCGCTGGCCAGTTCGCGGGTGGCGATCAGGTTGAACCGCAGGTTCATGCGGCCACGGTCATGTTCGAGGATGAAGCGCGCTTCCACAGCGTCGGGCGCGTCAATCCCGATGTCATAGGTGGCATAAAGCGCTGAATCGATTGGGCCCAGTTTGCCCAGCGCGAACAGCACTTCTGCACCGACTGTTTCGACCTTGCGACTTGTTCCGGGTTGGCGTGCAAAGCTGGCCTGTCCGCCGATCCGCACCCGATCGCTCAGTCCATGGGTAATGCCGATCTGCAGCAAGTCCTCGCCCCCTGCCGGCCCGCTGTCCAGACGGTCATAAAACAAGGCGGCATCAATTGATCCGCTTTCAACTGTCGCTCCATCGGCATCGTCGCCGCGCCCGGGCGTTGCGAGGGCTGGACTGGCAGTCAGCACCAGTGAAATGGCAAGGGCAGCAAGGCGCAGCATTGTCTTGCAGCGAATACCGCCTTGCCGATTGCTGGCAATCCCGAGACATCGCCAAACAGGGGAAATTTTGCGGGTCGACTCTGGCCTTGGAGCTCGGTGCTGCCTATCTGCTGCCCGCACTACGGAGGAATTCATGGCAACCCACACCACACGCATGCTGATTATCGGTTCCGGCCCGGCGGGGCTTTCGGCGGCGATCTATGGCGCGCGCGCCGGCATGCAGCCGATCGTGGTGCAGGGCCTGCAGCCCGGTGGGCAGTTAACGATTACGACTGACGTCGAGAACTACCCTGGCTTTCGCGATGTGATCCAGGGGCCCTGGCTGATGCAGGAAATGCAGGCCCAGGCGGAACACGTGGGCACCCGGATGCTGTGGGATACGATCACCGAGGTTGATCTGTCGGGCTCGCCCTTCCGGGCGATCGGGGACAGCGGCGATATCTATGAAGGCGATACGCTGGTGATCGCGACAGGGGCCCAGGCCAAGTGGCTTGGCGTTCCTGGCGAGCAGGAGCTGTCGGGCAAGGGCGTTTCCGCCTGCGCGACCTGCGACGGATTCTTCTATCGCGGCAAGAAGGTAGTGGTGATCGGCGGCGGCAACACTGCGGTCGAGGAAGCACTGTACCTTACCAACCATTCGCAGGATGTGACGCTGATCCACCGCCGGGATTCGCTGCGGGCGGAAAAGATCCTGCAGGATCGGCTGCTGGCGCACCCCAACATCAAGGTGTTGTGGAACAAGGCGGTCGATCACTTCGTGGGGGGCGATACCGGGCTGACCGGTGTGGCGCTGAAAGATACAGTGACCGGCGAAAGCAGTGTCGCGCCGACCGACGGCGCTTTCGTCGCGATTGGCCACGCGCCGTCGACCGAACTGTTCAAGGGCAAGCTTGAAGTTGATGCCGGCGGCTATCTGGTGGTCCAGCCGGGCACGCCCAAGACCGCGATCGCCGGCGTTTTCGCTTGCGGCGACGTGATGGATCACACCTATCGCCAGGCGGTCACCGCTGCCGGGACGGGCTGCATGGCCGCGCTCGACGCAGAGCGGTTCCTGGCCGAAAAGGACTTCCAAGCCGCCAAGGGCTGACCTAGCATCTGGCCTGACCCCGGGGGAGGACAGGCGATGCGAAACTGGCTCAGCAAATTCGGCCTCGCGGGCCTTGCACTGGCGAGCGGGGCGAGTTCTCTGCCTGCTCCAGAGCCGGACCTGGTGATCGTCAATGCCCGGATCTACACATCCGATGCCGGGCATAGCATGGCCTCTGCCATGGCCGTTCGGGGCGGCAAAATTGTCTATGTCGGGTCCAGCGAGCACGCCCGAACCATGGTCGCACCGCGAACCGAACTGCGCGACCTTGGTGGAAAACTGGTGCTGCCGGGGCTGATTGACAGCCACATCCATCCTGAAGGGGTGATCGACTACCCGGCCTGTGACCTGCAGTCCAAGCCGCTTTCGCTGGCGCAGATTTCGCGCGAAGTGAAGGATTGCATCGCGCGCCGCAAGATCGCACCTGGTGAATGGGTGCTGGTCGATCTGTGGAACTTCTCCGAAGGGATGCAAACCGATCCGGCGAACCCCACGATCCGCGCCGCGCTGGATGCGGCCAGCACGCAGCATCCGATCAAACTGTTCGGGCTCGATGGCCATCACTACGGTTTCAACAGCGCGGCGCTGGCCATGGCCGCACCGCGCGGCAAGCCGGTGATCGGCCTCAATGCTGCAACGCTCAAAGGCCCCTTTGCCCGCTATGCGCCTTATGTCGGCGTCGATGGTTCGGGTGAACCTGATGGCTATATCACCGAGTCCGCCGCCAAGCTTTTCCCGGCGCCCAATTCGATCGGCCCCGATCCCGCCAACCTGGGCGATGCCCCGGACCGGATCGGGCAGATGCTGGCTTCGCGCGGGATCACAGCAATCCAGGATGCCGGCGGCGGGCCGACCAATTACCGGATCTTCGATACCTTGCAGGCCAAGGACGCGCTCAACCTGCATGTCCGGTTTGCGCAGCATTTCGATTTCGATGATTTCACTGATGATAGCGGCAAGGTCGATTTCGCGCGCATGGTGGTAACTGCCGCGGCGGTGCGATCGCGCTATGCCGGCAATCCGCTGATCCGGGCCGATGCAGCCAAGCTTTATGCCGATGGGGTCCTGGAAGGAAATCCGCTGGCTTTGCCGCCGACATTGCCGACATCGCCAATGCTCAGGCCATTCCTGCAGCCGATCTTTGCCAAGGATCCACAGGGCAAGCTGGCGGTAAAGGGCTATGTTGATACCGCCAGCGCGCTATGCCGCGATACCCGGGCGCACATGGCGGAACGGATTGTCCAGGCTGGCCCGTTCATTGCCGCCCATGGCTTTCACCCGGCGCAGTGCCGGATATCTTCAGGTACGCTTGAGCACCCGCGAGACCAGTTGCTGGAATTTGCCCGCCAGTTCCATCGTGCCGGTTTCACGCTGCATATCCATGCAATCGGTGACAAGGCGGTGCGGGTGGCGATCGACGCGATCGAGGCGGCGCGGCGATCCGATGGAGTTTCGACCCAGCCCGATGCGATTGCCCATTTGCAGGTCATCGCACCGTCCGATATCGCGCGAATCGGGCGTGACCGGATCTATACGGCCTTCACATTCGCATGGGCCAACGCGCTGAAGGACTACGACCTGACGGTTATGCCGTTCATCGACCGGGTCAACGGCAATTCCGATGCCGCCTTCTACACAGCGCGCAATTACACTTGGCGGCAGAGTTATCCGGCGCAGTCGGTGCTCAGGGCTGGCGGCATATTGGTCGGTGGTTCGGATGCGCCGGTTGAAACCCGCGATCCGCGTCCGTTTTACAACATCCAGTACGCGGTTACCCGTCAGCATCCGGGTCTGCCGCGGTTCAACCCGGCAGAGGCGCTGACGATCTGGCAGGCGCTTGATGCCTATACCATCAACGGAGCAAGGGGGCTGGGGCTGGGCGGACAGATCGGATCGCTGGAAGTAGGCAAGGAGGCGGATTTCATCGTGCTCGACCGTGATGTTCTGGCGCTGGCCGCCGATACGAAGGGTCGGCAGACGATCCGCGACACGCGCGTGCTGGAAACCTGGTTTGCGGGACGAAAAGTCTTCTCCGCCAACTAGCCTTTGGCGCGCAGAGCGCCCAGGATTTGCCCCTGCAACCAGATCCGCGCCTGTGGTTCGGCAAAGCTGTGACCGGCGCCCGGGCATTTGCGCAGCCGAGGATCGGCCTTGTCCCAATGTTCGAGAAAAGCCTGCGCGGTGCGGTCATTTTCGGCGATCAAAATCGTTGCCGGGCCGGTGAAGGCCTTGAGCCCATCGGCCATCGTGGTCGCCAATGAGCTTGGCGGCGGCGCGGGCTTGACCGCATCGGCCAGGCTTTCGGCCATTTGCCGCACCTTGACCTTGCCGGTAAGCAGCCGCAGCAGCGCGCTGGGGCTGGTCAGCCGCTTCAGGTAGTGCCGACGGATTGCCGCCGGGCTCAATTGGGGCTGGGGTTCCGGTTCGGACTGGGCCTCAGGTGCCACCGCTTCCTCGACTTCAGGTTCGAACGTCCACGGGTTGGCCAGGACCAGACCGTCACAGCCCTGACCCTGGGCCAGCATCAGCGCACTGGCGGCGTCGCAGTTGCCGAAAGCAACCACGCGCTGAAGTCTTGGTACCTGTGCACGGAAGGCATCCAACGCCGCGGCGATATCGTCGCCACAATCGGCAAAGCTGGCATTGATCCCCGAGCTGTCGCCTACCCCGCGCCGGTCATAGCGCATGACCGGAAAGCCGGCGGTAGCGATTTTGTCCGCGAGCCCGGCATGGCTGCCGAACGGACCGCTGCGTAATTCGTTGCCGCCAGTCACGATCAGCAACCCGGTGCGTGCCTCGGCCAGATCGACCGTGGCGGCCAGTGTTTCGCCCTGACAAGCGAAGGTGAAATGCCGCCGGTTCATGCGTTCAGTCCTACGGCAACGATGGCCGCAAGTGCGTCGGCCTGGCTGGCATCCTCATCAGGTTCGGCGCGCAGCCACAACGGCCCGCCGCCAACAAGCTCGTGCTCGATCGCGGTGATGCCCGGTTGCTTGCCGGCAACCAGCGTGCCCAGCTGGCGCAGCATCTCGCCCGAAAGTGAAAAGCCCGCCAGTTCGATGCCCAGTTGCAGGCCCTGTTCCATCAGCGCATCGACATTTTCCTCACGGCCAGCCTCGCGGGCGGACAGGATCCGGGCGCGCAGCATGGTCTTGAGCAGACTGGATCCCTTGACCGGGGCATAATGCCAGCCGCCCAGCTTGGCCGGCAGGACCAGGCCGCCGCCGCGGATTGCCAGAACATGGCTAGCCTCAAAGTGCCGGGCTGCTGCCTCCAGCGCCATGCGCCAGTCCTCCGGCTCTATCAGCGCCAGGTCCTGCTCGCTCTCATTGCAGCCGGGCAGATCGGGCAGGAAGCAATCGATTCCCGAACCGTCGAGCCGACGCATCACCTCGACGGTGAAGCGCCGCAGCTTGTGGCCTTCCTCGAACAAAGCCGGGGCGATCAGCACGCGCTTTTCGCGCCCGGCATCGAAAGCCAGCGCGTATTCGCTTGCCGCGGCACCGCCGGGCAGGGGGCAGGGGTAGCTTTCGGCCTTCACGCCTTGTCCCGCTTGCTCCGCGCGAATTTCAGCAGGCTGCCATAGGTTTCGAACAGTTCGCCATCGATCTCGTCCTCGTCGATCACGATATCGAGCCGGTCTTCCATCTCGGTCAGCAATCCGGCGACTGCCATCGAATCGAGTTCGGGCAGTTCGCCGAACAGCCCGGTTTCGGCGGTGAAATCGTCGGCCTGGCCGGGCCTGAGGCCCAGCACGTCGGAAAGGATCGCGCGCAGTTTGCGGTCGGTGGTGTCCATGGTGTCCTTGTCTCTAGCCTTTGCTCCGCGCCCGGCGCAAGGCCGTGCGGATGATCCGCAGCCAGTTGCCGGGCCAGCCGGGGCGATACATTTCAAGTCGATAACGCGGACGGACCTGTTCCATCCAGTCGCGCTTGTAGGCATCATTGCCGGTGCCAAAATCGACCAAGCTGACCTGGTCGCGATCGATCACCTCCTCGAACAGCGCAGCGGAGAGGGTGGTACCCGGCGAAAGCGGCTTCGATGCTTCGGTGTGCGCCAGCTTGTGAATGAAGGCCGTGCCGTGTTCAACAGTCCAGAACTGGGCGGCAACCGCCTGCCCGTCGGCGAAGGCAAGGCCCAGGCGCAGGCGGCCGGCGGCGGCTTCGGCTTCGGCAAAGGCGCGCAGGAAATTCGGGCTGCCTTCCTGGGGCTTCCAGCTTTGCGCATAGATTGCCTCGTAGGCCGCCCAGCTGGCCGGGTTGAACTCGCGCTCGAGCGAGACAGTCACCTTGCCGGCCTTGCGCTTGAGCGTGGTGCGCAGTGGGCCGGGGCGCGAGGTGAGGTAGTCTGCGAAAGATCGATCCTTGACTTCAAGTACATGATTCACATCGCATTGCTCGCGGAACACGACCCACCCAGCTGTGCGAAATGCCTGTTCGAGCAGAGTGGCGTCCCCATGTTCATCAGGCAGCGGAGAAAGCGTGATGCGTGGGGCCTGGCCGGCCAGGTCACGGGCAATGGCCTCAAACAGGCTCGGCCGGTCAGCGTGTTCGCTGGCGAGCGGAGCGACCCGGAATGCGTACCAGTTAGCCAGGGCTTCGATTGCCCGGCCCTTGCGGGTAAGCGGCAGAACTGCGCGGTTTAGGCCGTCGCTGGCTACGGCAATCAGCGGGGTCAGGGCGCAGTGCTGTTCCAGGCCGCGCCACCAGGCGATCCGGTCAAACGGGGCGCGGGCCTGCGGTGCATTAAGCAATGCAGCCAGCGCCGCATCGCCTTGCACTTCGTTAAGATCATCGTGATAGGTAACCACGATTGCCACAGCGAAACCCTTGCCTCCGGAGCGAATAAGTCATTGTCCTGCAACGCCAATCCAGTGGTCCGGCCGATCGATCATCTTGCCGAATGCGGTGCGGACAATGCGCCTGCACTGTTGTTGCGTGGCGGCACCCTTAACCACAAGGACTTAAGGGAACGTGTCGCTCGGTTGGCTGGATGGCTGAAAAGTCAGATTAGTGAACCCGGGGCGCGGGTGGCGAGTTGGGCGGCCAAGGGTGAGCTGACCTGCTTGATGCCGCTAGCCGCAGCGCGTGCAGGGCTGGTTCACGTGCCAATCAACCCGCTGTTAAAGCGCACTCAAGTGGCACACATCGTACACGACAGTGGTACACGGATGTTACTCGGCACCCCATCACGCCTCACCAGCCTTGAGCCTGGCGATTGTCCTGCCGATTGCCTGGTGATGGCTGAGGATGAAGCACTGGCCGCAGCCATGTATAGCCAGCCGCTCGGCCCCTCGGATAGCGATCCCGATGCCTTGGCGGCGATCCTCTATACCAGCGGTTCGACCGGCAAGCCCAAGGGGGTGATGCTGAGCAATGCCAACATGTGGCTGGGCGCTGACAGTGTGGCCGACTACCTTGGCCTGGCTGACGACGACGTGACGCTGGCGGTACTGCCGCTGTCATTTGACTATGGCCAGAACCAGCTGTTCAGCACCTGGTACGCCGGCGGCTGCGTGGTTCCGCTCGATTACCTGACCCCGCGTGACGTGGTGAAGGCGGTCGAACGCCACAGGGTGACTACCCTGGCCGCCGTGCCGCCGCTGTGGGTGCAGTTGACCGAGCTGGACTGGCCGACCGAGGTCGCCGCGAACCTGCGCCGCCTGACCAATTCGGGCGGAGCACTGACGATCGAACTGGTGCGCAAGCTGCGCGGCCTGTTCCCGGCAGCGCGGCTGTTTCCGATGTACGGGCTGACCGAGGCCTTCCGATCGACCTACCTCGATCCCGCGTTGGTTGACAGCCACCCGACATCGATGGGTAAGGCGATCCCCCATGCAGAGATTCTGGTGATCGATGATCACGGTCAGGTTACCGCCGATGATGCCGAGGGCGAGCTGGTCCATTGCGGTCCGCTGGTGGCGCAAGGATATTGGCAGGATCCGGTCCGCACCGCCGAGCGTTTCAAGCCCGCGCCCGCAGCGTCGAGTTACGGCGGCATGGCGGTCTGGTCGGGTGACCGGGTCCGGCGCGACGCCGAAGGTTTGCTATACTTCGTCGGTCGCCGCGATGCGATGATCAAGAGCGCCGGCAACCGGATCAGCCCGCAGGAAATCGAGGAAGCGGCGCTGGCCAGCGGCCTCGTTGCCGAAGCGGTCGCGCTGGGTATCCCTGACGCGCGGCTGGGCCAGGCCGTGCACCTGATCGCCCGGCCGCTTGCCGGAATCTCAGGCTTTGAGGAAGAATTGCCACGTATCCTGTTGCAACAGCTACCCAATTTCATGCAGCCCAAGGTCATTCACTGGCGCGAAGCCATGCCGATTTCGCCCAACGGCAAGATCGACCGGACCGGTCTTTATCAGGAACTGGCGGCATGAAGCCGCTGGGCCCGATCCCGTCCGGTTACGCCATGATCGACGGCGAACTGGCGATTGCGGGGCGTACAGCCAGCGCGCTGGTGGCCGAAGCCGGACGCACGCCGCTGTTCGTCTATTCGGGCGCGCTGATCCGCCGCCGGGTGGGCGAACTCTATGCCGCACTGCCAAACCGCGTGGCACTGCATTACGCCATGAAGGCAAACCCTTACGGGCCGGTTCTTGAGCTGATGTCCGAACTGGTTGACGGGTTCGATGTGGCATCCGCCGGCGAACTTGAACTGGCCCTGTCAGCCGGCGTCGCGGCGGAACGGATTTCGTTCGCCGGCCCGGGCAAGCGAACCGAGGAACTTGAAGCCGCGATCCGCGCCGGAGCAACGCTTAACCTTGAGAGCGAGGGCGAGGCGATCCGTGCGCTCGAGGCCGGCCACCGCCTTGGAATTACTCCGCGTCTGGCGATCCGGGTCAATCCCGATTTCGATCTCAAGGGATCGGGCATGAAGATGGGCGGCGGGGCCAAGCCGTTCGGCGTCGATGCCGAGCGGGTTCCCGCGATGGCGCGCGAAGTGATTGCCAGTGGGGCAGAATGGCGGGGCTTCCACATCTTTGCTGGCAGCCAGGCGCTGAATGCGGAAGCAATCATCGATGCCCAGGTTCAGGCACTGGCACTTGCTGCCGACCTGTCGGAGCAGATCGACGCACCATTGCCGCATTGCAATCTGGGTGGCGGCTTTGGCATTCCCTATTTTCCCGGCGACGAAGCAATGGATCTGGCGGCGGTCGGTGCCGCGCTGGGCGAAGCGCTCGAAGCTGTCCCGCAAGTGCTTAAACACACGCAATTCTGCGTCGAACTGGGGCGTTACCTGGTTGGCGAGGCGGGCGTTTACCTGACCCGGATCGTCGATCGCAAGGTCAGCCATGGCGAGACCTTCCTGGTCGTGGACGGCGGCTTGCATCATCAGTTGGCGGCCACCGGCAATTTCGGCACGGTTGTGCGCCGCAACTATCCCGTTGCGATCGCCAGCCGGTTTGACGAACCCGGCGATGAGGAAGTCAGCGTGGTCGGGTGCCTGTGCACCCCGCTAGATCGTCTGGCTGAAAAAGGCGGTTTCCCGCGTGCGGACGTTGGCGATCTGGTCGCAGTGTTCTGCGCCGGTGCCTATGGCGCCAGCGCCAGCCCGGCGCAGTTCCTTGGACACGGCCCCGCTGCAGAAATGCTGGTTTAACCAGTAACTTGCGCCTCGTCCCAAAACGGGACCGGGTCCGGGTGAACACACAATCTGCACATAGGGCTAACGCAATATTCACCCTTTTTTCCGATAGCGGAGACCGAATAGCCGGGTCTGCGTGTCGGGTAGGGCATGCTCACGCACAGTCGCGGCGCCGTTGAAGGAAATGCCCGATGAAAATCAACCGCTTCTCCTGCCTGCTGGCCAGCAGTGCCGTGATGAGCCTGGCGCTGACTGGATGCGCCGGTTCCGGCAGTGGTCCGCAGCTGCCGCC
Organism: Novosphingobium sp.; assembly: GCF_020852455.1. Taxonomy (GTDB): domain Bacteria; phylum Pseudomonadota; class Alphaproteobacteria; order Sphingomonadales; family Sphingomonadaceae; genus Novosphingobium. The sequence continues at coordinate 95,184 of NZ_JADZAT010000001.1, forward strand.
CGCCTCGTTCGTGGCGATGCAGGAGGGTCCGGGCGAGGATTACATCATCGGCCCGCTTGATGAGCTGACCATCTTCGTCTGGCGCAACCCCGAACTGGGCGCGAAAGTCCAGGTCCGTCCCGATGGACGGATTACTACCCCGCTGATCACCGATATGCCGGCCGTGGGCAAGACGCCCAAGATGCTGGCTGACGACATCACCCTGCAGCTTTCGCAGTTCATTCAGGATCCGCTGGTTTCGGTGATCGTCAACAAGTTCTCTGGCACTTACAGCCAGCAGGTTCGCGTGATCGGTGCCACCGGCAAGCCGGCTTCGCTGCCCTACCGTGCGAACATGACGCTGCTTGACGCGATGATCGCAGTGGGCGGTCTTTCGGAATATGCCGCGGGCAACCGGGCCAAGCTGATCCGCTTTGACAAGGAAAGCGGCAAGCAGAAGGAATTCGCGCTGCGTCTGGGTGATCTGCTGCGCAAGGGCGACAGCAAGGCCAACGTCATGCTGATGCCGGGCGACGTGATCATCATCCCTGAAAGCCAGTTCTGAGGAAAGGACGGGCCGGGGGCACACGATGAGCAACATCTTCGACGAACTGCGCGCAGCGCTATTTTCGGTCTGGCATCGCCGCTGGCTGGCCCTGGGCGTTGCCTGGGGCATCTGCCTGCTGGGCTGGCTGGTCGTGGCCATGGTGCCCAACAGTTATGAATCCAAGGCGCGCATCTTTGTCCAGCTGGACGACATGCTGGCCGACGTGACCGGCGTTCCCAGCAACACCAAGCGTGACATCGAACGGGTCCAGCAAACGCTGACCAGTGCGGTGAACCTTGAAAAGGTGATCCGCGGCACGCCGATGGGCGCCGAAATTTCAAGCCCGAAGGAAATGGAAGCTACGGTGCTTTCGCTGGGCAAGAAGATCAAGGTCGAGAACGACAAGGACAACCTGTTCACGATCACTGCCACCTATGGCAACGGATCGAATTCGGATGCCGCCAATGCCAAGATTGCGCAGGCGATTGTCCAGAAGCTGATCGATCTGTTCCGCGAGGAAAACCTTTCGGGCAACCGGGGGCAGGTCAACCAGTCGCTCGATTTCATGGATCAGCAGCTCGCCGCGCGGCAGAAGGAACTCGACGCGGCCGAGCAGAAGAAGATCGCTTTCGAAGCCCAGAACCCCAGCCTGGCTGGTGGGGCTGGCGCCGGGATCCAGAAGCTTGAATCGATGCGCAGTGAACTGCGCGGGGTGGAAGCCGATCTGGTGGCGGCGCAAAGCGCGCTGGCTGCGATCAATGGCCAGATTGCCGGCACGCCCAGAACGATCGCGGCGGCGGGTCCGGTCGGCGGCGCACGTGGTGCGCTGGCCGATGCCCAGGCCCAGCTCAATTCGCTGCGCGCGCGCGGGCTTACCGAAAACCACCCCGATGTGATTGCCGCCCGCAACCAGGTGAATGGCCTGCGCTCTGCGGCTGCGGCGGAAGGCGGCGGTTCGGTCGGCATGGCCAATCCGGCCTACACCTCGCTCGAATCGATCCGGGCCGAACGCCAGGCCAATGTGCAGTCGCTGCAATCGCGGCAGGCTTCGCTGCGCCAGGAAATCAACACGCTGACCGCGCAGCAGTTCTCGAACCCCGCAGCCGCAGCCGAATATCAGCGCCTGACCCGCGACTATGACGTGCTGAAGGGGCAATACGACAAGCTGGCCCAGGACCGCGAAGAACTGAAGATCCGCGGTTCGGTTGAAACTGAACACAACGCGGTCAAGTTCCAGGTGATCGATCCGCCGACCACGCCGCGTTCGCCGATTGCCCCCAATCGCCCGCTGTTGCTGCTGGGCGTGCTGGTCATGGGGCTGGGTGCAGGGGTGGCAACCGCCTTTGCGGTTAGCCAGCTGCGCTCGACCTTTGCCACGGCCAATGGCCTTGAAAAGGCGCTGGGTCTGCCGGTGCTGGGCGCGGTGAGCCAGGTCCTGACCGATCCGGTGCGTCAGGTCCAGGCCAAGCGCCTGCGGTATTTCTATGGCGCCTGCGCAGCCCTGGGCGGTGTTTTTGCAATCTTGCTGGCGCTTGAAATGGTCCAGCGCGGAATGGTGGCCTGAGGGACAAGTCATGACTGAACAGACGAAGATCCCGGTGCCGCAGGAAGGCGAGGACAAGCCCCAGGGGCCGACCCTGATCGAGCGCGTTGTGCGCAATTACGATCTGGTCAAGCTGGCTCCGGCGCCGATCCCGGCTGATCTGGTGCCGCCGCCGTCAAAGCGCCGCCGCTATCGCCGTGCCGATGAAGTGGTTGAAGAAGCCGAAGTGGCTCCGGTGGTTGAACCGGTGCGCGAGGCTGCTCGGGCTCCCGCTCCGGCGCCTGCCGCTCAGGCCACGGCCCCGGAAGTGGTCGAGCCCGAAGTGATCGCGCCCGTGCCGGCTCCGGTTGTGGCCAAGCCGCCGGTTCCGGCGGTGAAAGCCGTTCAGTTCAAGGGCAAGCGTCTGCCGGTCAATCGCCAGCATTTGCGCGATCAGGGCCTGATCGTGCCCGAAGGCGCGGTGAGCGCGGTGCTGGAAGAATTCCGCATCGTGAAGCGGCAGCTGCTCTACAATGCCGGCCAGCTGGCGCAGCAGGGCATGGGCATGGCCGCTCAGCGGGTGCTGATCTGTTCGCCGCATCCCAGCGAAGGCAAGAGCTTCACCGCCGTCAACCTGGCGCTGGCGATCGCTGCCGAAAAGGAAACCGAAGTGCTGCTGGTCGATGCCGACTTTGCCAAGCCTTCGGTGCTGTCGATGCTGGGCCTGCCCGGCGGGCCGGGGTTGATGGACGCACTGTCCAACCCCGATATCGACGCGGCCGATTGCGTGATCGGCACCGATATTTCGGGTCTGTGGGTGATGCCAGCGGGCAATGCCACGGCATCGGACAGCGAATATCTCAGCAGCTCGCGTACCCGCAGCGTGCTCGACCGCCTGGTCGAAGGCGCGCCGAACCGCTTCGTGATCTTCGATTCGCCGCCCGCACTGATGGCTTCTCCGGCTGCCGAGCTGGCGAAATATGTCGGCCAGGCGGTGCTGGTCGCACGGGCTGATCGCACCGGGCAGGGCGCGCTGGAAGACGCGGTTTCGCTGCTTTCGGGCTGTCCGAACATCCAATTGCTGCTGAACGCAGTTCACTTCAGCCCAAGCGGTCGCCGCTTTGGCTCCTACTATGGTTACGGAGGCTGACCATGAAGTCGCACCTCTTCTTGCAGGTCACTGCACTGGCTGCCGGAATGGTTCTGGCCGTGCCCGGCGTGGCCCATGCGCAATTGTTGCCCTATGCCGACGTATCCGGCTCGGTCGGGGGCAGCGGCGATGATGCCGCAGCCGATGGCGAAAGCGGTGATGACGCCGTTTCGGACGTCGGCGGCTATTCCCCGCGATCGAAGAAGTTCCACGTTACGCCCTATATCGAAGCACAGCAGGTGGTTACCGCCGAGCTTTCGCCGGGCAGTGAGACGCTGACCTACTCGACCCTGGCGGTGGGTGCCGACGCCAATCTCAGCGGCCGCAATTACGACGCCGGCATGGCGATGCGCTATGAGCGCCGCTTTGGCTGGGGCAGCAACAAGGTGCCCGACAGCGATGTGATCAGCGGCATGGCCCGCGCCAGCGTGGGGATCGTGCCCAAGGCGGTGTTTATCGAAGGCGGGGCCATGGCCGCGCGGATGAGCGCGGAAAACAACGGTTCGACCGTTGCCGGTCAGGAATTCGGCGACAGCGCCACGCAGGTCTATGCCGCCTATATCGGCCCTTCGGTGAAGACCCGGGCCGGTGATGTCGAAATCGAAGGCCATTATCGCTTTGGCTACAACAAGGTCACGTCGCCCAATGCGGTGGCGGTTGCACCGGGCCAGAACCCGGTCGACGTTTATGACGAAGGCAAGGTCCACGCGGCGCAGCTGCATGTCGGCACCCGGCCTGGCGAGCCGCTGCCGATCGGGATCGGCGTTGGCGCGGGCTGGATGCGTGAAGACGTCAACAACCTTGACCAGCGGGTCGATGACAAGAACGTGCGCGGCGATGTGATCCTGCCGATCGGCGGCGATCTCGCGCTGGTGGGCGGGGTCGGCTATGAAAAGGTCGAAGTCTCGCACCGCGACGCGGTGAAGGACACCGTGACCGGGCTTCCGGTGCTCGACGCCAGTGGCCGTTATGTCACCGACAAGAGCCAGGCGCGTCAGCTTGCCTATGAAAGCGAAGGGCTGATCTGGGATGCCGGGGTGATGTGGCGGCCCAGCAAGCGCACCGCGCTGGAGGCCCATGTCGGCCGCCGGTATGGTTCGACCACCTATTTCGGCAGCTTCGCCTATGCGCCCAGCGCGCGCAGCAGCCTCAACATTTCGGTCTATGACAGCGTCACCGGCTTTGGCGGGATGCTGAACAAGAGCCTGGCTTCGATGCCGACCAACTTCGAAGGCCTGCACAATCCGCTGACCGGCGGGCTGAGCACCTGCGTTGCGGCGGTTTCGCAGGCCGGCAGCAATTCGGGCACCTGCCTGAACGGCGCACTCGCTTCGGTCCGTTCGTCGGTGTTCCGCGGCCGCGGGGCGATCGCCAGCTTCAATGTTGCCGGCAATACCCTGCAGTACGGGATCGGCGCGGGCTATGACCGGCGCAGGTTCATCTCCGTGCCGGGTACGGTGCTGGCGTCGGCCAATCTCCTGATCGACGAGAACTACTGGGTCGCGGCCTATCTCAACGGCCGGATCGACCGCAATTCCAGCTTTGGCACCAACATCTGGGCCAACTGGTACCAAAGCGGAGACGCCTTGGCTGGCGATACCAGCTCGCTTGGGGCATCGGCTGCTTATTATCGCACGATCGCACGCAACCTCTCCGCCACGCTGGCCGTGGGCGTCAACGGGGTGAACCGCGATCAGCTTGAGGACATCTGGTCGGCATCGGCGTTGGCCGGGGTCCGCTATTCGTTCTGAGCCTGGATTTTTGGGGGTTATCGCAATGTTCAACGACTTCTACGGGCTCACCGGACGGCCGTTCCAGCTTACGCCGGATCCGACCTTCTATTTCGAGAGCCTGACGCACCGCAAGGCGCTGTCCTATTTGTCCTACGGCCTGGCCCAGGGCGAGGGTTTCGTGGTGATCACGGGCGAGGTTGGCGCGGGTAAGTCCACGCTGGTCGCGCACCTGATGGCGACGATCGATCCCGCCCGCCTGACTGCGGCGCAGATCGTCACCAGCAAGCTTGACGGTGAGGAACTGGTGCATGTGGTGGCGCAGGCCTTTGGCCTGATCGTCGATGGCCACGACAAGGCCAGCGCACTCGGCGCGATCGAGGCCTTCCTGCATGACGAGGCCCGCGCGGGCCGCCGCTGCCTGCTGGTGGTCGATGAAAGCCAGAACCTGGCGCTCGAGGCGCTGGAAGAGCTGCGCATGCTCTCCAACTTCCAGCTGGGCGCGCATCCGCTGCTGCAGACGCTGCTGCTGGGCCAGCCTGAATTCCGCGATACGATCCAGGATCACCCGCAGCTTGAACAGCTGCGCCAGCGCGTGATCGCCGCCCACCACCTTGAGGCGATGGAGCTGAGCGAAGTTCAGCCCTATATCGAACATCGCCTGAAATGCGTGGGCTGGACCGGCAATCCCAAGTTCGATCAGCGCGTCTTCACCGAGCTGTACGAAGCTTCGGGCGGGGTGCCGCGCCGGATCAACCAGATCTGCAACCGGCTGATGATGCTGGGTGCGGTCGAGCAGCGCAGCCGGATCGACGGGGCAATGCTCAGCCAGGTGCTCGAAGAGCTGGAGCTTGATGGCACCATGCAGCTCAACAAGCCGTCGCGCGCACAGCCGGTGGCCGCACCGGCTGAACCGGTTGCCGCCGCTGCGGCCCAGCCGCCGGTCGATGCAGTGGCCCTGGCGCAGCTTCAGGCCATGCTGGCCGAACGCGACGCCCAGATCGCCGAACTGCAACAGGCCGTTATCGAACTGGCCAACGAGCAGGAGGCCAGCCCGGCCGCCGCCGCCGATCCGGCGCTGGCCGCCGCGATCAGCGCGCTTGAAGGCAAGGTCGCCGGGTTCGAGGCCAAGATGCTAGAGCAAGAGCGCACGATCCGTCACACCCTGACCATGCTGATCGAGTGGATCGAAGCCGACGACGCCAGCCGCGCTGCGGCCTGAGCCAGGACGCGGAGCGGGTCGCATGTCAGCTCAGATCGTCAACGGTCTCTCGGTCGATGTCGAAGACTGGTTCCAGGTCGGCGCCTTTGAAGGCGTGATCGACCGGCAGAGCTGGGATTCGCTTGGCAGCCGGGTAGAGGACAATTGCCTGGCAATCCTCGACATGTTCGCGCGCGCGGATGTTAAGGCCACCTTCTTCACGCTGGGCTGGGTGGCCCAGCGGCATGGCGCGCTGATGCGCCGGATCGTCGATGCCGGGCATGAGCTGGCCAGCCATGGCTGGGATCACGAACGCGTGTTCCGGTTCGACAAGCAGAGCTTCTCGGACGACCTTGAGCGCAGCCGCAAGGCGCTGGAAGATGCGTCGGGCGTGCGGATCACCGGCTATCGGGCACCCAGCTTCTCGATCGACCAGCGCACCCCCTGGGCCTACATGGCGCTGCACGAACAGGGCTTTGAATACTCCTCATCGGTCGCCCCGATCGTTCACGACCACTACGGCTGGCGCGAAGCACCGCGCTTTGCCTTCAAGCCCTTGCCGTGGAGCGACCTGGTCGAGCTGCCGGTTACCACTGCCCATTTCGCCGGACGCCGTCTAGCGGCTGGGGGCGGGGGCTTTTTCCGGGTTCTGCCCTATGGCTTTTCGCGCTGGGCGATCCGCCAGGTGAACCGCGAGGATCGCCGCCCGGCGGTGTTCTATTTCCACCCGTGGGAAATCGATCCGGACCAGCCGCGCGTTCCCAATGCGTCGATGCGGTCGCGGGTCCGGCACTATACCAACCTGTCGGTAATGGCCGAAAAGCTCGAACAGCTGGTCCGCGAATTCGCCTGGGGCCGGATGGACCTGCTGGCCCATCGCGAGGCTTTGAACGCGGTGGAGCTGGCCGCGTGAATGCCCCGTTCAAGCCAACCCGGCTAGGCCTCAGGCTCGCAAGTGTCTCCGATCCGGATGAATTGCGCCGGATCGAAACCTATGTTGCGGCCCACCCAGATGGCACCGCCTTTCACCGTCCGGCCTGGCTGCTGGGTGCGGCAGCCGGGACCGGCAACCGTGCGCTTGCTCTGCTGGCTGAGCGCGGAGGTGAGATTGCAGGGTATGTTCCCTTGGTCGAGGTCCATTCGCCGCTATTCGGCCGCGTGCTGGCCTCCAGTGGCTTTGGCGTTGGCGGAGGGATGCTGATTAATGACGTCCGCGACGCCGCAGCGATCTTCGCAGCGCTGGAAGAGCTGGCCCTGCGGCGCAACTGCCCGTCGATTGAGCTGCGCGGCGGAGTCTTGCCCGGCCAGCGCAAGGGTTGGACGATCAAGCAGGAATCGCACTGCGGCTTTGTCCGTCCGCTGGCTTCCGATGACGAAGCCGAATTGCTGCAGATCCCGCGCAAGCAGCGCGCCGAAGTGCGCAAGGGTCTGGCCAACGATCTGCAGGTCACAGTCGGCAGCGCGGAAAGCGATCGCAGCGCGCATTATGCGGTCTATGCCGAAAGCGTTCGCAACCTGGGCACGCCGGTGTTTCCGCGTGCGCTGTTCGATGGCGTGATGGACCGCTTTGGCAACGATGCTGATGTGCTGACCGTCTGGCATCAGGGCAAACCGGTTTCTTCGGTGCTTTCGCTTTACCACAAGGGCGATGTCATGCCCTATTGGGGCGGGGGGACCTGGGATGCGCGGCGGCTGCGCGCGAATGACCGGATGTATTACGAACTGATGCTGCATGCGCGCAGGCGCGGCTGTGCGCGGTTCGACTTTGGCCGGTCCAAGACCCATTCGGGTCCCTATGACTTCAAGCGCAATTGGGGGTTCGAGCCAGAGCCGCTGGCCTATGCCCAGTGGACCGCGCCGGACGCTCCGGTGCGCGATGCCGATCCGACCAGCGCCAAACACGCCATGCTGATCGCGGCCTGGAAGCGCCTGCCGCTGCCGCTTGCCAATCTGCTGGGGCCGCATATCGCACGGGGGCTGGGCTGATGGGAGAGATCCTGTTCCTGGCCCACCGGATGCCGTTTCCGCCCAATCGCGGAGACAAGATCCGCTCGCACCACGTGCTGCGGTGCCTGGCCGGGATCGCTCCGGTACATGTCGCGACCTTTGCCGACGATGCCGCCGACCTGGCTGAGGAGGGCGAGCTGGACAAGCTGGCCGCCAGCCATTGCCTGGTGCTGCGCAGCAAGAACCTGGCTCTGGCCGGGGTTGAAGGATTGCTGCGCGGCAAGCCGGTCAGCCTGACTGCCTTTCATCACCCGGCGATTGCGGTCTATGTCCGCAAGGTGCTGGCCGAGCGGCCGATCGACACGATCTATGCGTTCTCGGGCCAGATGGGCCAGTACATCCCTGATGACTTTGCCGGACGGGTGCTGTTCGATTTCGTTGATGTCGATTCGGCCAAGTTCGAAGCCTATGCCCAGTCGGCCCGGGCACCGCGCAAATGGATCGATGCCCGCGAAGCGCGGCTGCTGACGGCGGAAGAGGCCCGGCTTGCCCGGCGCAGTGCGGTCAGCCTGCTGGTTTCGAACGAAGAGGCTGCGCTGTTTCGTGCCAGGCTGAACCCCGAAGATCGGGCGACCTGCGATATCCGGGCCTTGCGTAACGGGATCGACAGCCGGCTGTTTGACCGCAGCCTGATGCGCCCCGCGCCGGCCATGCTGGATCGCGCGGGGCCGCGGATGATCTTCACCGGGCAGATGGACTATGCCCCCAACATCGCAGCGGCTGAGCGCGCGATCGAGCGTATCCTGCCGCTGGTGCGCGAAGCCTTCCCCGATGCCAGCTTTCACGTGGTCGGACGCAATCCACCCGAACAGTTGCTGGCCCGCCATGGCCAGAATGGCGCCTTCGTATGGGGCGGGGTTGAGGATATCCGTGAATGGCTTGCCGCCGCCGACCTGGCGCTCGTTCCGCTGGAACTGGCGCGCGGGATCCAGAACAAGGTGCTTGAAGCGATGTCGATGGGTCTGCCGGTGGTGCTGACCCCGGCTGCGGCAACCGGCATCGGCGGAATTGACGCGCATCACTATGCCGTGGCGGACAGCGATCTGGCCCTGGCTGAGCGCGCCATTGCCCTGCTCAGCGACCATGACCATGGCTGGGCCATGGGACTGGAAGCGCGCCGCTTCGTGGTTGAAGGGATGAGCTGGCAAGCCACCCTGGCGCCGCTGGCTGCGATGCTGGGCCTGGGCGAGGCGGCGGCACGCCATGCCGCCTGAAGCAGCTCTGGCAGCCCCGGCGGCACCGCAATCTGCCATACCGACGCATTGGCGCCGTCCCGCACTGATGCTGGGTCTGGCCTGGCTGGGACTGATTCTGGCTTTCCTGCCCGACTGGCTGACGATGTTCGACAAGTGGTGGAATGTTTCCACCTATAACCACGCCTTGCTGATTCCGGTGATCGTGGGTTGGCTGGTGTGGCAACGCGTGCCGCAACTGGCCGAACTTGAACCCAAACCATGGCGCTGGGGCCTGCCAGTGCTGGCCGGGGCGGTGTTCCTTTGGGTGTTGGGTGCCTTTTCAGGCTTTGACCTGCTCCGTCAGGCCGGTGCCGTGGCCATGCTGCCGGCCAGTGCCTTGCTGCTGCTGGGGCCACGGATTTTCGCCGCATTGCTGTTCCCGCTTTGCTATATGGCCTTCATGGTGCCATTCGGTGACGAACTGGTTCCGCCACTGCAGGCGATCACCGCGGCAATCACGATCTCGCTGGTCCATGTCAGCGGCGTTTCAGCCTCGATCAACGGGGTGTTCATCGACACGCCGGCCGGACTGTTCGAAGTGGCTGAGGCCTGTTCGGGCGTAAAGTTCCTGATCGCGATGATCGCGCTGGGCACCCTGATCGGCAACGTCTGTTTCAAAAGCTGGATGCGCCGCGCGGTATTCTTCGCCTTCTGCCTGGTGGTGCCGATCCTGGCCAATGGGGTGCGTGCCTGGGGGACGATCTTTGCCGCGCAGTATGTCGGGATCGAAAAGGCGGCCGGGATCGACCACCTGATTTATGGCTGGGTATTCTTCGCAGTGGTGATCGTCGCCGTTCTGGCGGCGTCGTGGCGGTTCTTCGATCGGGCGATCGACGATCCGATGATCGACGCCAAAGCCTTGAAGGCGATGCCTCTGCTTGATCGGCTTGAGCGGGCTGGCCTGCCCGAATGGGGCGCGCTGGCTGGCTGCGGAGCTCTGATCGCGGGCGGGATCGCCTGGGCCACTGCCGCAACGGCTTTGGTCGCACCATTGCCGAAGCAGGTTGGCCTGCCCGATGTGCCGGGATGGCAGCGGATCGACTATGCCCCGCAGGCGGCGTGGGAACCGCTGGCCGGCGGCGCCGATCATCGCCTGTTGGGGCGTTATCAGGACGCGGCCGGAAACCAGGTCGATGTATTTTATGCGCTCTATGCCTCGCAGGGCGAAGGCAAGGAGGCCGGCGGATTCGGGCAGGGGGCTCTGACCCCGGAAAGCACCTGGGCCTGGACCGGCAACGGCCCGGCCATGCCGCCGGCCAAGAGCGAGCGACTGCTTTCGGGCGGACGGATCGAACGGCTTGCGCTGACCTATTACCGGAGTGGCGACCTGCTGACCGGCAGCAACATGCGTCTGAAGCTGGCCAACATTGCCGACCGGCTGCTGCTGCGCGAACGCACCACTGCGGTGCTGATCCTGTCGGCTGAGAAGCGGCGGGACTTTGAACCGCAAGCCGAAATATCCGCGTTCCAGGCCGCGATCGGCGAACCGGGACAATGGATAGACCGCATCGCCGAAGCCCGCTAAGGCCCGGTAACCATGTGCGGAATCGCCGGCATCTTTCACCTCAGCACGCCCAAGCCGGTCGATCCGGCGCGGGTTGAACGGATGTGCGATGCACTGGCGCATCGCGGACCCGATGGGGCCGGGGTGTGGACCGCGCCGGGGGTCGGGCTGGGCCACCGCCGCCTGTCAATCATCGATATCGCCGGATCGCCGCAGCCGATGGCCTCCAGCGATCAGGCCGCGATGCTGGTGTTCAACGGTGAGATCTACAACTTTCGCGAACTGCGCGACGAGCTGAAGGGCGCCGGAGCCGAATTCCATACCGATGGCGATAGCGAGGTTATCCTTGCCGCCTGGCAGCGCTGGGGCCCGGCTTGCGTATCGCGATTACACGGGATGTTCGCCTTCGCGATCTATGACCAGCGCGAACGGACGCTGTTCATGGCCCGCGACCGGCTTGGCGTGAAGCCGCTGTTCTATGCCCCGCTCAGCGATGGCAGCCTGGCCTTTGCGTCCGAACTCAAGGGCCTGCTGGCCCATCCGCTGCTGCGGCGCGAAATCGACCCGCTGGCGGTGGAGGACTACCTGACCTGGGGCTATGTCCCCGATCATCGCTCGATCCTGCAAGGCGTCCACAAATTGCCGGCCGGGCACACCCTGCTGCTGCGGCATGATGCGCCGCTGCCGGCGCCCTCCCAGTACTGGGACGTCAGCTTTGCCGAACGGCGCAAGGGCCGCGCCGCAGATCTTGAGGCAGAACTGCTGCACCTACTGCGCCAGGCGGTAACCTCGCGGATGGTTTCGGACGTACCGCTGGGCGCGTTCCTGTCGGGCGGGGTGGACAGTTCCTCGGTCGTCGCGCTGATGGCCGAGGCCAGCCGCGATCCGGTCAAGACCTGCTCGATCGGCTTTGACGTCGCGGCGGCGGATGAAACCTCCTATGCCGAGCAGGTCGCCCGCCGGTTTGCGACCGAGCACCGGGCGCTGCAGGTTTCGCCTGACGATTTCGCGCACCTCGATGCGCTGGTCGGGATGTTTGACGAACCCTTTGCAGACGCGTCGGCCCTGCCGACCTGGCGGGTTTGCCAGCTGGCGCGCGAGACGGTGACCGTCGCCTTGTCGGGCGATGGCGCTGACGAGGCTTTTGCCGGTTACCGGCGGCAGGTGTTTCAACATGGCGAGGATCGCGTCCGCTCCTTGCTGCCGCAGGCGCTGCGCGGACCGGTGTTCGGTGCGCTGGGGGCGATCTATCCCAAGGCGGATTGGGCGCCGCAACCGCTGCGCGCCAAGACCACCTTGCTCTCGCTGGCCGGGACGTCAGAGGCCGGCTATGCCCGCGCAGTCTCGATCCTGCCGCCCGAGCTGCGCCAGACGCTCTATTCGCCCGAGTTTTTGCGGCTGCGCGGTGACTACCGGGCCGAACAGGCGTTCGAGGACATGATGCGCCAGGCCCCGGCTCGTTCCGGGCTGGACCGCGCACAATATGCCGACCTCAAGTTCTGGCTGCCGGGCGATATCCTGACCAAGGTCGATCGCACCAGCATGGCGGTGAGCCTGGAAGCGCGCGAGCCGCTGCTCGACCACCGGCTGATCGAATTCGCCGCCAGTCTGCCTGAAGGGCTGCGGGTACGGCGGGGCGAGGGCAAGTGGCTGCTCAAGAAGACGATGCAGCGCTACCTTCCGCAAGACATCCTCTATCGGCCCAAGCAGGGGTTCGTAACCCCGATATCGCAGTGGTTCCGCGGCCCCCTGGCTGAAACCGCGCGCTCGATCGCTTCAAGCGATGCCCTGGTGCGAACCGGATGGTTCGACGGGCAGCGCCTGGCCAGCATGGCCGATGCGCATATCGCGGGTCGATCGGATCATGGACGGATGCTGTGGCAACTTGTCATGCTCGACAAGTGCCTGGGCCAGATCCTGGGCTGATTCCTGACAGCACAAACGAAAAGGCCCTGGCTTTCGCCAGGGCCTAAACTCGTTTCTGGAGATAGCCTTAGCGGCCCGAGCTGCCGCGCAGCGAATCCCAGAATTCCTTGAAGAAACCGGTCATAATAGCCTCCTGAAAGCCTTGCCGTCAGTAAGGGCTGGCTCTCGACGCTAGGATAATGAATTCTTAACCACTTGCAATAGCGAAAAATTCACCATCAGCTATCCTGGCTATTCAAGAAATTACCTCATTGATTCAGATGGTTGTGCGATTTCTGCTGGAAGTGCTCGGCGTTAACCCGCGAATCTCTGGGAACCGCTGGCAACGAATCGATGGAATTTGATCAGCGCTAGGGGAACGCAACGGCCCCCGTAGATCAAGCCGCGTGTAGGCGGTTGTTCGAATTGAGCAGCGCTTCCAGCGCTTCGATCCGCATTGGCTTGGCCAGGTAATAGCCCTGGGCAATATCGCAATGGATCGCTCGCAACAGTTCAAGCGTTTCGGGATCCTCGATCCCTTCGGCGATCACGCGCCGGCCGAGACCATGCGCCAGTTCGATCGTCGATTCGACCAGCAGCATGTCGCTGGGGTTGGCCACCAGGTTGGCGACAAACCGGCGGTCAATCTTGATTTCCTGGCATGGAACCGACCGCAGGTAGTCGAGCGTTGCGTTCCCGGTGCCATAATCATCGATTGAGAGTTCGATCCCCAGCGCGGCGATTGCTTCCAGGTTTGCCGCAACGATCGTGTGTTCGGCAAACGGCGCGGATTCGGTAACTTCAAGCGTCAGGCTGCTGGCGGGGAAGCCGTATTTGGCCAAGGTCAGCAGGATCTGCTGGGGCAGTTGCGGATTTTCGAGCAGTACCGCCGAGATGTTGACGCTGAGCCGGAAGGTCGGGTTGGCGGCCACCAGGTGTCGGGTCGACTGGATCGACTGCTCAAGCACATAGAAGGTCAGGCGGGTAATACGGTTGTATTCTTCCGCCGCGAGCACGAAGGCTTCGGGCGAAATTGCCCCCCGGGTCGGGTGCAGCCAGCGGACCAGCGCTTCGGCGCCGACGATCCGGTCGGTCTTGAGGTTGAATTGCGGCTGGAACGCCACCCAGATGTCGCCATTGTCGATCGCGGCATCGAGTTCGCTCATCAGCGAGAGTTCCCAGGCGCTTTCATCGTCGTTTTCGCTGTTGTTGAACTGGACCAACTGGTGCTTTGCTGCGGCCTGGTCTGCGGCCAGGAGCGCACGCCCGATCCTGCTTGCAACTGGCCTGGCCAGCACGGTGTCTACCCCGAAGACCACATGGATATCGAGCTTGCGGCCCTGGATAATCAGATGGCTTTCGATCAGTTGGGCAAGACCTGCCAGGTGACCGGCGATCTCGTCGTCGGGCAGCTTGGGACCCAGCCAATAGAGCACGTCTTCGGCCTGATAGAAGGTGGTCTTTTCGCCCGGCAAGGTAAGCCGCCTGGCAAGTTCGGTAATCAGATCGGCTTCAACGGCCTCTGGAAAGCTGGCGCAAACCGCAGCGTAGTTCCGAATTCGCATCGCCACAATCGGGCGACTGGCAGCGGCGGGCTCTTCGCGCAGCGCCGACAGATTAGGCAACAGGGTATTCGCATTCTGTCGGCGGGCTTCCGCTACGTCGCGCAGATTGTTTGCGCGATAGGCAATCACGCCGAACAGGAGGATCGCCGGAACATAGTAGGCATCAACAAGCAGGCTATCCAGGATGAAGGGTACGACCAGTGCCAGCGACAGGCCGAACAGGACTATTTGCATAGCCCGGCGTCTTGAGGATGTTCGCAACAAGGCTATTGAAAGCATGGCAGCGACAAGCAGGATCGGAAGTCCGCCAGCCGAAGTCGGCGATCCTTCACGCAAGGTTTGAGCGCCAATGGCATGCCCATAAACGCCAGCCACCCAACCTTGACCAACAATCTGGGTAAAATCGTTCTCCGTTTGCGCGGTCACCCCAAGCAGAACATCTTTGTTCTTGAAGAAATTTTGCGGGATTTTTCCGTCAATCACATCAGCCAGGCTGATGGTCGGGATGGTCGAAGCCTGGATTGACCAATCCGGTCGGTACCAGTCGTCGAGTTGTGCTGCGCGGCCGGCCATGTCTCCTGAGATGGAGGGAACCGTTTGCCCTTCGATTTTTCCACCATACCCCAGGCGAAGCGTGAGCTGAAAAGGTGATTTAAGATTTGCGAACGAGCGCAACGGCGCTTTCGATCGAAAGGCGTCGATCGGCACCAGCCTTACTTCTTCACCAGACATATTCTGGTAGCTATCTGCGCCGATAAACACACGGCCATAGTGCCGCGTGAGTGCCGACGCGAAGCTTTGGTCACCCTCGGGATCAAGCGGTAGCCGGAATGACTCGTCAAAATACACCCGTTTGGCGCCACCGGCGAAGGCCTTGTCTAAAAGGTCTGCGTTGTGCTGACGGGAATAATAGCTTGTTTTGAAGCGCTGCACCGTCCGATCGTCGATCGCAACGACGACAACAGATTTATCAGCTGGGCGCGCTCTGATCGTGTCACGCAGACCGCGAAAGGCGTCTTCGATCGGCGACGTGAAGTTGGCAATTGCGGCCAGCAGGCAAATCACAAACGGCCACAGGAACAGCCGCAGCCGCGAAACTGGCCCCTTTGTCCTGGTTTTGCGCCGGAATGGCCAGATCATCTCCGGTCCCCCTCGGCGCCAGGATTCGACCGATCAAAGATGCACAAAAACAGCGCGCTACGCCGCCAAGGCGCAACACGTTTAATATCGCATCGGGGAGGGGTCCCGTGGTGCATGCACCTTTCTAACCGGCAATATGGTAATTTTCCGTTATCCCTACCGGCGGGTTGATCAGGTAATCAATCGGCAGACTTTTCGACGAACCGTTCGCCTGGTCCGAGAAAATGCGTTGCTATTTGAGATGTGATATTGTTACGGGCGTCAACAGCAGCTAAGGACCCCGCAAGCCGGGCGGGGGATCGTCTCGCCAACCGCCTATTGATGGAAAGCCTGTGATGAATTGCCCGATCGATCGTTTCCTCGTCTCTGCTGTGGCCCTTGCGGCTGCCAGCCTGGCCCTCCCGGCCCAAGCACAGGACCAGACCGGAGGCGATGAACCCGACTATCACGATCACGGCGATGCCGAGATTGTCGTCACCGGGATGTTGCGAACCAGCCGTCAGGATGCGCTGTCAGGCGTCGCGGTTGTTAGCGGAGAGGAACTGACCGCAGCGATCCGGCCATCGATCGGGGATACGCTGGCGCGCACGCCAGGGGTCAGCGCGACTTCGTTCGGGCCTTCGGCATCGCGCCCGGTCTTGCGCGGCCTGCAGGGTGAACGCGTGCGGGTGCTGTCGAACGGGATCGGCTCGATCGACGTTTCCAACACCTCGGCCGATCACGCCCCGGCAATCAATCCGGCGCTGGCGCAGCGGGTTGAAGTGCTGCGCGGTCCGCAATCGCTGCAATACGGCTCGGCCGCGATTGGCGGTGTGGTGAACGTCATCGACAAGCGGATACCCGAATCGGTTCCGGATGAACCGGTGCATCTCTCTGCGCTTGGCACCTATGGTTCGGCGGCGGACGAACGCAGCGGCGCGGGATCGCTTGAGCTTCCGCTTGGTGACGGATGGGTTGGTCATATCGACGCAAGCTATCTGAAGACGAGCGATCTGCGGATCGGCGGCTTTGCCCTGACGCCTGAATTGCGAGCCGAAGCGCTTGGGTCGAGCCTGCTGCCACCCGATCCCTTGGCGGATCCCGAAATTGACTTTGCTGCCAATGCCGTGCTGGCAGGGCGCCTGCCGAACACTGCGGCCCGCAACTGGTCGGTCGGGGCAGGGCTGGCCTATATCAACGATGGCGGCAACATCGGCGTGGCCTACAGCCACCTCGATTCACTCTATGGAGTGCCGCCGCGGCTCGCCACTGAGCCCGGCGAAGGGCAGGAAGCACCCCGCCTGCACATGCGGCAGGACCGGATTGATGCCCGGGCTGAGCTTGAACTGGGCGAGGGCCTGTTTGACAAGCTGTCGGCGCGATACGCCTTTGGCGACTATTCGCATGCCGAGCTTGAACCGGATGGTGCGATCGGCACCACTTTCCTCAATCAGGGTATGGAAGCCCGGCTCGATATATCGCAGACCGAACGCGGGGGATGGAAGGGCGCCAGCGGTATCCAGTTCATGAACCGCGACTTCAACGTGATTGGCGACGAAGCGTTTCTGCCTCGCAATTTCACCGAACAATTCGGGGTCTTTACCCTGCAGCAGGTCGACAGCGGACCCTGGCTGATCGAGGCGGGTCTGCGATACGAGCACAGCAGTCTGGATTCGCTGCCCGAGGCCAGCCAGCCGCAGTTCTTTTCGGGGCGACGCGCCTTCGATGCCTGGTCGGGGGCATTGGGTGCAGCCTATGATTTCGCGCCGGGCTGGAAATTCGGGCTGAACCTGTCGCGGGTGGAACGCGCGCCGTCGGCCGAGGAACTGTTTGCCAATGGTCCGCACCATGGCACCGAATCCTATGAGCTTGGCGATCCTGCCCTGACCAAGGAGCGGGCGGTGAGCGTTGAAGCGATCCTGCGCGGCCAGCACGACGGTCTGACTCTGGATGTCTCAGCCTACCACAGCTGGTTCGCAAATTTCGTCTATGACGAGCGCACCGGCGCGATTGTGGACGGACTGCCCGTATACCAGATCCGCCAGGGTGATGCCCGGTTGTGGGGTTTCGAAGTACAAGGCAGCCTGGAACTGGCGGAAAGCGGTCTGTGGACCTTCTCGGTCGATGGGCTGGCGGACTATGTGCACGCCAGTATCGACGGAGCGGGGCCGGCACCGCGAATTCCGCCGCTGCGCTTTATGGGCGGACTGCGGGCCAAGTCGGCCAAGTTCGATGCCGGGATCGAGGTGGAGCGCGTAACCGCACAGCGCCGTACCGCCGCGAACGAAACCGAGACACCCGGATACACCATGGTCAACCTTGAGCTGGCCTGGCGTCCCAGCGGCAACGACAGTCCGATCAGCCTGGTGCTCAGCGCCAGCAACCTTTTCGATGTCGAGGCCCGCCGCCACGCTTCGTTCCTGAAGGATTACGCGCCGCTAGCGGGCCGTGATATCCGGCTGACCGTGCGGCTGGAAATCTAGGCTTCGCCGTGGCCGGCAGCCAGGTACTCAGCGCTCTGCATTTCCATCAGGCGTGATACGGTACGTTCGAATTCGAAGGCACCGTCGCCCTTGGTATAAAGCGCTTCGGGTTCGGCGGCTGCGGTGGCGAACAGCTTGACCTTGTTTTCGTAAAGCGCGTCGATCAGGGTGACAAACCGCGCGGCATCGTTGCGGTTTTCCGGTCCCATGCGCGGAATACCGACCACGATGACCGTGTGATAGGTTTGCGCAATTGCCAGATAATCGGCCGCGCCGCGTGCTTCGCTGCACAACCGCTTGAAGCTGAACACTGCCACACCCTTGAGGCTTTTGGGGACATGCAGCATGCGCCCGCCGCCCAGGTCGAGTTCGGCCGAGGGCACATGCTCGCTGTCTTCGGGCGAGAAGTCGGTCAGCCGAAAGAACGCCTCGCGAACCTGCGCGGTGGCGGCATCGCCCAGCGGCGTGTGCCAAGTGTCGATCCCGGCAAGGCGTTCAAGCCGGTAATCATGCGGCCCGTTCAGCGCGATCACGTCAAGCTCCCGCTCGATCAGGGCGATGAACGGCAGGAAGTGTTCGCGGTTGAGCCCGTCCTTGTATAGCTCGCCCGGCGCGCGATTGCTGGTGGTGACGATGGTCAGGCAGCACATTTCGATCAGCCAGGTGAATAGCCGGCTCATGATCATGGCGTCGGCGGAATTGTTGACCACCATTTCGTCGAACGCCAGCACTCGCAGCCCCTCGGCGATCTTCATTGCGACCGGCGGGATCGGATCGCCCGATTCTTTCTTGCGCTCCTCGCGCAGCAGGGAGTGCACTTCCAGCATAAAGGCGTGGAAGTGGACCCGCCGCTTGCCGGGAATCGAAAGGCAGTCATGGAACAGGTCCATGAGCATCGACTTGCCCCGGCCAACCCCGCCCCACAGATAGATCCCGCGCGGCAGCGGCTCGCTGGGAGGCGTGCCGACCAGATAGGAGTACCAACGACGCTTGGCGGGTGGGCGCTCAAGCTCCTGCTGGAGTTGGTCCAGCTTGCTGGCTGCGGCACGCTGTTCGGGATCGGGGCGCAGTTCTCCCGAAGCGACCAGTTGTTCGTACCGCGCCAGAACGGTGGTCATTTGGGTGCAGTAGGCTTGCGGATTGTGCCTGAAAATGCCGCAACCAGATTGCCTTCGCCCTGCTCCACGACGCCGCGCAGGAATACCAGCCGGCGGGTTTCCTTGAGCAGCTCGGTCACGGCGTCACACGGAATGTCAGGCTTGCCTGCGCCGATGAACTGCACCGACAGGTCCAGCGTTACCGCGGTGCCGGCTTCGATGATTCCCAGCTGGCGGGCGCAGGCGAACAGGGCAATGTCGATCAGCGCCATCACCGTGCCGCCGTGGATGTTGTTGCCCAGGTTGGTGTGGCGATGCTCGGGAAACATCCGCAGCCGCGCCTTGCCATCGGGATCGCCGCGGACCAGCAGCTTGGGGAACATCCAGCTGTTGAAGCGGGTGCTGTCTTTCAGCTGCCAGGTAAACCAACCGGGATTTTCCGGATCAGGTTCGCTTCTGAAGCCGCGATCGTCGCCGTTAGCTGTGACGCTCAAACGTGGCGCTCCGCCTGCATCTTCTTGATTTCGGCAATAGCGCGCGCCGGGCTGAGGCCCTTGGGGCAGACGTTGGCGCAGTTCATGATCGTGTGGCAGCGATAGAGCCGGAAGGGATCTTCCAGCTCGTCAAGCCGTTCACCGGTCATTTCGTCGCGGCTGTCGGCCAGCCAACGATAGGCCTGTAGCAGGATCGCCGGGCCCAGGAACTTGTCGCTGTTCCACCAGTAGCTGGGGCAGCTCGTCGAGCAACAGGCGCACAGGATGCACTCATAGAGGCCATCCAGCTTCTCGCGCTGTCCGGGGCTTTGCAGGCGCTCCTTGCCCGAGGGCGTGGTGCTGACGGTTTGGAGCCAGGGGCGGATGCTGGCGTACTGGGCATAGAAGTGCGTGAAATCGGGGACCAGGTCCTTGATCACTTCCATGTGCGGCAGCGGGGTGATCCGCACGTCGCCGGCCAGATCCTCGATTGCGGTGGTGCAGGCCAGGCCATTGCGCCCGTTCATGTTCATCGCGCAGGACCCGCAGATCCCTTCGCGACACGAGCGGCGGAAGGTGAGCGTCGGATCCATTTCCGACTTCATCTTGATCAGCGCGTCGAGCACCATCGGCCCGCAGTTGTCGAGATCGATCTCGAACGTATCGTAGCGCGGGTTTTCACCGCTGTCCGGATCATAGCGATAGACAGTGAACTTCTTGACCCGGCTTGCGCCATTCACGGAATGGGCAGTGCCTTTGCCGCTGATCTTGCTGTTTGCGGGAAGGGTGAAGCTCGCCATGTCGATCCCTGTTTGCTGGCCGGCCGTGCCGGACTTGGCGCTCTCTCTAGCGATTTGGCCCGTCAGGGCAAGGCACGAATGGCATCAAATTCAGCCACCTCCGATTCCCGCCGCCAGGTATTGGGTAACCAGCACCGCAACTGCCAAAGCGGCGGCGAAGATCGCGGCCATGGCGCTGACACGCGCCCAGACCATCGCGCGCGAATCGCTGTTCAGCCAGGTTGCCGGTGAGCGGAAGAAAAAGGCGGAGAGTTGCGACCCATCTCCTCCCCCGGCATCTGAACTGCCGACGGGCGAGATACCCTCCGCGCCGCCGCCGTTAGCCATTGCCGCCGTTCCGGGTAGGTGAATTTTTTGCCATGTCGGCTCGGAATCGGGTTCACCTATAGAAAATTCCTGCCGGTAAAGCCGTGCCAGTTCGCCGCGTGGCAGGCCGCCCAACCGGGCGCGGACGATCTCGATCCGCTGGTTTACGGCGCTTTCGGAAATCCCAAGCAGACCGGCGATTTCCTTGCTGGTGCGATTGTCAGCGACCAGCGCGAGCACGTCGCGCTGCTTGGCGGTCAGCTGGGGTAACGCTTTCGCGGTATTGCCTTGATCTGTCATGCAATCTCGCCTTGCCTGCGGCATCTTAACTGCGGCGAAGCGGATCGACAATCACTTGCGTTGCAATTGATCGCGCCAGGGCGGGCGTTGGTCTGTTCCGGGCGGCCACTTGCGATGGCGCAGCCAGCCCAGCAGAAATGCCAAGGCGGCGACAAAGTGACCTGATTCCACGATCAGCGCCGTAGCGCGGGGCAAGGTGGCAAGTCCGGTCAGGGCCAGCCACTGGGCGCTGGCCGCGACCAGAAATCCCGCCGCCAGCAGTGCCGGATAATGCCGGTTGGCCTTGAGTGCGAGCGGAACGAGCCACGCCAGCGCCAGACTGTCGATCAGGGTATGGGCCAACAAGGCGCCGCCCATCACTGCCCAGGCGGCTAAGTCGAGCAGTGCGATCGATCCCAGGATCAGGATGCCTGCCTTTTCGGGTGGACCCGCGTTGCGCCAGCCGAGCGGAAGGCCAAGCACCAGCAGCAGTGTGATCAATCCGGGCGAATGCCAGCCCAACAGGGCCAATGACAGGTCGGGCGCAGCCACGCGGCTATCCGTTGCTCGCCAGCAATCGCGAAAGTTTGTCGATAAGATCGAGCAGCAACACGCCGAATGCGACCATGCCGAGCGCCAAGCCGACGATCGCGCCCAACCGGACCCAGACCGCGCCAGGACCGTTCCAGATCGAAGGGGGGGTGGAGGGTTGCAACCTGCCGCTTCCTTCGCCGGCTTCTGGCACGGCAAGATCGACGACACCCTCCGCTGAATAGGGTTGCGTGCGATCGTCGCCGGCCTGAAGCTGGATTGGCTTACCTGTAATCGGATTACTGGAAGGAATTGTGATCAACAGGGTCGATTGACGGCGATAGAGTCGGGCAATCTGGGCCCTTGGCAAGCCTCCCAGGCGCTGGCGGATTGTCTCGATCCGTTGGTTGACCGCACTTTCGGAAACGCCCAGTTTTCTGCCAATTTCCTTGCTGGTCAGGCCATCTGAAACATAGGCCAGCACTTCACGCTGCTTGGGGGTCAGCCGGTCGAGAAGCGCGGTCTGTTCAAGGATGTCTGCCATGCAGGGGGAATGATAGCCCGGTGTGGGGCTGGTAACAAATTCATTCTAGCGTCGAGCCGCAACCTCGATGATCGCGGCAACGAATCCCTGCGGATCGTCCTCCTGGATGAAGTGCCCGCCGTGCAATGTGCGGTGCGCCATCTTCTGTGTTCCTGGCACCCGTTCGCGCCAGATCGCATCGCCGCCGCGGGTAATCGGATCGCCATCGGAAAAGCAGCACAGGAATGGTTTGGTCCAGCCTTCAAATACCTGCCAGGCCTTCTTCTGGTCCGGCACGGCCGGATTACCGGCGAAGGGGACCAGCCCCGGATAGACCCGCGCGGCAACCTTGCTGGCGCGGGTCGGGAAGGGGGCATCGTAAGCGGCGATCTCTTGCGGCGAGAGCGCTCGCTTGGTGCCAGACTTGACGATCTTGCCGATCGGGAACAGCGGGCTGTAGCGCGAGAAGGCGCGCCAGATCGCGAAGGCTCGCGGAGGCTCGCCGCCTTCGGGCAGGCCGCCGTTGGACAGCGCGACGCCGTGAAACCGCTCGGGCATTTCGGCGGCCAGCCGCAGTCCGATCAGCGATCCCCAGTCCTGACAGCCCAGCGTCATGCCTTTAAGGTCAAGCGCCTCGATCCATTCGCGCATCCAGCCAACCTGTGCGGCATAGCTGTAGTCGCTCCGGGCCAGCGGCTTGTCGCTCTTGCCGAAGCCGATCAGGTCGGGCGCCACCACGCGAAAGCCTTGGGCAGTCAGCAGCGGGATCATATGCCGGAACAGGTAGCACCAGGTCGGCTCACCATGCAGCAGGAACACCACCTGCCCATCGCGTGGACCTTCATCAAGGTAGTGAACCCGCAGCCCCTGACCTAATTCGAGGTAGTTTGAGGCAAATGGAAAGTCGGGCAACGCCGCGAACCGCTCCTCGGATGTGCGATAAACCTGCATTTCCTGTTTCCCTCCCCCATGAATGTGGCATCATGGCGCGGATTTTGGGCAGGGGGAAGGATCGAAAATGGGCTTTGCACGCTGGTATGATGAACACATCGTTCCCCGGGTGATCCAGTGCGCCTGTTCCTCGCCTGCGATCATGAAGGTGCGCGATCAGGTGGTGCCGCTTGCAGCCGGCAAGGTATTTGAGATTGGCTGCGGAGGCGGAATCAACCAGCAGTTCTATGACACGGCCAAGGTCGCCAGCTTTTCCGGCATGGATCCGTCCGCCAAGGGGCTTGATTATGCCCGCGCTGCTGCAGCCGAGAAGGGCTGGCAGGCCGATATTCGCCAGGGCTTTGGCGAGGCGATCCCGTTCGAGGATGAAAGCTTCGATTGCGTGGTCTGCACCTACACGCTTTGCTCGGTGGGCGATCAGGCACAGACGGTGCGCGAACTGCGCCGGATCCTGAAGCCGGGCGGGCGTATGCTGTTCGCCGAGCATGGCAGCGCGCCGGATGCCGATGTGCGCAAATGGCAGGGACGGATCGAACCGGTCTGGAAGCGCCTTGCTGGCGGTTGCCATCTTACCCGGCCGATCAGCTCTGTGGTGGAACAGGGCGGGTTCACCGTCAGTCCGATCGGCGCGCGTTATGCCCCCAAGACCCCGCGCTGGGCGGGCTGGATGGAATGGGGCGAGGCGGTGAAAGCAGGTTAGGCCGCCGCATCCTGGCTTAACAAGCGCCCCATGATCCTTCTGACCGGAGGCAGAGCGCCCAGCCTCAGCACACCCGCGCGGATCGGGCGGGCGAGCAGTCGATCGTCGGTGTAAAGCTTCACCAGTTGGCGGGTCGCTTCATAGAGCGGCAGCGTGGCCAGACGGTGCTGGCGGGCATAGCGCGACAGCAAGTGTGCCGCGCCCGGGTCCGCAGCCTGACCGACCAGTTGCCCCAGTCGCCAGGCACCGAGCAGCCCGAAGTTGAAGCCGTGTGCGGTAACCGGATGCATGCCGACAGCGGTATCTCCGATCAGGGCGCAGCGCGGACCAGCAAATCGTTCGGCAAAGGTCATCGCCAGTGGGTAGGGCGTCGGCTTGGTCAGCAAGGTCACCTGACCCCAGCGCTGGCCCAAAAATCCGGCCATGCGGTGTTCGAGCGCGGCACCCTCCAGCGCGCAGACTTCACGGGCTTCGTCGTTAGCCAGGGTAACCACCAGACCCGACGTGCCCTCGGCCAACGGTAGCAGGGCGACGGTGCGGCCATGATCGAACCACTCGGTCGAGGTGTGGCGATGCGGCAGGGTGTGGGCGATCCGGCAGACCAGCATGGTGTGGCCAAAGCGTGTGACCGAAGCGTCGATCCCCAGTGCGTCACGCAGTTTCGAAAAGCGCGAATCCGCTGCGATCAGCAAGTCGCCGACCAGTTCGCTGCCATCATCGAGTGTTACCGCAACGCCGGTTTCACCTATGCGGGGTTCTACGACCCGCCTGCCACAGCGCAGTTCGACATTGGGCTGATCCTCGATCGCGGCATAGAGACCGGCGCGGATCACGTGGTTCGAAACCAGGTTGCCCAGGCTATCGCCACGCTCCGGGCCGATCTGCATGGCAAATGGCGAAGCGCCATTGAGCACGCGGGCTTCGCATAAGGGGTGGATCGCGTCGGCCGGAAAGCTTTGCCAGACGCCCATTTCCTTGAGGATCGCCTCTGATCGCCGGGTCAGGGCGATTTCGCGGCCATCGGGTGCCGGGGCTGCCAGGGCAGCTTGTGCTTGCGGTTCGATCACCACCACCCGGTGCGGAGATCCGGCCAGGGCGCAGGCAAAGCTCAGACCGGCGGGGCCGCCGCCGGCTACGATGATGGTTCGACGCATGATCACCTCTATGCCGCTTGATAATTGCTAATCGCTTGCAGCGAATTGGCGCAGATCAATCGGCGGTCAGGATCTCGTCGAAGAAGCTCTGCATTGCGGTCCAGCTTTGCCGGTCGGCGCTGGAATCAAAGGCGATCGGTCCGCCTGCTGGCGGTGGATTGGGATTGGTATAGCCGTGGCGTACGCCGCTATAGCTGTGGAAGTGCCAGTTGGCGCCAACCCGGTCCATTTCTTCCCAGAAGGACAGGACCTGGCTGCGCGGAACCAGACTGTCGGCATCACCGTGGCAAACCAGAATACGCGGCTTGATCGGCGCATTGGCCGGACGGGTTGTATCAAGCAGACCATGGAAACTGACCACGCCCAGCAGGTCAGCTCCGGCCCGGGCCAGGTCAAGTACCGCCATGCCGCCCATGCAGAAGCCGATCGCCAGCCGGGGCAGATCGCGGGATTCTTCCAGCTCGTCGAATACCTCAAGGGCTGTCAGCAACCGGGTGCGAAACCCATCGGTATCGCGGACAAGCTGCTGCGAGAGTACCTGCGATGCGGCAAAATCCGCCACCGGCTCGCCATAGTAGTCAGCGATAAAGGCCAGGTATCCGGCCTGGGCCAGGGCCTGCGCCTTGGCTTCCACTGCCGGGGTCTTGTTCATGATGGTCGGAAAGACTGCGATGGCGGCCCGTGCTGCTCCGACTGGCCGCGCCAGCCAGCCGGTCAGCGCGGTTGCGCCGTCGTGATAGTCGATCCGCTCCAGCGCGGTCATTCGGGCAGGAAGTCCGGCACCGAAAGATAACGCTCGCCGGTGTCGTAGTTGAAGCCCAGCACGCGGCTGCCGGCGGGCAGCTCGGCCAGCTTCTGCTTGATCGCGGCCAAGGTTGCGCCCGAACTGATGCCGACCAGCATACCTTCCTTCGTGGCGCACAGCCGCGCCATTTCCTTGGCATCGGCGGGATCGACCTGGATCGCACCGTCGATCGCCTGGGTGTGGAGGTTGGCGGGAATGAAGCCGGCGCCGATCCCCTGAATCGGGTGCGGGGCGGGCTGCCCGCCCGAGATCACCGGCGACAGTGTCGGCTCAACCGCAAAGGCCTTCATCGCCGGCCACTTGGCCTTGAGCGCTTCGGCGCAGCCGGTCAGGTGACCGCCGGTGCCAACGCCCGTGATCAGCGCATCAAGCGGGGTGTCGGCGAAGTCGGCCAGGATTTCCTGCGCGGTGGTGCGCACGTGTACGGCAATGTTGGCGGGGTTTTCGAACTGCTGGGGCATCCACGCGCCGGGGGTGGATGCGACCAGTTCGTGTGCACGCTCGATCGCGCCCTTCATGCCCTTTTCACGCGGGGTCAGGTCGAAAGTGGCGCCATAGGCCAACATCAGCCGGCGGCGCTCGATCGACATCGATTCGGGCATGACCAGCACCAGTTTGTAGCCCTTGACCGCAGCTGCCATGGCCAGGCCGATCCCGGTGTTGCCGCTGGTCGGCTCGACAATGGTGCCGCCGGGTTTGAGGCTGCCGTCGGTTTCGGCGGCTTCGATCATGGCCAGGCCGATCCGGTCCTTGATCGAACCGCCCGGATTGGCGCGTTCGGCCTTCACCCAGACCTCATGGTCCGGGAACAAGCGCGACAAGCGGATATGCGGGGTGTTGCCGATAGTGGCGAGGATGCTGTCAGCCTTCATGAGACTTCTTCCTTCTGTCGATATTGCGGGGCGAAGGTCTTCGCCCGTTTGAGTTCGGGGAACAGCCAGGTCCAGATTCCGGTTACCACGATCGCCCCGGCACCGCCCAGCGCCACCGCGCCGACCGGCCCCAGTGCTGCGGCAGCCAGACCCGATTGCATTTCGCCCAGCTCGTTCGAGGCCGAGATTGCCAGCCCGCTGATCGAGGAGACGCGTCCGCGCTTGTCGTCAGGCGTGTTGAGCTGGACCAGCGTGTTGCGGATGAACACCGAGATCGCATCGGCCGCGCCCAGCAGCGCCATCATCGCCAGCGAGAGCGGGAAGCTCTTGGAGAGTCCAAAGACCAGCGTGGCGAGGCCATAGACCGCTACGGCCCACAGCATCTTGGTGCCGACGTTTCGCGCAATCGGGCGAAAGCCCAGCCAGGTCGCAACCAGCACCGCACCCAGCGCCGGCGCGGCGCGCAGCAGGCCCAGCCCCTCATCGCCCACGTGCAGCACGTCATAGGCAAAGGCTGGCAACATCGCGGTGGCGCCGCCCAGCAATACCGCGAACAGATCAAGCGTGACGCAGCCCAGCAGGAAGCGTTCGTGCCAGACGAAACGCGCACCTTCGGCCATCAGCTTGAGCGGTTTCTCCTTGGCGGCGGCGGGCGGGGCGCGGTGGTTGATCGCCAGCAGCGCGGTAACCCCAAGGCCCAGCATGATCGCCGAAAATTGGTAAGGCAGGCTCTCGCTCTTTGCCAGCATGAACCCGCCCAGGGCGGGGCCGATCACAGCTGCGCTTTGCCAGGCGACCGAACTGATCGCGATCGCCTTGGGTAGCAGTTCGGGTGGAACCACGTTGGGAGTAATCGCGCTCATCGCGGGGCCAATGAAGACGCGCGCCGCACCATATGCCGCAGCCATCGTCAGCAGCAGTGGCAGGGTCAGGAAGCCATCGGCATTGGCCAGAGCCAGCAATGCTGCGATCACCAGGTCGGCAAGGCAGGCGGCGGCGGCGACGTAGCGGCGGTCCATCCGGTCAGCCAGCACCCCGGCGATCGGGGTCAACAGCATGAAGGGGATGAACTGGACCAGCCCCAGCACGCCGATCAGGAACGAAGCCTCAGCCTCGGACATGCCATACTGGGTGCGGGCCAGCTGATAGGTCTGCGCGCCGATCACCACCACCATCGCCGTGGTTGCGGCGGTGTTGATGAAGCGCGCCAGCCAGATCAGCCGGTAGTCACGGATGTGCAGAGGGTGGGTGGGTGCGCTCACCACACCCGAATGGCAGCGCGCGGCGCGCTTGCCAAGCGGTCAGATACTTTGCGGGGTGATAACGCCGCTTTAGCGGCTGCGCCGCAGGCGCGGGTTGGGCTGCAGCGAATCGATCATGCGCATGAAGTCGTCGAACCGGATGATCCGTTCGAACTGGAACCCGGCTCGGCCTTCGGCAGCCCAGATCAGGTGCGCCTCGATCCGACCCACTTCGGGCAGGCGGATGACGATCCGCTCACCGCGGCTCAGCTCAAGGTCGCCCTCGACCATGAAGCCATGCGCAGAGATGTTGACGATATGCATATGCACGTCGCCCAGGCGGCGGTGTTCGCCGATTACCTTGTGGTCAACCGGGTGACGCGCCGCACGGCGCATGTCGGTGACTGTCAGTTGAGCTCCTGCGCCCATGCCGCTGCTTGCCTCCCGAGATTGTTCACAGCGTCTGCCGTTCTGCCCGGGAAAGACAAAGATTGGGTAAATTGCGGCAAGAAATTGCCGTCAGACCGGCCGAAGTATGCCGTGTTTCTTCTTGCCCGATGACAATCGCTGCTCAATTCCGCCTGCAATATGAAGTGCTTCGTTGGTTACCGCATTGCCATCAAGGCGTGCGCCGCCACCGGCAATTAATCGCTTTGCTTCACCCTTCGAAGCCGCGAATCCGATCGCAACGAGCGCATCGACCACCGAAATCCCTTCCGGAGGCAGCGTCAGGACCGGCAGATTCTCTCCCAGTCCGCCGCCAGCAAAGGTGGCCGCAGCGGTGGATTCGGCAGCCTTTGCGGCCTCCTCACCGCGGCACAGCCGGGTAATCTCGTTGGCCAGGACCACCTTGGCCTGGTTGATCTCGCTGCCTTCAAGCGCTTCGAGCCGGGCAATCTCGTCCAGCGGCAGGTCGGTGAACAGCCGCAGGAACTTGCCGACATCGCGGTCGTCGGCATTGCGCCAATACTGCCAGAAGTCGTAGCTGGGCAGGGCATCCTCGTTGAGCCAGACCGCGCCGGCGGCGGTCTTGCCCATCTTGGCCCCGTCGGCGGTGGTCAGCAGCGGGGTCGTGACCCCGAATACCTCGACACCGTCCATCCGCCGGGCCAGTTCGATCCCGTTGACGATGTTGCCCCACTGGTCGCTGCCGCCCATCTGCAGGCGCACGCCCATGTGCTTTTCCAGATGCCGGAAATCATAGCCCTGAAGGATCATGTAGTTGAATTCGAGGAAGGTCATCGGCTGTTCGCGGTCCAGCCGCAGCTTGACCGAATCGAAAGTCAGCATCCGGTTGACCGTGAAATGGGTGCCCACTTCCTGCAGCAGCTCGATATAGCCGAGCTGGCCAAGCCAGTCGTGGTTGTTGACCATCACCGCGTCGGTCGGCCCGTCGCCGAAAGTGAGGTAGCGTTCGAACACCGTACGGATCGAGGCGATGTTGGCATCGATCGTTGCGTCCGACAGCATCTTGCGGCTCTCGTCGCGGCCGGTCGGATCGCCAATCCGGGTTGTCCCGCCGCCCATCAGCACCACCGGCTTGTGCCCGGCCTGCTGCAAGCGGCGAAGCAGCATGATCTGCACCAGCGATCCGACATGCAGCGATGGCGCCGTGGCATCGAAGCCGATATAGCCGGGCACAACCTGCGCGTTCGCAAGCTTGTCGAGCCCTTCGGCATCGGTCAGCTGATGGATGTAGCCGCGTTCGTCGAGCAGGCGGAGTAGGGTTGAGGTATATGTCATGGCGGCCTTCTGGTTTGCGGAGGCGCGCCTAGCATGGGGAGGGCGGTTTGGAAAAGGTCTTGGGGAAATTCGGCTTCGTCCCCCACCCCGACTTTCAGCATCCTGATCTCATGATTGGCTGCAAGGTATCCACCTCCGGCGCTGAGACGCTGAAATTCGAATATGTCGTGATCGGTGATATCGAGCAGCTAGCGATACCTGGACCAGCACCACGGCAGCGTACCGATGGCCTTTGGCAACATACCTGTATGGAGGCCTTCATCATGGTAGGCGATGGCAGCTATCTCGAGCTAAACTTCTCGCCATCCGGGCAATGGGCAACTTATCGTTTTTCGGACTACCGAGAGGGCATGGCCGAGGCCTCCGACATTGCCCTGAAGCCGCTGGCTATGGGTTGGCAAAAGTCGTCTATGAGGTTCTGGCTGGCGGCGGAAGTTGAGGTTCCTGAGCTTGTCCCGACGAACGAATGCCGATTAGGTCTTGCTGCAGTGATCGAGGAAACGGACGGCAGCAAGAGCTACTGGGCGCTGGCCCATCCGCCGGGCAAACCCGATTTCCACCATCCCGCTTGCTTTGCCGCCACGCTTCCGGCACCGCTCTGACCATGAAATTCGGGATTGATCGCCTGCTGGCTGAGCCAGCCCTACGCAAACCACTGGAAGGCAAACGGGTCGCGTTGGTGGCGCATCCGGCCAGCGTGACCGAGAACCTCGTCCATTCGCTCGATGCGCTGATTGCAGCGGGGGTCAATGTCACCTCTGCCTTCGGGCCGCAGCACGGGCTGAAGGGCGACAAGCAGGACAACATGGTCGAGACCGAGGACGAACTCGATCCGGTCTACAACATCCCAGTGTTCAGCCTCTATGGCGAAGTGCGGCGGCCCAGCGGGCAGATGATGAGCACGGCTGACGTTTTCCTGTTTGACCTGCAGGACCTGGGGTGCCGGATCTATACCTTCGTCACCACCCTGCTTTACCTGCTGCAGGCGGCGCATGGCACCGGCAAGGAAGTCTGGGTGCTGGACCGTCCCAACCCGGCCGGGCGCCCGATCGAGGGGACTTTGCTGGTGCCGGGGCAGGAAAGCTTCGTTGGCGCCGGGCCGATGCCGATGCGCCACGGGCTGACCCTGGGCGAGATGGGACACTGGTTCATCGGCCAATTTGATCTCGACGTTCCCTATCGGGTGATCAAAATGGAGGGCTGGCGGCCCGATGGACCCGGTTTTGGCTGGCCGGAAAGCCGGATCTGGATCAATCCCAGCCCCAACGCGGCGAGCGTCAATATGGGCCGTGCCTACGCCGGAACGGTTATGCTGGAAGGGGCCACGTTGAGCGAAGGACGCGGCACCACCCGTCCGCTTGAAGTGCTGTTTGGCGCGCCCGACGTGAATGCCAAGAAGGTGCTGGGCGAAATGAACCGGCTTGCCCCCGCTTGGCTTGAAGGCTGCGCGCTGCGCGAATGCTGGTTCACGCCGACCTTCCACAAGCATGCCGGGCAGCTCTGCAATGGGCTGATGATCCATGCCGAGGGCAAGTTCTATGATCACCGGGCTTTCCGCCCCTGGCGCTTGCAGGCACTGGCCTTCAAGGCGATCCGGCGGCTTTATCCGGACTACGCGATCTGGCGCGATTTCCCTTACGAGTACGAGTTCGAACGCCTGGCGATCGATGTGATCAACGGCGGCCCGGCCTTGCGTGAATGGGTTGACGATCCCGCCGCGCTGCCGGGTGATCTTGATCGCCTGACTGCGGTCGATGAGGCTGCCTGGTCACAGGATATCCAGTCGCTTTTGCTCTACTAGGGGACTACGGATGGACCGGCGCAGTGCAATGTTGGCGATGGGCGGTACGGCGCTACTGGCCGGGCTGGGCATTCCCGCCATAGCCGCCGACGATGACGGGCTGGTTGACCTGACGAAAGCTGCCAAGCTAATCACCCGCGCAGAACGGATCGGCCGGATCGAGCGACTGCAGGTGCAATTGCGCAAGGCTGGAATCGGTGCAGTTATAATCGAAGCCGGGTCGAGCCTGGATTATTTCACCGGGATCCAGTGGTGGCGCAGCGAAAGGGTTACGGCGGTCGTCATTCCGCGCGATGGCGAGGCTTTGATCGTAACGCCCTATTTCGAAGCGCCATCGATCAACGAGATGCTGGCCGTGCCGGCCCAGATCCGCACCTGGAACGAGCATGACAACCCGTTTGCGGTGATCGCGGACTGGCTGCGCGAGCGCAAGCTGGGAAGCGGAACTATCGGGCTGGAAGAAACCGTGCGCGAATTCATCCACGCCGGTGTGGAATCGGCCTTGCCAGCAGCGATTGTCGTCTCGGCTGCCGATCAGATCCGCGCTGTACGGATGCGCAAGACTGCAGCCGAGATTGCGCTGATGCAGGTCGCCAATACCATCACGCTCAATGCGCTGCGCTATGCGGCCAAGCGCACGCAGGTGGGGATGACCCCGGGCGATATCGTTGCGATGATTGTCGCCGCGACCCGCAAGCAGGGCGGTGATGCCGATGGCGGACTGGTCCTGCTGGGCGAGGCGGCCGCTTATCCGCACGGTTCGCGCCAGCGCCAGGTTGTGCGCGAAGGCGAAGTAGTGCTGATGGACTGCGGGTGTCAGGTGCACGGTTACAGCTCCGACATTTCACGCACGTTTGTGGTTGGGGAGCCCAGCGCCGAACTCCGCCGGGTGTGGGGCATCGTCCGTCAGGGGCAGCAGATCGCGCATGAAACCGCGCAGATCGGCGTGGCCTGCGGTGCGGTCGATGACGCGGTGCGGACTTACTATGAGCGTGAGGGTTTTGGCCCCGGCTATAAGCTGCCCGGCCTGTCTCACCGCACCGGGCATGGGATCGGGATGGACGGGCACGAACCGGTGAACCTGGTCCACCTGGAATCAACGCGGCTGGATGTCGGCATGTGCTTTTCGAACGAGCCCGGGCTCTATCTTCCTGGCAAGTTTGGCGTGCGGCTTGAGGACTGTTTCTATATGACGGCAGATGGACCAAGACTGTTTACCGAACTGGCCCCCGGCATCGACAAGGTGTTCGGTTAGATGAACGATCAGCGCTCGCGGCTTGATCCGTCTGTCCGGCGGATGCTCCTTGTCCTGCTGGTGGTTTATATCTTCAATTTCCTCGACCGGCAGATCGTCAACATCCTGGCCGAACCGATCGGGCGCGATCTGAAGCTCAGCGATACCCAGTTGGGCCTGATGACCGGGCTGGCTTTCGCGCTGTTCTATACTGTTCTGGGCCTGCCGATTGCGCGCTATGCCGATCGTCCGACGACCGATCGCGGGCGGCTGATCGCAGCGGCGCTGACGATCTGGTCCGGTATGACCGCGCTGTGCGGACTGGCGCAGAACTATGTTCAGCTGTTGATGGCGCGGATCGGGGTTGGGGTCGGCGAAGCAGGCTGTACTCCAGCCGCGCATTCGCTGATCGCGGATCGCGTTCCGCCGGATCGGCGACCCGGTGCGATGGCATTCTATGCTCTGGGCATCCCGGTCGGATCGTTGCTGGGGATGATGATCGGGGGCTATCTGGCTGACACCCTGGGGTGGCGCAAGGCTTTCACGCTGGTTGGCTTGCCCGGTATCGTGATGGCAGTAATCGTGCTGTTGCTGGTCAAGGACAAGGGACGCGCCAAGGCTGGACCGGTTTCCACCCAGGGCGGGGTGGGGATGTTTTCGGCATTGGGGCAATTGCTGCGTTCGCCCGCATACCTGTTGCTGCTGGCCGGGGCATCGGCCAGTTCGTTCCTGTCCTATGGCAAGGCAACCTGGACCACGATCTTCTTCCAGCGCAGCTATGGCATGTCGCCGGGCGAGGTGGGCTTCACCTTCGGATTGTGGGGCGGACTGGCCGGAGCCTTGGGCACCTGGCTGGGCGGCTGGCTGGCGGATCGCTATGGCCGGCACGACCGCCGCCATATCGTCACGGCTCCCGCTATAGGAATGGCACTCGCGGTACCGATCGCGATTGCGGCCTATCAATCGACCGACTGGCGGATCTCGCTGTTGCTGCTGATGATCCCTAGTGTGCTCAACTCGCTCTATTACGGGCCGGTCTATTCCTCGGCTCAGGGGTTGGTACCGCTGCACCAGCGCGCCACGTCCAGCGCTTTGCTGCTGTTCGGGCAGAACCTGATCGGTCTGGGATTGGGGCCGTTGTTCTTCGGGATGCTGTCGGACTGGCTAAAGCCCGAATACGGTGCGGATTCGGTGCGTTATGTGCTCTACGGCGCAGCCTTGCTGGGGCTGCTTCCGGCGGCGCTCTACTGGCAGCTTGGCAAACGGCTCAATGCAGAGCTTGACCGGCACGGTTGATCCGTCCCGAGACGCAATTCAGGCGACATTTCGGAACCGGTACGCATTTCAATCTGGTCCCTGCCACTTCAAACCGCGATAATTGCGCGCCGTGCGCCAGGAAACGAATGGCCACATATCGGAGTGGTCTGCATCCATGTATCGAATTGCCTTCCTGGTATCGCTCTTGGCCTTGATTGCAGCCTACAGCTTCAGGGCCGAAGCACAGCATAGTTGCCCGTCTGGGTACTATCCGGTTGGCGGCGGCAATTCAGGCTGGAGCGGCTGCGCATTGATGGGGACGGAGTCCGGTACAAGCCAACAGGACTTCACTCCCGTTCCTTCCGGGCCAGCCTGGGCAACCCGGTGGGGGGCAATTGCAGTCGACAATGTTGCCGGGATCTATGGCGGGGCCGAAGGAAGCGATTCCAAAGGGGGCGCCAAGAAGGCCGCGATCGCCGATTGCAAGAATTACGGCGGAAAGAAGTGCAAGATTTCAATCCTGTACTACAACCAATGTGGTGCACTGGCATCCGGCGACACATATTCGATCACGACTCGCGGCCCGCAACTGGAAGAAACGACGGCTCGTGCAGTGAAGCTGTGCAGCGAGCATACGAAGAACTGCAAACCCTACTATGGCGGTTGCAGCTATCCGCAGCGCGTTCGCTAGCTGCGGATCCGGGCTTTTTGTTCAAACATGATTGGCGATCCAGGCCACCAGTTGCGCCGCGGGCAGGAACAGCACCTGCGCCAGGATCGTGCCGGCCAGGCGGCTGAAACTGATCCAGACGATGGTGCGGCGGAACAAGGCCTCGCTGACCCGGCCTTCAACCGCGTCGTCGGTCATTACCGACAGTTGTGGATCGATCAGCGCGAACAGCAGGATCGTCGCAAAACCGTTGATCACTGCCGAAAGCTGGCTGGCGGTGACGCGGAATTCGGGATTGAGGTAGCCGGCATAGAGCGAGGCGACCACGCCGACGGTGATCAATGCCTGCGCCAGGCAATTGGCCAGCAGCACGCCCCAACTGACCCCCTTGTCCAGCCGGAGGTTCTTGAGCTGCGACAGCGAAGGCGGGTGCATGGCGTCGCGCACCGCCTTGAGCCCGGTCGGGGTGGCAGTTTTCATCACCATCTTCGCGGTTGAGCGATGCTGCTGGAAATAGCCGATGGCCTTTGCGAACAGCCGCTGCCCGGTCGGGACTAGAGCGATGCCCAGCGCCACTGCCAGGCTGGCCGAAAGCAAGATCAGTTGGAAGTCGGCATAGAGCTGCTCGCCGCCGCCATTGGCGATCCGCACTTCAATTCGCTTGGCCAGGAACGGCCCCAGAAAACTGTTCGAGGTGCGGCTGACCAGCACCAGGATGTTGAACAGGGCAAAGCTCATCGCGATGCGGCGGGTTCGCACCCCGGCAATCCGCGCCGAATAGGCCAGCGTGCCGATCAGGTTGATCGCTGCGGTCAGCAGGCAGATGATCAGCAGCTGGCTATCCATTGCCGCCGGACTATGCCGGTATGACCCATCGCGCCAGTGTCAGCCCAGGGTCTTCAACAGTGCCGTATCGCCGATCAGGTAGCTGGTCATGGACATTGCCCCGTCGATGGTATCGCTGAACACGCCAACGGCGTCACCGGGTAGCCGCGCGCCGACAGTGTAGAGCAGCGGCAGGTAGTGCTCGGCGCTGTTGATTGCGAGTGCGGCGGCGCGATCATCGGGCGCGAAGCTGGTGAGCGCCCGGTGATCGCCTTCGCGCACCGCGGCGTTGATCCGCAGCTGGAACTCCAGTGCCCAGTCGGGCTGCGTGCCCATGGTTCGGAAGTATTCGCGCAGGTTGTGGATCACATTGCCGCTTGAGACCAGCAGCACACCTTCATCGCGCAGCGGGGCCAGCTTTGCCGCCACATCGAGATGCTGATCGGGTGACAGCGCCCGATCGAGGCTGAGCTGGATCATCGGCACATCGGCGGCGGGGAACATCGGCCGGACCACGCCCCACGATCCGTGGTCAAAGCCCCAGCTTTCATCGCGCACCACCGGATAGCCGTTGAGCAGCCCGGCCACCCGTTCAACCAACGCCGGAGCGCCGGGGGCAGGGTACTCGATCTGGAACAGCTCGTCCGGAAATCCGCCGAAGTCATGGATCGTGCGCGGATGCTCACCGGCGGTCAGGTGGATCGCCCCTGTGGTCTCCCAGTGGGCCGAGACGCACAGGATTGCGGCAGGGCGGGGCAAGGCCCGGCCCAGCGCCTGCCAGGCGCGGCGCTCGGCATTGTCGGTGATGACGTTCATCGGCGATCCGTGGCCGAGGAACAGGGCAGGGAGGCGTTGGCTGGTCATGCCTGCAAAGTGGACCGATCGGCCCGGCAATCAAGCCAAGCAAATCTTGGTCCCCCTCAATGCTTCTTGCGGGTCAGCTCGCGCATGGCGTTGTCGAGCCCTTCGAGCGTCAGCGGGTACATGTTGCCGCCGACCAGTTCCTTGATGATCTTGGTCGATTGCGAATAGGACCACTGCTTTTCGGGCACCGGATTGATCCACACCGTGGCGGGATAGACATGCGCCAGCCGCTGCATCCAGACCGTGCCGGATTCCTCGTTGAAATGCTCGACCGAACCGCCCGGATGGGTGATTTCATAGGGGCTCATCGCGGCATCGCCAACGAACACCACCTTGTAGTCGTGACCGTACTTGTGGAGGATGTCCCAGGTGTTGGTCCGCTCGCTCCAGCGGCGCTTGTTGTCCTTCCACACGCCTTCGTAGAGGCAGTTGTGGAAATAGAAGAACTCCAGGTTCTTGAACTCGGCCGTGGCGGCGCTGAACAGTTCCTCAACCAGCTTGATGAACGGGTCCATCGATCCGCCGACGTCAAGGAACAGCAGTACCTTGACCGCATTCTTGCGCTCGGCGCGCATCCGGATGTCGAGCCAGCCCTGCCGCGCGGTGCCTTCGATCGTGCCTTCAAGGTCCAGCTCTTCCGCTGCGCCTTCGCGGGCGAAACGGCGCAGCCGGCGCAGCGCGATCTTGATGTTGCGGGTGCCCAGCTCGCGCGTGTTATCGAGGTTCTGGAACTCGCGCTTTTCCCACACCTTCAGCGCGCGCTTGTGCTTGCTCTCGCCGCCGATCCGCACGCCTTCGGGGTTATAGCCCGAATTGCCGTAGGGCGATGTGCCGCCGGTGCCGACCCACTTGTTGCCGCCTTCGTGGCGCTTCTGCTGTTCCTCGAGCCGCTGCTTGAGCGTCTCCATGATCTCTTCCCAGGAACCGAGTTTCTCGATCGCGGCCATTTCCTCGGGCGTGAGAAACTTTTCGGCAACGGCTTTCAGCCAGTCCTCGGGGATATCGACGGGGTTCTGGCCATAGTTGGTCAGCAGACCCTTGAAGACCTTGTTGAACACCTGGTCGAACCGGTCGAGCAGGCCTTCGTCCTTCACAAAGGTTGCGCGGGAAAGATAGTAGAACGCCTCGGGCGTCTGCTCGATCACTTCCTTGTCGAGCGCTTCCAGCAGCACCAGATGCTCCTTGAAACTGGCCGGGATCCCGGCGGCGCGCAATTCATCGACGAAGTTGAAGAACATGGGACTGATCCTCAGCCGCACACCTGGATACACACCCGATGCGGTGCGAAATGTCGCCGCTGGGTATGCACAGGTATCTGTAAAACAGAGCGAAAATGTGCTGCATGGCTGCGGTACATGTAAATTTCCGATCTGGCTCTCAGGACTTGGCGTTTGTCATTCGGTTCATTGAACTAGCAGAAGGCCAGTCAGTAGGAAAACCGAAGGGCGAAAGTGCCGTTATCAGTTCTGCCGCCGCGCCATGAAGGCCAGGCGTTCGAACAGCATGACGTCCTGCTCATTCTTGAGCAGCGCGCCGTGGAGCGGCGGGATCGCCTTGCTGGGGTCCTTCGATTGCAGCACGTCAAGCGGCATGTCTTCGTTCAAGAGCAGCTTGAGCCAGTCGAGCAGTTCCGAAGTAGAGGGCTTCTTTTTCAGCCCCGGCACGTCGCGCACTTCGTAGAACACGTCCATTGCCTTGGAGACGAGGGTTTTCTGGATACCCGGGAAGTGGACATCGATAATCGCCTGCATCGTCTCGCGATCGGGGAATTTGATGTAGTGGAAGAAGCAGCGGCGCAGGAAGGCGTCGGGCAGCTCCTTCTCGTTGTTCGAGGTGATCACCACGATCGGGCGTTCCTTGGCCTCGATCCGCTCGCGCGTTTCGTAAACGTCGAAGCTCATCCGATCGAGTTCCTGCAGCAGGTCGTTCGGAAACTCGATGTCGGCCTTGTCGATTTCGTCGATCAGCAGGACCGGCAGCTGGGGCGAGGTAAAGGCTTCCCACAGCTTGCCCTTCTTGATGTAGTTCGAAATGTCGTGGACGCGTTCATCGCCCAGCTGGCCGTCGCGCAGGCGGGCCACGGCGTCGTACTCATAAAGCCCCTGCTGTGCCTTGGTGGTGCTCTTGACGTTCCATTCGATCAGCGGGGCGCCGGTTGCCTTGGCAATTTCGTGCGCCAGCACGGTCTTGCCGGTGCCGGGTTCACCCTTGACCAGCAAGGGACGGCGCAACAGCACCGCAGCGTTGACGGCGACCTTGAGGTCTTCGGTGGCGACGTAATTGGCGGTGCCTTCAAACCGGGCCATGAGAACTCCCTGTGCGTTTCTTAATCGTGCGGTTAAGATCGATAAGAGCGCACAGGCGGCTTTGCAAGCGCCTAAAATGATACGGGCGTCCAGCCTAGACCGAACGCCCGCATCCCCCCTCCAAAGTCCCCATGCGGCAATTCTGCTGCTCGGAGCGACCCAAAGGACCTTGTTCGCTGGCCGTGCTAATCAAGGCTGCCGCGAAGGAATATAAACTTTTTGGGATTTCGTGCTAAGCCGCGCGAATGGTAGCCCTGGCCGGTGAAGTCCTGCTCGATCTGATCAGCCCGCCCGCGCGGAGCTGGCTGGCGCAGATTGCCCAGCGGCGCAGCTATGGCCATGGTGAGCTGATCCACAATCGCGGCGATCTGGCGGCTGCAATGGGGATCGTCGTCAAGGGGCAGATCCGGCTTGTGCGGCTGCAAGCGGACGGTTCACACACCTTCGTCAGCATGATCCGGGCCGGCCAGCATTTTGGCGATGTGGTCATGCTGGGCCAGCGTCGCCGCTCGCACGACGCGATTGCCGAAGGCGAGGTTGAGATAGACCTCTACGATGCCGATGCCTTTGAACTGGTTCAGAACAATCTTGAAATCGTCCGTGCGCTCTACCGGATTACCGCCCTGCGTTTGAGCGGATCAATGGCGATGAGCGATGACCTGCGCAGCCTGCCACGCGACGTTCACCTGGCCAAGATCCTGCTCGCCTTGTGGC
The DNA here is from genome assembly GCF_020852455.1 of Novosphingobium sp. Taxonomy (GTDB): domain Bacteria; phylum Pseudomonadota; class Alphaproteobacteria; order Sphingomonadales; family Sphingomonadaceae; genus Novosphingobium. The sequence continues at coordinate 134,277 of NZ_JADZAT010000001.1, forward strand.
AACGCGAAGGCGGGCAGACGACGTTCGATTGCACTCAGGAAGACCTGGCGAGCATGCTGGGCACGTCGGTCATGTCGCTGTCCAAGCATCTTAAAGTGCTGAAGCAGGCTGGGCTGGTCGAAACCGGTTACCGGCAATTGCGGATTGTCGATCCAGAAGTGCTGCGTGCCTGGTTGCGGGGGCAGAGCAAGCGGTCGAAGCTCTGACAAATCCCCCGCGCCGGCAGGAGGGGAGTGGGGCCGGCGCGGGGGAGGGGAGCATCAGTCCTGCCGGACCGGCTCCACGGGAGACTTGCGCCGGCGCAAGGCGCGCCAGGCCAGAACGGCCAAGGCGGCAATGCCTACCCAGGGCAAGGCAATGCCCAGCATCAGCATCACGAACGAAAGTGCGGACTGGGCGCTGGACCAGCTGGCGCTGGCGGCCTTGCCAAAGGTGCCGCTGCCGCCAATCAGGCCCTCGCTGGCATAGGCGAAGCTGACCGGGGTTGAGGCAATCGAGGCCTCCTTGGCGCGGCGATCCTGGGCGTTGCCACGCAGTTGTTCACGCAGGCCCGCGATCTGCTGTTGCAGCTCAACCCGTTCGCTCTTGGTCAGGCCGGGTCCAGCCAGGCGTGCTTCGATCCGCTTGATTTCGGCCTCGACGCCGGCGCTGTCCTGCTGCGACAGCTTGATCGCGTCGCCAGCGTTCTCGCCGTTGACCCGCGCGGAATCGAGCTTGCCTTCGGCCTTTTCGACCGCGGCGATCCCATCGGCGGCGAAGGCCTGGGCAATATCGGGGGCGAGCAGGAAATCGAGCCGGGCCTCAACCTCGCCTTCGCGGGGCTGTTCATAGGCCATGCCGGTCACCCGGCAGCGATCGGCGCCCAGCCGCGCGCAAGCGGCTGCATGTTCACGCTGGATCCCGGTGATCGCCTTGGCGGGGAGGGTGAAACTGTAATCGAACTGGAAGGCGACGCCAGGGGCGATCGAGCGATCGATTCCCGGACCGGCGGCATCCTGTGCCGCGGCTTCTGCGGCGGGCGGAGCACCTGCAGATTCTTCGCTTTTCTTCTCACCACAAGCGGTGAGCAAAAGGGTTGAAGCAAGGGCAGTGAGGGCAAGGGAAGGAACACGCATTACGAACTCTCCCAATTATCTACTGAATCAGTAGAGTCATATGCCTATCAAATGAGTAGAGTTTTGCAAGCGGCACTTCAACGCGATGTGGATATCACTCGAGAACGACGGAAAAGCTGAACTTCGCCGTGCCATTGGCAGGGACGCTCAGGCGCCAGATGCGGCGGCCGTTCTGCTCGGTCAGCGGCAAGCTGGTGGTACGGATGAGGTTTGGCGGGCCGCTCGGCCAGGCTTCGAACACTGCGGTCTTGCTGCCAGCGTTGCGGACTTCGATCTCGTAGCTGCGGATGACTTCCTTGCCATCTTCGCGCTCGTTTATCAGGCGTTGCCGCCAAGAGAGGTCCGTGTTTTCAGGCCCTTGCAGGCTGATTTCCTCATTGATTGCATGATCGCGGCCGCCGGCCTCATCGATCACCATCGTCAGGCCGAACTGGTCCTGCTCAATCAGGTATTGCCCCCCGGGGATCGGCAGGCCCAGGCCGTGCGCCTTGTCGTTGCGAATGCGCAGGTACAGAACCGGATTGCTCCAGCCGCTGTCATCCTCGTAGGTGGAGAGGTCTGCTTTGGCAGTAAAGACCCGATCATATTTCACGCCGGTCAGGTCAATCAACCGCACCTGCTTCATCTGCTGGGCCGCGACCGTGCTGGGGATCGGCACCCGATAGAGTTTGAGATCGCCGAGCTGTTCAAGCTCGGCGGAGTTGATGGCGGTAATGGGTGACGGCGAAGTCAGATTGTACTGACGAATCCGTTCGGCGGTTACCACAATATCGCCATTGGCCCGGGCATAGCCGGTGAAGCGGTATGGCCTGACCAGCTGGTAGGGACGGTCGGGTTTCAGCGGGATGTCGCTGGTGGTCTGCATGGCCCAGCAGTTGGCGACAACCTTGTCATCCTTGCCGGCCAAACGCTCGTATTCCTCGCGATTGAGTTGGCCGGCGACGACGTGAACCTGGGCGTTCTCCAATGACGAGGCATTGCCGTTGGCCAGCGTGATCCAGCCACCAAAATCGATCGTTTCGCCATCCTCGTTGACGTGCAACGTATAGTTTGCGCCCCAGTCGAACCGTTCGGCGACATAGGTCAGCGTGACGGTGGTCTCGATCGGACGCGATGAGCGGGTGAGCACCGAAAGCGTTGGCTTGGACGGTACGCCCGAAAGGCTGGCATCGTAACGAAACGTCTCGGCGAAGCCCGAGCAGCGCAGCGTTTCGAAACTTTGGCCGGTCTTGAAGACAACGCCTTCCGGGCTGGCCGAAACGATCTCGGCAGCGGTCCGCCTTGGCTTGCCGGTGGCTGGATCGGTGCGGGACAGGGTCAGTTTGCGGCCACGGGCTGCGCGCAGCAGCGCCGAGGGGGAGAGCAGGTCGGCATCCTGGTTCTTTTCGATCACTCCGCCGGGCAGACCGGTGATGATTGCGCTTTCGGGGATGATTCCGTCGATCACCCCTTCGAAGCGCAGCCGATGCTTGCCCGCTGGAATGGTAACCCGGCGCGTTTCGGTGATTACGGCGAAACCGCCGAGGCTTTGCAGTTCGATCGAACCTGAATCGCGATCGGGATCACGATAGATCGTGACGTCCAGTTTGACCGGATCGCTGGCCTTGAACTCGTCGGCAAAGGTCGGCGTGGCGAGCGCTGCGATTATCAGGAAGGCCAGGCACCGCCGCATGTCCGATCAATCCGACCGGGCCGTGTACTGGATCACCATTTCGCCTTCGCCCGGCAGTTCGAATTCGAACAGCGGGCGACCGTTGCGGGTGCCGGCCGGTATGCTGGGTGCCACCAGCTTGCGCCCGTTGAGGTCAAGTCGGAGTTCGAACGGCACCGCCTGTGCGCCCGCATTTTTCACCGTCACCTGGTACAGCGCCGACTTGCCGGAGACTGAGATCAGCTTGCTTTCCACCGTGATGTCCGGAGCCTGGCCGAGCAGGAGCTCGATCTTCTCGTCTTCGGCCGTGTCGCTCAGGCTGGGTTCGCCAACCAGCATGGCCCGGCCAAACTGTTGCTGCCCGATCAGGAACGAGCCTGCCGGCAGCGGCAGGCCGAGATTATGTGCCTTGTCATTGACAGTCCGGATCAGCGCTATGGCATTCAGGTTGGCCGTGCCGCCCCACGGCGCCTGATACAGCATCGCGGTGTAGATCCGTTCATAGGGCACGCCCGATTGTTCGACCAGCCGGGTTTGCTTCATCTGCTGCGCGGCAACCGTGGTGCGCTGCGGCACACGGTAGAGCTTGAGGTCGCCCAGCTGCTCGGGCGGCGGGGGCGGGGCAGGGGGCGGCGGAGGTGGCGGCGGGGCTGCCATCACCATCATCGCAGGAGGCGGAATTCCAGCGTTGCGTCCGCGAAAACCCTTCTCCTCGGAGACCGCATCGGCGTAGGTCTCATAGTCCTCGCCCAGCCAGGGCTGGACCAGTTCATAGGGCCGTTCCGGCTTGCGCGGCACATCGTGGGTGCGCTGCTGCGGCCAGCACCTGGCGATCGCTTGCGGCTGCTGGTTGACGAATTTCGCAACGTAGGCGCGGTTGAGCCCGCCCGCGACAATCTGGGTGCGGGCGTTGCTCAGGCTGACCGAATTGCCATTGGCCAGGGTGATCCAGCCGCCCAGCTCCATGGTCTTGCCATCGGGATTGAGCTGCGCGGTGTAATTGGCGCTCCAGTCAAACCCCTCGGCGATATAGGTCAGGGTGACCATTGCAGTCACCGCGCGAGCGCTGCTGGTCAGCACCGACAGCGTCGGGCGCGCCGCGAGTCCCTCGGCATTCACGTCATAGCGGAACGTCTCCGCCAGGCCTGAACAACGCAGCGCTTCGGTTCCGGCGGCGGTCTTGAACATCACCCCCTGGTCGCTGGCCGAAATGATCTCGCCCGAAACCAGCACCGGCTTGCCGGTCGCCGGATCGGTGCGCTTGAGCGACAGCACCTTGCCGCGCGCCGCACGCAGCAGTGCGGCGGGGGAGAGCAGGGCCGAATCCTGGTTCTTCTCGATCACGCCGCCCGGCAGCCCGGCCACGATCGCGCTGGCCGGGATGATCCCGTCCACCACCCCTTCGAAGCGCAGGCGGTGCTTGCCCGCGGGGATCGTGACCCGCCGGGTTTCGTTGATTACCGCAAAGCCGCCGAGCGAACCGAGCTGGATCGACCCGCCGTTGCGCCACGGCGCGCGGTAGATCGTCACCGATACGTCGATCGGATCGCTGGCCGCAACGTCGCGCGCGGCAGCGGGCAACGCCACGATCAGGGACAGCAGCATGGCGATCAGCCAGCGCATGGGTCTGCCCTCAGTACTTCGAATCGAACGTGGCCGTGACCACCGTCTTGCCGTTGGCGGGGACGGTAACCGCCCAGACAACGCTATCGGCATCGCGGCGTGTGCTCTTCTGGCTTTCCTCGGCCACCTTGGTATCGCCCCACAGGCCCGACTGGATCATGTTCACCGTCACCGGTTTGGGCAGGGCATTGGTCAGGGTATAGCGCATCTGGGTCTTCCAGCGGCGATCGTTGACCTTGGTGCGGGCCTCGACAACCGGTTGGACCTTCACGTCGAAAGCATCGCCGGTGCTGATCGCCAGCTTGGAACCCATCGGCGTGTGGCCGATCCCGCGTTCGCCGATGAACTGGGCCTGGCCGCGCGAATCCTTGATGTAGAACCGCACAATCCCGGCCGGCAGCTGGTCGCCCAGTCCGCCGTTGGCCGAATTGGTGAAGCTGTACATCGTCGCGGCGCTGAGCGGGGTTTCGCTCGTCTGCAGCCAGCCAAAGCGGATCTCATAGCCGTGCTGCGCGGGGGCGCCGTGAACGTCGAGGAAACTGACCTGCTTGGTCTGCAGGTTGGCGATTGTGGTGCGTTCGGCCAGCGGGTAAAGATAATAATCCCCCAGCCGTTCGCGCGTGCCGCTTTCGGTTCCGGCCTCGACCATGCCGGGATTGCCGCGGCGCCCGCCATAGCCCTGGTTGAGCATCCGCGGGCTACCCGCAACGAGCACCGCCCGGGCATTGTCATAGGTTGTGCCCGAATTGTTGGTCAGCGTGACCCAGCCCTGGACGTCGATCGTGCTCTTGCCCTCGTCGTACAGCGCGACATAGTCTGCCCGCCAGCCGAGGCCCGGGGTAAGATAGCGCAGCGCTGCCTCACGCGTGCCGGCCTTGCCCTGCAGCGTGATTGATAGCGTGGGATCGGCGCGCATGTTGGGCGGTACCTTGTCAAAGATCACCCGCACCGGCAGGCCATCATCGCGCAGCACCTCGATCCGGTTGCCGATCTGCAGCACCACGCCGCCATTGGCCGCCAGCACCACCGCCTGCTCACGCGATTCAGCGCCGGTCGCCGGGTTGGTGCGGACCAGCGTGATCGTCTGGCCGACCGCGTTTTCCATGATCTTGGCGGGGGACAACAGATCGTAGTCGAAGTTCTGCTCGATGATCGCCATGTCGCTGGCGACCAGGCTGGCGGTTTCGGCGCGGATCTGGGCCGAGACGTTCTTGAATTCCACCTTCTGCCGGTCACCGGTGAAGGTGATCGGGCGGGTATCCTGAACCAGCGCCTGGTTGTCGGCATAGATCGTGATGTCGATCCCCGGTTCGGCTGCAGCGGCGGTAGCAAGCGTTACCAGCGAAGCGGCGAGCAGCATCGATTTACGCGGCATGTCTGTGATCCCCTCTTGCGTTACGTGTAACACTGTAACATCGGTTTCTGTCAGCGCAATGAACGAAAATGCACTAAGGCAGTTTTGCCAACAGATCAGGACAAGTCCATGATAATCATTACCGGATCGATCCAAGTACGCCCGGAACACCGCGAAGAAGCCCTGGCGCTGGGGATCGAACATTCGCGGCGATCACGCAGCGAACCGGGCTGCCTTGCGCACAATTGCCACATCGATGCCGAAGATCCGCTGCGGATCGTCTTTCTCGAAAAGTGGGCGGATATGGCCGCGGTAAAGACGCACTTCGCGGTTCCGGCCTCGGGCGATTTCGTGCGTCGGCTGAGCGCGATGGGCGATGCTCCGCCGGTGATGCGGCTTTTTGCAGCGGAGGAGGTGAAGTGATAGATGTTGCGATATGTATGGTCAGGTCATAGAATATTGGAATGTCCTACCTCGCGCGAATAGAGCAGCATCGCGATGCCATCGCCGAGCTTGTCAAGAAGCGCGGGGCAGCCAACCCGCGCCTGTTTGGGTCTGCTCTGCAAGAACGTGAAGGTCCGGATAGTGATATCGACATTCTGGTCGATGCCTTGCCGGGCGCGACACTGTTCGATCTCGGCGCTTTGCAGGTTGAGCTTGAGGAATTGCTGGGTGTGCCCGTCGACCTGCTCACACCGGGCGACATTTCGCCGGATTTCAGAGGCCGGGTTCTAAGGCAAGCCCAGCCATTATGAGCGTACCGTCTGCAGAGCAATTGCTGCAACATATGCGCGATGCGATTTCGCAGACCCTGACGTACATCGAAGGGTACGCAAAGGAAGACTTCCTGGAAGACAAGCGGACCCAGCAAGCTGTCATTCTGAATCTGATCATCCTGGGCGAAGCTGCCACGAAGTTGATGGATAGCTACCCTGACCAGACCGCCGCCCGACCTGAAATTGAATGGCGTTCAATGCGCGGCATGCGCAATCGAATCGCGCACGGGTACTACGATATCGATCTGGATGTGGTTTGGGAGACGGTGAGCGTCGCGTTGCCGGAACTATCGAAGCTTTTAGATAATTCCGGCAATTGAGCGCTTTGCAGGCGTGAACTAGCCCTCCAATGCCTGCCAAATGAGGCTGGCAGCTGTGATCACAATCAACGCCCATGTCGCGCGAGTGTAACGCTCAGCCGCAATTGCACCGCGAAGCGTCGCATCCGCAGCTTGTTTTTGAGCTAAGCAGACGCGCCTCTGCATTTCAAATTTGATGATCTCGTGATTTGGGCTGCCCGGTAACGGGCCGCCTCCAAGGACATCGGCTAGCTGCTCATCAGTCATTTGAGGCCCTCGGCGTAGTCAGTCATGCTAACTTCCCCAAATCAAGCATCAATCAGATCCCGGTCCACATCGCCGGCGCGGTTCTGGATGAACATGAAGCGTTGGGCCGGGTCACGGCCCATCAGCTTGTCGACCAGTTCCTTTACCGCCGCGCGGCCTTCGTATTCGGGGGGCAGGGTGATGCGCAGCAATGAGCGGCTTTGCGGGTTCATGGTGGTTTCGCGCAGCTGCTGCGGGTTCATTTCGCCCAGGCCCTTGAAGCGGCCGACCTCCACCTTCTTGCCCTTGAACAGCGTGGCTTCCAGCTCGGCGCGGTGCGCGTCGTCGCGGGCATAGGCGCTCTCCTTGCCGGCGGTGAGCCGGTAGAGCGGCGGCTGGGCGAGGTAGAGGTGGCCGCGGCGGACCACTTCGGGCATTTCCTGGAAGAAGAAGGTCATCAGCAGGGTGGCGATGTGCGCGCCGTCAACGTCGGCGTCGGTCATGATGATGATCCGGTCGTACCGCAGGTTGTCCGGGTTGCAGTCCTTGCGGGTACCGCAGCCCAGCGCCAGGCCAAGGTCGGCCACTTCCTGGTTGGCGCGGATCTTGTCAGCCGTGGCACTGGCGACGTTGAGGATCTTGCCGCGGATCGGCAGAATCGCCTGGGTCTTGCGGTCGCGCGCCTGCTTGGCGCTGCCGCCGGCGCTGTCACCTTCGACGATGAACAGCTCGGTCTCGCCATCGCCTTCGCCCGAACAGTCGGTCAGCTTGCCGGGCAGGCGCAGCTTGCGGGCGTTGGTGGCGGTCTTGCGCTTGACCTCACGCTCGGCCTTGCGGCGCAGGCGATCGTCCATCCGCTCCATCACCGCGCCCAGCAGCGCCTTGCCGCGCTCCATGTTGTCGGCCAGGAAATGGTCAAAATGGTCGCGCACGGCGTTTTCGACCAGGCGGGCGGCTTCGGGGCTGGTCAGGCGGTCCTTGGTCTGGCTCTGGAACTGGGGATCGCGGATGAAGACCGAAAGCATCATCTCGCTGCCGGTGACCATGTCTTCGGGCGCGATGTCCTTGGCCTTCTTCTGGCCGACCAGTTCCCCGAATGCGCGGATCCCCTTGGTCAGGGCAGCGCGCAGCCCGGCTTCATGGGTGCCGCCATCGGGAGTGGGGATGGTGTTGCAGTAATAGGAATAGGACCCGTCCGACCAAAGCGGCCAGGCGATTGCCCATTCGACCCGGCCCTGTTCCTCACCCGGAAAGTCCTGGGTGCCGGAGAAGAACTGGGTGGTGACGCATTCGCGTGTGCCGATCTGTTCCTTGAGGTGGTCGGCCAGCCCGCCGGGGAACTGGAATACGGCTTCGGCAGGAACCTCCTCACTGGCGAGTGAGGGCGCGCATTTCCAGCGGATTTCCACCCCGGCGAACAGGTAGGCCTTGGACCGCACCAGGCGGAACAAACGCTGCGGCTTGAACCGGGCATCCTCACCGAAGATCTCCGCATCGGGCACGAAAGTTACGCTGGTTCCGCGCCGGTTGGGCGTGCCGCCCAGCCGTTGCAGCGGCCCCAGCGGCAATCCGCGTGAGAACTCCTGTGCGTAGAGTTCCTTGTTGCGGGCCACCTCGATCCGGGTCAGCGTGGACAGCGCGTTGACCACGCTGACGCCGACGCCGTGCAGACCGCCCGAGGTGGCATAGGCCTTGCCCGAGAACTTGCCGCCCGAGTGCAGCGTGGTCAGGATCACTTCCAGCGCCGACTTGCCGGGGTACTTGGGATGCTCATCCACCGGGATGCCGCGCCCGTTATCGGTGATGGTCAGGCGGTTGCCTTCTTCCAGCGTCACCTCGATCCGGTTGGCGTGGCCGGCAACGGCTTCGTCCATCGCATTGTCGAGCACTTCGGCGGCGAGGTGGTGAAAGGCGCGTTCATCGGTGCCGCCAATATACATGCCGGGGCGGCGACGGACGGGCTCAAGACCCTCCAGCACTTCGATTGCGCTGCCGTCATAGGCTTCGCCCGTGCTGGCGGGCAACTTGTCAAACAGGTCATCGGACATGGGAACGCCTATAGAACGCGGGGATTCCGCGGCGCAAGCGTCTGCGGGCTTAATCCACGAACTTGTCCGGCGCCGGGCTGACGATTGTGAAGCCGTTGGCCCGCGCCTCGCGCACTTCCAGCGCGCGCTCGCCAATCCCGCCTGCGCTGAAGCGGAACGGGCCGTCGAGCCCCAGGAAGCCGTCGCGATCGGCCAGCCGGGCAACCGGGAAGGGCGTGCCCAGCCGCCATTCGCGGGTTATCCGCACCGCCAGCAGCACGCTGTCATAGCCGGCGGTCGCCATGCGGTAGGGCGCGGTGCCGAAGCGCGCCTTGTAACTTTCGGCAAAGCGGGCAAAGCGCGCGTCGGACATGGCCGCGAACCAGGCCCCGCGCAGCGCCGGGGTCTTGCTGACCACCAGTTCGCCGCTCCACAGGTCGGTTCCCAGGATTCGCGGACTGGCGGCACCCGCGCTCTTGAGCTGGGGCGCGGCCATCGCGGCATACTTGCCCGAATCCGCAATCAGCACCGCATCATAGCCGCCCTTGGCCTTGAGCCGGGTGGCGGCGCTGACGATCGAGCGGTTCGCCCGGTCATAGGTCTGGGTGCTGACCAGCGTGCCGCCGACCGCGCGCACGGCAGCGGTATAGGCGGCAGTGGCGCGGGTGCCATACACGCCCTTGGGGGCCAGCAGAGCGAACCGGTTAACGCCGTGGGCATGGGCGTGGCGCACCACCCGGTCGATCGAATTGTCGCTGGTGGTGCCCAGCACGAATACGTCACGCGCCGCCACACTGGTATCGCCGGTGTAGGTGATCAGCGGCACCTTGGCGGCGCGGGCGATCGCGGCCACGGTTGGTACATCGTCGGCCAGCAGCGGCCCCAGGATCAGCCGGTTGCCATCCTGCATCGCCTTGCTGGCGGCGGCAGCCGGGCCATCGGCGGTATCATAGGTGGTGATGCGGATCGTTTTGGCATTGGTATCGAGCAGAGCCATTGTCGTCGCATTGGCGATCGACTGGCCCATCGCCGCGTCGGGGCCGCTCAGCGGAACAAGCAGGGCGATCCGCTGGCGCTGCTGGTCGCTGGGCAGCGAGTCGGTTGGCCCGGGAGCCGGCGGGGGCGGGGGTTCGACCCCCTTGGGAATGACCTTGCACCCGGCGAGCAGCGCCACAGTGCCAAGCGTGATCAGCTTGCGCCGATCGATCTGCCAATCAATCATCCCTTGTCGCTCCACCCTGGCCGGTCCATTGATGCGCATATGGAACAACCGCTTGAACCGGGACTGTATATTGTCGCCACGCCGATTGGCAATCTGGGCGACGTCTCGCAGCGCGCCGTTGCGGTACTCGGCGGCGTGGCTGCGGTGGCCTGTGAGGATACGCGGGTGACCGGCAAGCTGCTGCAGCACCTGGGGATCAAGGCCCGGCTGATCCGCTATGACGATCACGCCAGCGAGGCCACGCGCGAACACCTGCTGGGATTGGCTGCTGCCGGACCGATCGCACTGGTCAGCGATGCCGGGACGCCGCTGATCTCCGATCCGGGCTATCGCCTGGTCCGCGCCGCGCGCGACCGCGGGATCACGGTAATCTCAATTCCCGGACCCAGCGCGGCAGTGGTGGCGCTGACCCTGGCTGGCCTGCCCAGCGACCGGTTCCTGTTCGCCGGGTTCCTGCCCAACAAGGACAAGGCCCGGCGCGAAGTGCTGGAGGAACTGGGCGGGGTAAAGGCGACGCTGGTGTTCTATGAGACGGCCCCGCGCCTGGCCGATGCCCTGGCCGCAATCGCTACCACGCTGCCCGGCCGCGAGGTCGCGGTGGCGCGGGAACTGACCAAGCGGTTCGAGGAGTGCCGCAGCGGCTCGCCCGCCGAACTGATCGCGCACTATGCCGCGCACCCCCCCAAAGGCGAGATCGTGCTGCTGATCGGTCCGCCGGGTGAGGTGGAGGCCTCCGCCGAGAATGCGGATGCGCTGCTCAGGGCCGCGCTCGCCACCATGAAGCCCAGCCAGGCCGCTGCCGAAGTGGCGCGCGCCACCGGGCTCGATCGCAAGGCGCTCTATGCCCGGGCGATGGAACTGAAGTGACCAGCCGGGCCGAGCGCGAGGCGCAGGGGCGGCGGGGCGAGAGCCTGGCTGCCTGGTACTTGCGGCTGAAGGGCTGGCGGATCCTGGCCCAGCGGGTGAAGACCCCGCGCGGCGAGATCGACCTGATCGCGCGGCGCGGCGGGGTAGTGGCCTTTGTCGAGGTCAAGTGGCGGGCCCGCGCGGACGAGCTTGACCAGGCGGTCGATCCCTGGCGGCTACGCCGGGTAGCGGCGGCGGCCGAAGCGGTGGGGCATCGCTATGCCAGGGCGCACGATCTGCAACGGATCGACGTGCTGCTGCTTGCGCCCGGGCGCTTCCCGCGCCACATGGCCAATGCCCTGATGCTTTGAGCGGAGTAGCGAGACAACCATGAGCCTGCGCGTTGCTGTCCAGATGGACCCGATCGAAGCGATCAACATCAATGGCGATTCCAGCTTTGCGCTGATGCTCGCCGCGCAGGCGCGCGGGCACTCGGTCTATCACTACGATGTGAAGTCGCTGGCTTATGATTCCGGTCGGCTGACCGCCTGGGCTGCGCCAACCACCGTGCAGCGGGTCGAGGGCGCGCATTTCAGCATGGATGCGCATCGCACGATCGATCTGGTCACGGATGTGGATGTGGTGCTGATGCGGCAGGACCCGCCGTTCGACCTCAGCTACATCACCGCCACCCACCTGCTTGAGCGGCTTGCGGGGCAGACGCTGGTGGTCAACGATCCCGCCTCGGTCCGCAATGCTCCCGAGAAGGTCTATGTGCTGGACTTCGCGCACTTCATGCCGCCCACGCTGATCGCGCGCCGGATCGAGGATGTCCGCGCCTTCCATGCCCGCCACCCTGGCGACCTGGTGATGAAGCCGCTGCACGGCAACGGCGGCAAGGCGGTGGTGCGGATCCCCGCTGATGGATCGAACCTGGGGGCCTTGATCGAACTGTTCGACCAGGCCTGGGTCGAACCGCACATGTTCCAGCCCTTCCTTCCCGAGATCAGCGAGGGCGACAAGCGGATCGTGCTGGTCGATGGCGAAGTGGCCGGCGCGATCAACCGCCGACCGGGTGCGGGCGAGTTCCGCTCGAACCTCGCCGCCGGAGGCTATGCCGAACCCACCACGCTCAACGCCCGCGAGGAAGAGATCTGCGCCGCACTTGGCCCGGCGCTCAAGGAGCGGGGACTGGTGTTCGTTGGGATCGACGTGATCGGCGGCAAATGGCTGACCGAGATCAACGTGACTTCGCCTACCGGCATCCAGGCGATCGACCGCTTCAACGGCACCGATACCCCGGGCCTGATCTGGGATGCGATCGAGCGGCGGGTGGCGATGCGGTGAGGGCTGGCAATGGAAATCAAAGGCAACGAAGACACAGCAAGGATCGAAGTCAGTCTGGATCAGGTTGAGTCTTCGCATCTCTTGAGCTTTCTGTTTCACGCGAAATTTGGTGATGACGTCCGGCTTGAAATTGTCGAGAGTCCCTCGATGCGAACCTTGCTGGAAGGCTTGCTGACGGCTCGGCGCAAGCTGGGATTCGACGATCAGAATAGCGAGCAGGCACGGACAATTGTCGAAGACGGCGGTCTCCAAGCACCGGCATCGTTCCATACAATTGAGAATGACTTGAAGCGCCTCTTGCGCAAGGAAGATGTCTCTGCGGAACTCGCCGAAGAGTTATTTCCTTTCGTGTTGCAGGCGAGCCTCAAAAAGGATCGCTTTATTCGTCCCGGCACCAGAGTCGAAATCTCACAAGATGGAAGGCCTGCGCCTCGCTCGGAAGCGCAGTTCGGGATCGTCCTGCGGTGCTGGCAATCTCACATTGGCTCGCCATTCCGGTGCCTGGTCGCAATCCTTGAAGACTATGAGGCAGGATCAGTTGGGGATCCGGGCAATGTACCCAGTCTGCAGGAGTTTCCTGCTGCGCTGCTTCTGGCTTGATTGGGAAGTCTTATGACTACTCAACGCTCCCTCGGATGCGCATTCCGGTACACATCCAGCAGCACAGCTGCATCGACCTTGGTGTAGATCTGCGTCGAACCCAGGCTGGCATGGCCCAGCAATTCTTGCAGGCTGCGCAGGTCGGCGCCCGCACCCAGCAGGTGGGTCGCGAAGGAGTGGCGCAGGGCGTGCGGAGTGGCGCTGGGGTGCAGGCCTAGTGCTATCCGGGCCCGCGCCATCGCCTTCTGGACCATTCCTTGTGAAAGCGGCCCGCCCTTGGCGCCACGAAACAGCGTTGTGGTCCTGTCGATCGGCCAGGGGCACTTGGCGAGGTAGTCTTCCACGCCCTCCCGAACGATCGGCAGCAAAGGCACCACGCGCTGCTTGTTGCCCTTGCCGGTGACCGTCAGCACTTCGCCCAGCGGCAGCGCTGCGCCGGTCAGCGACAGCGCTTCGGCAATCCGCATTCCCGCGCCATAGAGCAGCAGCAGAACCGCCCGATCGCGCGCACCGATCCAGGGTTCGCTGGCGTCCTCCTCGATCGTCACCGCCAGGTTCACTGCCTCGTCGGGGGTGACCGGTCGCGGGATCCCCTTCTTGACGCGCGGCCCGCGCATGCGCGGCGGGGCCGCATCAGGCAGGCCGGCCTGTTCGCGGGCAAAGCGGATGAACGCCTTGAGCGCCGACAGTTCACGCGCCGCACTGGCGTTGCTGAGGCCGTCGGCGCGCCGCCGGGCCAGTTGCCCGCGCAAGGCCGCCGCATCGAGCCGGGCGAGGGTAGTCCAATCCTCAGCCGGCACGGCATCGAGCAAGCGCGCGGCAGTCGCGATATAGGCCCGCACCGTATGCGGACTGCGACGGCGGCTTTGCGTCAGGTGGGCATGCCAGGCCTCGAGCAAGTCGGCCCGGGTCATGCGCTGACCAGCGCTTCGGGCACCAGTTCACCCAGCAGGGCATCGAGCAGCGGCATGCCCGCCTCGCTCACGCCGATCCGGGTGCCGGATTGCCAGGTCAGCCCCTGGCCGATGTAGAACTCCAGCTTGGCCAGATCGCACAGCTCTTCCCGGCCAAGGCCAAACCGCGCTGCCAGTGCATCAAGATCGACCCCTTCGCCCAGCCGCAGTCCCATCAGCATCGCCTCGCTGGCCTGCTCGCGGACTGAGAGCAGGCGCGCTTCGGCAATGCCTTCACCGCGCTCGGCCACGGCGGCCAGCCAGTTTTCGGGCTTCTTGTGGCGCACTGTCGCGACACCCCCGCGCCGGCCGTGCGCACCGGGGCCGATCCCGCAATAGTCCTGATAGCGCCAGTAGGTCAGGTTATGCCGGCTCTCCTGGCCCGGGCGGGCGTGGTTGCTGATTTCATAGGCCGGCAGCCCGGCCGCAGCGGTCGTTTCGCGGGTGAGGGCGAACAGGTCAGCCGCAGCATCATCTTCCAGCGGCTCGAACGCGCCCTGGCGGACCATGGTGGCAAAGCGCGTGCCCGGTTCGATCGTCAGCTGATAGAGCGAGAGGTGGCCGGTGCCGAACCCCAGCGCGCGGGTCAGTTCCTGTTCCCAGTCCCGCGCCGTCTGGCCGGGCCGGGCATAGATCAGATCGAACGAGACGCGCCCAAACTGCTGCTGCGCCACTTCCAGCGCTGCCAGGCCTTCGCGGGCGTCATGCAGGCGTCCCAGAAAGCGCAGGGTCTCATCATCCAGCGCCTGCAAGCCCAGCGAGGCGCGGTTGATCCCGGCCCGGGCCAGATCGGCATAGTTTGCTGCCTCGACCGAAGAGGGATTGCCCTCCAGCGTGATCTCGATCCCCTCGGCAAAGCCCCACAGCGCCTGGGCCTCGGTCAGCAGCCGCTCGACCAGCGCCGGGGGCATCAGGCTGGGCGTTCCCCCGCCAAAGAACACGCCTTTCAGCGGTTCGCCGCCAGCCAAAGCGGCTTCGTGGCGCATATCGGTCAGCAAGGCGGCTTCCCACGCAGCGTGATCCACGCTTTCGCGGACATGGCTGTTGAAGTCGCAATAGGGGCACTTTGCGAGGCAGAACGGCCAGTGGATATAGAGTGCGCGGGCCATGGCCGCCTGTTACCCGCCAAATTGCTCCGCGACCAGCTTGGCAAAGGCGTCTGCGCGGTGGCTGATCGCGTGTTTTTCAGCGGGATCGTGTTCAGCAAAGGTGCGGCTGTCACCCAGCGGTACGAACACCGGGTCATAGCCGAAACCCATTGTCCCGCGCGGCGGCCAGGTCAGGGTGCCATTGGCGCGGCCCTCGTAAACCGCGCTGTCTCCATCGGGCCAGGCAATCGCCAGCACGCAGGCGAAGTGGCACGAACGATCGGTATCGGGGCCTTGTTCGGCCAGCAGCCCCTCAACCTTGCCCATCGCCATGTACCAGTCGCGCCCCGGTGCGCCTTCAAACCACTGCCGTTCGGCCCAGTCGGCGGTATAGACGCCGGGCCGGCCGCCAAGCGCATCGACGCAGAGGCCAGAATCGTCGGCCAGTGCCGGGAGTCCCGATCCTTCCGCCGCCGCCCGCGCCTTGATCAGGGCGTTTTCGACAAAGGTTTTCCCGGTCTCCGCAGGTTCCGGCAGGCCGAGCGACCCGGCGGAGATGCAGTTGAGCCCATAGGGTGCCAGCAAGGCCCCGATTTCCTTCAGCTTGCCCGCATTGTGCGTGGCAATCACCAGGGTTTCGGAGCCGAGTTTGCGGGTCACTTGGCTACCGCTTCGCCCTGCGCCGCGAAAATCCGGTCGCAGCCGATCCGGGCGAGGCGGAGCAGGCGCAGCAGCGCCTCTTCGTCATAGGTCGCGCCTTCGGCGGTGGCCTGGACCTCGGCGATCTGGCCGCCTTCGATCAGCACGAAGTTGGCGTCGGCATCGGCCGAGCTGTCTTCGTCGTAATCAAGGTCAAGCACCGGGTTGCCCTTGAAGATCCCGCAGCTGACCGCGGCGACCTTGCGGGTCAGCGGATCTTCGCTGATCGCGCCTTGTGCCATCAGCTTGTCCACCGCGATCCGCAGCGCCACCCATGCGCCCGAGATTGCCGCGGTGCGGGTGCCGCCGTCAGCCTGGATCACATCGCAATCGAGCGTGATCTGGCGTTCGCCCAGCTTCTTCAGATCGCAAACCGCACGCAAGGACCGGCCGATCAGCCGCTGGATTTCCTGCGTGCGCCCACTCTGCTTGCCCTTGGCCGCCTCGCGGCTGCCCCGGGTATGGGTGGCGCGCGGCAGCATCGAATATTCGGCGGTCACCCAGCCTTCGCCCTTGCCGCGCAGCCACGGCGGCAGGCGCTCTTCGACCGAAGCGGTGCAGATCACCTTGGTGTGGCCAAAGCTGACCAGCACCGACCCTTCGGCGTGCTTGGTATAGTGCGGTTCGAAACTGATAACGCGCATCTCGTCGGGCGCGCGGCCGGAAGGTCGCATGGGAAACTCCATCTCTACCCAAGACCGTTCGCCCTGAGCCTGTCGAAGGGCCGTCCTTACTTGCTCCGGCGCAGAAAGAAAGAGCGGTGCTTCGACAAGCTCAGCACGAACGGGTATTGGAGGCGGTGAATCATGACCAGACTCCCGATCACCGAACTCAATGCCCGTGCGCGCGAGATCTTTCGCCTGGTCGTGGAAGGCTATCTGGGCACGGGGCAGGCCGTGGGGTCCAAGACCCTGGCCGGGGCAGCGGGGCTGAACCTCTCGCCGGCCTCGATCCGGTCGGTGCTGCACGAACTGGAGGGGCTGGGGCTGCTGGCCGCGCCGCATACCAGCGCGGGGCGTTTGCCGACCGAGCAGGGGCTGCGACTGTTCGTTGACGGGATGATGCAGGTGGCCGAGCCGACTGCGGAAGAGCGCGCGGCGATCGAGAGCCGGCTGAGCCAGCCGGGTCCGATCGAGGCCGCCTTGACCGCGACCAGTGCCCTGCTGTCCGAACTGTCGGCCGCCGCCGGGGTGGTGATGGTGCCGCGCCGCGAGCCGCGCCTGGCGCAATTGCAACTGGTTGCAATCGGGCCGGATCAGGCATTGGCGGTGCTGGTGGGCAGCGACGGATCGATCGAGAACCGGGTGGTTCCGGTGCCGCCGGGGCTGCCGCCGGGCGCGCTGGAGCAGGCGTCGAACTATATCTCGGCGCATTTGGGCGGGCGGACCCTGGCCGAAGCGGTCAAGGCGATCCGTGCCGAGATATCCGGCGGGCGCAGCGCGCTTGATGCGGCAAGCCGCGATCTGGTCGAGCGCGGGCTGGCGGTGTGGAGCGAGGATGCCGCGCGACGCCCGGTTCTGATCGTGCGGGGGGCTTCAAACCTGCTCGACGAGACTGCGATGAGCGACCTGGAGCGGGTGCGCCAGTTGCTCGACGATCTGGAAAACAAGCAGTCGGTGGCCGACCTCTTGTCTGCCGCGCGCGAGGCAGAGGCGACGCGGATTTTCATCGGTGCGGAGAACCGGCTGTTCGCGCTGTCGGGCTCTTCGGTAATCGCGTCGCCCTATCGCGACCGGGATGGCCGGGTGGTTGGCGTGGTGGGAGTTATCGGCCCGACCCGGTTGAATTATGCGCGGCTAGTCCCCATGGTGGATTTCACAGCCCAATCGCTGGGCAAATTGATCGGATAAGACAGGTTTTTGACGAAGATGAGCGATGACAAGAAGCCGCAGGCAGACCCGGCGGTAGCCGCTGAACTGGCCGGCGTCCCCGAAGACATGATCGATCTTGAGCAGGCCAGCGATGCGCTGGACGATGCCCTGGCCAATCTCAGAAACGATCTGGAAGCCGCACGGCAGGATATCCTTTACGCCAAGGCCGAAACGCAGAACGTGCGCCGCCGCCTGGAAAAGGACGTGGCCGATGCGCGCGCCTATGCCGCGACCGGCTTTGCCCGCGACATGCTGAGCGTGGCCGACAACCTGGCCCGCGCGCTGGATGCCATTCCCCAGGAACTGCGCGAGGATGACAAGACCAAGGCGCTGGTCACCGGGATCGAGGCGACCGCGCGCGAGCTTGACAAGGTCTTCAGCCTCAACGGCATCAGCCGCATCGCCGCGACCGGTCTGCCGCTCGATCCGAACCAGCACCAGGCCATGCTTGAAGTGCCCAGCAATGATGCCGAACCCGGTACCGTGCTGCAGGAACTGCAGGCCGGCTACATGATCAAGGACCGCCTGCTGCGGCCGGCGATGGTGGCGGTGGCGAAGAAGCCGGATTGATCAGCCAAACGGCAGCAGGGCTTCCAGCTCTGCCAGATCCGGGTTCCCAGGCACTTTCCACCCCTGACGCAGCATGAAGGCATGCGCGACAATTTCGGCTTGCTGCTCGATCCCATAGGCGGTCAGCGGCTTGCCGGGCTTGAGCCGGTAGCCATAGCGGCGCTGGAAAGCGCCCACCAGCGGCAGGTACCACGCGCCGCGGGTCTGGGCCTGCCAGACGTGGGTCATCTCATGGATGAAGTGCGCCTGCAGCCCGGGCGCGGCCAGGCTGAAATCGGTGCAGTAGCTGCCTGACTCGGGATGGAAGTGCAGGTGCCCCATCGGCGCCATGGTGACCTTGCGGGGGTGGAACCACCACCACTTGCTGCGGCGGATCGTCACCCGCGCGGTGTCGATCGCCTCGCCAAAGACCGAACGCACCAATGCCACCTCGCCGACGGTCAGCGACCGCTCACCGCCGACAGGGCAGGTGGGGGCAGGGCTGCTCAGTGCGCGCTCTCGCCTTCGTGCTTCATGCCGCCCATCGCGGCATCGCCCATCGCTTCGATCTTCGCCGGGACCGAGGTCTTGTCACCATCGGTGAAAGTCAGGGTGAATTCGGTTTCGCCACCAGGTGCCAGATCAGTGCCCAGTTCGAAGGCCATGATGTGCAGCTTGCCAGGTTCGAACATGACCGAGGTTCCCGGGGCGATATCGACCCGTTCAACCGCCTTCATCGTATCGCCTTCGGTGGTGTGCATTTCGGTACGCGCAGCGCCCTTGATCGCGACTGCCGCGATCGAGACCGGGTCCTTGCTCTGGTTATCGACCACCAGATAGGCCCCAGCCGGGTTGCCCGAAACGGCCGGCAGCACCAGCCGTGCGGACGAAACCTTGACGCCCGGCTTCGCCTCGATCGCGCCGCTGGCGGCGGCTTCGGGCTTGTCGGGGGTTTCCTTGCAGGCGGCGACAGAAAGCAGCGCGGTGGCAGCAAACAGGGGCAGGGCGATACGGCGGGCGATGGTCACGCGGAATAGTCCTTTCAGAGCGCACGAAAATTCGTCCCCCTGCTAGTCGCCCGCTGCCCTTGTGCCAAGCAAAACCGCACCTATATGCCCCCTTGAAAGAGCCGCCGAAGGGCCTTGCTGCGATTGCGGGAGGCGAAATACGCGGTGTCATTGAATAGCCAAGGATGGGGTTCAAATGGGTAAAGTAATCGGTATCGACCTGGGCACGACCAACAGCTGCGTCGCCGTGATGGACGGTGGCAAGCCCAAGGTCATCGAGAATTCGGAAGGCGCGCGCACCACGCCTTCGATCGTCGCCTTCACCAAGGATGGCGAACGCCTGATCGGTCAGCCGGCCAAGCGCCAGGCTGTGACCAATGGTGACAACACGATTTTCGCGGTGAAGCGCCTGATCGGCCGCCGCTTTGACGATCCGGTGACCAAGAAGGACACCGAACTGGTTCCCTACACCATCGTCAAGGGCAAGAACGGCGATGCCTGGGTGCGCGCCGGCGGCGAAGACTATTCGCCCAGCCAGATTTCCGCCTTCACCCTGCAGAAGATGAAGGAAACCGCCGAAGCCTATCTGGGCGAAACGGTGACCCAGGCGGTGATCACCGTCCCGGCCTACTTCAACGATGCCCAGCGCCAGGCGACCAAGGACGCCGGCCAGATCGCGGGCCTTGAAGTGCTGCGCATCATCAACGAACCGACCGCCGCCGCGCTTGCCTATGGGCTTGAGAAGAACGACGGCAAGACCATCGCGGTCTATGACCTTGGTGGCGGCACCTTTGACGTCTCGATCCTTGAGATTGGCGATGGCGTGTTCGAGGTGAAGAGCACCAACGGCGATACCTTCCTGGGCGGTGAAGACTTTGACTCCAAGCTGGTCGAATGGCTGGCGGACAAGTTCAAGGCCAAGGAAAACATGGACCTGAAGACCGACAAGCTCGCGCTTCAGCGTCTCAAGGAAGCCGCCGAAAAGGCCAAGATCGAACTGTCGAGCACGGCTTCGACCGAAATCAACCTGCCGTTCATCACGGCCCGCATGGAAGGTGGCAGCACCACCCCGCTGCACCTGGTTGAAACCGTCACCCGCGCCGATCTGGAAAAGATGGTCGCTGAACTGATCGAACGCACCAAGGAACCGATGAAGAAGGCGCTGGCCGATGCCGGCCTCAAGCCTGCGGACATCGATGACGTGGTGCTGGTCGGCGGGATGACCCGCATGCCGCGCGTGCGCGAAGTGGTGAAGGAATTCTTCGGCAAGGAACCGCACACCGGCGTCAATCCGGATGAAGTCGTCGCGATGGGCGCGGCGATCCAGGCCGGCGTGCTGCAGGGCGACGTCAAGGACGTGCTGCTGCTCGACGTGACCCCGCTGTCGCTGGGGATCGAAACGCTGGGCGGCGTGTTCACCCGGATGATCGATCGCAACACCACGATCCCGACCAAGAAGGCCCAGACCTATTCGACTGCCGAGGACAACCAGCAGGCGGTGACCATCCGCGTGTTCCAGGGTGAACGTGAAATGGCGGCCGACAACAAGCTGCTGGGCCAGTTCGATCTGACCGACATTCCGCCCGCACGGCGCGGCGTGCCGCAGATCGAGGTGACCTTCGACATCGACGCCAACGGCATCGTCAACGTCAGTGCCAAGGACAAGGGCACCGGCAAGGAACAGCAGATCAAGATCCAGGCCTCGGGCGGGCTTTCGGATTCGGACATCGACCAGATGGTCAAGGACGCCGAGAAGTTCGCTGAAGAAGACAAGAAGCGGCGGGCTGCGGCGGAAGCCAAGAACAACGCCGATAGTCTGGTCCACGCCACCGAACAGCAGCTGGCCGAACATGGTGACAAGCTGGACGCCGATCTCAAGTCTGAAATCGAGGCTGCGATTGCCGAGACCAAGACTGCGATCGAAAGCGGCGACGCCGACGAAATGACCGCCAAGACCCAGGCCCTGACCGACAAGGCCATGAAGATGGGCCAGGTGATCTACGAAAAGGAACAGGCTGCGGCCGCGTCGCCGGGGGCGGAAGCTCCGGCTGAAGGCGCCGAGGAAGTTGTCGACGCCGAATTCTCGGAAGTTGACGAGAACAAGGGCTGACACAGGCAATGAAACGGGCCCGGCGCTGTGCTGACAGGTGCGGCGGCGGGCTCGCTTTCGAGGTGGGGCAATGTCCGTAGAAGCCGACTATTACGAACTGCTCGAGATCGAGCGCACCGCCGACGATGCGACGATCAAGTCGTCGTACCGCAAGCTGGCGATGAAGTGGCATCCCGACAAGAACCCCGGCGACAGCGCCGCCGAGGAACGCTTCAAGTCAATCAGCGAGGCCTATGACTGCCTAAAGGACCCGCAGAAGCGCGCGGCCTATGACCGGTTCGGCCACGAAGCCTTCAAGCAGGGCATGTCGGGCGGCAGCGGTCCGGGTGGACCCGGCGGCGGTGGCTTTTCCGACCTTGGCGACATTTTCGAGACGATCTTCGGCCAGGCCTTTGGCGGCGGCGGTCGTCAGCAGGCGCGGCGCGGAGCAGACCTGCGCTATGATCTTGAAATCGACCTTGACGATGCCTTCCACGGCAAGCAGACCGAGATCGAGATCGAAGTTTCGACCAAATGCGAACCCTGCAGCGGATCGGGCGCGGAGCCCGGCACCGGCACACGGCGCTGCAACCTGTGCGGCGGCCACGGCCAGGTCCGTGCTCAGCAGGGCTTCTTCATGGTCGAGCGAACCTGCCCGACCTGCCACGGCCGCGGTGAAGTAATCGAAAAGCCCTGCCGCTCGTGCCGGGGCGAAGGCCGCGTGGACACGCCGCAAAAGCTGGAAGTCAACATCCCCCCGGGTGTCGATACCGGCACCCGGATCCGCCTGGCCGGCAAGGGCGAGGCCGGACCCAACGGTGCGCCAGCGGGCGATCTTTACATCTTCATCCACACCCGCCGTCACAAGGTGTTCGAACGCGAGGGGACCGACCTGATCACCCGCGTGCCGATCGCCTTCACCACTGCGGCGCTGGGTGGGGACATCGAAATTCCCGGGCTCGACGGCAGCAGGATCGACATCGCGATCCCCGCCGGGATCCAGTCGGGCAAGCAGCTGCGCAAGCGCGGCGCCGGGATGCCGGTGCTGCAGGGCCGCGGCCGCGGCGATCTGGTGATCGAGATCATGGTCGAAACCCCGACCAAGCTGACCGCGCGCCAGAAGGAACTGCTGCGCGAACTGCAGGAAACCGAAACCGGCGAGGAAACGCCGCAGTCGAAGGGGTTTTTTGACCGGATCAAGGAAGCATTCGGGGGATAACTCCTCGGCCTTTCCAAAGGCGCCGTCACCCCGGGCTCGACCCGGGGTCCCGCTAGCCTCTGCAACGATGCGGTAACACGGAAACCTGGCAAGGACAGCGGGACCCCGGATCAAGTCCGGGGTGACGCGATGGTTCAACCGCGTGCCAACTCAGTGCCTTCCACCTCTGTCCTGATGCCTGGCACCAGGCCCGGATCGGCCTTCAAGCGCTCTTCCTCCTCATCCAGCACTGCCAGGAACGCCTCTTTCTTGAACCGCGCCAGTTCGGCGGGATCGAGCATCATGCCCTTTGGCAGGGCGGAGGCGACCAGATCGATCATCCGCTCGGCCCCGTGCAGGCGGCCCCACAGATAGTCGTTCTCACGGTAGGCGCGGCTGAAGAAGGCGCCGAAGTTGTAGAATTCGGTCCCGCGCAGCATCGCGCTGGCGCCGCCCTTACGGATCGAGCTGCAATCATCGGGACTGATCCGGTCAACCTTGGCAGGCTCGAACTCGGTCGATCCCTCGCCGCGCAGCAGTGGCAGCGTGACGGTGTCATAGAACGGGAAGCCCAGATAGGTCAGCAGCACCCGCCGCTTGAGCTCGCGGGGCATGCCTTCCAGCGCTTCGACCAGCAAGGCATCAACCACCAGATCGGTCGCGGGTAGCTGGCGGCGGCGGGCGATGGCATCAAGCACCGCGCCCGGATCGCTGTCGAGCTGGCGCGCGACCGTGCCGAAATCGCCGCCCAGCGAGCCTTGCGCTTCGCGATCGAAATAGAGCGCCAGCGCGCGGTAGACCGCGCTGCGGGCGTTCTCACGCGCGTCGGGATTGGCGGCGTCAAGGTCTTCCCAGTCTTCGGTCAGCCGCCGGGCGAGCAGACGCAGGCGGCGGATCCGGAAGCCCAGATCGTGATCACGGAAGAAATCGATCGCCTGTTCGTTCGCGCCGCCCTGCATCGCGGTAATGTGGTCGAGCCCGTGCGTCGCCAGCCAGGCGGCCAGCCGGTCTGCCACCGGATCGGCATGGCCCAGCAGCAGATCGGGCGCGGCGCTTTCGATCGTCTGGCCCAGTTCGTGAAGGATCTGCGCGAACTTGACCTGACCATAGGCCTGAAAGGCAAAGCCGGCCTGTTCGGCTGCGGCCTGCTGGGCCTTGCCCCGCCAGGCGATCAGCCGCCTGACGCTCGGCTTGTCCAGGAACAGCGTTCGCCCGAACAGCTTCTCGACCTTGGCCTCAACCTCGGGCCGCAGGGCATCGACGATCGCCTTGAGCCCGGCCAGCTGGCGCGAGGAGGCCGCGATCTGTTCCAGGTTGTCGCGCACCGGCTGTTCGCGCGGGATCGACGAGAGCGAGCCGAAGATCACCGAGAAGAACCCTGGCGCTTCCAGGCTTTCATGGCGCTGCCCGCCAACCTCGTCGGGGTGCGGATCGATATAGACGAAGCGGCGGTCAACCTCGCGCTGGGCCGGGCGATCGCGCAGCACGCGCATCGCCTCGGCAAAGGGCGCGTTGACCAGCACCGAACCATCGATAAGCGCGACATTCTCGGCATCGCCGTGATGGCTGTGTTCGGGCATGATCCGCTCGACAAAGGCGGTGCGGCTGTTCCAGCTTTCGCTGCGTTCGGCCACCAGCCGGTCGATTTCGGACAGTTGCAGCGCCGGAAAAGCGCCGGGGAAGCTGGCGGTGGCCCGCGCGGCAAAGGTCAGTTCGGGGCAGGGGGCCAGCGCCTGCCCGCCATCGGCCGGGGTCAACGCGCGGAACCCGATCGACAGGCGGTGCTCGCTCTCCTCGATCAGCGGCGGGCTGTTGAGCTGCAGCACCTGCGGATGGCCGCGGAAATCGGTTGCAGTCACGAACAGGTCGATCGGGTGGCGTGGGGGCAGCAGCGGCTTGTCCGCCCCGCCGGCCTTCATCGCATCAAGCGCTTCGGCAAGCAGCCGCGAAAAGCCCAGTCCGCCGAACGGCGGTTCAAACCAGCGCGAGCGGATCAGGCGCGACAGCTTGGCCCGCACCTCGCTGCGGGTTTCGGGGGCGACGCTGGCCGAGATCACGTTGCCGGGGCGCTTGAGCAGCCAATAGACCAGCGGCATCG
Organism: Novosphingobium sp.; assembly: GCF_020852455.1. Lineage (GTDB taxonomy): Bacteria > Pseudomonadota > Alphaproteobacteria > Sphingomonadales > Sphingomonadaceae > Novosphingobium. Next base: position 158,935 of record NZ_JADZAT010000001.1, read on the forward strand.
CCCAGAACTTGGCCATGCGCGACCACGGCCGGGCATCGGGATCGATGAGCACATCGACATCGGCGCGTTCCAGCCACAGCTCGGTCAGGGGCTCAAGGCTTTGCCCCGAATGGATCGCCTGGGCCAGGAACACCCCGTTGATCCCCCCGGCGCTGGCCCCGGCGACGATATCGGTCAGCACTTTCAGCCGCAGGTTGAAATGCCACTCGATCCGCTCCAGCAGTCGGCGATAGACCGCTTCGCTGCCGGTCTCGATCGTCTCGTCGCTGTGATGAATCCGGCTTGCCCGGGCGAGCTTCCACAGCTCCTTGGTGACCCCGTGCATATAGACAGCCAGGCTCACCCCGCCATAGCAGACCAGCGCAATCCTGAGTTCCTTCTGCCGCATCGTGTTTGGATCATGGCAGATTATGGTTACGCCCGCCATCGCGCTCGATCAGGGAAATTGCGCAAAGTGCGCTTGCGTTCCGCTTTCGTTCCAACTATCGCTGAGCTATGGCCAAGCCCAAACGCCGCTATATCTGCGCAGCATGTGGCAGCGTAACCCATCGCTGGCAGGGGCAGTGCGCCGATTGCGGGGAATGGAACACGCTGGCCGAGGAAGCGCCGACAACGGTCTTTTCGGCCAAGCATGATCTGTCTTCTGGCGGGCGGGCGATCCAGTTTGAAGCGCTCGATGCGCCGGGTGAGAAACTCAGCAGGCGCAGCACGGGGCTGGCGGAGTTCGACCGCGCGCTGGGCGGCGGGCTGGTGCCGGGATCGGCGGTGCTGATGGGCGGCGATCCGGGGATCGGGAAAAGCACGCTGCTGCTCCAGGCCGCCGCCGCGATTGCGCGCAGCGGAGCCGATGCGGTCTATATCAGCGGTGAGGAAGCCGCCGGGCAGGTACGGATGCGGGCTGAGCGGCTTGGCCTGGCCGATGCGCCGATCCTGCTCGCTGCGGCCACCTCGGTCCGTGATATCCTGACCACGTTGGCCGGGATGGCGCCGCCCAAGCTGTTGGTGATCGATTCGATCCAGACCATGCATTCCGACCAGATCGAAGGCGCGCCCGGCACGGTCAGCCAGGTCCGTGCCTCGGCGTTTGAGCTGATCCGCTATGCCAAGGAAAATGGCACCGCACTGGTGCTGGTCGGGCATGTCACCAAGGATGGCAGCATCGCGGGGCCGCGCGTGCTGGAACACATGGTCGATGTGGTGATGAGCTTTGAGGGAGAGCGCAGCCACCAGTACCGGATCCTGCGCTGTATCAAGAACCGCTTTGGCCCGGTCGATGAGATCGGCGTTTTCGCGATGGAAGGGGCAGGTCTGGCCGAGGTTGGCAATCCCTCGATGCTGTTCCTCTCTGGCCGTGAGCAGCCTGTGGCGGGCAGCGCGGTGTTCCCGGCGATCGAGGGAACGCGCCCGGTGCTGGTCGAGGTTCAGGCGCTGATCGTGCGTCTGGCCAGCGGAGCCACCCCGCGCCGCGCGGTGGTGGGCTGGGACAGCGGCCGGCTCGCCATGCTGCTTGCAGTACTGGAGGCGCGCTGCGGGCTGAGCTTTTCCTCGGCCGAAGTCTATCTCAACGTCGCCGGGGGATACCGTCTGGCTGATCCGGCGGCGGACCTGGCCGTGGCTGCGGCATTGGTCTCGGCATTGGCGGACAAGCCGCTGCCGGCCGATGCCGTGTGGTTCGGCGAAGTGTCGCTGGCGGGAGAGATTCGCCCGGTCGCGCACGGGGGCATTCGTCTGCGCGAAGCGGCCAAACTGGGTTTCGGCAGGGCCTTCGGCCCCGCTGACCTGCCCGCAAAACAGGACGGAACGCGATTCACTCCCTTGGCGCTGCTGCCAAATCTCGTTGACCGGATCATGAGCGGGGCATAGTTTCCCGCGCCATGACAGGTTTTGATATCGCAGTTCTGGTTCTCGTCGGCATGGGAGCCATCACCGGCTTCATGCGCGGCTTCATTCAGGAGGTCTTTGCGCTTGCGGCCTGGGTGCTCGCGCTGGTTGCGATCCACAACCTGCACACCCCGCTCAGCGAAGCCCTGGTGCCGCATGTCGGAACCGAAAGCGGCGCTTCGGTGCTGGCCTTCGCGCTGCTGCTGCTGGTGCCCTATGCGATCGTCAAGCTGCTGTCGGACCGGCTCGGTTCGGCCAGCCGCAATTCGGTGCTTGGCCCGATTGACCGGGTGATCGGGTTCGGCTTTGGCGCGGTCAAGGGCATGGTGATCACGGTGATGGCTTTTTCCGTGCTGGTGCTGGGTTATGATACGATCTGGGGCGCGGGCGGACGTCCGCAATGGATCACCTCGGCGCGCAGCTATCCCTTCATCAACGCCAGCAGTGAAGCGCTGGTTCAGATGATTGGCGAGCGCCGCCGCGAAGCCGCCGCTGCTGCCGGCAAGGAAACGATCAAGGACGCCGCGATCAAGTCGCTGACCGGCAAGTGAGTTCCGCCACCGCGTTGTACACGCCGCAAGTGCTGGCGCTCGCCACCTCGCTGGCGCGCTATCCGCTGGGCGATGGGCTGCCGCTTTCCGGCAGCGCGCGATCACCCACCTGTGGCAGTACGATCGAACTGGGTCTGCACTGCGATACGGATGGCCAGATCGACCGGATCGGGCTGAGGGCACATGCTTGCGCGATTGGCCAAGCGGCCGCCGCGATCTTCGTCGAAGCGGCAAAGGGCAAAGACGACTCAAAGATCCGCCAAGCCTACGATGCGCTGGAAGCCTGGCTGGCGGGAGGCGATCTGCCCGACTGGCCGGGGATCGATGCCATCGCCGCCGCGCGTGACTTTCCGGCGCGCCACGGCGCAATCCTGCTGGCCTGGCGCGCGGCGCTTGTCGCACTGGAAGGCGCTCGCTAGGGAAGCGGCAAGAGTTAATGGGGGAGTGCAGCATATGACCGAGCCGGCCCGGCATCCGGAAGTCCAGCCCAGCGCATCGGAAATGCGGCTGGTGATCGCGGCCTCGTCGGCGGGTACCGTTTTCGAATGGTACGATTTCTTCATCTACGGCACTCTTGGGGCAATCCTTTCGAAGACGTTCTTCCCCACCGGCAATGCCACGCTGGAAATGCTGCTGTTCTGGTTGGTCTTCGCGGTCGGCTTTGGCTTCCGCCCGCTGGGCGCGATCCTGTTCGGCTATCTGGGCGACAAGCTGGGCCGCAAATACACCTTCCTGGTCACGGTAACCCTGATGGGCATAGCCACGGCCGGTGTCGGCCTGATCCCTTCGGCGGCCAGCATTGGCCTGTGGGCACCGGCCATCGTGATCCTGCTGCGGATTCTGCAAGGGCTTGCGCTGGGCGGCGAATATGGCGGTGCGGCCATCTACGTTGCCGAACATTCGCCGTTCGAACGGCGGGGCTATTTCACCAGCTACATTCAGGCTTCGGTGGTTGGCGGGTTCGTGCTCAGCCTGATTGTGGTGCTTGGCTGCAAGGCGGCGATGAGCGCTGAAACCTGGGCTGACTGGGGCTGGCGGGTGCCCTTCCTGCTATCGATCCTGTTGCTCGCGATTTCGCTGTGGATGCGCTTCAAGCTATCGGAAAGCCCGGTATTCCAGGCGATGAAGGAAGAGGGCGAACTGGCCGGCAATCCTTTCGTTGAAAGCTTCACCTATCCCGGCAACAAGAAGCGGATCTTCGTTGCCCTGTTCGGGATCGCCGCCGGACTGACCACGATCTGGTACACGGCGATGTTCTCTGGCCTGAGCTTCATCAAGACGACCATGCGGATCGAGGATACCACCGCTGAAATCCTGGTGGGGATCGCGGCCTTCCTGGGCATGGGCTTCTACCTCTATTTCGGGCACCTGTCTGACCGGATCGGGCGCAAGAAGCCGATCGTGATCGGCTATGCGCTGACCCTGCTGCTGCTGTTCCCGACCTATTGGTTCATGGGCAGCACCATGGCAGAACAGACCAGCCGGATCGTGCTGGCCGGACCCGATTGCAGCTACAGCGCCTTTGCGCCCAAGCAGACCACGGCCTGCGGCAAGCTGATGGGCGATCTGACCGGGGCCGGCATCGGCTATGATCTGAGCGATGCGCCGCGGCCCTATCTTGAGATTGATGGCAAGTCGGTCAATCTGACCGCGCTTGACTGGAACGATGCCAAGGCCCGCAAGGCCCAGATCGAAGAGCGCAGCGGGATCAAGCTGTTCAGTGCGGAAAAGGTCAAGCCAAGCCTGGGGCAATCTCTGGCGATCATTGCCGCGCTGCTGGTTCTGATGGCCCTGTCGGGCGCAACCTATGGTCCGGTCGCGGCGCTGCTGGCAGAGATGTTCCCGGCCAAGGTCCGCTATTCCTCGATGTCGTTTCCCTATCACATCGGCACCGGTTATTTCGGCGGTTTTCTGCCCTTCATCGCGGCCCTGATCGTGGCCAAGACCGGCAATCCCTATTCCGGATTGTGGTACACCTGGGTGGTGGTGCTGATTGCCTTCCTGGTCGGGGCCTGGGGACTGAAAGGCGGATTGCCGCGCGAATTTTCCGATGACCATTCCTGAAGCATCACTCAGGCTTGAGCTTGATAGCGCAGCCCTGATCGCAAACTGGCGCGCGCTCGATCGACTTTCTGGCACGGCCCAAGCCGGTGCCGCGGTCAAGGCCGATGCCTATGGTCTGGGCGCGCGGCGGGTCGCCAAGGCGCTGTGGCAGGCGGGCTGCCGGGACTATTTCGTCGCGCACTGGTCCGAAGCGGCAAGCCTGCTTGATGTGATCCCGGCCGAAGCCATTGCGGTGCTGCACGGCCCGCTGTGCCCGGCCGATGCAGAATTCGCGCGCGAGGCTGGGCTGCGTCCGGTGATCAATTCGCTGCACCAGGCGCGGATCTGGCAGGAAGCCGGAGGCGGGGCCTGCGATCTGATGGTCGATACCGGGATCAACCGCCTGGGCCTGCCGATGGCCGAACTGGACGATCCGGTGATCGCCGGCTTGCAGGTCGATGTGCTGCTGTCGCATCTCGCCTCAGCCGAGGAACCGGTGCCGCAGAATGAGGTCCAGCGGCTGCGCTGGAACGAGGCGCGCGGGCTGGTGACGCATCGCCGTGCCAGCCTGGCCAACAGCGCCGGGATCGCGCTGGGTGAGGGCTATCACGGTGATCTGACCCGCCCCGGGATCGGGCTCTATGGCGGCACGCCCTGCGCCGCGCTGGATGGACAGATCGCGCAGGTTGCCCGGCCCGAAGCGCAAGTGATCCAGACCCGCGAGCTGCAAAGCGGCGACAGCGTGGGCTATAACGCGACTTTCACCGCGCAGGCGGCGATGCGGGTGGGCGTGGTCAGCCTGGGCTATGCCGATGGCTATCTGCGCTGCTGGTCGGGCCGGGGCATGATGCTGGCTGATGGCCAGCGCCTGCCGGTGCTGGGCCGGGTCTCGATGGACATGACCGTGATCGACCTTTCCGCCGCGCCGCAGGTGGGCGAGGGTGACTGGGTCCGGCTCGACTATGATCTGCCGGAGGCGGCCGCGATCAGCGGGCTGTCCCAATATGAACTGCTCACCTCTCTGGGGCGGCGGTTTCCAAGGCTTTGACGCGCTTTTGCTGCGCAGCATGGATATGTTGCATCGCACCTATTGCAGGTGCTAACGTCGAGCCAAGGAGACGGCTCTCCTGCGGGGTTTAGGACATGGGCGAGGCCAAGGGCGAAACGGTCATCATCAAGAAGTACGCCAACCGGCGGCTCTACAACACCAAGAGCTCAAGCTACATCACGCTTGACCATCTGGCCAAGATGACCCGCGAAGGCGTCGACTTCAAAGTCGTCGATGCCAAGAGCGGCGCCGATATTACCCATCAGATCCTGACCCAGATCATCATGGAAGAAGAAACCGTGCGCGGCGAGCAGATGCTGCCGGTCAACTTCCTGCGCCAGCTGATCAGCATGTACGGCAATTCGATGCAGGGACTGGTCCCGCACTACCTCGAAGCCAGCATGGAACAGTTCCGCGCGAACCAGAGCAAGCTGCGCGAGGCTTTCGAATCGAGCCTGGCGGGCAATCCGCTCGCCAAGCTGGCACAGCAGAACCTGGCGATGTTCAAGGCCGCCGCTTCGGCCTTCGTACCGGGTCTGGCCGATGACAAGCCCGCTGCCGCCGCCAAGGGTGACGACGATGAACTGGCCGCGCTGCGCAAGCAGATGGCCGAGATGCAGGCCAAGCTCGACAAGCTGGGGAAATAGCCGCGCTTGCCCGCAGGGGCGCTAGCGGCTATCGCGCCGCGCCATGAAGCACGCACTTTCCGTAACCCGCCAAGAAGACTTCGCCGCCTGGTATCAGGAGGTCATCGCAGAGGCCGAAATGGCCGAAGAAAGCGGTGTCCGCGGCTGCATGGTGATCAAGCCGTGGGGCTATGGCATCTGGGAACGGATCCAGAAGCTGATGGACGCCCGGATCAAGGCCGCCGGGGTCGATAACTGCTATTTCCCGCTGTTCATCCCCTTGAGCTATTTCGCCAAGGAAGCCGAACACGTTGATGGTTTTGCCAAGGAAATGGCGGTCGTCACCCACCACCGGCTTATCCAGGACGGCAAGGGCGGGCTGGTGCCCGATCCCGAAGCCAAGCTGGAAGAACCGCTGATCGTGCGTCCGACTTCGGAAACCGTGATCGGTCAGGCGATGGCGCGCTGGGTGCAGTCATGGCGTGATCTGCCCTTGCTCACCAACCAGTGGGCCAACGTGGTGCGCTGGGAAATGCGCACCCGGATGTTCCTGCGCACCAGCGAATTCCTCTGGCAGGAAGGCCACACCGCGCACGCGACCCGCGACGATGCGATGGAAGAAACGCTGCGCGCGCTCGAAATGTACCGGGCCTGCGCCGAGGATGACCTGGCCATGCCGGTCTTCGCCGGTGAAAAGCCCGAGAACGAACGCTTCCCCGGCGCGGTCGCGACCTATTCGATCGAAGCCATGATGCAGGATGGCAAGGCGCTGCAGGCCGGGACCAGCCACTACCTGGGCACCGGCTTTGCCGAGGCTGCCGGAATCCGGTATCAGGACAAGGAAGGCCAGCAGGTGCTGTGCCACACCACCAGCTGGGGTGTTTCGACCCGCCTGATCGGCGGCGTGATCATGACCCACGGCGATGACGACGGGCTGCGCGTGCCGCCCGCAATCGCCCCGCATCAGGTGGTGATCCTGCCGATGCTGCGCGATGACGATGGTGATGAGGCGCTGCTGACCTATTGCGAAGACCTGCGCAAGGCACTCGCCGCGCAGACCGCGCTGGGCGAACCGATCCGCGTGCTGCTCGACAAGCGTGCCGGCAAGGCGACCCAGAAGCGCTGGGGATGGGTCAAGAAGGGCGTGCCGCTGATCCTCGAGATCGGCGGGCGCGATGCGGCCGGCGGGCAGGTTTCAGTCGTCCGCCGCGACCGGCTTTACCGTGAGGATGGCAAGGTCAATTTCATCGGCCAGGGCAAGGACGAGTTCCTCGGCCACGCCGCGGCAGAGCTGGAAGACGTGCAGCGCGCGCTGTTCGCCGAGGCCCGCGATCGCCGCGATGCGCAGATCCACCGTGGGGTCACTGACCTTGCCGGGCTTGAAGCCTATTTTGCCGATAGCAACCGCTACCCCGGCTGGGTTGAACTGGCCTGGTCACGCCCGACCGGCGAAGCGCTGGACGGCGTGGTGCAACAGCTCAAGGCGCTCAAGCTGACGATCCGCAACACGCCGCAAGGCGGAGAACCGGTCTCGGGCACGTGCCCCTTCACCGGTGATCCTGCGGTTGAGCGGATCTTTGTGGCGCGGGCTTACTGACTTGGCCAAGGGCCCAAAACCCCAGCCCGGTCTCCCCAGCCGCCAGCAGATCCTGGACTTTATCGCAGGCAGCGCCGAACCGGCCGGCAAGCGCGAGATTGCGCGCGCCTTTGGCCTGAAGGGACAGGAAAAGATCGCGCTCAAGGCCTTGCTCAAGGACATGGCCGAGGAAGGCCTGATCGACGGCAACCGCACCGCTTTCCACCGCATGGGCGGGGTCCCCAAGGTGACCGTGCTGCGGGTGGTGGAGATTGACGAGGGCGAGGCGATTGCCGTGCCCGATGCCTGGTCGCCCGATGATGGCACGGTCCCGCCGCGGCTGCGGCTGCGCGAAAGGGGCAAAGGTTCTGCGCTGCGCAATGGTGACCGGGTCCTGGCCCGGACCGAAGAGACCGCCACCGGCTGGATCGCCCACCCGATGAAGAAGCTGCCGGCGCATGCCGACCAGTTGATGGGTGTGGTCGAGATCGACAAGAGCGGGAAGGGGTGGCTGGCCCCGATCGACAAGCGCGAACGCCATTCGCAGGTCATCGCCGATCTGGGCGGGGCCGAGCAGGGGCAGCTGGTGCTGGCCGAGCCGGTCGGCCGCTCGCCGCGTTCCGGGGTCAAGGTCACCGCGGTGCTGGGCGATCCCTTGGCGCCCAAGGCGTTCAGCCTGATCGCGATCCACAAGCACGGCATTCCCTTCGCTTTCGCGCCTGAGGCGGTTGAAGAGGCCCAATTGGCGGCCAAGCTGCCGCTCAGCTCCGATGCCCGCGAAGATCTGCGCCATCTGCCGATCGTTGCGATCGATCCGGTCGATGCCCGCGATCACGACGATGCGATCTGGGCCGAGCCCGACGGGCAGGGCGGTTTCCGCGCGCTGGTGGCGATTGCCGATGTCAGTTTCTACGTGCGGCCGGGCGGGGCGATCGACCGCGACGCCCGCAAGCGCGGCAATTCGGTCTATTTCCCCGATCGGGTCGTGCCGATGCTGCCCGAAGTGCTCAGCGCCGATGTCTGCTCGCTGAAGGCCGGCAATGACCGCGCGGCCATGGCCTGCCATCTGGAGATCAGCGCCGAGGGCAAGTTGACGTCATGGCGTTTCAGCCGGGCAATTGTGCGGATTCATGAAGTTATCGCCTATGAAGAGGCGCAGCGAAGGATCGACGTCAGCGAGGCTGGAGATAACCTGGTGCACCTCTGGGCCGCCTGGCGCGCGCTGGAACTGGCACGCAAGGCCCGCGATCCGCTGGAACTGGACCTGCCCGAACGCCGGGTGCTGCTGGACGAAAACGGCAAGATCAGGGAAATCGCGCTGCGCGAACGGCTTGATGCACACCGCGTGGTCGAAGATTTCATGATCGCGGCCAATGTCGCCGCGGCCAAGGCACTGGAAGCCAAGGTGGCGCCGGTGGTGTACCGCCTGCACGAGCCGCCCAGCCGCGAAAAGCTGGTCGCGCTCAAGGATTACCTCGCCACCTTCGACAAGAAGCTTTCGCTGGGGCAGGTGATCACCCCGGGTCTGTTCAACCGGATGCTCAAGGACATTTCCGATGAGTCTGAAAAGGCTCTGATTATGGAAGCTGTTCTGCGCAGCCAGACCCAGGCCTATTACGGCCCGCGCAACATGGGGCACTTCGGATTGTCGCTGGGCAGCTATGCCCACTTCACCTCGCCGATCCGGCGCTATTCCGACCTGCTGGTCCATCGTGCACTGGTCGATGCCTATGGGCTGGAGCAACCACGGCCTCCGGCGGACCTGCCGCCTGCGACCGGCCTGGCCGATCGTGATCGGGCCGACCTGACCCGGGTGTCCGAAGCGATCAGCGATGCCGAACGCCGGGCGATGGCGGCCGAGCGCGAGACGATCGACCGCTATGTCGCGGCCTGGCTCGCCTCGCGGGTGGGCGAGGTGTTCGAATGCCGGGTGACCGGCGTGCAGCGCTTTGGCCTGTTCGCCACGATTGTCGGGCTGGGCGGTGACGGTCTGGTCCCGGTATCGGTGCTGGGCGACGAGCGGTTCTTCCACAACGAGAAAAGCCAGGTGCTCGAAGGCGAGCACACCGGCACGCGTTTCGCCATGGGCGACCGGCTGAGATTGCGCCTGGCCGAGGCCAATCCGCTGACCGGCGCGCTCAAGTTCGAACCGGAAGACAGTTCAGGCGGAAGAATCGAACCGCGCGGCAAGCCGTTGCCATTGAAGAAAAAAGGCAAGCACATGGTCGGCAAGCGCGGCCGTCCGGGCAATGTCCGCCACCAATCCCGAAAGCGCTGATCAGCCGAGCCGGTTGAGCGCCGCCTCGTCGAGCCCGCCGGGGATCACATAGACCGGGCAGGGCAGCTGCCCGGCGATCGAGGCAAAGTGCGAAACCAGCGGTCCCGGCCCGCCATTGTTGGCCGCGCCCAGGACCAGCGCTGACACCTCGGGATGCTCGCCCAGGTATTCGCGCACCACGCTGATCCCTTCGCCCTGCCTGACCGCGATGATCGGCGGCTTGCTGGCATCGCCCATCAGCGATCCGGCGGCGGAGGTTACCAGCGCTTCGGCGCGGGCGCGGGCCTCTTCCTCGATGGTTGCCTGAATCCCGCCGAATGCAACGAATTGCTGGCGCGGAACCACGGCCAGCAGGTGTACCTGGCCACCGGTTCGCTCAGCCCGGCGCGCGGCAAAGCGCAGTGCCACACCGGCCTCCTCGGTCTCGTCCATGATCACCAGATAGACGCGCATGCCAGCTTCCCCTTGGGGCGTGATATCCGATACAAACCTATTCAGCGCAAGCGTCTTGCCGTACCGCGCAATTTTGGCCAGAGACGTAGCGTCACACCGCCTTGCAACAGGGACCAGCCGTAAATCATGTCGATCGCCATCAAGATGCCCGCGCTTTCGCCAACCATGGAGGAAGGCACCCTGGCCAAATGGCTGGTCAAGGTGGGCGACAAGGTTTCCTCTGGCGATATCATGGCCGAAATCGAGACCGACAAGGCGACGATGGAATTCGAAGCGGTTGACGAAGGCACGATCGTTTCGATCGATGTGGCCGAAGGCAGCGAAGGCGTGAAAGTCGGCACGGTGATCGCCACTCTGGCCGGCGAGGACGAGGCAGCTACGCCTGCGCCGAAGGCTGAAGCGAAGCCGGCTGCCGCTGCGCCTGCGTCGGTTGCCCCCGTTCCGGCGCCTGCCCCCGCTCCAGTGATCGCAGCGGCGCCAGCGCCCAAGGGTGAACGCGTGATCGCATCGCCGCTGGCCAAGCGCATTGCCGAGCAGAAGGGCGTGGACCTCAAGGGTCTGCAGGGCAGTGGCCCCGGTGGACGGATCGTGAAGGCCGATGTGGAGGGCGCGCAGCCGGTTGCCGGTACTGGGCCCGTGGCTGCTGCGCCGGCACCAATCCCGACCGCGCCGGTGCCCGATTTCGGCATTCCGTTCGAAGCCGAAAAGCTCAACAATGTCCGCAAGACAATCGCGCGCCGCCTGACTGAGGCCAAGCAGACCATTCCGCATATCTACCTGACCGTCGATGTGCGGCTTGATGCCCTGCTCAAGCTGCGCGGTGAACTTAACAAGGCACTTGAGGCGGATGGCGTAAAGCTTTCGGTCAACGATCTTTTGATCAAGGCCTTGGCCAAGGCGTTGATCCGGGTGCCCAAGTGCAATGTCAGCTTTGCCGGCGATGAACTGCGCAAGTACAGCCGCGCCGACATTTCGGTGGCGGTGGCCGCGCCCAGCGGGCTGATCACCCCGATCGTGGTCGATGCCGCGGCCAAGGGCGTCGCCCAGATCTCGACCGAGATGAAGGCGCTGGCCGACAAGGCCCGCGAAGGCAAGCTGATGCCGCACGAGTACCAGGGCGGCACCGCCAGCCTTTCGAACCTTGGCATGTTCGGGATCAAGCAGTTCGACGCGGTGATCAACCCGCCGCAGGCAATGATCCTGGCGGTCGGTGCGGGCGAGCAGCGGCCCTATGTGGTCGATGGCGCGCTGTCAGTCGCCACCGTGATGAGCGCCACCGGCAGCTTTGATCACCGCGCGATCGACGGCGCCGACGGGGCGGCGCTGATGCAGGCGTTCAAGGATCTGGTCGAGAACCCGCTGGGATTGGTGGCGTAACATGGCTGAGCAATACGACGTCATCGTCCTCGGTTCGGGCCCCGGTGGCTATGTCGCGGCGATCCGCGCGGCGCAGCTGGGGCTGAAGACCGCGATTGTTGAGCGTGAGAACCTGGGCGGGATCTGCCTCAACTGGGGCTGCATCCCCACCAAGGCGCTGCTGCGCTCGGCCGAAGTGCTGCACACCATGCAGCATGCCGCCAGCTATGGCCTGGCCGCCGACAACATCCGGGCCGATCTCGATGCGGTGGTCAAGCGCAGCCGCGGCGTGGCCAAGCAGCTCAATCAGGGCGTTACGCACCTGATGAAGAAGAACAAGATCGCGGTGCACATGGGGGTGGGCACGCTCAAGGGCGGCGGCAAGCTGGACGTGCAGGGCGAGAAGGGGAGCGAAACCCTGTCGGCCAAGCATATCATCGTCGCGACCGGCGCCCGGGCGCGCGACCTGCCGTTTGCACCGGCGGACGGCAAGCGGGTCTGGACCTATCGCCACGCGATGACGCCCAGCGAAATGCCCAGCAAGCTGCTGGTGATCGGTTCGGGTGCGATCGGGATCGAATTTGCCAGCTTCTACAACGATATGGGCGCCGAAGTTACCGTTGTTGAGATGATGGACCGGATCGTTCCGGTCGAAGATGCTGACGTTTCAACCTTCCTTGAAAGGGCGCTCAAGAAGCAGGGCATGACGATCATGACCGGCGCCGGGGTTGAAGCGCTGGCGGTGAGCGGCAAGGGCGTCAAGGCCAAGCTCAAGGGCAAGGATGGCAAGGTCAGCGAGGCTGAGTACAGCCATGTGATCGTGGCGATCGGAATTGTGCCAAATACCGAGAATATCGGCCTGGAAGCGCTTGGGATCACAGCCGAACGCGGGATCATCGCGGTCGATGGCCTGGGCCGCACCAATGTTCCGGGGGTCTGGGCGATCGGTGACGTCACGCCGGGGCCCTGGCTGGCGCACAAGGCCAGCCACGAAGGCGTAACCACCGCCGAGGCCATCGCGCAGGCACTGGGCAACAAGGATGTCCACCCGCATGCGATGGACAAGCGCAATATTCCGGGCTGCACCTATTGCCACCCGCAGATCGCCTCGGTCGGGCTGACCGAAGCCAAGGCGAAAGAGGCCGGCTATGCGGTGAAGGCCGGGACTTTCCCGTTCATCGGCAATGGCAAGGCGATTGCACTGGGCGAGCCCGAAGGCTTCATCAAGACCGTGTTCGATGCGAAGACCGGCGAACTGCTGGGCGCGCACATGATCGGCGCGGAAGTGACAGAACTGATCCAGGGCTATGTGGTGGGCAAGACGCTGGAAACGACCGAAGCTGAACTGATGGCTACGGTCTTCCCGCACCCGACGCTATCGGAAATGCTTCATGAGAGCGTGCTGGCAGCCTATGGCCGGGCGTTGCATGTCTGATTTTAGAGTGAAGTTCCAAACACCTGCTGTGAAGAGCGGACAAGGTGCTCGAAGACTGCCACATGCAATGGGGCAGTGAATTCGCAGCCCAGTTCGCTGCCGCGGTGCCAGCGCACGCGGGCGCTTAGCAACTGCATGCCGGGGATCCGCAGGTTCAGCGGCTTGATAAGGCTGGGCTGAGACAGTCCGGTTATCCGGAATCCGGTTGGCGACAGGTCTTCAAGATAGACCAGCTGCCAGGGGCGTGTTCCCTGCCGCACTTCGCAGGCAAGCACCAGTCGCGCCCGATTGCTCGTGCGGCCCTGCGGTGCTGCGCCGGATTCGGTGGGTGAACTGTTTCTGAGGGCCATTTCGGTCTCGCTCTAAGCGGTCAGTAGTTGCCAATTGGTAATCGCGCGCGGCCGGATAATGCGGTGACGTCATTCCGCCAATCGCAAGAAGAGATGAAAACGCACGAAAAAGCATAGGCTTAATTGAGCGTTTACCATTCTGCGCTAGGGGATTTCCCGATGGGGTCGAAAACCATTCCTGAACCTGCCTTCATGGCATCGTTGGTCGGCGTGCTGTTCCGCGCCTTGCTGGCCGTGCTTGTCACGCTTGGCTGGGCGAGCGCTGCTGAGGCCCAGGCGGTCAATCGCTACACCAACAATACCGCCAGTTCGGCCAATGCGATCAATGATACGGCCACCCCGTGCAGCAGCCCGTTTACGCGCACCTTCTCGGTCGGGGCGAGCTACACCGTTGCCGATGTGAACATCGGTCTGCTGATGGCCCATACCTATCGCTATGACCTGATTGTGACGCTGGTTTCCCCAGCCGGAACGCGGGTCGTGGTGTCGAACCAGATCGGCGGCGGGGCAGACAATTTCAACGCGTTGATGGACGATTCCGGCACCAACCCGATCGTCAACTATACCGCGAATTCCAGCATCAGCGCCGTTCCGCCCTATGCCGCGACCTACCAGCCCAGCAATCTGCTGAGCGCATTCAACGGCCAGAATGCCAATGGCACCTGGACGCTGGAAATCTGTGACAATGCGGCGGCGGACAGCGGTACTTTCTATCAGGCCGATCTCTACCTGACCCAGGCCTCGACCAATTACGCCGATCTCTCGCTGGCGCAGAGCGTCAGCTCGACCAGCCCGACCGGCCGTGCGACGATCACTTACACCCTGACGATCGCCAATGCCGCGACATCGCCGCAGACCGCGACCGGTGTCACTGTGCGCGATGCACTGCCCAGCGGCGTGGAGTTCGTCAGCGCCAGCGGAACCGGTTCCTACAACAGCGCCACGGGCGACTGGTCGGTGGGCTCACTGGCACCGGGTGCAAGCGCCAGCCTGACGATCACCGCGATTGTCGCGACCGGCAATGCGGTAAGTGTGACCAACGTCGCTGAAATCACGTCATCGTCGGTCAGCGACCTTGATTCCACGCCCAACAACGGGATTACCAGCGAAGACGACTATGCCAGCACCACCTTCACCATGGTCAACACCCGCACGGCGGGTACCGCGCCGACGCTGACCTGCGCTGCCGGAACCGCGGTGTTCGACTGGGACAGCATTACCTGGAACGCTGGCAGCACTTCGGGAACCTATTCGGTCAGCGGGATCGGCAATGTCGCCCTGGCGATCACCAACACCAGCGGCACCTTCCTCAACAACGCGACCTATGGTGGCCAATCCCCGGCTGAACAGAGCACTGTCACCGGCGGGCTGTCGCCAGCGCAAAGCTCGCTCGAGCAGCTGGTTGACCTCACCAGCCAGAGCGCCACGGTCGATACCACGATCACGCTGGGTTCGGCGGTGCCGGGACTGCAGTTCAAGATTTTCGACGTCGATTACAACGTCAACCAGTTTGCCGACCGGGTGACCGTGACCGGCTATCTCAACGGCTCCACCGTAACGCCCACCCTGACCAACGGCATTTCCAACTGGGTGTCGGGCAACAGTGCCTATGGCGATGCGATTTCGGCCGATGCGCAGGCCAACGGCAATGTCACGGTGACCTTCAGCAGTCCGGTGGACACGATCGTGATCAACTATGGCAACCACTCCTACGCGCCGACCAATCCCGGCCAGCAGGGCGTGGCATTGCACGACATCACCTTCTGCAAGCCGGTGACCGGTATCTCGGTCACCAAGGTAAGCTCGGTGATCAGCGACCCGGTCAACGGCACCAACTATCCCAAGGCCATCCCGGGGGCGGTGGTGGAATACTGCATCCTGGTGTCGAACACCGGCACCTCGACCCTGACCAACGTGGTCGCCAGCGACAACCTGCCCAGCAACTTCAGCTATGCGGCGGGTACCCTGCGCAGCGGCATCAGCTGCGCCGCCGCGACCACTGTGGAGGACGACAACGCCAGCGGTGCGGATGAAACTGATCCGCACGGCGCCTCGATCAGCGGGACCGCGCTCAGCGCCACCGCCAGCTCGATGCCGGCGGTGACCGGATTTGCGCTCAAATTCCGCGGAACCGTTAACTAAGGCGCGAATTCGACAATGCCTGGAAATGGCCGCCAGTTCACACAAAGTCGTTTTATTACATGGCATTGATGGCGTATGGTTCGGAACAACCTGAATTAACCTTTGCACCCCGCGCTCTGCCGCTCGCCAGGCCTCGTTGGTGACGATTTTCTTACTGAAATTTCAGGGAAATCTCGCAGGGCATTTTCCGGTTTGTTAACCTAAATCGGCTACCACGCGGGCATGAAAAACCGTCTTGCCATGCGCGCCGCCCACGGCACCTGCGCCATCGTCGCCCTTGGGGCCCTTGCCATTCCGAGCCTGGCTCATGCAACCGGCGTCACGGCCGGTACGCTGATCCAGAACACCGCGACCGCGACCTACACCACGGGTTCGGTCTCGGGCTCGATCACCTCGAACACCGTGACGGTGCGGGTTGACGAGATCCTGGATGTCGCGGTTGCCGGGCTGACCACGGCTCCGGCGCTGGCCGGCGCCAGCAATGTGGTGCTGGAATATACCCTGACCAACACCGGTAACGGTCCCGAAGCCTACAACCTCACCGTCAACACGGCAGTGGCCGGCAACCAGTTCGATGCCACGCTGCAATCGGTCGTGGTCGATAGCAACGGCAACAACACTTACGATCCGGGCGTCGATCTGGTGCTGGCGCCGGGTGCGCCGACTCCGTCGATCGCTGCTGATGGCTCGCTGCGGGTTTTCGTACTGGTCAACGTGCCGGGCACAGTGGTTGATGGCCAGACCGGCCAGGTTCAGCTGAGTGCCGCTGCGGTGACCGGTTCGGGCACGCCGGGTACGGTCTTTGCAGGGCAGGGCGATGGCGGCGGCGATGCCGTGGTCGGCACCTCGACCGCAAACCAGAGCGCCAACGACAGTCTGACCGCCAGCCTTGCCACCGTGGCACTGGCCAAGTCGGCAACGATTGCCGATCCGTTCGGCGGCAACCAGCCGGTTCCGGGTGCAGTGGTCACCTACACACTGGTCGCCACGGTCAGCGGCAGCGGTCAGGCCGACAGCCTGCACGTTACCGACGTGATCCCGACCGGCACCACCTATCAGGCCGGCACGCTCAAGCTCGATGCCGCTTCGCTCAGCGATGCCAGCGATGCCGATGCCGGTCAGGCCTCTGCCGCCGGGATCGATGTCAACCTTGGCACGGTTGCCGGGGGTTCCACCAAGACCGTCACGTTCGACGTCAAGATTGATTGAGGAGACCAGTGATGAAAAAGTTCGTGATCGCAGCCGCTTCGGCCCTGTTCGCAACCATCGCCGCTCCTGCGGCCATGGCCAATGGCGCGCAGCCCGTCGAGCTTCAAGGCGGTGTGAAGGTTGATAAGCTAGTCGTTGAAAACGGTAAGGAAAAACACGTTTACAGCGATCCCAAGGTGGTCGTTCCCGGCGACAAGCTGGTGTTCACGACCACCTACAGCAACACCGGCGCAGAGCCGGTGCGCAATTTCGTGGTGACCAACCCGCTGCCCGCAGCTGTCGCCCTGGCGCCCGAAGGGGCGGAAAAGCAGGACGTTTCGGTCGATGGCGGCAAGAGCTGGGGCAAGCTCGGCATGCTCAAGGTGAGCGATGCTGCCGGCCAGCGTTCGGCCCAGGCCAGCGACGTTACGCACGTCCGCTGGGTCCTGCCGCTGCTCGCACCCGGCGCCCGGGGCGCGGTTACCTACAACGCTATCGTCCGCTGAACGGGGGACAGCCGCCAGGACACGCGGGCGGATTTGATCGCGGGTCGCAAGGAAACAGAACGAGGACCAGACAATGATTAAGTATGGCAGACTGCTAGGGACGGTCGGTGCTGCTGCACTTGCCGTCGTTGGTGCAAGTCCGGCCTTCGCCTCCGGTACGGCGGCAGGGACGGTGATCACCAACACGGTAACCGTGAACTATCAGGTGGGCGGTGTGAACCAGACCGCAACCGGGGCTTCCAACAGCTTCGCGGTTGACCGCAAGGTCAACATGACGGTGGCCGAAGTCGGCACCACCACCACCCAGGTTTCGCCCGGCCAGCTCGCGGCGGTGACCACCTTCACGGTGACCAACAATTCGAACGCGACGCTCGATTTCGCGCTTGCTGCTGCCCAGCAAACGGGCGGGGCCGGTGCGCATTCGAACACCGACACCTTCGATGCCACCAACGTCAAGATCTATGTCGATACCAACGGCAACGGAACCTACGACGTCGGCACCGATCTGGAAGTGGCGTACCTTGACGAACTGGCCGCTGACGCCAGCAAGACCGTGTTCGTTGTGGCCGACATGCCGCTTGGGCTGGCCACGAATGACGTTGCGGCGGTTACGCTGACGGCAACGGGCCGCGAAGGCGGCGGTACGGGCAGCCAGGGTGCCGCGCTGAGCGAAACCAACACCGGTATCACCAACGAAATCGATCCGAACGAAGTCGATACGGTCTTCGCCGATGCCGCCGGGGCCACCGACGGTGCGGGCGATGGCGCGCATTCGGCCAAGGACGACTGGACCGTGCTGGCGGCGGCGCTGAGCGTCACCAAGCTGAGCAAGGTGGTTTCGGATCCGGTCAACGGCACCAGCAACCCCAAGGCAATCCCGGGCGCGACGATCGAATACTGCATCGTCGTGGCCAACGCCGCAGGCAGCGCGACTGCCAGCAGCGTGGCCATCTCTGACCCGCTGCCGGCCACGGTTACCTATGACGGCGGCGGCGTGTTCGTTGACGGCTCGGTCACCTCGGGCGCGTGCAACACCGATGGCAGCAACACCGGCAGCCATGCGGCCGGCGTGGTCAGCGGCACGATCTCCAGCGTTACCGCTGGCGAAACCAAGACGCTGCGCTTCCGCGCAACGATCAACTAAACCAGGAGGCGGGCGGCGGGCCTTGATCGGCACGCCGCCCACCACCGCAACTCCCAAGGGTCGATGGGCGTTTTCCGGCAAATTGGCATGGTCATGGCAGCGCTGCTCGCGCTGCTTTTTGGCATGTCTGCCGTGTCCGCCCAGACGATCGACAATGTCGCTGCGGCGCAGTGGACCCAGGGCGGCAGCACCCGCTCGACCAGCTCGAACACGGTGACGATCAACCTGGCGCAGCCGACGGTCACGATCGATACCCTTGCGCTTGCCCCAAGCGGCACCACCAGCCCATTTGCGGCCCCGCGCTGCGGCGGCAATGTGCTGAATCTTCCCGGCGGGCTGGGGACCAGCAACCCCAGTGCCACGCTGCAGCCGACTTCCAGCTACCGGATCGGCGATCTGCTGTTTTTCCAGGTCACGGCGCCCTCGGCCAATCTTGATGCGGCCGCGGTTGATAGCCTGACCGCCACGCTCACCACCACCGCGGGCGACCGCGAGGTGCTGACCATTTATGAAACCGGGGCCAACACCGGCCTGTTTCTGGGCGCGATCCAGACCAATGGCGTGCCGCCCGCTGCCGTGCAGGGCGATTGCCGCCTGGGCTCGGCTCCGGCCGGCCAGGTGACCATCGCGATCACCGGTTCGGGCTCGCCCAATGTCATTGCCACCACTCAGGTCGGGATCCTGGCTGATCCGTTCGGCCTGGTCTTCGACAGCGAAACCGGCGCACCGGTCAACGGCGCGCGGGTCTCACTGGTCGATGCGATCACCGGTGCGCCGGCGCGGGTCTATGCCGATGATGGCGTCACCGCCTGGCCTTCGACGGTCTATTCGGGGCAGAGCGTTACCGATGCAGCCGGCAACACCTATGTAATGGCGCCGGGCGAATATCGTTTTCCGCTGGCCCCGCTGGGCCAGTACCGGATCGTGATCGAACCGCCTGCGCCCTACACCGCGCCTTCGGTTGCCACGCCGACGCAGCTTTCGGTGCTGCGGCGTCCTGATGGCAACCCGATGCTGATCGTCCCGGCCTCGTTCGGCGGGGCCCTGACCCTCGATGGACCAGAACCCGTGCGGGTCGATATCCCGCTCGACCATCCGCCGATGGCGGTCGCGCTGACCAAGACTGCTTCGCGTCCGGTGGCGCAGCCCGGCGATGCCGTGTTCTACAGCGTCACGGTCAACAATCCCGATCCGCTGGGTCCCAAGCGCGGGGTCACGCTGGTCGATACGCCGTCGCCATGGTTGCGGCTGCGTCCTGATTCGATCCGGATCGACGGGATCGCGGCGCCCGGGGCAGTGCAGATCGCGCCTGATGGCCGCAGCTTTACCCTGCAACTGGGTGATATTCCGGCGCTCGATGCCCGGACTGTGACCTATGCCATGACCGTTCGTGCCGATGCGCCCGCCGGACAGGCCGAAAACCGTGTGATCGCCTCCGACGACCGCGGGCTTTCGACCACCACCGGGGCTATCGTGCGGATCGACCGCCAGGATCTGGCCGCGCGGATGACCGTGATTGGCCGGATTACCGCCGGTGGCTGCGCGGTTGAGGGCGACCACCCCGGGATTCCGGGCGTGCGCGTGGTGATGGAAGACGGCAGCTTTGCGATTACCGATGCCGATGGCCGCTATCACTTCGATGGCGTGGTGCCCGGCAGCCATGTGGTTCAGGCGCAGTGGCAGACCCTGCCCAAGGGCGGCGTCTTCACCGATTGCACGCGTTCGACCCGCAGCGCCGGCAGCGCCAGCTCACGCTTTGTCATCGGGCAGGGCGGCAGCCTGGTGATCGCCGATTTTGCTGCGAAATTGCCTGAAGGCACGCTGGTAAAGCGCGAGAATAACGCAGAAAAAATCAAATATGAAGCCGTTGAAGGCAAGGCTGCGGCCAAGAGCCCGGCGCAGCTGGCTGCCGAGGCCGCCGAACGCGCCGCCGCCGGGGCCGATACCGACTGGCTGGCCAAGGGCGATGGGCCGACCGAATTCCTGTTCCCGGCGCTGGATCACAATCCCCGCGCTCCGGCCATTCGCGTCGCGATCCGCCACCGGATGGGCCAGAAGGTTGAGTTGCTCGCCAACGGCAAGCCGGTCGATCCGCTGAGCTTCGATGGCGCGCGGCCTTCGCCCGGCCGGACTTTCGCGGTCAGCCTGTGGCGCGGGATCCCGCTGAGCGGTGAGACCACCAAGCTGGTCGCCATTGTCCGCGACGAGCAGGGCAAGGAACTGACCCGCCTGACGCGCGACGTCCATTTCGTCGGCACTCCGGCGCGGGTCGAGCTGCTGCCGGGCAAGAGCAAGCTGGTGGCCGACGGGTCCACCCGTCCGGTGCTGGCACTGCGCCTGGTCGATCACAACGGCCGTCCGGTTCATGCCGGGCTGACCGGCGAATTCAGCCTCAGCTCGCCCTATGAAAGCGCCGAGGCAATCGACGCGCTGCAGCAGCGCCAGCTTTCAGGGCTGGGCCGCCAGGCGCCGCGCTGGATGGTCAAGGGCGATGATGGCATTGCCTATGTCGAACTGGCCCCGACCATGGCCAGCGGCAAGCTGCACATGGAATTCAACTTCAACGACGGCCAGCAGCGCCGCCGCCAGGAACTGGATGCCTGGATCGTGCCGGGTGACCTGCCGTGGACCGTGGTTGGCCTGGCTGAAGGGACCCTGGGCAAGGGCGCGCGCGGCACTGTGGGCAAGGGCATGGAGCGCACCGGCGCTTTTGACAGCGATCTGGGCGATCATGCCCGGCTGGCCTTCTATGCCAAGGGGCAGGTGGCCAAGGGTCTGCTGCTGACCGCGAGCTATGACAGCGCCAAGCAGCGCGATGACCACCAGCTGCTGGGGGCAATCGATCCGCGCGCCTATTACACCGTCTTTGCCGATGGTTCGGACCGCCGCCATGACGCCGCCAGCCGCGACAAGTTCTACCTGCGGCTTGAAAGCAGCAAGTTCTACGCGATGTACGGCGATGTCGAGAGCGGCTTCGACCAGACCCAGCTGGCCCGCTATCAGCGCGCCGCGACCGGTCTGAAGGGCGAAGTGAACGCCGGTGGCTTCCACGCCCAGGGCTTTGCCGCGAAGGTGGCAACCACGCACCGCCGCGACGAATTCCAGGGTGGCGGGATCTCGGGCCCCTATCGCCTGTCGAGCCGCGCGATCATTGCCGGCAGCGAAATGGTCACGATCGAAGTGCGCGACCGCTTCCGCAGCGAAGTGATCGTCGAGCGCCGCACGCTGGTGCGCTATGTCGATTACACCATCGACCTTTTGGCCGGCACGATCACCTTCAAGGAACCGGTGCTGAGCCGTGATGCGCAGCTCAATCCGCAATTCATCGTGATCGACTATGAACTCGATCCGCTGACCGCCAAGGGCGGCGAATGGAACGGCGGCCTGCGTGCTGACGTGACCACCGCCAAGGGCGCGCTGCGGATCGGCGCCAGCGCGATCAGCGATACCAGCTCGAACGCCGGCACCCGCACCACGCTGCTGGGTGTGGACCTCAAGGCGCGGCTGGGCCAGGCGACCGAACTGCGCGCCGAATATGCCCGCAGCCTCAACCAGGGCGCGCAGGCCGATGCCTTCCTGCTCGAGCTCGAGCACCATTCGGGCCGGCTCGACGTATTGGCCTACATCCGCCAGGCGCAGCGCGAATTCGGGCTGGGCCAGGGTTCGGGCGCCGAACTGGGCCGCCGCAAGATCGGCGTCGATGCCCGCGTGCGGATCACGCCCGACCTGTCGGTGGTGACCAGCGGCTGGGTTGACGACAGCCTGACCGACGGCACCCGCCGCGTCGCGGTGCAATCGGGCCTGCAGTGGCGCACCGCCAAGGGCGACGCGCGGATCGGTCTGTCGCATTTCAACGATCGCCGCGCCGATGGCAGCCAGGCCAAGAGTGATGTGCTCGAAGCCTCGGTCTCGCGCCGGTTCTTCGACAACAAGCTGGAACTCAGCGCCGCCACCAGCTTTGCCCTGGGCAAGAGCGCCTCGATCGACCTGCCCGAACGGCACCGCTTCACCGCGCGCTATTCGATCAGCCCGGCGGTCAAGCTGGTCGGCACCTATGAAATCGCCCACGGCGATAACATCGATGCCCGCACCGGCCGGATCGGCGTTGAACTGGCCCCGTGGACCGGCGGCCGCGTAACCGGGCTGCTGGGCCAGCAATCGATCGACGAATTCGGCAAGCGCAGCTTCGCCGCCTTCGGCCTGTCCCAATCGCTTCCGGTGACCAAGAACCTGACGCTCGACGCCACGCTCGATTCAAACCGCACCCTCTCGGGCTTCCGCCTGGCCGATCTGGTCAACCCGGCGCATCCGGCCTCGAGCAGCGGCACGCTGGGCGATAACGGCGCGCTGGCCGAAGACTTCACCGCGGTGACGCTGGGCGGCACCTGGCGCAAGGACAAGTGGAGCGCCACGCTGCGCGGCGAACTGCGCGATGGCGAGCTGGGTACCCGCAAGGGTGCCACCTTCGGCGCGATCCGCCAGCTGGGCGAAGGCTCGATGGTCGGCACCGGGGTAACCTGGACCAAGGCCAAGGCCAGCACCGGCGCCGATACCGAAATGCTCGACGCGGCGATCGCCGTGGCGCACCGCCCTGACAAGTCCGAATTCGCCATGCTGTCCAAGGTCCAGTTCCGTTCGGACGTGGTCCACGGCGCCGTGGCCGGCGATGCGGGCGCGGCGGGCAGCTCGATCTTCACGGTCAACGGCGATGCCCGTTCGGACCGCCTGATCGCCAGCCTTTCGGCCGACTGGGCGCCGCGCAGCAAGGTCGATGGTCAGCTGGTCCAGCGCCACAATGTCGGCCTGTTCCTGGCTGCGCGCCACAACTTCGACCGCTTCGAAAGCTATGACCTGTCGAGCACCACGCTCATGGGCGGGCTCGACCTGCGCTATGGCATCGGCGATCATTTCGAAATCGGCGCGGTCGGCAATGTCCGCTACAACCTGCAGGACAAGACCGCGCAGTTCTCATACGGGCCGCAGATCGGCGTCTCGCCGGCCAAGGATGTGCTGCTACTGATCGGCTACAACATCACCGGCTTCCGCGATCCCGATTTCTCGGCGCTGCGCAACACCGACAAGGGCCTGTTCGCGACGATCAAGGTCAAGTTCGACGCCGATACCTTTGGCTTCCTGGGCCTGGGCCGATAGGGGCTGGTCTTAACCGATCAATTAAGCTCTATTCCGCTCCTCCAGACCAAGGAGGGGAATGTCATGTCCAATGCCGTTGAAGCCGCATCGCCGCCGGGCAAGGTGGCCGGGATCGCCATCACCGCGATCGTCATTGTCCTGATCGTTGCCTGGATCGCACTGGCGATCGGCGTGCTCAACATGACTGACAAGACGCTGGTCGGGGCCTTCATGTTCCTGTGGTACTGGGCAAACAACGAACAGCTGCAATTTTCGCGACTGGTCCCGGCGATGGTCGGCGCGCTGGTGGGGATCGGGATCGCCTGGTTCCTGTGGTACGGTCCCAGCGAATATGGCGGGGCGGGGCTGGCGGCATCGCTGCTGCTGCTGATCGCGGCGCTTTACCTGGATGTGGTGAAACTGCTGCCGATCGCGATCAACAGTTCGACCATGCTGTTCGTCACACTGGCCGCCGCGCCGCTGATCCAGTTTGAGGTTGATTGGCTTGAACTGGTCAAATCGACCGTGCTGGGCGGAGCGTTCTTCGCGGCGGCGGTCTGGGGCTTGCAGAAGCTGGCGGCGCGGTTTGCACCGGCCGCAAGCTGAACCAGCAAGGCTATTGAACAGCTCGGTCGGGCAAGGGCGCGCTAGTCGTCGTGCCCTTCGCCTTCACCCCTGCCTTCCACTTCGCCGTGTGCACTGCGATGGCATCGCACACAGTTGTCGATCCGGGTGATTCCTTCCTCGCGGTGTTCGGCGATGATGTCGGCAGGCTGATGCTCATGGCAGCCATAGCAGGTATAGCGCCGATAGTTCCCGCCCTGATGGCAGGTTGTGCAACGCGTGTTGTGGTTGCGATCCAGCGCGAAGTAGCGGTCGTGATTGAACGT
This sequence comes from Novosphingobium sp., assembly GCF_020852455.1. Taxonomy (GTDB): domain Bacteria; phylum Pseudomonadota; class Alphaproteobacteria; order Sphingomonadales; family Sphingomonadaceae; genus Novosphingobium. The sequence continues at coordinate 183,532 of NZ_JADZAT010000001.1, forward strand.
CGCGGGTTTCCAGGCGGAGGTCTGGTGACAGGTTGAGCACAGCGACGGCTTGCCGGCATGCAATTCGTCGCGCGGCGCCGTATGGCAGGACTGGCACCTGGCACGCAGATCCGCCTTCAGCAGCGCATGATCGAACCGGATCCCAGCGGCCCGCGACAATGGCGCTTTCGGATGGTCGCTATGGCAGGCCATGCAATCCGGCTCTGCGAGGGCCTGATGAAACGGCGGCTTGCGGCTGCTCTTCGGGATCGGTTGCCCCTTGGTGGTCCGCAGGCCGATCTCCGCCACAACATGGCAGCTCGTGCAGCGCTTGGCCGAGGCCCCCCGGAACGGTGCGTGGCAGGCAAAGCAATCGTCCTGCAAGGCCTTGTGCGCCGGCATGAGGTTTCCCGGGCTGACCATTGCATGCGGCCGCACGAAACTCAGCCCGATTGTTCCGGCAAGCAGGAGCCACAGGGCGATCCAGATCGCGCGCTTCATTTCCACCCCCAGAACAGGAAGGTGGATAGGATGTGCGCCGTGGCCAGCGCTGCAAATGCCAGCGAGATGGGCAGATGGATCGTCCGCCACTTCTTCACCCAGCCAGCAGCCAGACTGTCCCAGAACAGTTTCTGCTCGATAGCGGCATCATCCAGCCCCTGGTCGTGCAGCGCGCCGCGCGCCTGCTTCATCCAGCGCCCCGCACGCTGAACCAGATATTTGCCGGTCAGGCCGCTGGCGATGTTGAGGCTCATCGCGATGACCGCGAGCCAGGCGAGCGCGGCATTGAAGTGGATGCCCGCATGGACCAGCACCAGCGTCGATCCGATCCAGGCCAGCCATTCGTGCAGCCGCAACAGGCGTACCGGATTCGAGCTGGCGATAAGCCCCCGTTTCCTCAGCGAATGACCGAATGACAGCAGGATCAGGATCGTTCCGGGAATTCCCAGATAGCGTCCGATCCAGACCATATCGGTGATATGCAGGACAAGGTCGATCAGCAGGGTGACCGCCGCAAGGACCAGCAGCCGAAAGTAGAACGGCAGAATTTCGCGCAGAAACAGCCCGATCGTCATCGCGGGATGTCCGTGTTCGTGCGGATTGTTGGCGATTGCGGGGGCATGCGGCCGGTCTAGGTCGCAATTCCGGCCGCTCCCATGACCGAGATCAAACCCGTGCGGGCCGGTGGCGGACAGGGTGGGATTCGAACCCACGGTGAGCTTGCACCCACGGCGGTTTTCAAGACCGCTGCCTTAAACCACTCGGCCACCTGTCCTATGCCGGGGGCCGCTAGCCGGTTTCGGGGCGGGCGGCAATTCCCGAATCGCTTGTGCTGTGCGAGAAGGGGGCGATGCCTGATCTGCGAACCTTGCGAATTGCCCTGTCCTTTGGTGCTGTTGCCGCGCTGGCGGGGGTGGCTGGAGGCAGTGTCGGGCAGCAGTCAGCGTCGGTGGCGGCGCCGCTCCCGTTGGCGCAGCCGGTGATTCAGGCCGTGCCGCAGCAACCCCAGGTCAACGATGGCTTTGCAGCCTATCTCGAACTGGTCAGGGCAAAAGCGCGGGCGCAGGGGATCAGCCAGCGCAGCATTGTTGCCCTGACCAGCGGGCTCACACCGAATCCCCGGGTCGTCTCGCTTGATCGTGCGCAGCCCGGATCACGGCCCGGCTCGCCGCCGGCCTTCTGGCCCTATTACCGCGATCATGTGGACGCGGCGCGGATCAACGGCGGGCGCGACATGCTGGCTGCCAGCGCTGCGATCACGCCAGGGATCGAGGCGGAATACGGGGTGCCGGCCAAGATCCTGCTGGCGATCTGGGGGCACGAAACCTTCTATGGCCGGGTGAAGGGTGATTTCGATCTGGCCCGATCGCTGGCGACCCTGGCCTATGAAGGCCGCCGCCGCTCGCTGTTCGAAGCCGAATTTCTGGCCTTGATGAAGATGGCCGATCGCGGCGTGCCGCGTGGCAAGATGGTGGGCAGCTGGGCCGGGGCCTTCGGCAATCCGCAATTCCTGCCATCGGTCTATCTGCGCCTGGCCAAGGATGGCGATGGCGATGGTTTTGCCGATATCTGGAACAACCGGGCCGATACGCTGGCCTCGATCGCCAACTATTTTCGCGATGCCGGCTGGCGCCGTGGCGAACCCTGGGGGGTGCGGGTAACCGTGCCCGATGGCTTTGACCGCTCGCAGCTGGGTGAAAAGCTGCTGGCGCCCAGCTGTGCGAATGTCCACGCCCGCCATTCGGTCTGGAAGACGGTGGGCGAATGGAAAGCGCTGGGGCTGATGCCGCAGGCGGGAATCGCCGATCAAACGATGGCCTCATTGTTCGAACCTGACGGACCGGGGAATGGTTCATTCCTGTTAACCGGGAATTATCGGGTCATCCTGCATTACAACTGCTCGAACTACTACGCACTGTCCGTGGGGTTACTTGCAGATGAGATTTCGCGTTGATCATGCTCTGCCGCTTGCGGCGCTGACGCTTCTGGCCGCCTGTGGCGGCGGTGGCGGTGGCCTCCAGAGCGCTTCGGGCGCACCGATGTCGGCCCAGGGTCCGGCCGGGGACTATCCGATGGTAGTCGGCCCGGCCTATACCGTTGAGGGGACAACCTACACCCCCGCCGATACCATGAATTATGATGTGGTCGGCCGCGCCAGCGTGGGCGCCGAAGGCGGCAGCGGCGTAACAGCCGCGCATCACACCCTGCCGCTGCCCAGCTATGTCGAAGTGACCGAGCTGGCGAGCGGGCGCACGATCCTGGTCCGGGTCGAACGGCGCGGGCCGATGCAGAGCCGCAATGTGATCGAACTGTCGCCGGGAGCTGCCGCCCAGCTGGGCCTGACCGGTCAGGAGCAGACTGCCGTCAGGGTTCGGCGGGTCAATCCGATCGAACCCGAACGCGCCTTGCTTCGCGCTGGCCAGCCGGCGCCGGCGCGGATGGATACGCCCAAATCGCTGCTGGGCGTGCTCTCACGCAAGCTCGACACCCAGGAAGGGGTGACACGCCCGGCGCCTGAAGCGACACCGGCCCCGGCGCCGGCCCCAGCGCCGACGCCCAAGCCGGGCAAGGACAAGAAGCCCAAGCCGGTACCGGTTCCCAAGCCTGCGCCTGCACCGGCGCCAAAACCTGCTCCCGCGCCTTCACCGGCACCTGCCCCCGCTCCGGCGGCAAAGGGCAAGTTCGTGGTTCAGGTTGGTGCCTTTTCGAACCAGGCCAATGCCGCGGCCGCGGCCAGCAAGACCGGGGGCAGCGCGGCTGCGGTCGGCAAGCTGTGGCGGGTGCGGATGGGGCCCTTCGCCAGCGAAGCCCAGGCCAAGGCCGCCTTGGCTAAGGCCAGGGCCGCAGGCTATAGCGACGCCCGAATCCAGAGCGCGAACTAGGCCAAGGTCCTTCGCGCCCGACGCGGGGGACTTAGGGCTTGGCCAAGTGGCGTTACCTGCTGCCGATTGCACTGCTGCTGGCCAGCGGTTCGGCGCCTGCGGACAACACGCCTGACATCGTAGTCAGCGGCACGTTGGCGCCGCCTCCGGCAAGCTTTGCGCCGATCGCGCTGCTGGCCGATCTTTCGTCGGGGCAGGTGCTGTTTGCCCGCGCCGCCGACAAGCGCTTCCTGCCCGCATCGATGACCAAGGCGATGACCGCGCTGATCGCATTCGATCTGATCGCAGCCGGCAAGCTGGACGAGAACGCGGTGGTGACAGTGCGGCCCGAAACCGCCGCGCGCTGGGCCGGGCGGGGCACCACGCTGAACCTGAGGCCCGGTGAAACGGTGCGCGTGGGTGACCTCTTGATGGGCACCACCACGGTTTCGGCCAACGACGCCGCCGTTGCGCTGGCCGAGGCGGCCATGGGCAGCAAGCAGGCCTTCATCGCCGCGATGAACACAAGGGCGGCGGGATTGGGGATGAAGGGCAGCCGGTTTGGTACGCCCAATGGGATGCCCGACATGGGCAAGACCCAGGTTACCGCGAACGACCTGATCCGGCTGGCAACGGCGCTTATCACCGAACATCCGCAGCGCTACAGGAAGTACTTCGGCCAGAAGTCGATGATCTGGCGTGGCGGGCGCTACGACAGTCACGATCCGTTCGCCGGGGTGCTGCCCGGGGCTGACGGGATCAAGACCGGTCACACCCGTGAAGCCGGGTTCAATTTCCTTGGCGCGGTCGATCGCGGTGGGCGCAGGCTGGTTGTGGTGATTGGCGGCGCACCCAGCGAGCCAGCGCGCGCCCAGGGGGCACGGGCCCTGGCCGAATGGGGCTATCGCCTGTGGGATAGCCATGCGTTCCTCAGCCCCGGCTATGTCGTCGGCGCGGCGCGGGTGCAGGGCGGTGATGCCCGGCAGGTGCAGTTGACCGTGCCGCGCGCCTTTTCGCTGGCGGTGCCGCAGGGGCAGGCGCCCAGGGTGACCGCGCGGATCGTCTATGACGGACCGCTCAGGGCGCCGCTCACCAAAGGCCAGCAGGTGGCCCGGCTTGAAGTCAGTCAACCCGGCCAGCCCAGCCATGTCCTGCCACTGGTGACTGTCCGGGGGGTAGGGGTGGCCGGACCAATCGACAGGATCGGCAATGGCCTGCTAGGGCTGCTGGAATGACGCGCGGCAAGTTCATAGCCTTTGAAGGCGGGGAAGGGGCGGGCAAGAGCACGCAGGCACGCCTGCTCGCCCAGGCCCTGACCGAACGCGGGATCGAATGCGTGGTGACCCGCGAACCCGGCGGCACGCCCGGGGCCGAGGCGATCCGCACGCTGCTGCTCGGCACCGAGGGGGAGGGGTGGCATCCCCGCGCCGAAGCGCTGCTGTTCGCGGCCGCGCGATCCGATCATGTTGAGCGCCTGATCGGGCCTGCGCTCGAGGCGGGCAAATGGGTGATCTGCGATCGCTTCGTCGATTCGAGCCGCGCCTACCAGGGCGGGGCAGGGGGCCTGTCCGATGCCGATGTGCTCGATCTGCACCGGGTTGGCAGTCAGGGTCTGTTGCCCGACCTGACCTTGCTGGTCGAGGTTCGGCCCGGTGTTGCCGAGGCCAGGGCCAGTGCTCGCGATCAGGGTTCATCCGATCGGATCGGCGGGCGCGATGCTGCCTATCATGCCCGCGTCGCAGCGGCCTTCGCGCGTATCGCTGAGGCAGAGCCCGGGCGATTTGCGCGCATTGATGGCAACAACAATTCGGAGCGCGTGTTTGGTGACGTTCTGGGTGCGCTTCAGTCACGCTTTGGTGCCTTTTGAGTACCCTTCATGGCCATGCCGAGGCCTGGCGTGAGTGGCGCGCAGCAAGCGGCTCGGCGCGGATGCACCACGCCTGGATCCTGTCCGGGGTGAAAGGCCTCGGCAAAGGCCTGTTCGCCCGCGCTGCCGCCGCCGAACTGGTCGCCGAAGCGGGCATTTCCCAGCCTGAATGGACCGCGCATCCTGATATCCTGGTGCTCGATCACCTGCCCGCCAACGATGCTGAGGAAGAGAAGAAGGCGGAAGGCAAACCTTTCCAGACAAAGCGGAATATCACGATCGACCAGATCCGCCGGATGCAATCCCGACTGGTCACCCGGCCTACCTTGGGCAGCCGCCGGGTGGTGATCATCGACCCCGCCGACGACATGGAAAAGAACGCCGTCAACGCTCTCCTCAAAAGCCTGGAGGAGCCGCCGGCCGGGACCTATTTCATCCTTGTCGCGCACCGGCTGGGCCGCCTGCTGCCAACCATCCGCTCGCGCTGCCGGATCATGCGGTTCGGCACGCTAAGTGCTGATCAGATCGACGAAATTCTGCGCAACGAAGTGCCCTCGGCCAGCGCCGAAACCCGCGCCGCCGCCATCGCCGCAGCCGACGGATCCCCCGGCGCCGCACTCGAATTCGTCGCACAGGACCTTGGCAAGCTCCACGCCCTGATGCTCCGCCTGATCGCCCAGGGCGACCCGCATTTCGAACTGCGCGGTGCCCTGGCCGAGGAAATCGGCGCCCGCCCTGACCGCGAGCGCCAACTCGCCGCCATCGACCTCGCCCGCGCGGTAGTCGCCGCCCGGCTTGGCAAGGAACGCGCGGGCGATGCTGCCGTAATCGCCGCTCATGGCGAATTGGTGAAGCTTTCCGGCCAGTTGCCCAGCTACAACTTCGATCCCGGCCTGGTCGCAATGGAAGTGGGGGCCTTGCTGGCCTCGCTTGCGATGCCTAGAGAGGCCGCTTGAACCAGTTTGGAAAGATCTGAAACGGCCATGGCCGAACCCTTCTATATCACCACCGCGATTTCCTATCCCAACGGACGCCCGCACATCGGCCACGCCTATGAGGCGATCGCCGCCGACGTGATCGCGCGCCACCAGCGGATGCAGGGCCGCGACGTGCGGTTCCAGACCGGGACCGACGAACACGGCCTGAAGATGGCCCAAAAGGCCCGCGAACTGGGGGTGACTCCGAAGCAGCTATCCGATGAAATGACGCAATATTTCATCGATATGTGCGATGGCCTTAATGTTTCTTACGACAATTTTCAGCGCACCACCGAACCGCGCCACCACCTTTCGGTGCAGGAACTCTGGCGGCGGATGGAGGCCAAGGGCGATCTCTATCTCGATCGCTACGAAGGCTGGTACTCGATCCGCGACGAGGCCTATTACGACGAGAGCGAACTGACCGAAGGGGAGGGGGGCGAAAAGCTCTCGCCCCAGGGCACCCCGGTCGAATGGACGGTCGAGGAATCGTGGTTTTTCCGGCTGTCGAACTATGCCGAACCGCTGCTGAAGCTTTACAACGAGCAACCGGACTTCATTCGCCCGGAAAGCCGCCGCAACGAAGTGATGCGCTTTGTCGAAGGCGGGCTGCGCGATCTGTCGGTTTCTCGCACCAGCTTCGACTGGGGGGTGAAAGTGCCCGGCAGCGACGACCACGTGATGTACGTCTGGGTCGATGCGCTGACCAACTATATCACGGGCCTCGGCTTTCCTGACGAAAGCGGCGATTTCGCGCGGTACTGGCCGGCCGATCTGCACCTGATCGGCAAGGACATTACCCGGTTCCACACGATCTACTGGCCGGCCTTCCTGTGGAGCGCCGGGATTGAAATTCCCCGGCACGTGTTCAGCCATGGCTTCCTGCTCAATCGCGGGCAGAAGGAATCGAAGTCGCTGGGCAATGTCACCGATCCGATGGATCTGGCCGAGCGCTTTGGCGTGGATGTGCTGCGCTATTTCCTGATGCGCGAAGTGGCATTCGGGCAGGATGGCAGCTATTCGCCTGAAGCTATTGTGATGCGTGGGAATACCGAACTGGGCAACGCCTTCGGCAATCTGGCCCAACGCACGCTGAGCTTTATCGCCAAGAACCTTGAATGGTTGCCGCAAATTCGCGGCCATGACGAGGCCGACAGCGCCCTGTTTGAGCTGGTTGGCAACGCCGTGCAAAAGACCATTCCCGCAGCCTTTGATGTTCTGGCCTTGCAGCAGGGAATCGACGCCTGGCTGCAGGCGGTGTTTGCCTGCAACGCCTATATTGATGAGCAGGCGCCCTGGACCTTGCGCAAGACCGATCCTGAGCGGATGGAGACCGTGCTGGCCACGCTGTTCATCTGTATTGCGCAGCTCGCAGTAGGGATCCGGGCAGTGGTGCCGACCAAGGCCGAGGCTTTGCTCGACATGATGGGCATTCCGGAAGAAAACCGGACTTATCAGGGGATTGGCGCGCATTGGTACTCGCCGCTTGCCGAAAGCGACTTCAAGTTGGCAGCGCCAAGCCCGCTGTTCCCGCGCCTCGAACTGCCGGCTGAAGACGCAGCCTGATGCTGATCGATTCGCACTGCCACCTGGAATACAAGGGTCTGGTCGAGGACCAGCAGGGCGTGCTGGCGCGGGCGCGGCAGGCCGGGGTGGGGGGCTTCCTTTCGATCTCGACCCGGCAGCGCGAATGGGACAGCGTGATTGCCACTGCCGAGCGCGAGGCTGATGTCTGGGCGTCGGTCGGGATCCACCCGCACGAGGCTGATGGCCACGCCGACATGGGCGAAGCTGCGCTGCTGGCGGTGGCGGAACATCCGCGCGTGATTGCAATCGGTGAAACCGGACTGGACTATTATTACGATCGCTCGGAACGTGACGTGCAGAAGGCATTGTTTCGGCGTCATATTTCCGTTGCACGCGAAACCGGCCTGCCGCTGATCGTCCATACCCGCGATGCCGAGGAGGATACGGCTGCGATCCTGGCGGACGAAATGGAGAAGGGGGTCTATCCGGCGCTGATTCACTGTTTCACCGCCTCGGCCGATTTCGCCCGTAAAGTGCTCGATCTGGGCCTGACGATCTCGCTGTCCGGGATCGTGACTTTCAAGAATGCCAAGGATTTGCAGGCGATAGCCGCAGAATTGCCCGAAGATCGCATTCTGGTTGAAACCGATGCGCCGTTCCTGGCGCCGGTGCCGCATCGCGGCCAGGTCTGCGAGCCGGCGTTTACGGCCGATACAGCGCGATTTGTCGCGCAATTGCGTGACACTACGGCGGAAGATCTGGCCGAGGTCACGACGCGCAATTTCGCGCGGCTGTTTGCCAAGGCCGGTCTGTGAAGGTCCTGCTGCTAGGCTGCGGCACGTCCACTGGGGTGCCGCGCGTCGGCAACGATTGGGGCCAGTGTGATCCAAATGAGCCCAGAAATCGCCGTTCACGCGTCTCGATCATGGTCGAAAGCGATGCTGGAAAGCGGCTGCTTGTCGATACCTCGACCGATCTTCGGGCCCAACTGCTGACGAATGACATAGACCGGATCGACGCGGTCTTCTGGACGCACGAACATGCCGATCACGCCCACGGCATCGATGACCTGCGCGTGCTGCGCTATGGCCGCGCTGGGCCGATCCCTGGCTATGCGCACAGCGAAATCGCGCGGATCCTGCGGGCGCGGTTTGGCTATGTCTTTGCCGGGCAGTATGGATATCCGACGCTGATCGAGCTCGATACGCTCGATCGGTTGCGGATGTGCGTGGGCTTTGGCGTGGCGCATTGCCAGATGCCGCACGGTCCCGGTGAATCGACCGGCTACCGCTTTGATTGTGACGGCAAATCGGTTGGTTACGCGACAGACTTCAGCGCGATTACGCGCGAGATGGTTGATCTGTTTACAGGTGTTGATGTGCTGGTGACCGATTGCCTGCGCCGCGATCCGCATCCGACGCATTCGCACCTGGCGATGTCGCTTGAACTGATCGAAGCCTGCCGGGCGCGTCAGGGGGTGCTGACGCATCTCGACAAGAGCATGGATTATGTCACCTTGTCGGCGGAAGTTCCGGCGCATGTGCTGGTTGGCTATGATGGCCTGGAGGTTGCAGCATGAACATGTCCGATGGTGAAACCATCACGGCGATTATCGGCGGGATCATGGCGCTGATCCTTGTGGTTGGTAGCTTGCGCAGTCACCAGCTCAGTCAACGCAAGACGTTGCAGATGGCAATTGTGTGGGTGATGATCATCGCAGGGCTGGCGTTGCTTTTTGGCAATTTCACCGGCTGAGCGGGCCATATTGCTGAGTTTGCATTTAACATA
>NZ_JADZAT010000002.1 GCF_020852455.1 Novosphingobium sp.
AGCTGGGCGGGAACGGCCCGGAAGTCGGGACCGGGTGCGCGGCCGTTGAGGGACCGCCAGAAACGGCGCGCAGCGTGTGCGCGAAGCTCCAGAAAGGAATCCATCGGCAGGGTGACGGCATAGAAGGCGGCGGCATCCGGCACCGGCTCGGGAAGCCAGAATTGATGTGCGACGCCATCCACCTGCCAGATGCCGTGCCAGCCATCGGCAGCGCGGCGCAGATCGAGGCCGGCGAGATGGGCAAGCGTCAATATCGGTTCGGTGTCGCCGTCCTTATGCTCGACCGGCGAGAGCATCACCGCTTGCGGTTGAAGGCTCGGACTCCAGATTGGTGGCGGCCGGTCATGCGGCGCGTCGGGATCGCACGGGAAATCGCAACCCCCAGCGATCCGCGAACGCTTCAAGGTCACGGCCGGACGGTCCTCCGGTTAGTGCGATGGTCTGGAACTCCTGACGATAATCGTCATTCCGGCGCAGATATTCCCAAGCGAAACCGGCGGCCGAAATGTGCTTCGCGTGCCTGTATGCCACCGGCGAACGCCAGTCGATGCTAAGCATGGCGTCACCTCCCAAAGCCGGGGCGCGCAAGGCAGCGCCCAGCCCTTAGAGGTTCAAAGATCGCTGGAAATATAGAAGCCGCTCAAAGCAGATACCTTGAGCGGCCAGCCCGATCATTCTTGGTTATTTTCTGCTTAACACTATTTCGATGATTCTGCGAGACGCCCGCCCGCAAAAGTGCGGGCAAGACGCTCCGGCTTTCATTGGCTGGAAAACACATGCACCTCGTCATGTGCGGTTTCGACTGTGAAAAACTCGCCGTTCATTTCAGCGTCGCGGGCCATTGCTTTCCAATCAATGTAGTAGCGTAGCGCCTCGGGGATCGCCATGCCGCTTTCAGCGGTCAAGTCCTCCATGAAGTCGGCAAGGCTGGCGAACTGCCCATGATAGCAGTCTTGCAAGGCGGTTTCGGCTTGGTCCATGTCATCGTCGCACTGATCCAGCAGGCCAGCGCCTAGCGCGCCATGCTCGGCGATGAAAGCGCCCATGCGTGCCACGGTTTCGATGCCGGCATATTCGCTGATCGTAACGCCCTCGAAGCCCTCATAATCATGGATGGCATATTCCTCCGCGTGCTCGATGGGGGACTGTGCGAGCATGGCGGCAATCTCGTCCCTGATTTGGTCCGCGTCCTGATCCGCGTCGATCCAAGCCCCGTGCAGATACCCGTTATTGTAGGCGGCAAGGCAGGCGACATAGATGCGGGGATTGCTGTCGGAAAGGTTGGTCATGTCTCTGATCCTCGCGTTTGGGGTTCAGAGCAGCGAAGCGCCGCTCCTGAACCCTTGCCCGGCGGCGAGCCACGGGTAGCAAGGTGCAGGAGAAGTCTTTGGCACCGTGGAATAAATGGAGGGGACCCGCTTGCGGGGAGCGGGCCGTTTATGCCGCGAAAGGCTGGAGAGTTTTCTTGCGCCGCGCGAGGGCAACGCCCTTAGCAATCTTCTTCGTAACGATCAGATGAGACGCGGCGGCAGTCGCTCCGGCCCGGAGGCGAACGCGCTTTCACATTGCGCTGTAGAGAGCCGGAGGGCCGCCAGTGACAAAGCCCCGGCGCGAGCGCGGCGAAGCCTCTGGGGATGGGTGAGTAGTTGCCTAGCGAGTTTGAGGCAGCACGCGCCACCACGTCGCCCCTCGCTGCGTCTTCCGTGTGCTGCCGTCTCGCATGCCTTCGTTCAATAGTTTCACGATTTCACGCCCATCTGTGGAAGAAGCATCATGTACTACGAACATGATGCCGTCATCGCCGCGATCGAAGCGAGCAACCGGATCGGCCATTTCGGCGATCTCGGGAAGCTGTAGCTTCATCGTGTTGGGTGCCTCGCCGGCCTTCCTAGATAGCGTCATCGACCTTATACGTCCGGTCCTCGCATCCCGCAAAGTTCGGCTTCCGGCAAAAAAGTGGTCGACGACGCGCAGAGGAATCTGCGTCTGCGTTCGTCCTCGACCATGTCGAAGTCGCATGACTAAAGATCGTGCAGGCGCAACATCGTCGATCGGAGTCGCAGACTGGCCGAGATCTTCGAGCACAATTTCTAGTTGCCATCCAAGGGCTTTGGTGGCGAAGGCAAGCTCGGGCAGATCATCTAGCCTAAAATCCCGTATACGCGGCAACCTTAGTTCGAGAATCGCCTGTCTCTGAGACAAATGCATAGACCCCAAGACTTCAACTATCTTTGGCACCATGCTATAGCGTCTGACCAAATCGCGGCGCGCAAGCCGGGTGAGATAACTGTTTACCCGCCACCGGTCTGCTCTGCTAATACCCCAGTTTCGTGTCAGCCACTCATAGGCAACTGCCGCACACCGTGCGGCTTCTGAGCGATCAATTCCCTCGGCCAATGCGAGTAGCGAAAGTGGGGAAGCGTACTCCATCTCGCCATGGTATGCCCCCGTGCTCTCCCACAGCTCTGCCCTTGTGCCAACGTGCACTTTATCGCGCCAGATGAATACGTCGATCCATATATCGCCATGAACAGCGGAGCGGAATTGGGAAGCATCGAGAACTTGGGCTTCCGTCGTCGAGTACAACTCGAAAGCGCTGATATGAGCAGCAGGGTCGCCTGGTGCTGATGGTATCGCGGCATGAAGTGCGTTTGCAGTCGGGGAAGTCGCGAAGAGCGGCAAAGCGAGGCCATGGTCGGTCAAACGCTCGTAAGCAATGAGCACCATAGTTAGGTCGCTATCACCAAGGGCGGTCATGCAGCTAAGGCTCCGAGCCGGCGCTTCATAATTTGGGTGATGATGTCAGCAAACGAATCTGGTGTTTCGTTAGGACGCCAATCGTAGGTTTCAAAATCTACATTCAAGCCACGAATAGAATTTAGAAATTCAGTGTTTGTTCCGTTCGGATCCTCAAGTAGTTGTTCTGGGAAGATTAATAACCGACCGTGCCCTTGCCTGAGATCTACGGACTGAGCATACGCGAGTTCTATGGCTGAAGCGCGACGGTCCGGTTTATCGCGGCCCGTGGAGGCAAGCGAAGCAATACGGAGCCAATTCTGAGCTACGGACCGCCAAATTGGAACTGTGCCAGAAAGCCCTGATCTAATCCTCGCATCAAAATATTCATCAACTCCTCCGAAAGCCCATGTGATGTGCCGTAGAGCTGACGCTAAGTCGGGCTCAAGTTCATAATCATCGATGTAAATTGAAGGGTCTGCGACCTCGTCATAAAAACCCGCCATGTATGCGCCGGTATCAAACGGATACACGTGGTATGGAGCCGGAAGCGCGTCCGGGGACAGCGCTATCGCGAACGGAAAGAAGTTTAGCTGATCACTTTTTTCACCGCCTCGACCGAAGCGATAAGCAGGACGTGCAACGAAAAAGTAAACGAGTTCTTTACCAAAAACGTTGCATTGACGTCGCTCTAAAATTCCTTGATCGATGATACGCCTTCCCCAGCCTACTGAGGTAACATGTATTAGGTCAGGAGGAGAGATAGACACCGTTGGATAAGCCGCCTTGGCAAGCTCAACGAGCTCACGATTAGCGGCAACTCCACGAGGCTTTCTCTTGGCGTCTGTCATCACCAAATTTCACTCCTTCCACCTGAAGTTTGAGCAACCTGCGGAGGTTGCCGCAAGCTAAGAAGCTCGCATGTTCGGGACTACCTTCCCAGATCGGGCGGCCCATCGATCCACGTGAAGATATAAACGCTGCCGCGTGCCGGTTTCCAGTCCTCGAAAACCGTTACTCCGCTGCAAGCGTAGAAGGCTGAATTCCCATCACCTCATCGTACCGCCTAACCTTCGCGCCCTTCGACCGAGAGACGCCAGGCTTTGCAAATATAATGATGTATTCGTGCACGTTCTTGAAGAGGAAATTCGGTGGGTAAGGGTAGCTCCCGAATATCGGTCGTTGGCCATTTGCTGAACCCCAGCGACCTCCGGTTCCGTCCTTCGACCAGATGATCTCGTTTATCATTACAAGGCCTATTTCGCGCAGCATCACACCAATGTCCGTACTGAGCGGGAACGTGAGTAGCCCGTGATCGGTCATCTGGTTGACATTCGCAGTTACAACGCACAGCTTCCGCCCTGGCCGGAGCACTCGGTAGCACTCCTTAAATACTTGTCGGAGTTCATCCAGAAAGTCGACGTAACTTCCTGCGGTGCCAATGTCGGTGTTTCGGCCCCCGTAGTCTGCCTTGTCCCAATAGGGAGGGCTGGTGACGATCAGGTCGATGCTTCCGTCGTCAATTCCAGATAGATCGCGAGAGTCGCCTTGGCGTGCCTCGAAAGCGTTAAGGTCGAGTTGCTCCCTTTCCACCCTCGACCGCATCTCTTTGACAAAGTCAGCATTCTGGTCAATGCAGATTGTCCGGCGTCCCTCCCGGATCGCGGCAACCGCCGTTGAGCCGACCCCACCGAAAGGATCGAGCACCGTCTCGCCCCAGAAGCTGAACAACTTGGTTAGGCGCTTGGGAATTTCGGTCGGGAAGGTTGCCGGGTGGATTTCATGACTGACATTAGCGATACTCCATACCGTCTTTGTATATTCTCGCCACTCTTCTTTGGTGAGTGCGCTGAGCGCCTTTACCTCTGCACTAGGCTTCATTTCTGTACTCCTATGTCTCTTTTATTCCTCGCGAGCCGGACTGTGCCGTCGATCGACACCACTTGTCGCTCGAAGTCGCGCAACATCGCGGAGGCATCGGTGTCGATACCAATCAGACCCGCTAACAGCATGTCGATCTCGCTTCGCACATCGCCGATCTCTGTTGGTCGAAAAGCAAATGTCAGCCGGTCGCGATTGGCGCTGCAGATCACGTCTCGCTGTAGACCAGCCCAAGCTGACCTCCCGAGACGCGCAAGCTCTTTCGCTGGTCCCTTCTGAATTTGCATATTCAGAAGCGGTAGTTCCGCAAGAAACCAAGCTGGCACATGGAAACCGTCGCACTCAACGTGCCATAGCCAATAGGCCATTCGCGACGACAGAATCGCCGTCACGATGTCGGCCTCCTCCATTGTTGCGCAGCGCATCCGATTAATTCCGCTGGCGCTCAGCGTTCCGCGCCAGCTGAGCTGGTCGGGGTAGTTTCGAAACACATTAAGAAAATTATAGGCTGTGCCAGCCACGAATACGTCTGCACTCAATGTAGTTCCGACAATCTCCGATGCGGTCGCCTTTGTCGGTTCCGGGCGTGCGCCTGATCGAAGTCGGTAAGGCTCTAGCGCGCGGTAGAGTGCGAATTCTGCGCCGGAGCCGAGCTTAGGCACGAGACGTGCTATAGATGCTTGACCGATCTTCACAGCTCTCGCCTCCGAAAAGATGGTCGAGCGCTGCCTACTCGTCCACTTCAGAAGACGGCTTGTCCGAATAGACGCAGGCGCCGGCCCAGGGCGCCGAATTGCAATCGTTGCACGGGTTTTCGCTTCTTCTCCAAATAGGGCGTGTGGCTGACGGTCGAAGAATAGAAGGGTCCACTCCCCTCCGTGGGCAGTCATCGCTGAGCGGCAGCGCCGGTGATCGCTGGATCGATTCGCGCCAAGAGCTAGTGGCACGACCAGAGCAGCAGCGTCATCCAGACCGCTCGCCACTGTCCAACTCATCTCGATGAAGGGAAGATAAAGCGAGGTTGTCGGCCGACCATCGGCCATGTGCACGGCTCCGCCGGTCGCGTAGGGCGGATTACAGATGAGGCGAAGCGGCCCTTTCCCCGGAGCTAGTCGCGCGCGCAGATCGCCAGACCGGGCAGCCGTGGGCGTATCGACTGCCAGCAGGTTACTTCGAATGGCAGCCCACGTAGCCAAAGGATTCTGGGTTTCACCCGCAACCTCGGCTAGCAACGTGAAAGCTGCAAAGTCGCAAGCCTGAGGAGAGATGTCACACCCAGTAAGCCTAGATTCTGCAAATTTTACCCGGTCATCCGCTCGATAACGACGCAATGCAGCCGCTAGGAAGACACCACTGCCGACAGCAGGATCGAGCCACCACTCGTCAGATTCAGCTCTCGCCGAATCCGCGATGGCTGACACCATGAAATCTGCCACGTCGGCCGGCGTGTAGAATGACCCAACCTTTTTGCGTTCGGCCCGACTGAACGAGAGCGACGTATCTCGCATCACATCGAGCCGAGTGGTTCGGCCATAAGTATCAAGCAGATAAGGGAGTAATTCCGACAGGTTCGTTTGGCCGTTGAGTGGTTCTAGCGGAGCATTGAGCGCCGACCACTCCGCAGAGCTGCCTACGCCAAACCAGCCGTAGGCACGAACGCCGTCAGCCGGAAGACCTGTGCGAATCATGTCGACTAGGGTTATAGCGACCGCAGCCCATGCAGCCCTTTCGAGCAAGGGCACTCGCATCATGTCGCGTAAGGACGCATCCTCGATCCAACTACCATCCAGCTTAAACTTACGGGCGACGCCAACTGCTGCCAAGACATGCTCACGCAGAGGCGCAACCAAACCTTCAAGCGAGCGCCCTGCTCTGGGCGATGCCGATCTTACCTTCGTCATAGACGAACCTCAGGCACCGCCAATAACGCAGTTTTCAACCACCGTTCATTCAGTTCGCGCTCTACGAGCTCAGCCGCGCAATCCGAGTTGGACCGCCCAAGCGAATCGGCGTGAGCACGAAACCGTTCAGCGTGATCCGCCTGCACATAGGCAGATACCTTTTTCGAGCGTGCCTCGTGAGCTGATAACGATCCGGTAACTGGCTGAAGTTGCCGGAGCTCGATCTCGCGCAAAATGAGAAGGGTCAGAAGAGCTGAACCGCTCGTCAGGCCAATTTCCTTAAGGTAGGCTTCGAATCGAAGATGGCTGTTGGCTCGCACGTACGCATGTACGGCAAGCTTTCCCGCTCTCTCTCTGGATTCTGGATTACACCTCATCATGAGGTGAATATGACTGACTCAAGATGAGGTGTCAACTGAGTTCATCTTTTGTTCTGATATTATTTGGGGTGTCTCGTTAATGCTCATTCCTCAGTTCTATGGGCGACCGTTCGTCGATACGTTGGTACGCGAGTTCGCCGGGGCCGATCGGGCTTATGTTGCCACGGCTTGGGTAAGGGCATCCGGCGTCGGCCTTCTCTGGGACAGCATCACCAACATGCTTGGACGGGGAGGGCGGCTGAGAATTGTAGCCGGTATCGATCGCGAAAACACCTCGCGAGAGGGCTTAGCGATGCTCTTGGCCCTAGAGGGAGACGTGCGCGTTTACGTCCGACACAATGAGGCAACTCCGATCTTTCACCCGAAGCTATATGGCTTTCGAGCAGGAGGAGAGTGCCGCGTGCTTGTCGGCTCCAACAACTTAACTGGAGGGGGGCTGTCGCAAAATGAGGAGCTGTCCGCACTGCTCGTCGAGGAAGTCGGGGGCGTTCTCGAACGTTCACTGAGGGCATACATGCGGCAACTGCGCAACCCCGCCGATGACCTTGTAAAACTACTGGATGCAGAACTTCTCGATCACCTCACGATATCTGGCTATGTAGAAGCGGAAGCTCGGCTAAGAGGCAAGGCGAGCAACACAGGTCCATCCCGTCTACCGGAAAATAGACTATTCGGGTCGCGACAGCCTATCCGCCGCCGCATCCCGTCGACAGTGCCGATCCCGAACGCTATTAATCCGCGCCCAGACACGCCAGTGGCCGACTGGACTCGTGTATTTGTAAAGCTGCGATTGGCTCGTGGAACGCAAGGCCAGTTGCCGCTTGCAGTTGCACGCGAGGTCAGGCGTCGATTAGGCGAGATCAATTTGGACGGACCGTTTACCGTCATCGATCGGCACACCCGAGCAGAGCGTCAGATCAGCCCCACTTATCCAAAACGTCGTCCGGAAATTGCCAATACATATAAGATTGAAGCCATGCCGGCGGAGGGACACGCAATTCTAAAACTTGAACTGGTGGGCAGGCGAGTGCTGGCAGAGTTCTTCGATAGCGCAGAAGCGGATGGCCAAGCAGTTTACGAGTTTCTGATCGATGGCTTGAGATCGGAGCCTGCGAGCACCGTGGACCCAAATGGTGCCGCCGCACGGCGTCATGTGGGGCAGAGTCTAGAAGAAGCGACCGAAGGAGTAACACTTTACCGCTTTGACTGATGCTCAAACTTGGGTGCGCCCATAGTACGGCGCAGACTGCTGCGCTCGCCTTTTTCTGATCTCGCACTCGGATGACACACCCGAACCGCCTGAAGGGCGCTAGCGCCACTAGCCACTAAAGCCGGAATCCATTGTGATTTCGAGTCTCTTGGCCTGTCGGTGGGAGCGAGTTTAGAGGGCTATAGCGTAAACGTAGCTATCATCATCACCCGGTGCGGCGCGCCATTACAAAAACGGCCCTCCGCAAGGAGGGCCGTTTTCGTTTCGGACGCTGCCTTGCGGCCCGGTTACGCGTTCGGGCGATTGGCCAGCAGGTGATCGACCACCGATGGATCGGCCAGGGTCGAGGTGTCGCCCAGATTGCCCACGTCGTTCTCGCCGATCTTGCGCAGGATCCGGCGCATGATCTTGCCCGAGCGGGTCTTGGGCAGGCCCGGGGCGAACTGGATCACGTCGGGCGTGGCGATCGGGCCGATCTCATGCCGCACCCAGGCGACCAGTTCCTTGCGCAGCGCTTCATCGGGTTCGACATTGGCGTTGGTGGTGACGAAGGCATAGATGCCCTGACCCTTGATATCGTGCGGCATGCCGACCACCGCAGCCTCGGCCACCTTGGCATGGGCAACCAGCGCGCTTTCGATTTCGGCGGTACCCATCCGGTGGCCGGAGACGTTGATCACATCATCGATCCGGCCGGTGATCCAGTAATAGCCATCTTCATCGCGGCGGCAGCCATCGCCGGTGAAGTACAGCCCCTTGAAGGTGCTGAAATAGGTCTGGAAGAAGCGTTCGTGATCGCCCCAGACGGTGCGCATCTGCCCCGGCCAGCTGTCCTTGATCACCAGACAGCCATCGCCCGCGCCGCGGATTTCGACCCCGTCGTTATCGACCAGCATCGGCTCCACGCCGAAGAACGGCTTGGTCGCCGAACCGGGCTTCAATGCGGTGGCGCCGGGCAGGGGGCTGATCAGCACCCCGCCGGTTTCGGTCTGCCACCAGGTATCGACGATCGGGCAGCGGCTGTCGCCAACCACGCGGTGATACCATTCCCAGGCTTCGGGGTTGATCGGTTCGCCAACCGAGCCAAGCAGGCGCAGGCTGGACCGGCTGGTGCGCTTCACGAACTCATCGCCTTCGCGCATCAGCGCGCGCAGCGCGGTGGGCGCGGTGTAGAAGATTTCGACCTGGTGCTTGTCGATCACCTGCCAGAACCGGCTGGGATCGGGATAGTTGGGCACGCCTTCGAACATCAGTGTGGTCGCGCCGTTGATCAGCGGGCCATAGACGATGTAGCTGTGGCCCGTCACCCAGCCCACATCGGCGGTGCACCAGTAGATCTGCCCGGGCCGGTAATCGAACACGTACTGATGCGTCATCGAGGCCCAGACGCCATAGCCGCCGGTGGTGTGCAGCACGCCCTTGGGCTTGCCGGTGGAGCCCGAGGTATAGAGGATGAACAGCGGATCTTCCGCGCCCATTTCCTCGGCCGGGCAGTCGGCGGATTGGGCGGCGGTGCCCTGGTGCCAATCGACATCGCGGCCTTCGACCATGGTGACAGCCGCGCCGGTGCGCTTCAGCACGATTACCGTATCGACCGATCCGACCTTGGTCAGCGCTTCATCGACGTTGGCTTTCAGCGGAACGGCCTTGCCGCCGCGCAGCCCTTCGTCGGCGGTCAGCACCACGGTGCTGTCGCAGTCCTCGATCCGGCTGGCGAGCGAATCCGGGCTGAAGCCGCCGAACACCACCGAATGGATTGCGCCGATCCGCGCGCAGGCCAGCATCGCCACGGCGGCTTCGGGCACCATCGGCAGGTAGATCGTGACCCGGTCACCCTTCTTGACCCCGCGCGCCTTCAGCAGGTTGGCGAACCGGCAGGTATCGGCGTGCAGTTCGCGGTAGGTGATATGGCGGGCGGGTTCGTCCGGGCTGTCGGGCTCCCAGATGATCGCCACGGTATCGCCGTGCTGGGCCAGATGCCGGTCAAGCGCATTGGCGGCCAGGTTCAGCGTGCCATCGGCGAACCATTTGATCCCGAAATCGGCTTCGTTGAAGCTGGTCTGCTTGACCGTGGTGAAAGGCCTGATCCAGTCGATCCGCTGGGCTTCGGCGCGCCAGAAGGCATCGGCATCATCCAGCGAGTGCCGGTACATGTCGTGGTAGCGCGCTTCGTCGATCAGCGCTCCGCTGGCCCACTGTGCCGGCACCGGATAGATCGCATCGCCCATTGTCGCACTCCCGTCGATTGTCTAGCCTGCCTTGGCCCAAGCCATGCGGCGGCTTCAAGTCCAATCTGCAACGCTGCGGCAAAGGTGTATCGAATAAGAGACGGGGGACCACGAATTGACCGAGCCGGCCGCGCTGCCCAAGCATCATCCTGCCACCCATGACGAGAAACTGGTGATCACCGCCAGCTCGCTGGGCACGGTGTTCGAATGGTATGACTTCTATCTCTACGGCCTGCTGACCGCGATCATCGCGGCGCAGTTCCTGACCGGGCTCAATCAGACCACGTCCTACATCATGGCGCTGCTGGTGTTCGCGGCCGGCTTTATCGTCCGACCGTTTGGCGCGCTGGTGTTCGGGCGGATCGGCGACATGGTGGGGCGGCGTTACACCTTCATCATCACGCTGCTGGTGATGGGCCTTTCGACCTTTCTGGTCGGCTGCCTGCCCACTTACAAGACCGCGGGCGTACTGGCTCCGATCCTGCTGGTGGTGCTGCGAATGTTTCAGGGACTGGCGCTGGGCGGCGAATATGGCGGCGCGGCGACCTATGTGGCTGAACATGCCCCTGACGGGAAGCGCGGGTTCTACACCAGCTGGATCCAGATCACCGCCACCGCCGGACTGGCGATGGCCTTGCTGATCGTGATCCTGGTCCGATCGCCGGTGACCGGGGTAGGCGAAGAGGCGTTCAAGGAGTGGGGCTGGCGCATTCCCTATCTGCTGTCGGGCCTGTTCCTGGCCGTGGGGCTGTGGCTGCGGCTGAAGCTGCACGAATCGCCGGTGTTCCAGAAGATGAAGGAAGAAGGCAGCGCGTCGAAGCGGCCGCTGTCCGAAGCCTTTGGCGAATGGAAGAACCTGAAGGTGGTGCTGATCGCGTTCTTCGGTGCGATCGCCGGGCAGGCGGTGGTGTGGTACACCGGCCAGCTCTATGCGATGTTCTTCCTTGAAAAGATGCTCAAGGTCGATGGCATCACCGCCAACACCCTGATCGCCATTGCCTTGCTGCTGGGGGCGCCGTTCTTCCTGTTCTTCGGCTGGCTTTCGGACAAGGTCGGGCGCAAGCCGATCATCATGGTGGGCTGCGCGCTGGCGGCGCTGACGCTGTTCCCGGTGTTCCACAGCCTGACCAGCGCCGCGAACCCGGCGCTGGCCCGGGCACTGGCGCAGGCTCCGGTAACGGTCACCGCGAACCCGGCCGAATGCTCTTCGCAGTTCGATCCGGTCGGCAAGAACCCGTTCGACACCACCAGCTGCGATATCGTCAAGAACGCGCTGGCCAAGGCGGCGGTGAACTATACCAATGTCGATGCCCCGGCAGGGACCCTGGCCTCGGTGACGATCGGCGGGCAGACCTTTGTTGCACCCGATCCCGCGAAGCTTGGCGGCGATGAGCGCAAGCAGGCGATCGCCGCCTTTTCTGCCCAGGTGATCGGCGCGCCGGCCGTGGCCGCGGTTCCGGCCAAGGACGGCAAGTCCGCGGTCGAGGCCAAGCCGGCGGTGACCGGCGAACTGGCCAAGGTCGGCTATCCGACCAAGGCCGATCCGGCGCAGATGAACAAGGTGCTGGTCGTGGCGATCCTGTTCTACCTCGTGCTGCTGGTGACCATGGTCTATGGCCCGATCGCGGCGATGCTGGTCGAACTGTTCCCCAGCCGGATCCGCTACACCTCGATGTCGCTGCCCTATCATATCGGCAACGGCTGGCTGGGCGGGCTGCTGCCGGCGATCGGTTTCGCGATGGTCGCGGCCAAGGGCGATATCTATTACGGGTTCTGGTACCCGGTGGTGGTCGCCGCGGCGACGCTGGTGATCGGGCTGCTGGTCCTGCCCGAAACCTACAAACGGAATATCGACGGATGAGCGAAAAGTATCAGCGGGCCATTCAGGAAAGCCGCGAGGACGCCGAACTCTTCTGGACCCGGGCGGCGGCGCTGATCGACTGGATCACGCCGCCGGCCCGGGCCTATGGCGAACCGCGCGGCTGGTTTCCGGGCGGCACGCTCAACACCGCGTACAACTGTATTGACCGGCACATCGCCGCCGGGCGCGGTGATCAGCTTGCGCTCGCCTATGACAGCCCGGTGACCGATACGGTCCGGCGCTTCACTTACGCCGAACTGCACGAAGAGGTTGGCCGGGTTGCCGCGATGCTGGCCAGCCTGGGGGTGGCCAAGGGTGACCGGGTGATCATCTACATGCCGATGGTGCCCGAAACCGCCTTCGCGATGCTGGCCTGCGCGCGGCTGGGGGCGGTGCATTCGGTGGTGTTCGGCGGCTTTGCGCCGCTCGAGCTGGCCAAGCGGATCGACGATGCCACCCCCAGGGTGCTGCTGACCGCGAGCTGCGGGATCGAGGGCGCGCGGACCATCGCTTACAAACCGATGGTCGATGAGGCGCTGGAGCTGGCTGCGCACAAGGTCCAGGACGTGGTGCTGTTCCAGCGGGAACGGCTGCCCGCCGAGTTGAAACCCGGTGAGCACGACTGGATGGAACTGCGCGCCGCGACCGCCGGCGATCCGATCCCGCCCTGCGCCGAACTCGCCGCGGACGATCCGCTCTATATTCTCTACACCTCTGGCACCACCGGCACGCCCAAGGGGGTGGTGCGCGAAAATGGCGGCCATGCAGTGGCGCTGGCCTGGTCGATGGCCAATATCTACGGGATCGGGATCGGCGATCCGTTCTGGGCGGCCAGCGATGTGGGCTGGGTCGTGGGCCACAGCTATATCGTCTATGGTCCGCTGATCGCCGGGGCGACTTCGGTGCTGTTCGAAGGCAAACCGGTTGGCACGCCCGATCCGGGCACCTTCTGGCGGGTGATGCGCCGCCACGGGGTGAAAAGCTTCTTCACCGCCCCCACCGCGATCCGCGCGGTACGCAAGGAAGACCCCGAGGCGAAGCTGCTCGCCGAGATCGGGACCGGCGATTGCCGGGTGATCTTCCTGGCCGGCGAACGCGCCGATCCCGATACGATCGCCTGGCTGGAGGAAAAGAGCGGGCTGCCGGTGATCGATCACTGGTGGCAGACCGAGCTGGGCTGGCCGGCGATTGCCAGCTGCTTCGGCCTTGATGATCTACGCCGCAAGCGTGGCAGCGCGGGCTTGCCGGTGCCGGGCTATCACTTCGCGATCCTGGGCGAGGATGGCCAGCCAGTGCCGCAGGGGCAAAGCGGGGCAGTGGCGATCAAGGCGCCGCTGGCGCCCGGCGCCTTCCGCACGCTGTGGAACAACCCCGCCGGGTTCGACAGGAACTTCGCCTCGTACCCCGGCTGGTACGAAACCGGCGATGCCGGGCATTTCGACGACGATGGCTTCCTGCACATCATGGGCCGCACCGATGACATCATCAATGTCGCCGGGCATCGCCTCTCCACCGGGCAGATGGAGCAGATCGTCGCGCAGCAGGATGGCGTCGCCGAATGCGCGGTGATCGGCGCTGACGACGCGATCAAGGGGATGATTCCGATCGCCTTCGTGGTGCCGCGCGCCGGGTTTGAAGGCGATGACAGCATGGCCACACGGGTGCTGGGCGCGGTGCGGCACGAACTGGGCGCGGTGGCCGCGCTCAAGACCGCCTATGTGGTCGGCTCATTGCCCAAGACCCGTTCGGGCAAGATCCTGCGCAATCTGCTGCGCAAGATCGTCAATGGCGAGGATTACGGCATTCCGCCGACGATCGAGGACCCGGCGGTGCCCGATCTGATCGCGCTGGCAGTGCGCGGCTGAAGCGAGCTGTCGCACCGGGCCAGCCCGGCCTGGCACAACCAGTCCGGCACCGGGCGGAAGGTTGCCAGCGGCCAGGCCAGCAGGCCGAAGCCGACCACCAGCGCACCCAGCACCAGCGCCGGGCGGCGCGGCAGGCCGTGGTGCTGCCATTCCAGCGCGGCCAGCGCATGGCCCAGCAGCAACGGGATGAAATAGTGATAGCTGTACAGCACCCGCTGGCTGTCGAGCCATTGCAGCGCGGCCATATTGGCCAGCCAGCCCGCCAGCAGCGCGGTGCGCAGCGGGCTTTCGCGCAGCCGCCGGGGCAGCAGGCAGGTCAGCACGCCGCCCAGCGAGATCAGCCAGGCCGCCAGGTTCGGCACCAGCCCGATCGAACGCAGCCGGCCCTCGCTGCGGTCCGCGCGGTACAGGATCACGCCCTGGCCCAGCAGCCACTGCCAGGGGTGTGATCCGTTGGCGTCGCTGGGCGGGGTGATCGCCAGATCGTGGGCCATATAGGCACGGATGCTGCCCGCCGCGTTCAGCGCGTCGCTCAGGCTCCAGTCGCCGGTTTGATAGACATGGACCCGGTCGGGCGGATCGAACGTCTGGTCCTGCTGCCCGGCGGGAGTGGTGGGGTCGGGGGGATAAGTGGAGAGGTTCATCCAGGCACCCAGCACCAGCACAGCTGCCAGCAGTCCGCCTGCGGCTCCCGCCAGGCAGCGCGCGGCGACTGCGCGCCAGTCACGCGCCTTGAGCCACGGCCACAGCAACACCGGGACCATCGCGCCCAGCACCAGCGCATTGGCCCGCACCAGCGCGGCAAGCGCGATGAACAGCCCGAACAGCACATACCCGCCAAGCCGCTGCCCGCGCAGGATCGCGGCGGCGGCCAGCAGCGCGGCCAGCACGAAGCTCAACTGAAAGGGATCGAGCTGGGCAGACCGGAACTGCACCAGTAGAGCGGTATCGCCCAGCACCAGCAATGACAGCAGCAGCGCGGCGGGGGCGCTGCCGGTCAATTGCAGCATCAGGGCGGCAAACAGCACGGCGGCCAGCGTACCGAACAGCGCCGGGGCCAGGCGCGGGCCTGCATAGTCAAATCCGCGGGGCATCGCCGCCGCTTCGATCTTTTTGGTCGCGCCTATCGCTTGCCAGTCAGCCCCGGCATTGCGCCCGCTGGCCTTGTCGCCCGCCGCGATCAGCATGGTGCCCAGCGGCGGGTGGGTGGAATACTGGGTCCGGTGTTGATGATAGCGCGCAGTGCTGGTCAGGTAATAGGCCTCGTCCCAGACCGGCGCCTGGGGTTCGCCCAGCCGGTTGAAGCACAGCCAGCCGGCCACCAGCGCGACCAGCGCCAGCAGCAGCGCGGCATGGTGCAGGGGCGGGGCAGGGCGCATCTCCATCGCCCTGCGGCATGTCACAAGCCGCGCTTCGGGAAAAGCGCAGTGCGGGCGTGACCTGGCCCGCTGTCGTGGATAAGAGTAGCGCCATGGACCCGGCGCCCGCATCGCAATCGCCTTCGGTCTGGCGCTTTGCCCGCGCCAGCCGCGCCCATGTGGTGATCGATGCGGCGGCCTATTTCACGCTGATGCAGCAGGCGATGGTTGAGGCGCGCCAGCGAATCCACCTGATCGGCTGGGATTTCGATACCCGGGTGCGGCTGGGGCCGGGGCGGCGGTTCTGGAACCTGCCGCGCAAGGGGATCAACCCGGCGCGGCTGGGGGCCTTTGTGGTGTGGCTGTGCGAACGCACGCCCGGATTGCAGGTGCGGGTGCTCAAGTGGAATTTCGGTGCGCTCAAATTCCTGCTGCGCGGCACCATGATCCTCGATCTGCTGCGCTGGTTCCTGCATCCGCGGATCGATTTCAAATTCGATTCCGCGCACCCGCTGGGCTGCAGCCACCATCAGAAGGTGGTGGTGATCGACGATAATTTCGCGGTCAGCGGCGGGATCGATATGACCTCTGACCGGTGGGACACGCCCGAACACCTGGAAGACGATCCGCGCCGCCGCCGGCCCTATGGCACCAAGCTGTATGGCCCCTGGCACGACCTGTCGATGATGGTCGAGGGGGAGGCCGCAGCGGCGCTGGGCGAACTGGGGCGCGAACGCTGGTTGCTGGCTGGCGGCGCGCCGATGCTGCCCTGTGCCCCGCAAGCCGAAACGGCTTGGCCACCCTCGCTCAAGGCCGAATTCCGCGATGTCGAAGTCGGGATCGCCCGGACCCGTTCGGCCTGGAACGGGTTGGACGAGGTGCGCGAGATCGAGGCGCTGTTTGTCGAACACATCCTGCGCGCGCGGCGCTTCATCTATGCCGAAAGCCAGTACTTCGCCTCGCGCGCGGTGGCCGATGCGATTGCGCGGCGGCTGGCCATGCCCGATCCGCCGGAAATTGTGCTGATCAATCCTGAAAGTGCTGACGGCTGGCTGGAACAGACTGCGATGGACGGGGCCCGGGTGCGGCTGTGCCACGCGGTGGGCGAATGCGATCCGCAGGGCCGGTTCCGGATCTTCATTCCCTACAACGCAGCAGGCACGGCGATCTATGTCCACGCCAAGCTGATGATCGTCGATGACGAAATTGTCCGGATCGGTTCGGCCAACATGAACAACCGGTCGATGGGGCTCGACAGCGAATGCGATGTGTTCATCGATGCCGCGCGCCCCGGCAACGATCACGCCGCGCCGGCGATCCACCGCCTGCGGGTGACGTTGCTGGCCGAACACACCGGGTTGTCGCGGGAAGAGGTGGAAGCGGGGCTGGCCGCCAATCCATCCATGATCGACCTGATCGAAGCTGCCCCCGGCAAGGGCAAGCGGCTTGAACCTTTTGTCTTGCGTCCGCTGACGGATGCAGAGAAAGCGGTTGCCGATAATGCGCTGCTCGATCCAGAGCGGCCGGAGGATCTGTTCGAACCGTTCAGCAAACGGCACGGGCTGTTCCGTCGGGGTGGTTTCCTGCGCCGCCCGCGTGAGTGGAGAAGACGATGAGTTGCGATTCCGATTGCGGTGATGCCGGGCCGATGGCCAAGCTGCCGGTGCCCGAAGATGTACAGGAAGCGATCCGCACCCTGATCCGCTGGTCGGGCGATGATCCGCAGCGCGAAGGGCTGATCGACACGCCGGCGCGGGTCGCGCGGGCGTGGAAGGAATATTGCCAGGGTTATGATGAAGACCCGGCGCTGCACCTGGCCCGCCAGTTCGAGGAAGTCGGCGGCTATGACGAACTGGTGCTGCTGAAGGACATCCCGTTCCAGTCGCACTGCGAACATCACATGGCCCCGATCACCGGCAAGGCGGCGATCGCCTATATGCCCAAGGACAAGGTCGTCGGCATTTCCAAGCTGGCCCGCGTCCTCCACGGTTTTGCCCAGCGCCTGCAGATCCAGGAACGGCTGACTGCCGAAGTGGCGCAATGCATCTGGGACAACCTGCACCCGCACGGCGTTGCCGTGGTGATCGAGGCGCAGCACGGCTGCATGACCGGGCGCGGGGTCAAGACCCCTGGCGTGGGCATGGTCACCAGCCGGCTGATGGGCTGCTTTCTGGAAGACCATCGCAGCCGCAAGGAAGTGCTCAGCCTGATGGGCTACTGATCATGGCTGCATTTCAGCCGGTGATGAGCGTCGAGGAAATGGAGGCCTTCTTCGTTGAGGCCTTTCCCCAGCGCGGCAGCCAGACCCGCGTCACCGAAATCGCCCCCGGCCGGGCCCGGGTGGTGCTCGATCCAGTCGATGCCAACCTGCGCCCCGGCAACCTTGTTTCGGGTCCGACCCAGATGGGGCTGGCCGATCATGCCGCCTATGCGGTGATCCTGGCGCACATCGGCCCGGTCGCCATGGCGGTGACCAGCAACCTCAACTTCAGTTTCCTGCGCGGGGTGCAGATGCGCCAGGTAGTGGCCGATGCCCGCCTGCTCAAGCTGGGGCGGCGGCTGGCGACGGTGGACGTGGTGCTGTGGCAGGATGACGAGAGCAACCTGGTGGCGCAATCGACCGTCACTTACGCGATCCCCGGTTAGCCGCATAAAAAGGCCCGGGCGATCCGGTTGGACTGCCCGGGCTTAAGTGAGGGTTGGGGGTGCCTTCCCTCTGGGTCGCAACATTTTAGTAGCGATTCGCAACTGAAATTGCATTGCGCGAAATCAAAACCCTGCGACAGAATCAAAACCCCTCCCGAGATGGGAGGGGTTGTTTGTTTCGCCTTGATGGAAATCAGAGCTGGTCGAGCATGTATTCCGCGCTCGAGACCCGGAATTCGCCGGGGGCTTCAACGTGCAGCTGCTCGACGGTGCCGTCGTTGATCACCATGGCGAAGCGCTGGCCGCGCTTGCCCAGGCCAAAGGCGCTGCCGTCCATGGTCAGGCCCAGCGCTTCGGCGAAATCGCCGTTGCCGTCGGCCAGCATGGTCACGTCCTGGCTGCCGCCCGACTTGCCCCAGGCGCCCATCACGAAGGGATCGTTGACCGCGGTGCAGGCGATCTCGTCAATCCCCTTGGCCTTGAGCTCACCCGCCTTGTCGACAAAGCCGGGCAGGTGCTTGGCCGAACAGGTCGGCGTGAAGGCTCCCGGAACCGAGAACAGCGCGACTCGCTTGCCGGCGAAATAGTCGGCGCTTTGCACCGCTTCGGGACCCTGTTCGGTCGCCTTGACCAGTTTCACATCGGGCAGCTTGTCGCCAACAGCGATCGTCATCGGAATTCTCCCTTGCTGGAATGCAGTGTTTGTGCAGCAACATATAGGTGCTGATGGCCGCTCCGCAACCGGCTGGGGACATGGTTAAGATCGCTTTACTGCCCCGCTTTAAGATTGGGTAAACCGGTTGGGCGAAGCTCTCTCTTACGGGAACAGGCCCGTCGGGAGACTGCACATGAAAATCAAAGGGGTCGCGGCAAGCCTCGCCGCATTCGCACTGACCGTTTCATTTCCGGCTGCGGCGGGCGGTTACAGCCAGGCCGAGAAGATTCGCCGGCTTGATATCATGCTGATGGTCACCGGGCTGCGCTGCCGCACCACGGCCGACAACTTCCAGCCCGAATACGGCCGGTTCACCACCAATCACATCGGCACGCTGAACGCCGCCGCCCAAACCCTCAAGGCCGAATTCGTGGCGCGCCACGGCGCGGTGGGGGCCAATCGCGCGCTGGACCGGCTGAGTGTGCAGATGGCCAACCAGTATGGCCAGGGGCACCCGTGGCTCAACTGCCGTGAACTCAAGCAGGTTACCCGCACCCTGGCCGACATGCGCGGAACCGCGCCGCTGTATGAAGCAGCCGATGATCTCCTGAACGATGGCAGCCGCCAGATGGCCTGGCTGCGGTAAGCTCCCTGGCAGGAATTCGGGTGAGGCGGTGCGCCTGTCGGGTGCAGTGCCGGCGTCTCACCCGAACCGCCGGGAAAAGGATATAAAGCTATCGTTATATTTGCCACGAAGGCGGCAAGCGGCTAAGTGCGGCGGCATTCATGGCGCCGCCCTGGTTCGTATGGCGGGCGCCCGACCGATCTTAAAGGAGTTGCCCCGTGGCCAGCCTTGCCGCCCAACATGACTATGTGATTGCCGATCTTTCGCTGGCCGAATTCGGCCGCGCCGAAATCCGGATTGCCGAAACCGAAATGCCCGGGCTGATGGCCCTGCGTGAGGAATTCGGCGCCTCGCAGCCGCTCAAGGGCGCGCGGATCACCGGTTCGCTGCACATGACGATCCAGACCGCGGTGCTGATCGAAACGCTGGTCGCGCTGGGCGCCGAAGTGCGCTGGGCCACCTGCAACATCTATTCGACCCAGGACCACGCCGCCGCCGCGATCGCCGCTGCCGGGATCCCGGTGTTCGCGATCAAGGGCGAAAGCCTGGCCGAATACTGGGACTATGTCGGTTCGATCTTCGATTGGGACGACGGCACCGGGCGCACTGCCAACATGATCCTGGATGACGGCGGCGATGCCACCATGTTCGCGCTGTGGGGCGCACGGGTTGAAGCCGGCGAGCCGCTGTTCGAACCCAGCAATGCCGAGGAAATCGAATTCGTCCGCGCGCTCAAGGAATTCATGAAGCGCAAGCCCGGCTACCTTTCGGCTTCGGTCGCGCACATCAAGGGCGTGTCGGAAGAAACCACCACCGGCGTCCACCGGCTCTACCAGATCGCCAAGGACGGCAAGCTGCCGTTCCCGGCGATCAATGTGAACGATTCGGTCACCAAGTCGAAGTTCGACAACCTCTATGGCTGCAAGGAATCGCTGGTTGATGCGATCCGCCGCGCGACCGACGTGATGCTGGCCGGCAAGGTCGCCTGCGTCGCCGGGTTCGGCGATGTCGGAAAGGGCTCGGCCGCCTCGCTGCGCCAGGGCGGCGCGCGGGTGATGGTCACTGAAATCGATCCGATCTGCGCGCTGCAGGCGGCGATGGAAGGCTATGAAGTGGTGACCATGGAAGAAGCGGTCCAGCGCTGCGACATCTTCGTCACCGCCACCGGCAACGAGGACGTGATTACCGCCGAACACATGAAGGCGATGAAGCCGATGAGCATCGTCTGCAACATCGGCCACTTCGACAGCGAGATCCAGATCGCCGCGCTCGACAACTACAAGTGGACCGAAGTTAAGCCCGGCACCGACCTGGTCGAATTCCCCGATGGCAAGCAGATCATCGTGCTGGCCAAGGGCCGCCTGGTCAACCTGGGCTGCGCCACCGGGCACCCCAGCTTTGTGATGAGCAGCAGCTTCACCAACCAGACGCTGGCCCAGATCGAGCTGTTCACCCGCAACGACAGCTATGAAAACCGCGTCTATGTGCTGCCCAAGCACCTCGACGAAAAGGTTGCCGCGCTGCATCTGGAAAAGCTGGGCGTGAAGCTGACCAAGCTCAGCCAGAAGCAGGCCGACTATATCGGCGTTTCGGCCGAAGGTCCGTTCAAGCCGGAACATTATCGGTATTGAGGCATTTCAGATCCTCCCCAAATTCGCGCAGCGCATTTGGGGAGGTGGCAGCGGCTGCAAGCCGCTGACGGAGGGGTAATGACGCGAGGGCCGAAACCCCTCCGTCATTTGCTGACGCAAATGCCACCTCCCCATTTGTGGCCTTCGCCAAAAATGGGAAGGATCTTGGTCATGTGCTTGCCATTCCGCCGCCCCGCGCATAGCTGTCGGCCATGACCCTTTCCCCCAACGCGCTGGTTCTGCTGGGGCTGCTGCTGGCGGCCTGGACCATGGCCGCGCTGTGGGCGGTGGCGAGCGCGCGAACGCGTGAACGCAAGGCCGAGGCCGGGCTGCGCCACGCCAAGCGGCTGGGGCGGATGGTCGATGAAAGCCCGGCCTTGCCGCTGCTGGTTCGGGTCGATGGCAAGATCGAGGCGCCGCAGCGGTTGGCCAACTGGCTGGGGCTGGAAAGCGTGCCGCAGTTCCTGACCGAACTGGATGGCGGGCGGATCGATGGTGGCGGCGGCGGGCTGACCAAGGAACAGCTCGACGAGCTGACCGAGGCCGTGCGCCGCACCCAGCGCACCGCGGCGCCGTTCCGGATGGTCGTCACCCCGCGCGGATCGAAGCGCAGCCTGGCGCTGCGCGGGCATCTGGCCGATCCGCAGGTCTCGCCCGGCGGCGCGGCGCTGGTCTGGGTGTTCGACTTTTCCGACAGCGAGAGCGAGCTGGTCCAGCTGCGCGATGAAGCGGCGCGGGCGCGCGGCGATTTCGAAGCGCTGGTCGGCCTGATCGAGGCCGCACCGATGCCGATGTGGTTCCGCGGGCCCGATGGCGCGCTGCAACTGGTCAACCAGGCCTATGTCCGCGCGGTCGCCGGGCAGGACGCGCGCCAGGTAGTGGCCGACGCGGTGGAGCTGATCGAAAGCGTTGACGGGCTGACCGCGCGGCAGGTCGCCACGCAGGCCGCGGCCAAGCAATTGCCGATCGAACGGCTGGTTTCCGCAACTATCGACGGCCAGCGCCGGGCGCTGCGCGTGTCGGACCTGCCGCTGGGCGACAGCGGGG
Source organism: Novosphingobium sp. (assembly GCF_020852455.1). Lineage (GTDB taxonomy): Bacteria > Pseudomonadota > Alphaproteobacteria > Sphingomonadales > Sphingomonadaceae > Novosphingobium. The sequence goes on from NZ_JADZAT010000002.1 coordinate 22,025, forward strand.
TGGCGGGCTATGCCGTGGACGTCGAGGAAGCCGAAGAGCTGGCCCGCACGCTCAAGGCCTTCAGCGATGCCCAGCGCGCCACTTTGGGCCAGCTCTCGGCCGGGGTGGCCCAGTTCGATGCCCGGCACCAGCTGGTCTTTGCCAATCCGCCGTTCCAGCGGATCTTTGCGCTGGGGCCGGCGACCATGCTCGATCTGCCGCCGTTCGAGCGTCTGCTCGATCTGGCCCGCGATGCCGGGCGGGTGCCCGAAGCGCGCGATTTCCCGGCCTGGCGGCGCGAACGCGCGGCCTGGTTCCTGGCCAGCCAGGCCCAGGAAGAAGCCTGGGTGCTGTCCGATGGCACGCACCTCAGGATCGTGGCCCAGCCGCTGCCCGATGGCGGGCTGACGCTGATTGCCGAGGATCGCACCGAACAGCTCAAGCTCTCGGCCGCGCGCGACACCCTGCTGCGCACCCGCACCGCGACCTTCGACAGCCTGTTCGAATCGCTGGCGGTGTTCTCTCCCGACGGGCGGATGCAGCTGTGGAACCGCCGCTTTGCCGCCGACTGGGGGCTGGAAAACGACTTCCTTGATACCCACCCCAAGATCGAGCTGCTGCTGGAAAAGATCACCCGCAAGCTTGAGCGGCCGATCAAGGCCAAGCAGGTCGGCGATGTGGTCCGCGCCGCGACGCTCGATCGCCGCCAGACCCGGGGCCGCGCGGTGCTGACCGACGGGCGCACGCTGGAATTTGCCGGGGTGCCGCTGCCCGATGGCAATGGCCTGCTGACCGTGCTGGACATTACCGATACCCAGAAGGCCGCCGAAGCGCTGAAACAGCGTAACGCCGCGCTGGAAGAAGCCGATGCGATGAAGACCCGCTTCCTGGCCAACATGAGCTATGAATTCCGCACGCCGCTGACCTCGATCGGCGGTTTTGCCGAACTGCTGCAGGCCGGGCTGGGCGGCGAGCTGTCGGATTCGGGCAAGGACTATGTCTCGGCAATTCTCCAGTCAGTTGAACGACTTGGTGAGCAGATCGAATCCGTTCTCGACCTTTCGCAAAGCGAAGCCGGAATGCTGCCGCTAGTCCAGGACGAGCTGGATGTGCTGGATCTGGTCAAGGCGCTGGTCGCCGATCGCGCGGGCCGGATCAAGGAAGCCGGGCTGACGCTTGACCTGCGCGGCGACAAGAGCGCGGGGCGGATCGTTGGCGACCGGCGGCGGCTGGGCCGGGCCATCGGCCACCTGATCGACAACGCGATTGCGGCCACGCCTTCCGGCGGGCGGGTGCTGATCGAGGCGACCGGGCGCAAGGGCAAGGCGCAGGTGGTGATTTCCGACAACGGCGCGGGGATGGACGCGGCCACGCTGGCCCGGGCCATGGAAGGGATCAAGATGGCGGCTGACGGCAAGGGGGTTGAGCGCCGCCAGGGCCTGGGCCTGCCACTTGCCCGGCAACTGATCGAGGCGCACGGCGGCACCCTGCAACTGATGTCCGAACCGGGGCAGGGAACCGCGGCGATTGTCGAGCTGCCGTGATCGTCGAACTGCCCGACCTCACTGCAACCGAAGCATTCGGCGCGCGGATCGCCGCGCAGCTGCGGCCTGGCGATGTGGTGGCACTGTCGGGCGGGCTGGGAGCGGGCAAGACTACGCTGGCCCGCGCGATCATTGCCGCGCTGGGGCATAGCGGCGAGGTGCCTTCGCCCACTTTCGCGATCATCGAAACCTATGATCCGCCGCAGGTGCGGCTGCCGCTGGTCCATGCCGATTTCTATCGGCTCAACGATCCGGCCGAGGCCGAGGAGCTGGGGCTTGATCACTATCGCGAAGGGGCCGTTCTGCTGGCCGAATGGCCTGAACAGGCCGGCGGTTTCGGGCACGAGCCCGGCTGTCTGGCGATCCGGCTGGAAAGTGCGGACAGCGCGCGGATTGCCATTGTCGAACCGGGACCTGATTGGCTAGGGCGCCTGCCATGAGCGATGCACTTCCCGCCGGCCTTGATGCCTTTCTTGCCAATGCCGGATGGAGCGGCGCAGACGTTGAACCGTTGCCCGGCGATGCCTCGTTCCGCCGCTATTTCCGCGTCCGCAAGGGTGAGAAAAGCGCCATGCTGATGGACGCCCCGCCGCCCAACGAAGATCCTACGCCGTTCCTGCGCTCGGCCACCTGGCTCGATGCCAACGGCCTGCGCGCGCCGCGGATTCTGGCGGAGGAGGCCGCGCGCGGGCTGGTGCTGCTGGAAGATTTCGGCGACGTGCGGATGCGCGAATATGTCGAAGAGTGGCCCGATGACGAACGCGTGATCTATCGCGCGGCGATCGACGTACTGACCGAACTGCACCGCCTGCCGCCCGGGCCGTTCCTGGACTATTCGATGAGCGAATATGTCCGCGAGGCGAAGCTGCTGACCGAATGGTATTGCCCGGCGCAGAACCTCTATCCCGATACCGCCGGCTATATCACCGCCTGGGAACAGGTGCTGGCCCCGATCCTGCCGCGCCAGCGCCCCGGCGTCTGCGTGCTGCGCGATTATCATGCGGAAAACATCATGCTGCTGGGTTCGACCGAGGAGCAGGGGCTGCTCGATTTCCAGGACGCGCTCAACGGCCATCCGGCCTATGATCTGGTTTCGCTGCTGCAGGATGCCCGGCGCGACGTTTCGCCCGAACTGGAGACCGAGATGTTCGACTATTACGTCGAGCAGACCGGCGCGGGCGATCAGTTTCTGGCCGATTACGCGGTGCTGGGCGCCCAGCGCAACGCCAAGATCGTGGGCATTTTCGTGCGGCTGTGGAAGCGCGATGGCAAGCCGCGCTATCTGGGCATGATCCCGCGCGTCTGGGCGCTGCTGGAACGCGACCTGACCCACCCGGCGCTGGCCCCGGTGGCAAAGTGGTTCGATGCCAATGTGTCCGCCGAGCTGCGCGCGGCGGGCGGGGGCAGCTGGCCGGTATGAGCCGGGGCAGGCTGGTTTCGGATACCGCGATGGTCATGGCCGCCGGGCTGGGCAAGCGCATGCTGCCGCTGACGGCGAACAAGCCCAAGCCGCTGATCGAGGTGGCCGGGCGCACATTGCTTGATCTGATGCTCGATCACCTAGAGGACGCGGGGATCGCCCGGGCGGTGGTCAATGTCCACTATCTGCCCGAACAGATCGAAGCACACCTCGCCGGGCGGGCACAGCCACATTCGGTGATCTCCGACGAGCGCGATTTGCTGCTCGAAACCGGCGGCGGGATGGTCAAGGCCTGGCGTGCCGGGCTGCTGCCTGACCCGTTCTACTGCGTGAACAGTGACAACGTCTGGATCGATGGTCCGCGCAACACGCTGTTCGATCTTTCCGAAGCCTGGGACGCGGAACGGATGGATGCGCTGCTGCTGGTCGTCCCGCGCGAGCGCGCCTTCGAGCATCGCGGCAGGGGCGATTTTCACGTCGAGGCGGATGGCCGCCTGCGCCGGCGCGGGCCTGACGAGGACAGCGCGCCCTTCATCTTCATCGGCGCACAGGTCGTTTCGCACCGCTTGCTGCGCGATGCGCCCGACGGGCCGTTTTCGACCAACGTGCTGTGGGATCGGGCGATCACCGAAAGGCGGCTCTACGGTGTGGTTCACGCCGGCGAGTGGTTTGACATGGGCACACCGCAATCGATCGCGCCGGCGGAAGCCCGGCTCGCCGGTGGCTGAGCGCCGCGCCCCCCACGTCTATTCGATCGCCGCGCATCGCGGGTTTGCCGATGCGCTGGTTGCGGGGCTGATCCCGCGCTATGCCGAGCCTGAGCTGGGCCTCGCGCGGCTAACCCTCCTGCTGCCCAGCCGCCGCGCCGAACGGATCGTGACCGAGGCTTTCGTGCGCCTCTCAGGCGGCGGGATGCTGCTGCCGCGCATGGCGATGGTCGGCGATCTTGATCTGGACGAGACCCTGGGTCCGCTGCTCGATCCGCTGGGCGCGGGCAGCGATGTGCCGCCCGCCGCCGACCCGGCGCGGCGCTGGCTGCGGCTGGCCGAACTGCTGCGCGCGGCGATGGGCGATCAGGCCCCCAAGGCGCCCGGCCTGCTGCGCCTTGCCTTCGAGACCGGACGGACGATCGACCGGCTGGCGGTTGAGGGGATCGAATTCGCCGATCTGGTCGAGGAACGTATCGCCGGGATCGTTGGCGCGCAGGCGCAGCACTGGATCGATTCGACCCGCACGTTTGCCACGGTGCTGGCGCACTGGCAGGCCGAGCTGGCGTCGCGCGGCGAAGTCGATCCGCCGGTGCGGCGCAACCTGCTGTTCGAACGCGCCGCGCGCCGCTGGCACGAAGAGCCGCCGGCTCAGCCGATCGTTGCGGCCGGGGTGACCAGCGCTTCACCGGCGCTCGCCCGCTTGCTGCGCGTGGTCGCAGGCCTGCCAAACGGTGCGGTGATCCTGCCCGACCTCGATCTGTCGCTGGGCGATGATGTGTGGGACATGCTGGGCACTGCGGGGGCACCCTTGAGTGACCGCGAAGTGCCCTTTGGGGACCGCGATGCGGCCACCCATCCGCAGTACCACCTGAAGCTGCTGCTGAACCGCATGGGGGTGCGGCGCGACGAGGTTGATCCCTGGCACCGCGCCGGGCTCGCCGCCGCGCCGCCCGAACGCAGCCGGGCGATTTCGAACCTGTTCCTGCCGCCGCAGGCCAGCGCCAGCTGGGTCGATCTGCCCGCCGCCCAGCGCCGCCTGTCGGGCGTCCGGCTTATGGAATCGGCGCATCCGGGCGAGGAAGCGCAGGCGGTCGCGATCCTGATTCGCGAGGCGCTGGAGCAACCCGAACGCCGGGTCGCACTGGTCACCCCGGATCGCGGCCTCGCGGGCCGGGTGGTCGCGCATTTGCGGCGCTGGAATATCGAGGCGGATGACACCGCCGGGCGGCCGCTGTCGCAGACCGCAGTGGGCCGGGTGCTGTTGCTGCTGGCCGAACTGGTGGCGACCGCCGCTTCGCCGGTGCCGCTGCTGGCGTTGCTGGTCCACCCGCTGGTCCGCAGCGGCGAGGGCCGCGCGGAGTGGCTGGAACATGCCCGGCGGTTCGACCTGCAATTGCGTGGTCCGCGCCCGGCTCCGGGGCTGGAACCGCTGCGCAAGGCGGCGGAAAAGCTGGCCAAGGCTGATCCCGGCGCGGCGGAATGGTGGGCTGAATGCGAGGCGGTGATCGCGCCCCTGCTCGATTGGGATGAGCAGCTCGGCCTGGCCCTAGCACTCGACCGGCTGGTCGCGGCGGGGGAGGCACTGTGCGGCGCAGACCTGTGGCGGGATGCCGATGGCCGCGCGCTCGCCGCCATGATCGAGGAGCTGCGCGGCGCGGCGGGAGATGTTGGCACGCAATTGGCCCCGCAGGACCTGCCGGGCGTGCTGCGCGATGCGATGGACCGGGTCGCGGTGCGCCCGCCGTGGGGCAAGCACCCGCGAGTGGCGATCTATGGCCTGCTCGAAGCGCGGATGAGCCGGGCCGATCTGGTGATCTGCGCCGGGCTGGCCGAAGGGACCTGGCCCGCCAGTCCATCGCCCGAACCGCTGTTGCCCCCCGCGGTGCTGCGCGCGCTGGGGGTGCCGGGGGGTGAGTTCCGGATTGGCCTTGCCGCGCACGATCTGGCCGGGGCGCTGGGCGCGCCCGAAGTGGTGCTGAGCTGGGCGCTGCGTGATGAAGGCGGGCCGGTGATCCCCAGCCGCTTTGTGCTGCGGGTAGAGGCGATGCTGGGCGAACTGGCCGATGGCCACCGCGAGAAGAACGCAGTGTCGCTGGCGCGCGAGATCGACCGCGCCAGTGCCGCGCCGCCCTATCCGCGCCCCGCGCCGCGTCCTTCGCCAGCGCAGCGCGACGTTGCGCTGGCGGTGACCGCGCTTGACCGGCTGCGCGGCGATCCGTTCCAGTTCTATGCCAGCGCGGTCCTGCGGCTGCGCAGCCTTGACGCGCTCGATGCCGATCCGACTGCGGCCTGGAAGGGGGAGGTGGTGCACAAGGTGCTCGACCGCTGGCACCGGGCCGGGGGGCGGGCGGGCGAACTGCTGGCGCTCGCGGCGGAAGAACTGGCCGAAATGCGCGCGCATCCGCTGGTCCGCAGCCTGTGGTGGCCGCGCCTGCAACGTGCGCTCGAATGGATCGACACGCAGATCGCCGAGCAGCGCGGCGAGGGCCGCGAAGTGCTCAAGACCGAGATCAAGGGCGAAATGGACTATCTTGGCGTCAAGGTCCACGGCCGCGCCGACCGGATTGACCGGCTGGGCGATGGCAGTCTGGCGGTGGTCGATTACAAGACCGGCGCGCCGCCATCGGGCAAGATGGTCGAGAACGGCTTTGCCTTGCAGCTTGGCACGATCGGCCTGATCGCGGCTGAGGGCGGGTTTGAGGGCGTCGCCGGCGAGCCAACCCGGTTCGAATACTGGTCGCTGGCCAAGAGCAAGGCCGACCGCGAGCAGTTTGGCGAGATTTCCGAACCAGTGAAGGAAGGCAAGAAGAAGAGCGGGATCCCGCGCGAGGAATTCCTGTCCAGGACCGAGGAGTACCTGCGCCAGGCGATCCTTGACTACATCAAGGGCGATGTGCCCTTCGTCGCGCGGCTCAACCCCGATCTGGGCGGCTACAACGACTATGACCAGCTGATGCGGCTCGACGAGTGGCAGGCGCGGCAGGAGCAGGGCGAATGAGCGGCGGCGACAAGCTGTTCCCGCTCACCCCCGAGCAGCGCCCGGCGGTCGATCCGGGCGAAGTCGTGTGGCTCTCGGCCTCGGCGGGGACCGGCAAGACCCAGGTGCTGTCGGCCCGCGTGCTGCGGCTGCTGCTGCAAAGCGATGTCAGCCCGTCCGAAATCCTCTGCCTGACCTTCACCAAGGCCGGCGCGGCGGAAATGGCGGCGCGGATCAACCGCGTGCTGGCGCGCTGGGTGCGGCTGGAAGCGACCGCGCTGGCGACGGAGCTGAAGTACATCGGTGCCGATTTCGGGCCGGAAACGCAGGCCCGCGCCCGGACGCTGTTCGCGCAGGTGCTCGATTGCCCGGGCGGCGGGCTGCGGATCGATACGATCCACGCCTTTGCCCAGTGGCTGCTGGCGGCCTTCCCGCACGAGGCCGGGCTGGTGCCGGGCGTCAAGGCGATGGAGGACCGCGACCGCGCGCTGCTGCTGCGCGAAGTGCTGGCCGCGATGCTGGTCGAGGCCGAGGCACACAACGACGCAGCGACGCTGGGCGCGCTGGAAGCGCTATCGGTGCGGCTTGGCCCCGATGCGGTCGAAACCTGGCTGCTGCGCTGCGCCGGGGCGCTTGAGGCGTTCACCGGGCCGGGCGGCTGGCAGGCGCCGATGCACACCAATGTGCTGCGCCTGCTGGGCCTGCCAAGCGATGCCAGCGAGGCGGACCTTGCCGCGCTGTGCGGCGACGACGCGTTTGACGTCGACGGCCTGCGCTGCCTGCAATCGGCCTACAACCGCTGGAGCGCGGCCAGCGCCGAAGGTCCGCGCCAGGCGATTGGCGAGTGGCTGAGCAGCACGCTGGAGCGCCGCGCGGCGAACCTTGACCAGCTGTGGGACGCGCTGTTCACCCAGAAGGGCGAACTGCGCAACCGCACCAACAAGAACCTGCTGTCGTTCGAGGAATTCTTCGTCGAGGCGGGCGAGGGGGTGCGGCAATCGCTGCTGCGGGTGCGCGAACGGCGCAGCCTGCTCGAGCTGGCCCGGTGGCTGACCCCGGCGCTTGAGCTGGGCCGCAAGTTCGCGCTGGCCTGGGACGATGCCAAGCAGCGCGCCGGGCTGATCGACTTTGACGACCAGATCCGCGTCGCCGCGCGCCTGCTCAAGACCGAGGCACTGGCCGACTGGATCCGCTACAAGCTGGACCGCCGGTTCGATCACGTGCTGGTCGATGAAGCGCAGGACACCAACGAGGCGCAGTGGCGGATCATCGAGGCGTTGACCGGCGAATTCTTTGCCGGCGAGGGCGCCGCGGGCGACAAGCTGCGCACGCTGTTCGTGGTCGGTGACTACAAGCAGGCGATCTTCCGTTTTCAGGGCACCAGCCCCGAAAACTTCGAGGCAGCCAAGCGCCGGGTGCGCGACGAGATGGCGGGGCTGGCCGGCAATGTGCAGGCCTTGCGCGGCAGCGGCAGGTCGCGCGAATTGCAGGAGCGCGGGCTGGGCACGAGTTTCCGCACCGCGCGCCCGGTGCTGGAATTCGTCGATATGGCGATTGCCCGGATCGGGGCAGAAAGCTTTGGCCTGAGCGGCGAAGTGGTCACCCACGAAGGCGAGGAGCGACCCGGCCAGGTGGTGCTGTGGCAGGTCGTCTCGACCAGGGACAGCGACGAGGACGATAGCGCCGCCAACGACAATGCCCCGGTCGGTGACGACGAGGGCGCCGAGACCTGGCTCGACCGCGCCGATCGCCAGCTGGCCGACCGGATCGCGCGGCAGGTCAGGGACTGGATGGAGCATGGCTTCCCGCTGGTGAAGGGGCAGCCGGCGGGGCAGGCGCGGCGCGCCACGCCCGGTGACGTGATGGTGCTTGTGCGCAAGCGCAAGGAACTGGCCGGGCTGATCGTGGCGCGGCTCTATGCCGCCGGGGTGCCGGTGGCCGGGGTGGACCGGCTGCGGCTGGCCGCGCCGCTGGCGGTGCGCGATCTGATGGCCGCGCTGCGTTTTGCCGCGCAGCCGCTCGACGATCTCAACCTGGCCTGCCTGCTGGTTTCGCCGCTGATCGGCTGGAGCCAGGAGCAGCTGCTCGAATATGGCCACCGGCCCGAGGGGCAGCGGCTGTGGGATCACCTGCGCCGTCAGCGCGGCGGTGTGGTCGATGCGGCGACGGGGCAATTGCGCGATCTGCTGGGCAGGGCCGATTTCGAGCCGCCGCAGGCGCTGCTGCACTGGCTGCTGACCGGGCCGTGGCAGGCGCGCCAGCGGCTGGTCGCGCGGCTGGGGGGCGAGGCGAACGACCCGATCGACGAATTGCTCAACGCCGCCAGTGCCTTTGCCGCCAGCGAGGTCGCCGCGCTGCACACCTTCATCCGCTGGTTCGATGCGGGCGAGGGCGAGCTGAAGCGCGAGGCGGGCAAGGCCGGCAATGAAGTGCGGGTGATGACGGTTCATGGATCGAAAGGCCTGCAGGCGCCGATCGTGGTCCTGGCCGATGCCGCCGACAATCCTGACAGCTCGCGCGGCAGCCCGCTCAAACTGATCGATCCGGCCAGCGATCCCGCATCGCCGCGGCTGATCCCGCTGCCGCCGCTGCGCAAGGATGAGAAGGCCGGGCCGATCCTCGAGGTTGAAAATCGCGCCGCGATTGAAGAGCGGCAGGAGCACTGGCGGCTGCTCTATGTCGCAATGACCCGCGCGGAAGAGGCGCTGTTTGTGGCCGGATCACTGGGTCCGCGCGAAAAGGCCCCGGCGGAGGACAGCTGGTACGCACGGCTGCAAGGCCTGTTCCTTGACGAGGAATGGCTGCCCGATCCGATCTGGGGGCGGCGGCTGGAACATGGCGCGGGGCCGGATCTGGCGGCTCCGCCGGCCGAGGCGCGCGGCGGGCAACTGGCGCTGCTGCCACCCTGGCTAGAGCGTCCGGTAGCGTCCGAACCGCGCCCGCCGCGTCCACTGGCGCCATCGGCGCTGGGCGAGGATCGCGCGGTCGATCCGCCCTATCCGCCGGGCTCAGGCGGCGCGGCGGCGCGGCGCGGGGTGCTGCTCCACCGCCTGCTCGAACGCCTGCCCGATGTTCCCGTCGCCGATCGCAAGGCCGCGGCGCAGGGCTGGTTGGCGAAATCGGCCGCCGATCTGGCCGCACCGGCCCGCGCCGAACTGGCCGAGGCCGCGATCCGGGTGCTGGAGCACAAGCACTGGGCCGAACTGTTCGCGCCTGGTGCGCTCGCCGAAGTGCCGATCGCGGCCACGGTTGGCGGGCAGGTGGTGGCCGGCACGATCGACCGCCTGCTGGTGCAGCCCGAGCGGATCCGGCTGGTCGATTTCAAGACCGCGCGGCGCCCGCCCGCCAGCCTTGATGAAGTGCCGGTGGCGATCTTGCGGCAGATGGCCGCCTATGCCGCCGCGCTGGAAGCGACCTATCCCGGCCGCCCGGTCGAGGCCGCGCTGCTCTATACCGAAGTGCCGATGCTGCTGGAAATTCCGCCCGCGCTGCTGCTGGCGCACAAGCAGGCTTTGGCGCTGGCGCAGTAAAGCTATCCACAACGAGGCGTTGCCTTCGCTGCGGCTGCGCCTAAATTGGCGGCAAGACATTCTCAGGAGATTCCCGATGGCCACCAAAGCCGTAACCGATGCCAGCTTCACCGCCGATGTGCTCAATTCCGACAAGCCCGTGCTGGTCGATTTCTGGGCCGACTGGTGCGGCCCGTGCAAGATGATTGCCCCGGCGCTGGAAGAAATCAGCGAGGAACTGGCCGATTCCGTGACCATCGCCAAGGTCGATATCATGGAAAGCACCGACGTCTCGTCAAAGTACGGGGTCCAGTCGATCCCGCTGATGGTGCTGTTCAAGAACGGCGAACCCGTGGCGCAAAAGCTGGGCGCCGCGCCGAAGAGCCAGCTGAAGAGCTGGCTGGAATCGGTTCTCTAAGCCACCTATTTCTATTTCCGTCACCCCGGACTTGATCCGGGGTCTCGCTTTCCTTCGGTGTCGCGCTGCGGCTCAGGAACCAGCGGGACCCCGGGGTCAGGCCCGGGGTGACGTGTTTCCCTGGTCGGGCAATTGTGCCAACCGCTCCGCCAATCCATCCCACAGCGCTTCGCTGGCCGCGCCGATCAGTCCCGGCATATGCGCCTCGTCCACCCGGTAGGGCCGCCCGTCGGGCCGCGCGACCTTGCCGCCGGCCTCGTTTACGAACAGCACACCGGGGGCGTGGTCCCAGGCCAGAGTGCGTTCGAAGATCGACAGGTCGTTCACCCCCAGCACCAGCCGCGGATACTGTTCGGCGGCGCAGCGCGGGATATCGACCAGTGAATAGTAGGGGGCGATGTGATCCTTCATCGCCGCGCGCTTGGCCTGGTCCATGAACACCAGACTGATTGCGGCGACCGGGGGATCCTCGCCCGTGGTGCGGGCCGTGATGCGTTCGCCGTCGATCCACGCGCCCTGACCGCGCTCGGCATGGACCAGCCGGTCACGCAGCGGATCATAGATCCACCCGGCAATCGTTTCGCCCGCCTCGGCCAGTGCGACCATCAGCCCGAACGGCGGCCTGCCCGCAGCGAAATTGTTGGTCCCGTCGATCGGGTCGATGATCCAGCACAGCGCATCGCCCAACCGGTCCAGCAGCGCGGGATCGGCGTGGGCAGCTTCCTCGCCAACGATGGTCGCTTCGGGCAGCAGCTGCGCCAGCCCTTCGGCCAGGATCAGCTCGGCCTCCTTGTCGGCCACGGTGACCACATCGTCCGCCGCCTTGGCATCGATCTGGTGGCTTTCAAGGCGCTGGTAATGCGGCATCACCGCCCGCGCTGCGGCATCGCGCAGCACGGCCTCGACCGCCTTGTGCAGCGCGTGGTTCAAGTCCCCCTCCCGCTTGCGGGAGGGGTTAGGGGTGGGTGAGTCGGATTGTTGCGCAAGGTCGCCAAGTGGCCCACCCCCAACCCCTCCCGCAAGCGGGAGGGGGGAGCATGACGTTGACCTGTCATGAGCGATAGTCCGCGTTGATCGAGATGTAGCCGTGGGTCAGGTCGCAGGTCCACACCGTGGCGCGGCCCTGGCCCAGGCCCAGATCGACCTCGATCGAGATATCCTGCCCCTTGAGATGAGCGGCGACCGGAGCCTCGTCATAGTCGGCCAGCGGCAGGCCTTCGCGCGCGCACCAGGTCCCGCCGAAGCCGATCGACAACCTGTCGCGGTCAGCCGGCTCACCGGCCTTGCCCACTGCCATGACCACGCGGCCCCAGTTGGCGTCCTCGCCGGCGATCGCGGTCTTGACCAGCGGCGAGTTGGCGATCGCGAGTCCGACCTTGCGTGCGCTTTCATCGCTGACCGCGCCCGAGACGGTTACGGCGATGAATTTCTGCGCGCCTTCGCCATCGCGCACCACCAGGTGGGCCAGCTGGCGGCAGACATCCTCCAGCGCGGCGGCAAAGGCATCGGCGCCCGGGCAGCCGGTGCAGTTGAGCTGCTGGTTCCCGGCCGCGCCGGTGGCGAAGGCCAGCACGGTGTCGCTGGTCGAGGTGTCGCTGTCCACCGTGATGCAGCTGAAGGTGCGCTGGTTGGCTGCGCTCAGCAGTTCCTGCAGGAAGCCAGGGGCAATCGCGCAATCGGTGAAAATGTAGCCCAGCATGGTCGCCATGTCGGGGGCGATCATCCCGCTGCCCTTGATGATCGCGGCCAAAGTCACGGTCTTGCCGCCGACCACCGCCGTGGCCATCGCGCCCTTGGCGAAAGTATCGGTGGTGCCGATGGTGTTCGCGGCTGCTTCCCAGCCGCATGGTTCCTCCAGCAGGACGGCCTTGATCCCGGCTTCGGCCTTGTCCCTGGGCAGCGGCACGCCGATCACCCCGGTTGAGGAAACGAAGACCTGTTCCTGCGGGCAGCCCAGATGGGCGGCGACCTGCGCCATGATCGCCTCAACCGCCTCACGCCCGCGATAGCCGGTGAAGGCATTGGAATTGCCGGCGTTGACCACCAGCGCCCGCGCGCGGCCCTGCGCTACGTTGGCGCGGCCCAGTTCGACCTCGCTGGAACAGCAGACGTTGCGGGTGAAGACCCCCGCCACCGCCGTGCCTTCGTCCAGCTCGACATAGGTCAGATCGCAGCGGCCCCAGTCCTTGTACCCGGCCCGCGCCACGCGCGGCGTAACCCCGCCGATCGCGGGCATGGCGGGGAAGGGACGGGCGAGCGGGGAGACCGGGTGTGACATGACCCTCGCGCCTTAGGATTCAAGGCGCGAGGGGGCAAGGGCCAGAAATGCGGTGGGCGAGGCTTGGCCTACTTCCCCAGCCCGATCAGCGCATAGGGCGGGATCGGGTTGTGGCCCGACACGTCCCAGTCCAGCTGCTTGCCGGTGGCGATCACCTTGGGCCCGTGTTCGGTGTTGTTGGCCAGGATCACGGCATCGGTGGTCAGCGTGAAGTGACCATTGGCCATCGGGAAATCGGGCAGGTCGGCAGCGGGCATCTTCGATTGCATGATCGTTTGCGCGGCATTGCCCATCGGCATGCTGAGCGCGGCGGCCTGCATCAGCGGCGAATCGATCCGCACTTCGCCATTGGCGCGGCGGTTGGCGACCAGGAAGGGGACCACCCCGGGCATCTTCTCGATCGAGGGGAAGGCCATGTCGTAATCAAGCCGGCCGCTGATCGCGACATCGACTTCGTAAGTGCCGTTGCCCTTGTAGATCACGCTTTTCCAGCCGTTTTGCCCGCGCAGGCGCTGGGCCAGTTCCTCGGCCGCCTTGGGATCGTTCGGATCGACCCCGCCAAAGGCTTTCTTGAAAGTCTCGCGATCGCGCGCGGCCTTTTCGACCTTGGCCTGCTGATCGGCCTCCCAGTCTTTCTTCTGCTGGGCAATCTCGTCCTTGGTGCAGTCGCGTTCGGTATCCCCGTCGTCCTTGTAACACGGCATCTGCTCAAACGGCTTGGCCTTGTCGGCGGCCATGATCATCTCGGCCATCTTGGTCAGCCCGATCACCAGGATCTCACCCTTGTAGGTATAGGTGAAGGTGCCGTCCTTGCGCAGATCCAGCGTGGCCAGGAACTTGCCCGGCATCACAAAGCAGGCGGCCAGCGCCAGCGAAAGCAGCGTGGCCATGGCGGCAGCGGCCAGGCGGCGCGGAGTGAACTTGGCAGTCATGCGGGTCCTTCCCCTGTCAGGTGCGGGTGGCGATCGCATAAAGCGCAATCGCCGCGGCGTTGGAAACATTGAGGCTTTCTATCGCGCTGGAAATCGGCAGTCGAGCAAGCGCATCGCAGTGCTGCACGATATTGTGGCGCATGCCGTCACCTTCGGCACCCAGCACCAGCGCGACCGGGCCGGCGGGCAGGGCTTCTGCAAGGGTCGATTTGCCTTCGCCATCCAGCCCGATCCGCCAGTATCCGGCCTCGGCAATTTCATCGAGCGCGCGCGACAGGTTGACCACACGCACCCACGGCACCACTTCCAGCGCGCCCGATGCGCTCTTGGCCAGGGTGCCCGATTCGGGCGGGGCGTGGCGATCCTGGGTGACGATCGCGCAGGCGCCAAAGGCCGCGGCCGAACGCATGATCGCGCCCACATTGTGCGGATCGGTCACCTGATCGAGCACCAGCAGCGGGCGCGCGGGATCGCCGGTCAGCACCTGTTCGAGGAACATGTCCTCCAGTGCATCGCAATCGAGCACCAGCCCCTGGTGCGGCGCATCGCGCGCCACCAGCCGGGCAAGATCGGCGGGCGAGGCCCATTCGACCGGGAAATCGGCCGGCAGGTCACCGCTCAGCGATTCCACCCCTTCGCGGGTCGCCCACAATTTGCGGTGCCTGCGATCGGGGTTCATCAGCGCGGCTTCGACCGCGTGGCGGCCCCACAGCCGTACCGCGCCGGTGCTGGCCCGGCCTGATCCGCGCCCGCCCTTCATCCGGCCGGCACGGCCGCGCAGCGCGCGCGATGGCTTGTCTTCCTGGCGGCGGCTCATTGCAAGATATCCTGATTCATCGCGCTTCCCTGCCAGTCACCCCATTGACAGGCAAGCAACACTTCGGCATTGGCGCGCTTCCTCGGCCGGAGGGCCCCTTTCGGGGGCACGCAAACGGGGCAACCCGATACCGGTAAGCTGGTGTGGACAGGTGGCCGAGTGGTTAAAGGCAGCAGACTGTAAATCTGCCCGCGCAAGCGTACGCTAGTTCGAATCTAGCCCTGTCCACCACCGCCCTTTCTCATGCGGCTCCCGAAAATCCCTAGAAATCCTATGAAACCAAGGGTATTGTCCCTGAAAAGGGCTACCCTTGTCCGCTGCCGTCTGCCTGCACCCGGCAGCGAATGTGGGGAAGGTGTGGGGAAGGAATCGCTCTTCCCCACACTTCAATGCTCTAAAGTGGCCTGCGAAAGTGTGGGGAACGATAATGGGCAAACTCTCGGCGGTGGCAGTCAAGGCAGCCTTGGCGAATCCGGGCACCTATCAGGATGGCGATGGACTATTCCTGAAGGTCGGGAAAAGCGGCGCTGCTTCGTGGCTTGTGCGGCTTCAGCAAGATGGCAGGCGACGCGACATTGGGCTGGGTAGCGCAAAACTGCTGACGCTCGCGGAAGCGCGCGAGAAGGCGATGGACTTGCGCAAAGCCATAAAGGTGGAAAAGCGCGACGTGCTGGCTGAACGCAAAGATGAGGCCGCCGCAAAGGTGACTTTCCGCGGGGCAGCCCGTCAATATCACACCGAGAACGAGGCTGGATGGAAAAGCGCCGTCTATGCCCGCCAGTGGCTCGCCAGTCTGGAAAATTACGCATTCCCGAAGCTGGGCGACATTCCGACTGGCGGCATTACGGCTGCCGACATCATCTCGGTTCTAACGCCAATCTGGCAGGAGATTCCGGAAACAGCTCGCCAAGTACGGAATCGGATTTGCGCAGTGCTGGACTATGCACACGCCAAGGGATGGCGCTCGACCGAAGCGCCATCGAGCAATAGCAGTCTGAAAGCCGGGCGCGGGCTGCCGCGTCAGGTCAAGCAGCGGCAAA
This sequence comes from Novosphingobium sp., assembly GCF_020852455.1. Lineage (GTDB taxonomy): Bacteria > Pseudomonadota > Alphaproteobacteria > Sphingomonadales > Sphingomonadaceae > Novosphingobium. Next base: position 37,649 of record NZ_JADZAT010000002.1, read on the forward strand.
ACCGCAAAGCCATGCCCTATGTCGCTGTTCCGCAGTTTATGACCGCATTACGGCGCAAACCGTCCTATGGGCGGCTGGCGTTGGAACTACTCATCCTCACCGGCACGCGGTCGCAGGAAGTCCGTCTGGCGACATGGCCCGAGTTTGACCTCGATGGCCGTTTGTGGACGATTCCCGCCGATCATATGAAGCGTGCCAAGTCACACATGGTTCCACTCTCTGACGCGGCTTTGGCGGTGTTGGCGAAGGCCGACGCCCTGCGACTGGAAGGAACCGACGTTGTTTTCCCCGGTGTGGCGGGCAACGCGATGTCCGATATGACGTTACTCAAGGTGCTGCGTGACATGAGCGAGCCGTTCCACGTTCACGGGTTCCGATCCGCCTTCACTGACTGGGCCGCGAATGAGGGCTTTGCCGACGCCGTGGTGGAGGCAGCACTGGCACATAAGACGCCCGACGCGGTGCAGGCAGCGTATCGCCGCACGACCTATCTTGGCGCACCGGGTCAGCCGGGCGCACGGGTAAAGCTGATGGAGGCTTGGAGTCGCTATTGCTCAGGCAAGGTTGGTTCGGACGGGTCTTGTGCTTCTTCCGGTTAGCGCTCCGCCCGAATCCTGACCGCGCAGCGGACGGGCTGTCGCGAAGTTGCGGCGGACTTCCTGCAAGCCTCAATAGCATCCCGGTTATCGCGCTGGATGTCGGCGGCATGAAGCAGCGCGTTCCATGCCTGTGGATCACCAGCCTGCATCAACCGTGCTCCCGCGTCCCATATCGAAGATGCGCCAACCATCCGGGTAGCGATGCGCTCCGGCCAGTTCCAGCTATCTGGCATGGCGCGGGCGATGGTGCCGGGAAGGAATGACCAGAGGAATATCCCGGCGAGCACACAGCCACCTGCCACCTGGAAGAGCTGCTGACGCTGCTCGCCTGCTGTTCGCGCCTGTGCGGTGAGAGAGCGCAAGTCCCGCGTCGCATGGTCCATGTCCGCCCGTGCCTGTTTGATTCTGTCGTGATCCGATCGCCGCGCCGATTCCGCCACGGCTTCAATGCGCGCCCCAAGGCTATCGGGCGTCAACTGCATAGCAGGGTGGTCGGCGATGGTGTTGATGCCGCGTGAGATTGCACCCAATCGCTTGGCCATGTCTGTCAGTGTCGTGCCGTAGTCGGGTATCACAATGTCCGCGCGCTCGGCGGCAAGGTGCTGCACGGCGCGGCGCATCAGGGCCAGTTCGCCTTCAAGGCGGGCGAACGCTTCGGCGGCGGGATCGCTTGCGGCCTCCGGGGCGGGAGGATCGGGTTCCGGCTCAAGGTCCAGTTCCAGTTCGACGTCATCGGCTTGCGCATTTTCCATTTCGTTTCTCCTACAGGCCCATGCCGATTGACCGGCTCCGCTCCATGGTCACGGAAGCGGCAAGGTCGCGGGCCAGATCGCGACCGAGTTCTGGTTTGACGCCAAGTTCGTGCGCACGTCCGCGCACCAGGGATTCGACTTGCGCGTCCCGCTCCAGGCCCTTCGTCATATCGACCATACGGCTGGAGACCTGGCGCGCTCCGTTCGTGTCGCCGCGCTGCTGCATCGTTTCCCGAAGCCGCCCCAGCCGCTGCCAGTCATTGACGAACCGGTCGGCGCGCTGCGCCGGATCGACGCGGATTTCGGCTTCAAGCTGCATGGCGCGCATTGCGCCCTGAGTGCGGCCATCGGCGGCCTCGCGCGCCAACTCCGGCTGGCGCTGCATTGCGCTGACAAGATCGGCGGCGGCATGGGGCCGGATTGTGTCGAGAGCCTTCCCGGCTTTCTCCAGCGCGTCGCGCTGGTGTGGCAGGATGGGTAAATTCTGCTCGCGCATCTGGCCAATGTCGGCGGCGGCACGGGCATAGCGTTCGATTGCTCGGCGCGGGTCAGACAGCCCGGTCTGTTCGGTCGGCAAGACTTCGAGCTTCTGCGCTTGCGGACGGAATCCGGCGAAGATCGACTTCGCCCGTTCCGGCAGTTGCCGGGCAATCTCGACAATGCGTTCGCGGAAGGTGATGCCGCGCCGTTCGGCAAACTGCTGCTCGGGCTTGTAGTCGCTCGCCATGTCCTTGCCGCGCTCGCGGCTGAGCGTGCGGACAAGCTTTGACTGATCGGCGAAGTCGTCACGGCCATAGTGCAATGCCAAGCCGTCGCGGTGGCGCGACATGCCAACGTAAGCTCCGTGGCTGTCCATACCCGGCGTGGCCAGCACATGGGCGCGGTCGACTGTCATGCCCTGCGCCTTGTGGATCGTGGCGGCATAGCCGTGATCGAGGTGCGCATAATCCTTGGTGTCGAAAGCGACACTGCGGCCATCATCGGTGCGCACGGCTATGCGTTGCGGTGTCACCTGCTCGACGGTGCCCAGCGTGCCGTTCTTGACGCCAATACTCCGCTCGTTGCGCAGGAACATGATACGGTCGCCGCTGGCGAACTGACGCTCGCCGCGCTCGGCGCGGATGGTCATGTCGTTGCCCAGGTCGCCACTTGCGCGCAGTCGTCCGCGCGCCGCCTCATTGAGCCCGCGCACTTCGTCATTGGTGTGGGTGAGAATGATCCGTGTATCGCCGGGGCTGGCCTGCCGGTCACGGTCCCAGCGCTCGATCAGCTCGCCGCGTGCCGCTTCCCTCGTTTCGGCGGCATGCACCATATCGCGCTCGCCATAGGCCTGAATGGCAAGTCCGGTGCGTCCGGTGGCAAGGTGCCGCGTGGCGTCCTGCTGCCAGCCGTCATGCTGGCGGCGCACCTCGCTGATTTCGACGCCGCCGTGCCGTTCGTGGATCACGCGGAAGGCGGCTCCCGCTTCGATGGCCTGGAGCTGCTGCGGGTCGCCAACCAGCACCACTTTCGCGCCCGCATCGGCGGCATGGGACAGCACGCGCTCCATCTGGCGCGTGCCGACCATGCCTGCTTCATCGATCACCAGCACGTCGCGCGACGTGAGCAATTCGCGGCCTTGGCCCCACTGATGCTCAAGGCTGGCGATGGTGTGCGAAGCGATGCCGGAACCATGCTCCAGCCCCTCGGCTGCAATGCCGGACAGGGCGGCACCGCGAACGGTATAGCCAGCGCTTTCCCAGGCCTCGCGCGCCACGCCCAGCATCGCGCTTTTGCCGGTCCCGGCATAGCCGACGACAACGCTGAGGCCGCGATTATCGGTCACATGCTCGAACGCTGCGCATTGCTCGCCGGATAGCGCCAGCCCGCGTTCCGCCGCGCGCGCCAGCGCTTCTTCCCGGCCTGAGCCTTGAACCGGATGCCGTTGTCGTTCCGCAAGCAAATCCGTTGCTCGCTCAAGCCGCTGTTCGGTCTCGATCATCTGCCGCGATGTGAACCGGTCCTCGCCGCGTCCGTCCTTGCCCAGCGCAATCATATCAGGCGAGCCGCGCACCGCGCTCATTGCCAGATCGAACTGCTCTTTCCCGTCGCTGTGCCGGTGCACGAACATCGCTAGGTCACGGCCCGTGAACGTGGCTTGGCTGTGCGTGATCGCGTCGAGGGCGACCTTGGGATTGCCGATGATCCGCTCGCCGTTGCGCTGCGCGACAGCGCGGTGTTCCTCGATCCGTTCGGCCTCAAGTCCGCGCACGCCCATGCGCGAAGCGGCGGGGCCGATCTTGTCCTGCGGTTCCAGCGCAATGCCCTGCGCCTCCAGGCTGCGGTGATCGATCCGCGCATCGATATCGAGTTCGGCAAGGCGCTCGTTGACATGTTCGGCCCAGCGCTCGCGCCATTGCTCGACTTGGCTTGCCTTGTTCCACTCGCGCACCTTCGTGCCGAACCCATCTTTCCCGACCTCGCGCATGGTGAGCATGACATGGGCGTGGGGCTTGGGCTGGCCGTCCGCGCCAATATCCCAATGGACATTGAGATCGGCGATCATGCCCTTTTCTACGAACTCGACCTCGGCAAAGTCGCGCGCCAGCTCAATGCCCTGTTCCTTGGTCAGCTCGCGCGGAATGGCAAATTCGACCTCGCGGGAGAGCTGCGCATCCTTGCGTTTCTCGGCAGCCTCGACGGCATTCCATAGCTTTTCGCGGTCGGCAAACTCCTCCGGCGCGCCTTCCGGCAGCATCACTTCGGAATGGACGACCCCGTCCTTGTTGGTGAAATCATGGTCGCGGTCGAGCCGTTCGTCGTGCAGCCGCTCGGCTCCGCGATAGGCTGCGGCGGCCACGGCGCTGCGCCCGCTCGACCGGCTAATGACTTTGACGGAGAGATGGAAGATCGCCATGACGGCAATCCATCTACGCCATGAGCGCCACGTCGGCACGACGTATAAGCGCGCCCTCCCATGATAAAATCCTGCTCGGGACTATTCAATATCAGGCCGTCTCGACGACTCTACAGCATTGGGAGAACATAGATATTATCATCAGCGCATCACCTCTCGATGGAGACAGAAGATGCGCAAACCCCGTGACTTTGATTCGGAACTGAAGGCGCTTGCCGATAAGGCAAGGCAACTGAAGGAACGCCGCGTGCAACAGCTTGGCGAACTGGTGATCGCCACCGGGGCCGATGCGACCGACGCCGAGACGCTGGCCGGTGCGCTGCTTGTCATTGCGGAAAGCAGCGATGCCCAAAAGAAGGAGGCGTGGCGCAAGCGCGGCGCTGCCTTCTTTCAGAGCAAGGCGCGCAAGCGTGGCGATGGAACTCAAGGCCAGCCGGATGGCACTCTCCCGCTTGACGGCGGCGCG
>NZ_JADZAT010000003.1 GCF_020852455.1 Novosphingobium sp.
CTAAGGATCGTCGCCTTGGTAGGCCATTACCCCACCAACTAGCTAATCCTACGCGGGCCCATCCCTCGGCGATAAATCTTTGGACCGAAGTCATCATCCGGTATTAGCAGTCATTTCTAACTGTTATTCCGAAGCAAAGGGCAGATCCCCACGCGTTACGCACCCGTGCGCCACTAGACCCGAAGGTCTCGTTCGACTTGCATGTGTTAGGCATGCCGCCAGCGTTCGTTCTGAGCCAGGATCAAACTCTCAAGTTTGTGTCACGATGGTTGCGGCACGGGTAAACCCGCCGACCGCAGCATCGAACTTCAGGAGCCGATACCTGCACTTGTCAAACGTAATGGATACGAAGGACATATGAGGTAACGACTTAAACAACCCGTACCCGGAGCCTGAAGCTCGCCGGACGGGGCGCCGTCGCCCACATGTCCCTTCATCTAAAACCGACAATGTCAAAGAGCCACCGACAAAACGAGGCGGACAACCTTAGCTCCCCGATTTCGAGACCGGGGGACTGTTGTCCGACTGTGTTGGCGACCAGAGCGTTTCTGCCGTTTTGAAGCGGCGTTCCCGTCCGGTGAACGGGCCTCTAAGCCTGCCCCTTGATTCGGTCAACGCCTTTTTGCAATTTTATTTCAAAATTTTTGAAAGGCGCAGAAATCTGCCGTTTTTGAGCAAGGATGCTGCCCGATCAGGTTGCCAAGTTCCTAATCCGCGTTTTGCGGCACGCTCACACGAATGCGCGCGCGAACACGGATTGTTTACCCTGTTCGGCTAGGAAGAATGCCGCATGCAGGGGCCCGGCGCCCCGGAAAATCAAGGATTTGCGTAGTTCATGTCCCAACCCGCCATCTCGGTCGCGATGAGCGTTTACAATGGCGAGCGATTCCTCGCCGAGGCGATTCAAAGTGTGCTGGACCAAACCTGGCACGACTTCGAGCTGCTGATTCTCGACGACGGCTCGCGCGATTCCAGCCTGGAGATCATCAACCGGCATGCTGCGGCTGATTCGCGCATCCGGGTGATCGCGCGTGAGAACCGCGGTCTGGTCACCTCGCTCAACCAGCTGCTGGCCGAAGCCCGGGCGCCGCTGATTGCGCGGATGGATGCCGATGATGTCTGCGCGCCGCAACGCTTCGAGCGCCAGATCGCCTTCCTGGCCGCGCAGCCCGATCATGGCGTGGTGGGCAGCCTCACTTTTGATATCGACGAGAACGGCCAGGCCTTCCCGCTCGACACCGCCGAACATCCACTGAGCCATGAGGCTTTCATCGCCCACATTGCCAGCAACGGTCCGCTGCTGGCGCATCCGACGGTGATGTATCGCCGCGACGTGGTGCTCGCGGCCGGCGGCTATCATGCTGCCTTCCGTCACTGTGAAGACTATGACCTGTGGCTGCGTCTGGCGCATCGGACGAAGATCGCCAACCTGCCCGAACGGCTGCTGCGCTATCGGCACTATGCAGGACAGGTATCGAACCGGCACGCGCTGGAGCAGCAGATCGGCGTCGCGGTTTCGCGCCTGGCCTATGCCGAGCGCGTTGCCGGCCGGCCCGATCCGACCGAACACCTCGATGCCCTGCCCCCGATCGAGCAACTCGATACGGTATTCGGCCGCAAGGGCGTTGCCGGCGAAGTGCGCGCGCACGTGGCGCGCGCCTTGCTCTATTCACGCAGCGAAATGACCGGGCAGGGTTTCGACCTGCTGCTCGAACATGTCGGCGAAGGCGGGCGCGGTGCCGAACTGTGGCGCACTGCCGCCCGGCTGGTGCGCTTTGGCGAGCCGCGCCGCGCGCTGAAGCTTGTCGCCGCGCTGGCCGGCGCCTGATCCGATGAGCGTGCGTCGCGCCGCGCTGTGGTCGCTGGTCTCGCAGTACGCGAGCTTCGCGATCCAGTTCGCGACCAGTGTAATCATCTCGCGGCTGTACCTGCTGCCCGCCGATGTCGGGCTGTTCTCGATCGCGCTGGCCGCCGCCATGATGGTTTCGATCTTTCAGGACATGGGGATCAGCCGGTTCGTGACCGGCCAGCCCGAAATGCGCGAGGATCATGTCCGCGACTATGCCGCCGTGGCAGTGGGGATCGGCTGGCTGGTGGCCCTGGCCGTGGCACTGGCTGCCTGGCCCCTGGCGCAGTTCTATGACCAGCCAGGGCTGACCGGGCTGATGCTGATCATTGCCGCATCCTATGCGCTTTCGCCGCTGGCGATCGTGCCCAGTGCGCTGCTGCTGCGCGCACTGGATCTCAAATCGCTGCTGTACGCCAATGCCGGATCGGCGCTGGTGGGCGGGATCACCGCGGTAGCCGCCGCTGCCGCCGGCGCCGGGCCGGCTGCGCTGGCCTGGGGCATGCTGGCCACCGCGCTGACCCGCCTGGGCATTGTCCAGCTGCTTCGGCCGGTCTGGCCGCGTCGCCCCCGCGACCTGACGATCGTTCGCCCGATGATCAGCTTCGGCGGCTCGTCCTTCGCGATCAGTCTGTCGGGCGCGATCGGGATGCGTAGCCAGGACCTGATCGTCGGACGCCTGCTGGGCCTGACCGCGACCGGGCTGTTCACCCGCGCCAGCGCGCTGGCCGGGCAGATGTCGATGCTGGTGGTCGGTTCGATCAGCGGGGTGTTCTATCCTGCCTTCGCGAAGAAGCGCGATGCCGGGGAAGACCTGGTCGAACCCTACCTTCATCTGGTGGCCTGCAACACCGGACTGCAATGGGCTGCGGCGATTGGCATGGCACTGGCCGCCGAACCGCTGGTCTATCTGCTCTATGGTCCCAACTGGATGGAAGTGGCACCGCTGCTGCGCTGGACGGCTCTGGCAGAACTGTTCTTCATGGCGATCCCGCTGCAGATGGACATTCCGATCCTGCTGGGCCGGATCAAGACGCTGGTCTGGGTCAATCTGGCCGATACGGCGATCACGATCGCGATTCTGGCCGGGTTCTGTTTGTGGGGGCTGGAAGCCGCAGCGCAGAGCCGTCTGGCGGCCGGAGCGATCTGGTGCGCGATCTATGCCGTGTTCATCAGCCGCCTGCTCAAGCTGAACCTGGCCAGCCTGGCTTCGGTCTATCTGCGCAGCGGGCTCTGTGCGCTCGCTGCCGGCGTCCCGCTGCTACTCTCGCGCCAGCTGGGCTGGTTTGCACCTGACATGGGTTTTGCAATGTTGCTGGGGCTGAGCCTGGCCGGAGTTGCCTGCTGGTTCGTCACTCTGCCGCTGGTCAGCCACCCGCTGTGGCGCGAAGTACGGCTGGGACTGTCAAAATTGTCGCCAGGCCGACCCGTCGGCGAACAGGCCTGACCTGCGATGCGGATGGCCTATCTGGTGATGGCGCACGAGGATCGCGTCGGGCTGGAGCACTTGCTGGCGGCCCTGCTGCCGCCGGGGGCCGATGATATCGCCATTGTCCATGTCGATGCCGGTTCCGCACTGTGGCGCGAATTGCGCGGCAGCGCATTGTCCGACGATTCCCGCGTCCACCTGCTGCCCGATCCGGTCCGGGTCATCTGGGGGCACTGGAGCCAGGTCGAGGCTGCCCGCCGGCTAATCGCCAGGGCACTCGAACTGGGCTGCGACTATGCCCATACACTCAGCGGCGTGGACTGGCCTGTAGCATCGCGCGACGCCATCCAAGCCGATATCGCCCAGGCGCCGTCCGGCGCATGCTTTGCCGAGGCAATTGCGCTTGAACAGGAAGAGCGGATGCAGCAGTACCGCTTCGACACGCGCTGGCTGCGGCTCGATCCCGCACGCGACCGGCTGGCCTATGCCCTGACCTGGGAACTGCGCCGGGCTTCACGCATCATTGGCAGCGTGAACAAAGCGCTGGGACGCGAACGTGATCGCCCGCTGGGTCCGTGGCACAAGGGTTCGTGCTGGTGGAGCCTGCCCGAGGCGGCGCTGCGCAGTACGCTTGCCGATCTTGATCTGCTGGTTGAGAGCGGCCGCCTCAAGGGCACGGTCTGTGCTGACGAACATGCTGTTCCGACATCGTTGGCCCGGCATCATGGCCCGCGCCTTCAGCCCTATCGCCGGTTCATCGACTTTCCGGCCGGCGCATCAAGCCCGCGCGTCCTGACCCGATCCGATCTGCCTGCAATCAGGGCCAGCGGTGCCTGGTTCGCCCGAAAGGTCGATGCGCGGATCGATCCGTTCTTTCGCGAACTGCCCTGATCAGCCCAACGCAGCAATCGCTCTGAGCGCGGCACGGCGGTACATTCCGCGTTCGAACCGGCAGGTGCCCAGAAAATGCGCAACCGATGCCGCGCCCAGGTCTGGCTCGCCCCAATAGTTCATATAGCGATCATAGGGCAGCAGCAGCGGCTCTCCCTCGTTCGCGACGATCACGTTCGACATCACCTGCTCGCTGCCCCACTGCGCCCACTTGGCTGCGCCCAGCATGGCGGTCGCCTCACGGCTGAAGGCATCGGCGACTTCGCGGCCAAGCCCGCCCGGCGCAAACCCGGCGAAGCCTGCGCAGCCGCGAACATAGTGTACCGGCTTGGGCAGGCCGGCATCGATCCGGTCCATCGCGGCCTCGATCCGGGCCTGAACATGAGCGCTTTCGGGAACAGTAGCCAGATCCCGGGCAAAGGCCCCGGCGGGCTGCCAGCGCGAACTCTCATCGCCCTTCAGGGTGAAATTGCGTCCCGCAGCGATCGCCGCAGCCACTTCAGGCACCGGCCCCAAGGTCACGGTGTCGGAATCGAGCTGGATCACATAGTCACCCTGACGCAGCGCAAGCAGACTGAGCAACCGTTCCCAGCAACCGCCCTTGGGGCAATCGCCGCGATCGACATCGGCGATCGAGAGGATCAGCGGCGCATCGAGATGCACAGCCAGCACTGCCCGGTCCGCCGCAGTCAGCGTGCCATCGTCAAGGATCGCGAAACGGCCCTGCCCGAGATGGGCGTGAAACGACTTGGCCGCGACCAGATAGGGTACCAGCACCCGGGTGCCGATCATCGAGAAGATCACCAACCCATCCTCGCCGGTCCGCAGCGCAGGGGTATCAAGCACCGCGCGGGCAGCGCGGTTGAATTGCCATTCGCGCAGCTTGCGCAAGGCTCTTTGCGGCAGGGATTCCATCATTTGCGCATAGCAAATGCGTGTTAAGCAAAGGCAAATGCGCCTTTCGACGGACTGCATGGCGCCCCCTGCCCCGCCATGATACCGTGCTGGCAAAAGGGAGAAGGCCGATGCCAGCCAGTTCACTGATCGCTCCGCTTCTACCGATCGCGGCGATGTTTCCGGTCCTGAGCAGCCAGCAGGCCGGGGTTCCGGCAAGCGAAGTGGACGTGGTGCAGGTGTCCGAAGACCGGCATGACCGGATGACCGTACCGGTGCGGATCGGCGCGAATGGACCGTATGACTTCCTGATCGACACCGGCGCGCAGAACACCGTGCTCAGCATCGCGCTGGCCGGCAAGCTTTCGCTTCAGCCCCAGCGGAAGGTGCGGCTGATCGGTGTGGCCGGCATTTCCGAGGTTGATACGGTTACGGTGGACGAGATCGGGCTGGGCCGGCGCAGCTTCTACAGCCTGCTGACCCCGCTGCTGCCCGCCCCGCACATCGGTGCCGACGGGATCCTGGGGCTCGACAGCCTGCAGGGACAGCGGGTGCAGATCGATTTTCGCAAGGGCACCATGGCCGTGGATGATGCCGGCGTGCTGGGCGGAAATCGCGGGTTCGAGATTGTCGTCACCGCGCGGCGACGCTCTGGCCAGCTGATCATGGCCGATGCGGTGGTCGATGGTGTGCGGGTCAGTGTGGTGATCGATACCGGCGCCGAATATTCGATTGGCAACCGGGCCTTGCAAAAGGCCCTGTCACGGCGCGGGCGCAGCGGCACGATGCAGCTCAAGAGTGTGACCGGTCAGGAGATCACCGCCGATCTGGGACTGGCGGGCAATCTCCAGATCAATGACATGAACTTCGGCAATGTGGTGATCGCCTATGCCGATTCCCCGCCGTTCAAGGTGCTGGGCCTCGACAAGAAGCCCGCCCTGTTCCTTGGCATGCGCGATCTGCGTGCGCTGGACCGGGTTGCGATCGATTTCTCGACGCGGCGCATTTACTTCGATCTGCCCAAGGACGCCTACCGCAACTGATCGGGCTGGCATTTGGCCGGGCGCAGCCTAAATGAAGCGCATGCCGCCCGACCAGCCCGTCGACCCGACCAGCCTTGCCCACCACCAGGGCTGGGACACGCTGCGGCGGTTCCTGCCCTATCTGTGGCCGCGCGATAATCCCGCGCTGCGCTGGCGGATCAGCGGTGCGGTGCTGCTGGTGCTGGCCTCGATCGCCACACAGTTCGTACTGCCCTACCTGCTGAAATGGGCGGTTGATGCGATGAACATCACCGGCGCGCGGGTGCTGACCTTCGCGCTGCTTTATGTGCTGGCCTATTCGGCTGGCCGGTTCGGCGGGGTGGTGTTCGACAACCTGCGCAACATCGTGTTCGAACGGGTTGGCCAGGATGCCACGCGGCAACTGGCCGAACATGTCTTTGGCCAGCTGCACCGGCTGTCGCTACGCTTTCACCTGGCCCGCCGCACCGGCGAGGTGACCAAGGTGATCGACCGCGGCACCAAGAGCATCGACGTGATGCTCTATTTCATGCTGTTCAACATCGCCCCCACGGTGATCCAGCTGCTGGGCGTGGCGGTAATCTTCTACCTCAACTTCGGCTGGCCGCTGGTGATCGCCACGGGAATCGCCGTGGCTGCCTATATCTGGGTGACCCGCGCGATCACCGAATGGCGCACCGCGCTGCGCGAAAAGATGAACCGGCTGGATGGTCAGGCGCTCGCCCGGTCGGTCGATTCGCTGCTGAACTATGAAACGGTGAAATACTTCAATGCCGAAGGCCGCGAGCTGGCCCGCTATGCCGAAGCGACCAGCGCCTATGCCGAAGCCGCGGTGAAAAGCGAGAACAGCCTGGGCCTGCTCAACATCGCGCAGGCGCTGGTGGTGAACCTGTTGATGGCTGGCGCGCTGGCGCTGACTGTGTGGGGCTGGGCCAAGGGCGAATATACTGCCGGCCAGCTGGTCTTCGTACAGACCTACCTGACCCAGCTGTTCCGCCCGCTCGACATGCTGGGGATGGTCTATCGCACGATCCGCCAGGGCCTGATCGACATGGCCGAGATGTTCCGCCTGATCGATACCGAGGTGGAAGTGCAGGACGCCCCCGGTGCCCCCGCGTTGGTGATCACCCAGCCGACACTGACCTTCGACAACGTGGTCTTCGGCTATGAGCCGGACCGGACGATCCTGAAAGGGTTGAGCTTTGAAGTACCAGCCGGCTGGCAGGTCGCGCTGGTCGGTCCTTCGGGTGCTGGCAAGAGCACGATCGCGCGGCTGGTGTTCCGCTTCTATGATCCGTGGAGCGGGCGGATCCTGATCGACGGACAGGATATCCGCACCGTGACGCAGGAAAGCCTGCGCCGGGCGCTGGGGATCGTTCCGCAGGATTCGGTGCTGTTCAACGAAAGCATCGGCTACAACATCGCCTATGGCCGCGACGGAGCCGGCATGGCCGAAGTGCAAGAGGCCGCGCGCAAGGCCGCACTGATGGGGCTGATCGACCGGCTGCCGCAAGGCTTCGAAACCGAAGTGGGTGAGCGCGGGCTCAAGCTGTCAGGCGGGGAGAAACAGCGCGTCGCGATCGCCCGCACGCTGGTCAAGAACCCGCCGATCCTGCTGCTGGACGAGGCGACCAGCGCGCTCGACACCCGCACCGAACAGGAAATCCTCACCACCCTGCACGCGGTCGCCGAGGGGCGCACCTCGCTCTCGATCGCGCACCGCCTGTCAACCGTGGCCGATGCCGACCGGATCCTGGTGCTGAACGATGGCCAGCTGGCCGAACAGGGCACCCATGCGCAGTTGCTGCGCAAGGCCGGGCTCTATGCCGAAATGTGGGCGCGGCAGGCCGAAGCGATCGAGGAAGCTGCGGAGGCGGCGGAGTGAAGCTGCCTGCGGATCAGTCCTTCACCACGTCCGCTTCACCCCAGACCACCGCCTGAGCAACCTTCATGCACAGGTGGCCTTCATCCCACGCCATGCTGGGCGAGCCATAGAGCCGCCAGCCCTGCTCCAGCGCTTCGGACACGCGCTCGCAAAAGGCGCGGTCATCCTTGCCGGTGAGCAGCCGGTAGACCGGGCGATCTTCGGGGGTCTCGTATGCCATGGTCAGCTGCCCTTCAGGCCGGGGCTGGCGAAGTCCACCTCGCTGGCCTTGATCACCACCACATCGCTGCGCAGCGCGCGCAGCGGTTCGATGAATTTGGCGGCATCGCCCACCACCACCACGGTCGCCGATCCCGGCAGGACATAGCGTCCGGCCACCGCCTTGACCGCGGCCGGGTTCACCCCCGCCAGCCGGTCGGCATAGGCAAAGGCCTCAGCGGGCGGCAGCCCCTGCTGGATCAGCGATCCGATCACCCCGGCAAAGCCGTTGCTGGTTTCCAGCGCGCGCTGGGTGCCGCCGGCCAGGAACAGCCGCCGTTTCTGCAGCGCATCCTCGCCGATCGTTTCGCTGCCCAGCCGTGCCAGCTGTTCAAGCATGACCTTGACCACATCGGCAGCGCTTTCGTTCTTGGTCTGCGAACTGGCGACCAGCAGCCCGGCCTGGGCGCGGGTCGCGAACGAGCTGTAGGCGCCATAGCTGAGCCCGCGCTTGGTCCGCACTTCTTCGAACAGCCAGCCGTTCGAACCGGCGCCCAGCACCGAATTGGCGAGTTGCAGCGCATAGAAATCCTGGTCCCCGCGCCCGACCCCGCGGGCCGCGACGAAGACTGCGGCCTGGCCGGCGCCGGGCAGGTCGATCACCACGGTCCGGGCCGGCTGGGCCGGACCGGCGCGGTCACTGACCGGAGCCGGCGCAGGGGTTTCCACCTGCCAGCTGCCAAGCAGCCGTTCGGCCAGCGCCTTGCCAGCGGCCGGATCAATCCCGCCGCTGATCAGCACGCGGGCCACGCCCGGATGCCAGTTCTGCTGGCGGTGCGCGACCAGGTCTTCCCGGGTGATCCGGCCCAGGCTGGCAATCGTGCCGCCGCCCTGCATGCCATAGGGTGCCGAGCCATAGAGCAAGGGCATCAGGGCCATGCCGCCCAGCGATGCCGGATCCTTCAGCGCGGCCTGCAGACCGCTGACCGCGCGTTTGCGCTCACGATCGAACGAGCTGGCCGGATAGCTGGCATTGCGGGCAATATCGGCCAGCACTTCGGCCGCCTGCGGCAGGTTGGCGGTGGGGGCCGAAACGGTCAGCATGGTGCCTTCGGGCCCGGCGACGATGTTGGCCTGCGCGCCCAGACTTTCGAACCGCGCGGCGATCTGTTCGGCGCTGCGGCTGGCGGTGCCTTCGGTGGCAAGGCCTGCCGCGAGCGAGGCCAGTCCGGCCTTGTCGCGCGGATCGGTGGCGCTGCCGCCGGGGAACAGGACGCTGAAAGTCGCCACCGGCACCGAGCCGGTGCGGGCCATGACCAGCGGGATGCCATTGGCCAGCCGGGCTTCCACCACCGCCGGGGCGGCAACCGCCGGGCGGGTACCGGGACTGGGCGGCGCCTGACGGCTTGCCTCATCACGCAGCACGCGCGGCTCGCCCATAGGCGGCGGGACACTGCCGAAAGTGGGCATCTTGGCCGGGTTGGCATAGGCAGCGGGATTATCGGTCCCCGCGCCATAGCGGATTTCCACCCACGAATTGGCGGTCAGGTATTTCTGCGCGACCCGCTGGACATCGGCGGCGGTGACCCGGCCCAGCGCAGCCAGCCGCCGATCGGCCGCCAGCGGGTCGCCGGTGATCGCCAGTTCCTCGCCCAGTTCGAAAGCGCGGCCCTGCGGCGTTTCGCGGGCACGCAGCGAATCCGCGATCAGTTCATTGCGGGCTTCGGCCAGTTCGGCCTGACTGACCGGTGTGGTACGCAGCCGCGCCACTTCGCCGGCCAGCAGCCCGGCCACTTCATCCTGCGACTGGCCCTGACCCAGCATGGCGGCGAGCAAGCCGCTGCCGCCCTCGCGCGAGAAGTCGAACGATTGCTGGGCGCTGACCGCCTTGCCGCTGCGCACCAGCGCCTGGTTCAGCCGGCTGTTATCGCCGCGCGCCATGATCGCACCCAGCACTTCCAGCGCCGGGCGATCGGGCGAAAGCGCGCCGGGCAGCTTCCATTGATAGCCGACCAGCGGCAGCGGCACGTTGGGCGCGGTGGCATCGACCCGGCGCGGCGCGGTGCGCGGCGGTTCCACCCCGGCAATCGCCAGCGATACCGGCTTGGCCCGGCGCGGAATCGCACCGAAATACTTGTCCACCAGGCTGCGCAGCTGCGCCGGATCGAAATTGCCCGATACGATCATCGTCGCGGTATCGGGGCCATAGAAGGCCTGATGAAAGGCCCGGGCATCGTCGAGCTTGGCCGAATTGAGCTGTTCGAGCGAGCCGATCCCCGGGCGGCGCTGGGGCAGGCGGTCAAAGGCATTCTCGGCAAAGATCAGCCGCAGCCGGCCATAGGGCGGCGCCAGGATCCGCTGGCGCAGCTCTTCCTTGACGATCGAGCGTTCGCGTTCGAACACCTCGGCATCAACCACCGGGCGGGCCATGCGTTCGGCATGGGTCCACAGCAGCGTTTCCAGATACTGCGCCGGGACGATTTCGTAATAGTTCGTGCGATCATCGCTGGTGCTGGCATTGCGCACCCCGCCGACATCCTCGGTCAGGCGGTTGATCATGTTGTAGGGCATGTTCTCGGTCTTGCGGCTGAGAATATGTTCGAACAGGTGGGCAAAGCCCGATCGCCCTTCGGGATCGTGCTTCGATCCGACTGCATACCAGACCGAGACCATCACGTTGGCGCTGGTCTTGTCGGGAATCGCGATGACCTTCAGCCCGTTGGGCAGGGTCCATTCGGTAAAGGCGATCGGCGGCGCCTTGATCGCGGCCTGCTGCGCGGCCGGCGCGGCCTGCGGCTTCGCTTCAAGCAATGCCGGCGCCATCAGTGCCAGCGCGGCAACGACGCTGCCCAGCCCAAGACCTTTGCGGATCATCATAGTCTCCCCGGTTACCGGATCAGCCTAGCACGGCGATCCGCCCGATCAATCGACCACGCCCGCCGCTCGACGAACGGCAGGCAGCAATCGATGGAGGTCAGATTACAGAATGTACTTCGAAAGATCGGTGTCCCTGGCCAGCCCGGCCAGCCGGGCGCTGACATAGGCTTCGTCGATCGACACCGTCTCGCCCGCGCGGTCTTCGGCTTCGAAGCTCAGTTCCTCGAGCAGCTTTTCCATCACCGTCTGCAACCGGCGGGCACCGATATTCTCGACCGCTTCGTTGACCTGACAGGCAATCCTGGCCACCGCGCGGATCGCCTCGGGCGTGAAGTCGATGGTGACCTTTTCGGTGCCAAGCAGCGCCCGGTACTGTTCGACCAGGTTGGCGCGGGTTTCACTGAGGATGCGGACGAAATCGTCTTCGGAAAGTGCCTTCAGCTCGACCCGGATCGGCAGGCGGCCCTGCAGTTCGGGCAACATGTCCGAAGGCTTGGCCACGTGGAAGGCGCCGCTAGCGATGAACAGCACGTGGTCGGTCTTCATCGGGCCATACTTGGTGGCCACGGTGGTACCCTCGATCAGCGGCAGAAGGTCCCTTTGCACCCCTTCGCGTGAGACCGATCCGCCGCGCACGTCGCTGACCGCGATCTTGTCGATCTCGTCGATGAAGACGATCCCGTTGGTTTCGGCATTGGCCAGCGCGACCCGGGCGACATCGTCCTGGTCCATGCGCTTTTCGGCTTCCTCATCGACCAGCTTGGCCCAGGCGTCGGGCACCTTGAGCTTGCGCCGCTTGAGGTTCTGCTTGCCCATCGCCTTCGACATCATGTCGGACAGGTTGATCATGCCCATGTTGCCGCCCATTCCGGGCAGCTCGAACGGCATGTTCGGCGCGTCCTCGACCTCGATTTCCACCTCGGTCGAATCCATGGCCTTTTCGGCGATCCGCTGGCGGAAGCTCTCGCGGGTAGCCTCGCTTGCGCCATCGCCGACCAGCGCCTTCAGCAGCCGGTCCATCGCCGCCTTTTCAGCGGCATCGCGCACGGCTTCGCGGCGGCGATCCTTTTCCAGCCGGATCGCCTCCTCGGCCAGATCGCGGGCGATCTGTTCGACATCGCGGCCGACGTAGCCGACCTCGGTGAACTTGGTCGCCTCGACCTTGACGAAGGGCGCGTCGGCCAGCTTCGCCAGGCGGCGCGAAATCTCGGTCTTGCCGCAGCCGGTCGGCCCGATCATCAGGATGTTCTTGGGCGTCACCTCGTCGCGCAGTTCGGCCGACAGGCGCTGGCGGCGCCAGCGGTTGCGCAGCGCGACGGCCACGGCCTTCTTGGCTTCGGCCTGGCCGATGATGTGCTCGTCCAGCGCGGCGACGATCGCCTTGGGGGTCAGGTTTTCGGTCATGGGATCAGATCGTCTCCACAGTCACGCGGTCATTGGTGAAGACGCAGACTTCGGCCGCCACCGCCATCGCGCGGCGGGCGATCTTTTCGGGGTCTTGCTCGTAGTCGGTCAGCGCCTTGGCGGCGGACAGGGCATAGTTGCCGCCCGATCCGATCGCGGCGATACCCTCTTCGGGTTCCAGCACGTCGCCATTGCCGGTCAGGATCAGCAGCACGTCCTTGTCGGCCACGATCATCAGCGCCTCAAGGTTCCTGAGGTATTTGTCGGTGCGCCAGTCCTTGGCCAGTTCCACCGCCGCGCGCATCAGCTGGCCGCGGTGGGCCTCAAGCTTCTTTTCCAGCCGCTCGAACAGGGTGAAGGCATCGGCGGTCGCCCCGGCAAAGCCCGCGATCACCGATCCGTCGCCGATCCGGCGGACCTTGCGCGCATTGGGCTTCATCACGGTGTTGCCCATCGAAACCTGGCCATCGCCGGCGATGACGGTCTTGCCGCCCTTCTTGACGCCGATGATGGTAGTGCCATGCCACTGGATCAGGCCGTGGCTTTCGGAAGAATGGTTCATGCCTGCGGATATATGCGCAATCCGTCAGGCTTCAAGCTGGGGGGAGTGGGCCGGTGTTGCGCAAGCGACCGGTAAACCGGTCGCGGTCAGTGCATCAAGATCCGTTGGGACCGCCCGGAGCGCCCGCGCCGGGGCCGCCGGCACCGACCTGGCCGATGTTGCCGAACAGATCTTCCAGGAAGGTCCGCTGCCGGCCGAGCGTTGGCGTCTTGTCGCCATCGGGGCTGAGGTTGACGACCTTTTCCATGCCGGTGCGATCAAGCCGCGCGACATTGCCCTTGTCATCGAACACCACACGGACCAGCAGCTGCTCCTTGGCCTTGGGCCGGGTGAAGGCCGCCTGGCGGGTGTTGGTGGAGATGTAGAACCAGTCCTGCCGGCCATACTGGCTGATGAAAGTCGGCCGGCCCAGCGTGCGTTCGACCGAAGTGCGATTGTCGACGCCGGGCATCACCGAATCGAGCAACGCCGCATCGACCAGGTAACCGCGGTGATCCTTGATCGAGGCACAGGCCCCCAGCGCCATGCTGGCAATGGCGAGGCCCAGAATTCGTCCCTTAACCGACATCGTTTCGTCTTCGCTCCGTCGGCCTGCTGGGGCATTGCCCGGGGCCGTCATGTGATCTATCGCGCCAAGCCTTAGGCTGCCTTGGCGCGTGGTGCAACCGGCGCGGCTTGGGATCGCCCGGTTTAATCGCTGCTGAATGGAAGGATATGGCCCGCCATGGGGCTGCTTGATCGCTTGCTGGGGCGCAAGGACGCCCAACCCGACCTGCGCCCGCTGTGGCACCGCGTGGTCGAAGTGGCGCGCGAGCCGGACTGGTATGCCCGCGGCGGGATCGCCGATACGGTTCCCGGGCGGTTCGATTGCATCACCCTGGTGCTCAGCGCGGTGCTGATCCGGCTGGAGCGCGATCTGTCGCAGCGCAACGCGGCGGCCCGGCTGACCGAGCTGTTCGTATCCGACATGGACGGGCAACTGCGCCAGAGCGGGGTGGGTGATCTGGTGGTGGGCAAGCACATGGGCAAGCTGGTGGCCGCGCTGGGTGGGCGGCTTGACGCCTATCGCGCCGGGCTGGCGGCCGCCGATGACGCCGAACTGGTCGAAGCGATCAAGCGCAATACGACACTGATCGATAACGCCGATCCCGCAGCGATCGCCCGTGATTTCCGCACGCTTTTCGCATCGCTGCAAGCCACCAGCGATGCCGAACTGCTGGCCGGGACGATCACACGATGAGCGAATTTTCCCGCCCCTTCGACACCGCCCGGCTACCCGCCGGGCCGCAGCACCTGATCGCCAGTCCGCAAGAGTGCGCGGCACTGGCCAAACGGTTCCTGCTGGTTTCGGTCGGCAGCCTGGAAGCCGATATCACGCTGAACAGCGATGGCGCAGCAGTGCGCGCGACCGGCCAGCTCAAGGCCGAGGTGGTGCAAAGCTGCGCGGTTTCGGGCGAAGACCTGCCGGTGCGGATCGCCGAGCCGGTTTCGCTGCGGTTTGTCCCGGCCCAGCAGCACGGCGCCGACGAGATCGAGCTTGAGGCGGCGGAGCTGGACGAGATCGAGCTCGA
Organism: Novosphingobium sp.; assembly: GCF_020852455.1. GTDB lineage: Bacteria > Pseudomonadota > Alphaproteobacteria > Sphingomonadales > Sphingomonadaceae > Novosphingobium. The sequence continues at coordinate 14,580 of NZ_JADZAT010000003.1, forward strand.
CGGCACCCGCTTTGATCTGGGTGAAGCGCTGGCCCAGACGCTGGCGCTGGCGATCGACCCCTATCTGGAAGGCCCGGGCGCCGACGAATTCCGCCGCAAGTCCGGCCTGCTGGGCGAAGGGGAAGGCGGCGCATTCGGCGCGCTCAAGGGATTGTTTGACCGCGATTCCGAATAGGGCATAGTTGCGCCTCAAGGCAGAGGAGCAAGACATGGCCCGCAAGGAAGTATGCCCGCGCTGCGGCGACCTGATCAGCCGCGAAGGCTACTGCATCAATTCGAAATGCATCTATTCCGAAGAACAGACCCGCAAGGTTGACGGTGCGCGCGCCAGCCCGCCGTTTGCGGACTGATCAGAACGGGATATCGTCGTCGAGATCGTCGGCGAAGCCACCGCCGCCGCCCGCACCGCCGCCAAAGCCGCCGCCCGAGCGCTGACCACCACCCTGGCTGCCGCCAAAATCACCCCCGCCGCTGCGCTGGCCGCCGCCGTAGCCGCCACCACCGCCACCGCCGCCCTGGCCGCCACCCGGCGCGCCATCGAGCATGGTCAGCACGCCGTTCATGCCGACATTGACTTCGGTCGAATAGCGATCGTTGCCCGACTGGTCCTGCCATTTGCGGGTCCGCAGCGAGCCTTCGATGTAAACCTTGCTGCCCTTGCGCAGATAGCGTTCGGCAACGCCCACCAGACCGTCCGAATTGAGCACCACGGTGTGCCATTCGGTGCGCTCCTTGCGCTCACCGGTATTCTTGTCCTTCCAGCTTTCGCTGGTGGCGATGCGCAGGTTGCAGATCCGTCCGCCGTTCTGGAACGACTTCACTTCGGGATCGGCGCCCAGGTTGCCGATGAGAATGACCTTGTTGACGCTGCCTGCCATCGAATCGTGTCCCTTTGAATTCAGGCACACCGCCTAGCCAATCGCGCCGATGCGTCCAAGCGCCCGATTGCGGTTATCCCAACCCCAGCCAGACTGCCGTCCAGTATGTCAGCCCCGCCGCCAGATAGGCCAGGCCGAACAGGTAGCCCAGCATTAAGGCCGGCCATTTCCAGCCGTTGGTCTCGCGCCGGGTAACCGCGATCGTGCTCATGCATTGCGGAGCGAAGACGAACCAGGCGAGGAAGGCGAGTGCGGTGGCCAGGCTCCAGTGGCTCTTGAGCTGGGTTCCCAGCGCCTGGGCCTGCGCGTCCTCGCTGGCCGCGCTCACCGCATAGGTGGTGGCCAGCGAGCTGACCGCCACTTCGCGGGCGGCCATCGCCGGGATCAGCGCCAGGGCAATGTCGCGGTTGAACCCGATCGGCTTCAGCACCACGGCCAGGCCATTGGCGGTATAGCCCGCGATCGAGGCATCAACCTGATCCTGCCCTTCCCCGGCGCGCGGAAAATTCAGCAGCAGCCACAGCACCACAGTCACCGTCAGGATGATCGTGCCAGCCCGGCGCAGGAAGATCAGCACGCGCTGGGCCAGCCCCAGCAGCAGGTCTGATGCACGCGGCAACTGATATTTGGGCAGTTCCATGATGAACCCGCTGGCCACACCTTTGGTCACGGTCCGGCGCAGCAGCAGCGCGGCAAGCATGGCCCCCACGATCCCGAAGGCATAGAGCCCCAGCAGCACCAGCCCCTGCAAGCCCATGCCCAGCCCGACATTGCGGTTGGGAATGAAGGCGGCGATGATCATCGTGTAAACCGGCAGCCGCGCCGAACAGGTCATCAGGGGGGCGATCAGAATTGTGGTCAGCCGGTCCTTGGGATCGGAGATCGAGCGGGTCGCCATGATCCCCGGCACCGCGCAGGCAAAGCTGGACAGCAGCGGAATGAAGCTGCGCCCCGAAAGCCCGACCCGCGACATCAGCCGGTCCATCAGGAACGCCGCGCGGGCCATATAGCCCGATGCCTCCATCGCCAGGATGAAGAAGAACAGGATCACGATCTGCGGCAGGAAGACAATCACCGCGCCGACCCCGGCCAGTACGCCATCGGTCAGCAGGTCACGCACCAGGCCTGCCGGCAGCAGATCGCGGACCAGACCGATCAGCCGCGCAACCAGATCTTCGAGCACGGCGACAAAGGGCTCGGCCCCCGAAAAGACCGCCTGAAACACCACAAACAGCGCCGCGAACAGAATCAGCGGACCCAGCCAGGGATGCAGGAACAGCCGGTCAAGCCGGCTGTGCAGCCGGTGCCGGGCAGTTTCGCTGATGATTGCCCCCTGGGCGATCGCCTGCGCGGTCACGCGCCGTTCGGCCAGCGAAGTGGCAGGCCGATGGTGTTCCTCGTGCCCGGCCACTTCGGCAATCGCCGCGCCCAGTTCGACCAGCCCCTTGCGGCGCACGGCGATCGTCGGAACAACCGGCACGCCCAGCGCTTCGGACAGGGCATGGGGATCGATCACCAGCCCGTCGCGCTCAGCCAGATCAAGCATGTTGAGCGCCATGACTGTCGGCCGGCCCAGCGCAATCACTTCCTGCGCGAAGACCAGATGCTGTTCAAGGTTCGCGGCATCGACCACCACCACCAGCACCTGCGGCGCTTCATCGCCTTCGAATTCGCCGAAGATCGCCTTGCTGGTCACTTCCTCGTCGGGACTGGCCGCGAACAGGCTGTAGGCCCCTGGCAGGTCAAGCAGGGTCACCGCCTCGCCCCCGGGCAGCAGCATACGGCCGGCCTTGCGCTCAACAGTTACACCCGGATAGTTCGCGATCTTCTGGCGGGCACCGGTCAGGGCATTGAACAGCGCGCTCTTGCCCGCATTGGGATTGCCGACCAGCGCAACCGTGGTCACTGGGCTGGCTGGCTCGCCCACCTCAGGCCGCTTCCACTTCGATCGCGGCAGCATGAACCTTGCGCAGGGCAACGGTCATCCGGCCGATCCCCAACGCAATCGGATCGCTGCCTCCGAAGACCCCGCGATGCGCAACCTCTACCGTGCTGCCAACATCGACCCCAAGTGCCTGCAGGCGCTGGGCTTCTTCTTCGACCAGGCGCGACCAATCGACCGCAACGATGCGGGCGCTGTGGCCAACAGGAACGCGATCGAGTGTCATGACTCAGCAGCCGCTGCCACAGGTGGGGGCTTCTTGCAAGTCATTCGCAATAATATTGACCAAGGTCAAAGCCGGATGTCAGCTTTGCGTCAGAAAAGCCGCAATTCGCAGGTTTCGCGGCGGCCTATCGCGCCGGATAGCGCAACCGCCCCAGGAACCGGGCCGGACTGAAATGTTCGACATCCTTCGACATGAAGCGGGCCTTGGCCTTTTCGAACTTCATGATCCCTTCAATCCGGCGATCGAGGAAGGCACGGGTATCGGCATGCCCTTCGCTGCTGTCGCCGACATAGACCGCCAGCGTCGCCGCGTAGATCGAACCCAGCGTCATCCGCTTGGTATAATGATTGTAATCGGCGGCCGTATCTCCGGCCAGCCGCCACATCGCATCGGCACTGCGCCAGCCAAGCCGCAGCGCGGCGGGCACGTTCTGCGGCATGGCCATCACCGCCTGGGCGCGGCGCAGCGCTTCCTTCTGGTGGGCAATGGCATCGAGCCGGAACTGCACCAGGGTGCGGATCTTCTCGCGAATCTTGAGCGGGGCCAGCTTTTCAGGCGGAAAGGCCGCCACCATCGCCGCATCGATGCTGGCAATCCAGGCATCGATCATCGCCATCGGCCCGCCGGAAAAGGCGTAGACTGCGGCATCACGGTCCAGCCCCAGCTGATCGGCGGCATTGCGCACGGCCTCTTCGCTCCAGCCGTCAAAGGCGGCGGCATCGGCCAGCGCCGGGGCCAGCTGCAGGCGCAGCGCGTCGAGGCTGTCCGCGCTCACTTACTTGGGTCCGAACACCTTGGTCCCCTCGCCCGGCTTGGGCTTGGGCTTGGCATTGGCGTCGATTTCCTTGAGCAGGGTTTCGGCCTTGGGATCAATCCGGGCATAATCGCGCGCCGAGCGGCCCGAATTGTCAGTCCGGTCAGGATTGGCGCCGGCCTTCAGCAGGATCCGCATCAGCGGGATGTTGCGGTTGTGAACTGCGGTGATCAGCGGGGTTTCGCCGGTCGAATTGGGTTCATCAACCTTGGCGCCGAACTGCACCAACAGCTCTACCCCTTCGATGTAGCCAAGGTTGGCGGCCACCACCAATGGCGTTTCCCCCCGCGCATTGCGGATGTTCACATTGGCGCCCTTGCCGATCAGGAACTGCATCCACATGAAATCGCGGCGCTGGGTAACAATGTGCAGGGCACTGTCACCGCTGGTCAGATCGCGGGTGTTGATCAGGCTCGAGCCCTTTTCGTTGAGCATGTCAGTCGCCTTGTCACCCTCCTTCTTGCGGACGGCTTCAAGGAACTTGTAGCTGTCCGAGAACTGCGCGGCGGCAGGGCCGGGCACAGCCACGGCGGCACCCACCAGTGCGGCCAGGGCCAGGGACAACTTGCTGAACTTCGGCACGGACATGCTTCCTCCTGTTGCGGGCGGGCACACAGAATCGCCCCACGGCCCGAAAGGCTTCTTGCCTAGCGCGGTTTAGCAGAGCATGAACCGCCGCGCCATGACCAAGCCTCTGCGAATTTTCACCGCCGTCCCCGCCCTTGTTCTTGCGATTGCCCTGGCCGCCTGCAGCCCGCAGGGCGCCCAGAAGGGCGAGCCGATCGGCGCAAACCTGGAAGGAACCGGGATCGGCGGTCCGTTCACGCTGGTTGACAAGGCCGGCAAGCCGGTCAGCTGGGATCAGTTCAAGGGCAAGTACCGGATCGTCTATTTCGGCTATACCTTCTGCCCCGATGCCTGCCCGATGGACGTTGGCGTGATGATGCAGGGCTACCTCAAGTACGCCAAGGACCATCCCGAACTGGCGCAGCAGATCCAGCCGATCTTCATTACCGTCGATCCGGCGCGCGACACCCCGGCGCGGGTGGGCGAATTCACCTCCGCCTTTTCGCCCAAACTGCTGGGGCTGACCGGCACCCAGGCCGAGGTCGATGTGGCGATCAAGGCGTTCAAGGTGGTTGCCGGGCGCGGCAAGGATACGCCCGGTGGCTACCTGATGGACCACACCCGCTTTGCCTATCTGATGGACCGCAATGGCCAGGCGATCGAGGCGCTGCCGGTGGACAAGGGGCCTGATGCGGTCGCCGCCGATCTTGCCAAGCAAGTGAAGTGACCACGCTGCGCCCGGCGTTCTGGGAGCTGCCGATCGAGACGCTGACCCGCGACGAATGGGAAGCGCTGTGCGACGGCTGCGGCCAGTGCTGCCTGCACAAGGCCGAGGACGAGGATACCGGCGACATCTATCCCACCAATGTCGCCTGTTCCCTGCTCGACATTTCCACCGCGCGGTGCAGCGATTACCGGCATCGCAAGGCCAAGGTGCCCGATTGCCTCAAGCTGACCCCGCGGCTGGCGCTGACCATATCGTGGCTGCCCGATAGCTGCGCCTACCGGCTGCGCGCCGATGGTCTGCCGCTGCCTGATTGGCACCACCTGATCTCGGGCGATCCCGATGCGGTGCACCGCGCGGGCATTTCGGTACGGGGGAAAGCGATCCCCGAACATCTTGCCGGTCCGCTGGAGCAGCATGTAATCTTGCCGCCCGGGATCGAGATTGCCGATGATTGACTGGCTGCTGCGCCGCGAAGCTCAGGAACCGCAGGTCGAAGTGGCCGGCCGCGTGCTGCCGGTGGTGCTGCGCCGCAATGCCCAGGCCCGGCGGATGACGATGCGGCTGGCCCCCGATGGCAGCGAGGTGCGGATCACTCTGCCGCGCTGGGGCCGCACCGCCGAGGCGCTGGACTTTGCCGAAAAGCGCAAGGGCTGGCTGGCCGGACAATTGGCCGCGGTGCCCGAACCGGTCAGCTTCACGGCCGACAGCACCCTGCCCTATCGCGGCGATGCGCTGCCGATCCGTCACGATCCCGCCGCCTCGCGCCGGGTCAAGCTGGTCGAGGGCGAGGTCCATCTGGGCGGTCCGGCCGAATCGCTCGCCCCGCGCCTGCGCCGCTGGCTGGAGGGTGAGGCCCGCGCGCTGATGGAAGCCGATCTTGCCTGCTATTGCGCCCGCGCCGACCGGCCGGTGTCGCGGCTGATGCTGACCAATGCCCAGCGCCGCTGGGGATCCTGCGCGCGCGACGGGACGATCCGGGTCAACTGGCGGCTGGTCATGGCCCCCGATATGGTCCGCCGCTCGGTCGTGGCGCACGAAGTGGCGCACCTGGTGCACTTCGATCACAGCCCGGCATTCCACGCGATGCTGGGCGAAATCTATGAACACGATATCGGTGCGGCGAATCGCTGGCTCAAGCGGCACGGGCGGCAACTCTATGCCTTGCTTGGGTAATTTGCCGTAAGCAGGCGTTAACCACAAAGGCGGACAATCGGCTGGATGTTTCGCCCGTTGCACCTTGCTCTGGTCAGCCTGCTGATCGCCGCCCCGCTGGCGGCGCAGGAAAGCTGCCGGCTGTGCTATAACGACCCCGGCACCGCGCCGGGCGAACGCCCGCTCAATATCGAGATCTGGACCGACCTGAGCTTTGCCAAACTGGCGCTGACCGGGCGCGGCGGCGGCAGCGCCGAAGTCCATGCAACCGGCAGTGGCAAGCGGACCAGCGGCGAACTGGTTGATCTGGGCGGCATGGCGATCACCGGGCGCGGGCGGATCACCGGCGTTCCCTTGCGCGAAGTGCGGGTCGATCTGCCCGACCGGGTCGAGATGACCACGCCCGATGGCGGCCATGCCTTGCTGACCGGCTTCACCACCGACCTGCCCGGCCGCCCCACGCTGAACGCCAATGGCGAACTGGAATTCACCTTCGGCGCCCGGCTGGTGGTCGACAGCGGACGCGGCGGCAACTTTCGCGGGCGAATCCCGATTTCGGTCGATTACAACTGAGCGCTGGCGCAATTCGCCGCAAAGCCCTATTCTCGGGCCATGCTGCGCAAGACCAACTACTGGAAAAACGTCAATCCCACCGGTGCGCTGGGTGATCTGATCTCGGTGTTCCGCGAGGCTGGCCCGGGCCGCTGGCGCAATTCGCTGATCGCCGGGGCGCTGACCTTTGGCGTGTTCTCGATCATGGCCACGCAAAGCTGGAAGATGGAACGCAAGCTGCCCGACGTCACCTATATCAACAGCTGGCCGGCCGACCGGACCGAAGCCGAGACGCGCGATTTCATCATCAAGAACCAGCAGGAAAAGGACGACCTGCAAAAACGTCAGGCCGCTGCCGACGCTGAAGCGCAGAAGCTGTGGATGGCGGTTGGCCAGGCATCCGGGTTCGACGTCAAGAAGATGAAGGCCGAAGCCGACGCCGAAAAGGCCAAGGAAAAGGCCAAGGCCGCAGCCGAAACCAAGCAGACGCTAGAGCAGGTCAAGATTGCCGAGTGACAGCGACGCCCGCTGGCTTGCGGCAGCGGCGCGCCTGGCACAGCGCGGCATTCCCTTGTCACGCCCCAATCCCGCCGTTGGCGCGCTGATCGTCAGCCAGGGCCAGGTGATCGCGCGCGGCTGGACCCAGCCCGGCGGGCGCCCCCATGCCGAAGCGATTGCGCTGGACGTGGCAGGTCCGGCCGCCAAGGGCGCAACGCTTTACGTCACGCTGGAACCCTGCGCCCATCGCAGCCCGCGCGGCCCCGCCTGCGCCGATCTGGTCGCGGCGAGCGGCCTCGCGCGGGTGGTGGTGGGCTGTGGCGACCCCGATCCGCGCACCGCCGGGCAAGGGCTGGAGCGGATCCGCGCCGCTGGAATTGCGGCCCAGCTTGTCGAAAACGCCGAATGCCGCGCCAGCCTGGCCGGCTACCTGTGCCAGCGCACACGCGGCCGGCCGCATGTCACGCTGAAGCTGGCGCTGTCAGAAGATGGCCACCTGGCCCCGCCGGAAGGCGAAGGCCAGTGGCTGACCGGCGCGATTGCCCGCGCCCACACCCACGCCTGGCGCGCCCGGATGGACGCGATCCTGGTCGGTCGTGGCACGCTGGAGGCCGACCAGCCCCGGCTCGACGTGCGGCTGCCGGGGCTGGCTGAGCGCAGCCCCCAGCGCTGGCTGCTGACCCACGGCGCGGCGCCGGACGGCTGGCAGGCCCTCGCAAGCCCGCAGGCGATCGCCGCGATGGAGGGCGTGCAATACCTGATGGTCGAAGGCGGCGCGCAGGCTGCACAGGCCTTTCTGGCGGCGGATCTGGTCGATCGGCTGCTGGTCTATCGTGCGCCGCGCATGGTCGGCGGCCCAGGCCCGGCCCTGCCCGAACTGGCGCTGCCGGCACTGGCGGCCTCTGCCCACTGGCAGCAGATCGACACGCGCCCGCTTGGCAAGGACACGCTCGAAGTCTACGAACCGGCGCCATGTTTACCGGCATAATCACCGCCATCGGCGAAATCCGCGAACTGACCGACCGGGGCGACCTGCGCATCGTGATCGGCTGCCCCTATGATCCCTCCGGGATCGCGATCGGCGCCTCGATCGCCTGCTCGGGCGTCTGCCTGACCGTGGTCGATCGCGGCGGGGAAGCGGGTGATGCCTGGTTCGCGGTCGATGTTTCGGGCGAAACCGTCAGCAAGACCGCACAGGACCAGTGGCGCAAGAGCCGCCGGCTCAATCTGGAGCAGGCGCTGCGGCTGGGCGACGAACTGGGCGGGCACATCGTCACCGGACATGTCGATGCCGTGGGCCGGGTTACCCTGCGTGAGGAAGTGGGCGGGTCAATCCACTTCGCGGTCACCACCCCGGCCGAAATCGCGCCCTTCGTGGCAACCAAGGGCTCGATCACGGTCGATGGCGTTTCGCTGACCGTCAACGCGCTTGACGACCACGCCGACGGCACCTGCACTTTCCATCTCAACGTGATCCCGCACACGGCCGAAGTCACCACGCTTGGCGACCTGCAGGCCGGCGATGCGGTGAACCTGGAGATCGACGTGCTGGCGCGCTATCTGCAGCGGATGGAAAAGCTCAGACGCTGATTTTGCGGCCAGGACGGCGCAAATGGCGCTGCCAGAGCCCGATCCGGTTACCCGATCGCCGCCTTAACCGGCATAGAACCCGGCAGGTACCGCTGCGCACCGGAAATAGCGCCGCGCGGACTGGCCTTGGGAAGCCGCACCGCCGATCGATTCGATGCGATAGGCCAGCTTCGCTCCTTCAAGATTGAAGACCAGCACGGCCTTGCCGGCCGCTCCCGGTTCAGGCGGGCCATCTAGGCCCAGCAGCGCATGGACCCGCCATTTGCCCTTGCCCAGCGCCACGATCCGTTCTGCCCAATAGAAATTGCCTTCGCCATATTCGGCATAGCTGTGCAGGCCGCGCGCGCTGATCACTTCGGATCCGACCAGCCTGCTGCGCGCATCGCCCCGGGGCCTGCGCAGCTCGGCCAGATAGGCGTTGCACTGATCCTTGCCGGCTCCATTAGCCACCATCCAGATGCCGCGCATCTGGGCCGGCATTTGCGGAGCCGGAGCACTTGCCAGGGCTGGACCGGCAAGAGCCAGGCCGGTCAGACAGATCATCGCTTTACGCAGCATTCATGGTTCTCCGGTGCGGGGCTTTGCGACACTCGATCAGCAGGACCTGACCAAGCCGCAACGCTGAGGCAATCAATCCTGTGGCCCGGTTTCGGCCAGAGGACCAGAGGCAAAACTGTCCCGGGTAATCTCGTAAATCACGTGCCGCGCCGGGCCGTTGCTGGTTTGAACCACGCCGCCGTCGCGGTCGCTCAGGCGGCCACCGATCTTCTCCATCGCCGCGCGCGACCGCAGGTTAGTTTCGCCGATCCGGAAATCGACCCGTTCGACATGGCGCAGCGCATGGGCCAGCATCAGCCGCTTCATTTCGCGGTTGGTCGCGCCGCCCCAGTGGTCGCGGCCTAGGAAAGTCCAGCCGATTTCGACCGAACCACCATTGGCAGGATCATGGGCCTGCATCCGCGACGATCCGATGATCTTGCCGCTGGCCTTGTCGATCACCGCCAGCGCTCCACCCTGGGCCAGCGCATCGGCGAAGAAGGTCCGAAAGACATCTTCCTGCCAACGATCGTTCGCCGGGTGCAGTTCCCAGACCTTGGGATCGCTGGCAACGGCATAGAGCGCCTGCCAGTCATCGTCGCGCAGCGGGCGCAGCAGCAGGGTTGGGCCTTCAAGGGTGGGCTGTCTGTCCATGCGGGCCTGCATAGCCGCGAACGCAGCACTTTCCTACAACCGCGCGATCTGGTCTTAGACTGTCCGATGCGATTGCTGTTCACCCGCCTGTGTCAAAGCCCGGCCCGCCCCGCCATCCGTGCGGCGACAGCGGCACGGCCTAAGTTTACAGGGCATGGTGTGGCGCGAGGTCACTCTGGCTTGCCAAAGACAATTGAAAATCAGCCTATTACACAACCTCGCGGCCAGATTCGACACCGCGCAAGCAGCCCTGTTTCAACCGTGATTGGGTGTGCAACTTCAGGCGCTGACTGCACCCACATCGGCAATGAACTTGTCGATATTGCCGATGGTCAGCCCGGCAATGTTCACGCGGCCCGAACCGGCCATGTAGATCCCGTGCGCTTCGCGCAGCTTCAGGATCTGTTCGCCCGACAGCGGCAGGACCGAGAACAGCCCGTTCTGATGGCCCAGCGGCGTCAGGTCGATCGCGCCGGTCGTGCCGGCCTCGGCCAGCCGGGCGCGGACCTGGCGCATGCGGGTGCGCATCGTATCCAGCTCGTCCAGCCACATCCGGGTCAGGCCTTCGTCTTCCAGGATCAGCCGCACCGCCGCGCCGCCATGATCGGGCGGCATCGACCAGGCCGCGCGGGCCAGCGCATAGCCGTTCGAAAGGACCCGGTTCAGCACTTCGGCGTTTTCCGCCATCACATAGATCGCGCCCACCCGGTCACGGTACATCCCGAAATTCTTGTCGCAGCTGTAGGCGATCAGGGCTTCGGGAACCAGGCTGAGCACCTTGCGCAGACCATAGGCATCTTCTTCCATCCCCTTGCCCAGCCCCTGATAGGCCAGGTCAAGGATCGGCAGCAGGCCCTTGGCGGCGATCAGCGGCGCAATCTCGTCCCACTGCGCGTCGCTGTAATCGATCCCGGTGGGGTTGTGGCAGCAGCCGTGCAGCAGGATCGCATCGCCCGGCTGGGCATCGGCGATCGCGGCGCGCAGCGCGTCCATATCGACCACGCCGTCCTTGGTAGCATGATTGAAGCTGTTCAGCTCGACCGCCAGATCACCCAGGATCTGCGCGTGGTTGGGCCAGCTGGGCAGGCCCATGATGATCCGCTTGACCCCGGCGCGCTTGGCCAAGGCCACCGCCAGCCGCACCGCACCGGTGCCGCCGGGGGCCTGCATCCCTTCGATCCGCCCGCCCATGGTCGGGTCATCCTTGCCGAACACATAGGGCATCAGCGCGTGGACAAAGCCCATGTCGCCTTCCGGGCCCAGATAGCTTTTCGAATCCTGCGTATCGACCAGCTTCTGCTCGGCCGCCTTGATCGCGCCGAACACCGGGGTGGCGCCCTGGCCGGTGCGATAGACCCCGACGCCCAGATCGATCTTGTCGGTCCGGGGATCCTGGTTGTGAAGCTTGATCAGCGCGAGCAGCGCATCGGCGGGCTGTTGTTCAAGATTGCTGAGCATGATGGCGCGGCCCTTAGCCCCCACGGGCGCGCGCGGGCAAGCGCGAAATGGCCCAAATCCGCTTGCCATGGCCAGCACCGCGGCTATGGCCGCGGCGGGAGAATCGCCACCCTGTCGGCGCTCAAGTTACGGAAAATAATACCGAATGAAGCAGAAACTGGGCCAGGCCGCCAAGATTATCGGCGCCCTGGCGATCTTTTTCGCGATGATCGCGCTGTCGATCTGGCGGCTGGCCGACTGAATCGCGCCCGATTTGATCGCATTTGGCTTGATCGCGGCTCCGGCATGGTCGAAGGGAAATTCCATGCTCGCCCCCGAAAAGCGTCCCGACCTGCCCGTCAGTCTGACCGCCGCAATCCTGCGCGGGGCCAAAGGGCAATGCCCGCGCTGCGGCGAAGCCAGGCTGTTCCGCGCCTACCTCAAGCCAGTGGATCACTGCCCGGCCTGCCATCAGGACTGGACCCACCAGCGCGCCGACGATTTCCCGCCCTATATCTCGATCTTCCTGACCGGGCACCTGATGGCCCCGCTGATCATCTATTTCGGCGCCGAAAGTCCGCTGCCGATGTGGCTGGCGCTGACGATCTGCCTGGTGGCGGCGGCGGTGATGATGCTGGCCTTCCTGCAGCCGGCCAAGGGCGGCACCGTGGCGCTGCAATGGTGGCACGGCATGCACGGCTTCGTGCCTTCGGGCCACGACGAGGCCAGGGGTCCGGCCAGCCCGGCCGCGAAGGGGCCCTGGCAGCGCTAGCTGGCCAGCGCTGCCCGCCCGCCCTAGAACGGGAACCAGCGCTGCTTCTTGGAAAACTTCATGTAGCCGGCATTGACCCCCAGCCGCAGCCCCACGCCGCTGCGGATCGGGATCAGCACCACGTTGCCGCGGCGCACGTAGCTGACGTTGTAGCCCGCCACCAGGTAGGCCTGCCCCTCGCCCGCCGGGAAGCGGTGATAGAGGTCTTCGGTGTTGTAGAGGTTATAGACCAGCACGAAGGTGCTGCCCGCGCTGGCCCCGGCATCGAAGCCGATCGACGGGCCGGTCCAGTAAACCGGGCGCTGCCCCTCCACCTTGTGGAACAGCGTGCCCGAGCCATAGCGCAGCCCGATCCCGATCGCCCCGCCGCCTTCGCGGCCAACGATATAGGCGTTGGGTTCGCCCTGTTTCTTGAGCAGGTCCTTGATCACGTCGGCCAGTCCCTTGGCCCCCTTGCCGAACACGCCTTCGGCCGCACCGATCAGGTCGTCTTCCTTGTAGGTGGTCGAAGGTTGCGCGGGATTGGCGGCAACCGTTGCCTGATCGGTCGGCAGTGTCGCCGGAGCCGTTTCGCTCGGCAGCGGCTCGGCAGCGATGGTTGGCGCCGGGCTGGGCGTGGCAGCGGGTGCGCCGCTGGGTTTCGACAGGTCGCCATCGATCGCCTTGTCGGGATCGACCGGCTGGATCTGGGCCGGGGCGGCCGAACCCAGCATCAGCACCGCGCCAAGCAGCGCGATCAGCCCGCTGCGCAGCGCCGAATAGAGAGCCTTACCCATGTCGATACGATCCTTCTGCCGCCCGCCGCGCGGGCCAGTTATGCCCTGATGAATCCAAGCCTGCCCGCACCACAATCAACCGGCGATGAACCGAGTCGGTTTTGCGGCGGGCAGAGCCTTGCAGGCGGCGGACGCGGCACGCAAAATCATTGCAAGCCCCCCCTTGCCGCCCCGCCAAGCCGCCGCTATAGGCCGCGCTTCGCCGCTGCGATCCGGAGACGTGGGTGAGTGGCTGAAACCAACGGTTTGCTAAACCGTCGTACTGGTAAATCCGGTACCGAGGGTTCGAATCCCTCCGTCTCCGCCACCCTGCCTTGATTTTATTGATATTTTTTCAAATCAAGGCCTCTGTTCCCATAACCGCTCCCCGATAGCGAGGTTGCTTGAAGCCGGATGCCACGGGACAAATCGGCTTCCATGGCATGGATCAGGCGAGCCAGCCGGTGGCCAATTCCGAGTGATTGGCAGTGCAGGCCCGGCAGTCCAAGTCGGGCCGCGCTTCCGGTTCGCATAGGTGAGTAAATGGCCCCACACCGTACGCGACATATCGCATTGCTCAAGGCGCTGAAATTTCACTTAATTCTGGCGAATTTTCGGTATTGTCACTTTTCCATCAGTTTGATTTGCCGGTGTCGAGAACAAATCAGATCAAATGCACAAGCGTTGCAAATGGCAGATTTCGGCCAGTGCGAGGCGCGTGAAGCCTTCGCACACTGCAATTCGATCAAATTTGTTACCAAACTGCCCCCCCCCCCTTCGCCGGTGCCGGGGGGCCTCGCGCGTTCACCTGCCCCTTCGCAAATTGTGTGGGCCTGCCTGCGAAATGGTTTGCCGTCTGTTAGACGGCAGCACGGCGGTGTTGAGTCTATGCAAAGCGGAACTGGCGCTACGCCTTCGTTTGCGGTATTATAATACCTCTTTTAACGAAAAATGGTTTCCAAGATGATTGACGCAACAGCACCCGCAAAGCGCAAGGGCAACTACCGGGCCGGTCCCGGACGCCCGCCGGGCCGGAAGAATGATAGAACGCTGGCGTTGGAAGCAGCCAGCCGCAAAGCGGCTGCTTCCATCAGTGAGGGGTTTGAAGGCGATGCCCATGCATTCTTGCAGGCCGTCTATCGCAACCCGGACGTGCCTCTTGAAATCCGGATCATGGCAGCAGGGCGGGCGCTGCGGGTTGAAAAGCCCACGCTTGCCGCCTCGCACTCAGTTTCGGAAATCAGCATCAACCTTGCAGGGCGACTGGAAGCGGCGCGGAAGCGAGTCGGTGATTTGGCGCGCGTAAGTGGAAGTCACGCTAGTTGGCCGTTGCCCGACCTGCCCGCGCAGGCACTCATTGGAAATCCTGAATAGGCCTATGCCACTATTCAGCAGCAGTGGGCCGAGGCGGGCGCAAGTTCCGATTTGTGAGCGGCTTACGGTAGCGCCACCGCCACAAATTTTGCCCCACCCAATCTCTCATTGTCGCAATGCGGGGAGGCGCGATTGAGCCAGTTGCAAAGGCTTCGACGGTATCATGCGCACCTTGCAGATAGCCGCGACGATAGGAGGCCTCTGGATCATCATGTTCGTCGTCGTAAGACATTTCTTCCTCCTTCATGAATGTTGGGAACGCTTCGCATCTTGCGTGTCAGCTGCGACAGCGGTGACGGCCTTCTGGAGAGGGTCGGGGCAATATCGAGCCCAAACATCATCAAAATCGCGCCGGTCGTAATACCGGCCATCATGGTTTCGCCGGGACTGAATGCCATAGGTTGTGAGATGCTTTGCAAGCTGTTGCGTATTCAGCCCTGTGCCGATGCCTGTGCCCGCCCATGGCGCTTCGGAGAGCTTGCGAAGGCCTGTCACCATTTTCTCAGGGGCAAGGACAGCGACCTTCTCTTGATCGAACACCAGCCGCATATCGCGTAGCAATTGGACACCCCGACTTGTCTTCCCAGCTGCCCGAGGCGCGGAAATCGCGACGGCTGCGGAACGTGCCTTTTGCGGCCAGCCTTCACCCGCCAAATCAGCAATGGCGATCAGTGGCCGCCAATTGTCCTGTGCACGGTCATCCAGTTCGTCGGGAAGTTCCGGGTCAGCATCACGCAACCTCTCGATGCAATCGGCAGCCCATCGCGCGCACCGGGATTTGAGGCTTGCTGCCCAATCAAGTCGATCAGCGCGAAGCCGTTCCACCTTTTCATCTGCCCGCTTCCGCTTCATCCTGATCGAAATGCAACGGCTGGCGAGCGTGTCTGGCAACTCGCCAATCCCGCAGAGAACTTTTGGCGACCAGACGCGGAAAGTTTTTACCTCGTGGTCATCGCCATGACACCTGACGACAAAGGCTTGGCTTTTCAGGTGGCCGTTGTTTAGCACGCCGACCAGCTCGCGGCTTTCCTTCAGGAAAGTATCGACCTCATCGACAAGCAATGTCGGACAGTGCGCCTCAATCACCCTGAACATCGCAGCGGCAGAGATTGAACCTGTTGCGAGCGGCTTGGGGACCAGAGCGCCAATCACCTCAAGCAAGCGGCTTTTGCCCGATGCCCGCTCCGGCGCGCTGATTTGCAACAAGGGCGCAATGGCCCAAGCGGCAAAGGCCCAGGCGAACAAAATCCAGAGAGCCACTGTTTCTGCGCCGTGCGGAGGCAGGATAGAATGGCGCTTTAGTCTTGCGACAAGATCGTCGAGCAATTGCGCGCCATCCACCGCCGTTGGGCATGGCTCGATGTTTGGAAACAGCAAGGCGGTTTCTGGCGGTTCCCCTGCCATCACGCCTCGCCCAAAATCAGTTTGTGGAGGCTCTCGGCTGGAATGATCGTGCGCCCGCCTATGCGGACAGCGCGAAGGCGACCAGCGGCTATATGGGCGTAAAGCGTCGTTCGGCCCAAGCTGGACGCCCGGCAGGCTTCCCGGATCGAATACGCAATTTTCGGGGTAGTGTGCTTGGTGGATGGCATCGGTTAATCTCGCTCTCTGTGGAACGAGACGGGCCTACACAACGAATGCAGCGGATTGCAGGGTAGGAAATTAGGTCAAATTTTCGGCGGTGGTTCGCGGCTGGTAATGAGAGTTTCACCGCGCGCGGTCAGCCGTGAAACCCAATCCTCGAAATTCCTGTCGTATTCGGCCCTCCGCCGCAATTGACGGCGGTGGCGCTCATTGCCGTCTGCCAATTGCTGCGCCGCTAATTCTGCTTTGGTGCCCACAAGGCGAGGACGTCCCCGTTTGCGGCTGGTCTTCGTTCTACAAACTTGCATCGCTTGAATCACCAATGCAGGGGGAAGAAGCATGCCATATTTGCCGCGCACAATGCACCAATCGAGTTGCTGGCCGAACCAACTTGCCAATGCCCAAGGCAATATCCGCACAGCGCTGGCGCGGGACTGGCTACGCCCGGATTTGGCGAACCTATCCGCAAGGATGGCAGCATTTGCCCTCGCGCTCTGCGGATAGGCCGGATTTCCAAGCAGCGACGGTGGTGGAGGTCGATATGTTGCCAGCCAGCGCGCTGCTGCCGCACATTGCCGCGCCGAGAGTGCCACCTCCACTTGTCCAGCTCGTGCCATAGCGTCTCCCTTGCGATCGGTCGGGCAGACCCTCTCGCATCACCTTCCCGCCGTCCAACAAAGATTTCGCCTACTGCTATTCAGCTTGGAGTTTTGCGCATCTACGCAATGATTCTACGCCAATTTGACCAAATTTTAGGTCGTATACGCGGATTCTCTCACCAGTCGGAGCCCAAAATCCTATATTTTTAGATCGTGAAAAAATATCCAAGAACATTTCACCCACTATCGTATAGCTTAGCTGGGCTCCATCTTGCAATTTTTTCGAGACGAATTGATTTCGGAAATTTTCCCTTCCACTTCCCGATTCATAACTTACAAATAGTTCATAATTTTTTTTATCTTCTACAGCCCAGAACTCTATATCATCGATAAATATGGTTGATCTTTTTGATTGCGCATCAAAGCGAAGAGAAAGATGATGCGAGTCCAAATTACTCCCAAAAATTAAAGTGCAATCGTGCTTGTTGCTAAATACCCTCCAGTCTGTACTGTTGCCTGAGCCGTCAAAAATCATGGAGCTCAATTGCGTTGGTTCATCGCTCGTAATGGCATCTACAGCTTCTATTGCAGCTTCCGAGGCGGCAGCATCACGATCCGGCGAACGGTAGGCCACAAGAGCGGGTTCACCCAAGGCCAACGCTAATACAAGGGCTATCATCAATTTGCCTCCCGTTTCCTGATCGGCGTAACCTTTCCACCAGCTACACCAGCACTCCAGCAATAACTCGCCCAATCATCCATCAATCGCCGCCGCTTGTCGAACAGGTCGCCGCGCCGATAGGCCCGCTCAACCTTGTTCTCGATGGTGTGCGCCAAGGCCATTTCGGCAACTTCATGGGCATAGCCGGTGCATTCGGCAGACCAGTCGCGGAAGCCCGAACGGAAGCCGTGCACGGTCACGTCAACTTTCATCCGGCGAAGCAGCATCGACATGGCCATGCCCGACATGCTCCCGCCCTTGTTCGCCGGGAATAGCCATTCCTTGCGCAGCCCTTGCGTAGCCTTCAAAATCTCCACGGCACGAGGCGACAGGGGCACGCGATGTTCCTTGCCTGCCTTCATGCGGCTGGCCGGGATGGTCCAGATTGCCTTGTCCAAATCGACCTCATCCCACTTCCCGCCGATCACTTCCCCGGTGCGGGCAGCGGTCAGGATCGTAAATTCCAGTGCCAGCGCCGCGACGGCTTCCCGCTGGTGCAGCGCGCCGACGAATGCCGGGATCGCATCATAGGGCAGGGCCTTGTGATGGCCGCGCGTGAGGCGGGACCGGACAGGCAGGATTTGCGCGATATGGCCGCGCCACCGGGCCGGGTTTTCGCCGTCACGATAGCCCCGTGCCTTGGCGGCATCGAGGATCGTTTCCATCCGGCCTCGCACGCGGCTGGCAGTCTCGGCCTTGGCTTTCCAGATCGGCTCAAGGATTTGCAGAACGTGGGCAGTGCCGACCTCGGCAACGGGCAATTCCCCGATCACCGGATAGACATAAGTGGCCAACGTGTTCTTCCATTGCTGCCGGTGCTTGTCATTGCGCCAGCTTCCCTCATTCGCGCCGATGTAGGTTTCCGCCACGGCCTTGAATGTTATTCCGGCAACCTGTGCCGCCTGAGCCGTCGCAAGGGCCTCAGCGGCCTCCCGCTGGCGTTCCTCAAGGGGATCAATCCCGGACTTCACCTTCAAGCGCAGCGCGTCGCGGGCGTCGCGGGCATCGGCAAGGGAAATGCCGTCCGGGCCAGCCGCGCCAAGGCCAATGTCCCGCGACTTGCCGTTGAGCATGAAGCGGTAGACCCATGACCGGGCACCGCTTTCCTTGACCAGCAAATGCAGCCCGCCGCCATCCGAATGGCGACCGGGCTTTGCATTCTTCACCGCCAAGGGGGTGAGCGCGTTGCTGAGCTTCTTGGGCATTATGGCTCCCTGTCCGGGAACCGAACCTGCCTAAGTGGAGCCACCATGGCACCAAGAGCAGAGCGTTCCCATAACCGCTCCCCTATAATAGCGCGGTTTTATGGGAACGCAACGGGACGCATCCGGACGAGTGAAGGGGCCATTCTTCAATAAATTCGCCTATTTTAGCCATTATTGCGGCGGAATGCGGATGCGACTGGACACTAGTTAGGCGGACTCCGTCTCCGCCACCTTTGCAACCCCGCTGGGCCGCGCTACTGCCCCGGCCAGGATTGCGAGGAGCGCGCTGTGGCTGACTTTCTGATTCTCGATGGCGGCATGGGGCGTGAGCTCAAGCGGGTGGGCGCGCCGTTTCGTCAGCCGGAATGGTCGGCGCTGGCGATGATCGAGGCGCCTGATGCTGTGGCGGCAGTGCACCGTTCCTACGTCGCCGCCGGGGCGCAGGTGATCACCACCAACAGCTATGCACTGGTGCCATTCCACATCGGGGCCGCGCGCTTTGCCGCCGATGGGCAAATGCTGGCGGACCGGGCCGGGCGGGTGGCCCGTGAAGTCGCGGGTGAGGCAGTCAACGCCACGGTCCGCGTGGCCGCCAGCCTGCCACCGGTCTGCGGTTCGTACCGGCCCGACCTCTATGATGCGCAGCAGGCGCGTGCCACCCTTGCGCCGCTGATCGCCGGACTGGCGCCGCATGCCGACCTGTGGCTGGCTGAAACGCTGTCCGCGCTGGAAGAGGCCCGCACGATCGCCGCGCTGCTGGCCGATGACACGCGGCCGCTGTGGCTGTCCTTCACGCTTGACGATGGCAGCGCCGATTGCGCGCGCCAAGCGCGGCTGCGTTCGGGCGAACCGGTCGGGCAGGCGGTGGAGTTGGCATTGGAGTGCGGGGCCGGGGCGATCCTGTTCAATTGCAGCCAGCCCGAAGTGATGGAGGCCGCAGTCCGGCAGGCAGCACAGGCCATGGCTCAGGCCGGGCGGACCCTGCCGATCGGGGTCTATGCCAACGCCTTCCCTCCGCAGGACCCTGATGCGACCGCGAATGAAACCCTTCTGCCGATCCGCGAAGACCTGGATCCGGCGGGTTACTTGACCTGGGTCGAAGCCTGGCTGGCGGCGGGGGCTTCGATCGTGGGCGGATGCTGCGGGATCGGGCCCGAGCACATCGGCGCCATCGCTGCGCTAGAGCGAAGCTGAGCGCAGCAGTTCGCGCGGGCTTTGCCCGAAATGCTGACGGCAGGCGCGCGAGAAGACCGGCTGCGAGGAAAAGCCGGCGGCCAGCGCAGCCTCGTGCACCGGCAGCCGAGCATTGCGCATCAGCTCGATCGCATGGCGGATCCGCACCTCGCGGAAATGGCGCCCGGGGGTGGTGCCAAGCCGGTCCGCGAACAAGCGTTCGGCCTGCCGGCGGCTAATCCCTTCGGCCTCAAGTAGGTCCTCAAGCGAGTGCTGCCGGGCTGCCGCCGCCTCCATTCCGGCGATCAACCGCTGGACCACCGGCCCGGCGCTGCGTGCCGGTTCGGCCAGGGCGGCGCGCTGGGGGGCGCTGGGCGGGCGGATCTGGTCGTGGATCAGCTGATCGGACACCGCCTTGGCCAGCGCCAGCCCATGCTGCTGGGCAATCGCGTCCAGCATCATGTCCATCGCCGCTGTGCCGCCGGCGCAGGTGAACAGCCGGGCATGACGCTCATAGAGTTCGGCCGAGACCGGGATCCGCGGATAGCGCTGGCCGAATTCGCCCGCCGCCTCCCAGTGGAGCGTGATCGGATCGCGACCCAGAATCCCGGCTTCGGCCAGCACGAAGGCCCCGGTATCGACCGCGCCAACCTGGCACCCGGCCCGCCACAGCCGCCGGACCTGACCCAGCAGACGCTGCCCGGCCGCCACCAGCGGATCGAACCCGGCGCAGACCACCAGCGCATCGGGGGCATCGGGCAGCGGCCCGTCGCAGCGCAGTTCCATCCCGCTCGATGCCAGCGCGTGATCGCCGTGCGGGGCGTGAATCGTCCAGCGATAAAGCGCCTGCCCGGCCAGCCGGTTGGCGATCCTCAGCGGTTCGATCGCCGCGAAAAAGGCCATCGCCGAAAAGCCCGGCATCAGCAGGAAAGCGAAGCTTTGCATGGTCTGACAGGATTTACGGCATGTGACGTATTTTGCAATCTTTTGCCGTATATCGCGATTTTATTCGCCCCATTCCGCCGTAAGCTCCCCCCTAACGGGAGAGAGCCATGAACTTCGAACCATTCATCACTTGCGCCGTCACCGGATCGGGCAACACGCAAGGGTTGCATCCTGATCTGCCGATCACTCCCGAACAGATCGCCAATGCCGCGATCGAAGCGGCCAAGGCCGGGGCGGCGATCGCCCATATCCACGTGCGCGATCCCGAAACCGGCAAGGGCTGCCGCGACGTTGCGCTCTATCGCGAGGTCAAGGAGCGGATCCGCGACAGCGATACCGACGTTATCATCAACTTCACCGCCGGAATGGGCGGCGACATCGTGTTCGGTCCCGGCGAGGCACCCCTTCCCCTAGACCCCGCCGGGACCGACATGATTGGCCCGATGGAACGGCTGGTCCACGTCCAGGAACTGCTGCCGGAAATCTGCACACTGGACTGCGGCACGATGAACTTCGCCGAAGCCGATTACGTGATGACCAACACGCCGGGCATGCTGCGGACCATGGCCGCCGAAGTGCAGGGCCTGGGCGTGCGGCCCGAACTGGAAGTGTTCGACACCGGCCACCTGGTCTTCGTGAAGGAAATGGTCCGCGACGGCCTGCTTGATGATCCGGTGATGATCCAGCTGTGCCTGGGCATCCCCTATGGCGCACCCGATGATCCGCTGACCACCATGGCCATGGTCCACCAGTTGCCGCCGGGCTGCGTCTTCAGCGGCTTCTCGATCAGCCGCAACCAGTTGCCCTTCGTGGCGATGGCCGCGCTGGCCGGCGGCAACGTGCGGGTTGGCCTCGAAGACAACCTCTACCTGGCCAAGGGGCAGTTCGCCTCGAACGGCCAGCTGGTCGAACGCGCGGTGCAGATCCTTTCGGGCATGGGCGCCAGGATCCTGGGCCCGGCCGAGGTTCGCGCCAAGCTCAAACTGCAGAAGCGTTAGGGGAGGCCGGCAATGGGCGAAGTCCGCAAGGTCGGGATTGTTGGCGGCGGCGTGATCGGAGCGGCCTGGGCGGCGCGGTTCCTGCTCAACGGGATCGATGTGGCAGTATTCGACCTTGATCCCGAGGTTGAACGCAAGACGCTGGAAGTGGTGGCCAATGCCCGCCGCGCACAGACCCGCCTGCACGGCGCGGCCTTGCCGGCCGAAGGCAGGCTGAGCTTTGCCGCCAGCGTGGCCGAAGCGGTCAGCGATGCCGATTTCATCCAGGAAAGCCTGCCCGAGCGCGAAGACCTGAAGCAGCGGGTGCTGGCTGAAGTCGATGCGGCGATGCCCGCCCATGCAGTGATCGGATCGTCCACTTCGGGCCTGCTGCCGACGAAGCTGCAAAGCACGATGACCCGGCCCGACCGGCTGGTCGTCGGCCACCCGTTCAACCCCGTTTACCTGCTGCCGCTGGTCGAGGTTTGCGGCGGTGATCAGACCAGCCAGCAGACGATCGACATCGCCTCGGCGCTTTACACCCGGGTCGGCATGAAAGTGCTGCACGTGCGGCACGAGATCGACGGGTTCATCGCCGATCGCCTGCTTGAAGCAGTCTGGCGCGAGGCGCTGTGGCTGATCAACGACGGGATCGCCACCGCGGCCGAAATCGACGATGCAATCCGCTTCGGCGCGGGGCTGCGCTGGTCATTCATGGGCACTTTCCTGACCTATCGGCTGGCCGGGGGTGAAGCGGGGATGCGGCACTTCCTGCACCAGTTCGGCCCCTCGATGGAATGGCCCTGGACCAAGCTGGTCGGCCCCAAGCTGACCGACGAGCTGATCGACACTGTGGCTGCCCAGTCCGACGAGCAGGCCGGCAACGTCGGGCTGCGCGAATACGAGGCGCTGCGCGATTCGTGTCTGGTCGACATCATGCACGCGCTGGAGCGCAACGACTTCGCCTCGGGCGCGGTAGCCAAGGCCTATCGCGCCAGTCTGGTCGGAAAGGCGGCGGTTGAGCTGGGCAGCCTGGGCGATGATGGCCGGGTTCTGACCGGGCACACCCCGGTGATGCCCGACTGGATCGACTACAACGAGCATCTGACCGAGTACTGCTATCTCAAGCTGTTCGGCGATGCGACCGATGTGGTGCTGGCCCGGATCGGCGCGGGGATGGACTATGTCGCCAGCGGGTTAAGCTTCTACACGGTCGAAACCCATATCCGCCACCTGGGCCAGGCGCGGCTGGGCGAAAAGGTGGAGGTGCGCACCCGCGTTCTGGGCAGCGACGGCAAGCGGCTGCACCTGTTCCACGAAATGACCAACCTTACCACCGGCGGGCTGATCGCCACGGCTGAGCACATGCTGCTCCACGTTGATGCCAAGGCCGAGAAATCGTGCCCCGCCCCCGCCGCGATCGCGGAAGCGATGGAAGGGCTTGTCGCGGCCCAGCGAAGTCTGGCACCACCCGAAGGGTCGGGCCGCAGCATAAAGATGCCGGGATAAGCCGACGAAATAACAGCTAAGGGGGAGCGAAGCGCGTGGCACTGATCGAAACAAGGTCAATCGACTATGTCCCCCTGGCCGAACGCCACGGCAAGGTCTGGCACCTGTGGCCAGTGTGGTTCACCGGCGATGCCCACCTTGCGACCCTGGCGACCGGCGCGATCAGCGTCGCGGCGGGGCTGAGCCTGTTCTGGTCTGCCCTTGCGGTGATCGGCGGGTGCGTGCTTGGTACCATCCTGATGGCCTTTCACTGCACGCAGGGGCCTCATCTGGGGCTGCCGCAGATGATCCAGTCGCGCCCGCAGTTCGGCTATCTCGGCGCCTTGCTGGTCTGGGTCGTGGCGCTGTTTACCTACATCGGATTTAATGCGCTCAATCAGTCGCTTGCTGCCGATACGGTGATGGAACTGGCCGGCACCCCCTATGGCCCGACCGTGGTAGTCTTCTCGCTGGTTGCCGTAGCGGTGGCGGTGATCGGCTATGACCTGATCCACAAGGCGCAGCGGATCCTGGCCTACCTGATGTTGGCGGTTCTCGCGGTCTATACAGTCGGCGCATTCGGCACTGTCGATTTCAAGGCGCTGCTTGCCCCCGGCGAGTTCCGGGCGACGCCGTTCCTGGTGCAGTTCTTCGCCGCTGCCGCCTACCAGCTCAGCTGGTCGATCTATGTGTCCGACTATTCGCGCTATCTGCCCAAGGAAGTCGGGATCCGCGATGCGTTCTTCTGGACCTTCTGGGGCGCCTTCGTGGGCGGGGCCTGGATGATGCTGGTCGGCGCCTTTGCCGCTGCTGCCTTCGCCAACCAGAACATTGTGGTCGCCCTGCGGGAAAGCTCGGATGCAATCATGCCCGGCTTCGGTACCATCATGCTGGTCACCAGCTTCCTGGGCCTGATCACCATCACCTCGCTCAACTTCTACGGCGCCTCGCTGACCCTGCTGAGCGTGGTTGACAGCGTGACCAAGGTGACGCTGGGGGCGAAATCGCGGATTGCGGCGCTGGCGGCAGTGTTCCTGATGGCGGTCTCGCTCTCGCTGGTGGTCAGCGGCAATGTGCTGCACGGGTTCGAGGCGTTCCTGGGCGTGCTGGCCTATCTGTTCACGCCGTGGACCGCGATCAACCTGGTCGACTTCTTCTTCGTACGCAAAGGCCGCTATTCGATCCGCGCGATGTTCATGGCCGACGGGCTGTACGGCAAATGGAACTGGCGCGGGCTGGTGGCCTATTTCGTGGGCTTCGCGGCGATGGTGCCGTTCTTCAAGACCGGGCTTTATGTCGGGCCGGTGGCCGAAGCGCTGGGCAAGGCAGATATCTCGATGCTGATCGGGCTGCCGGTTTCGGCGGCGGTTTACCTGCTGCTGTGCCGCAACCTCGACCTCGCCAGCGAACTCGAACAGATCGAAATGCTCGATCGCAACCTTGAAACGGAGCCGGTACGATGAAGCGGATCCTGACCCTGGCGGCCGTGGCCGCACTGAGCGTGCAGGCGCAGGCGAAACCCTCGCCCGCCGTGCCGATCGTCTTCCCCGACCAGTTCGATTCGATCGGCACCCCGGTGCAGAGCATGACCACAAAAGAAGGCCGCAAGGTCCATTTCACCGATACCGGCGAACCGGGCTGGAAGCCGCTGCTGCTGATCGGCGGGGTCGGCACCAGCGGCCGCGCGCCCGAACTGGTTGCTTTTCTCGATACGATGCGCAGGCGCCTGAAAGTGCGGATCATTGCGGTTGAGCGCAATGGCCTGGGCGATACCGCTTTCGATCCCGCCTGGACCTTTGCCGACTACAACAGCGAAGTGGCGCAGGTGATGGCCCACCTCGGGATCGACAAGTTCGCACTGGCGGCGATTTCGGGCGGCGGGGCCTATGCCGGGCACGTGGTTAACGCCATGCCGCAGCGGATCACATCGTGGCACATGCTGGCGGCGGTATCCTCGGCGCCGGGCGATACCGATCGCTGCAAGCTTGAAGAAGCGACCTTCGCCCAGCAACTCGCCCCGCAGATTGCCGCGCCGCGGGTCTGGTGGGACATGCCCAAGGACGGTGTATCGGCCCACGTGCGCGGTTTTTCCGATCGCACCGCCGATGAAGGCGCGCGCGCCTTCTTCATCGCCGGGCAAAAAGGCGATCCGCGCGGCGTGGCGCGCGAATACAAGCGCTTCTGCGAACCGCCGGCTGATGTCGCCGCCTTCAAGGCCCCCGCCTTCTTCTATTATGGCGAGGCCGATCCCGCCGTCCCGCCCGCGCATGGCCGCTATTGGGCCGGCAAGGTCGCGGGCAAGGTCACGTTCCGATCCTACCCTGGCGAAGGACACGATGTGCAATATCGCCACTGGGACCAGCTGCTGCTCGACGTGGCCGGCTATGGTGACCGCACGCTGGTCTGCGACAGCGGCCGGGCGCATCTGGTCGCCGGACAGGTCGATCCAAACCGCCTGGCCAAGGGGCGCACGCTGGGGGTCTGCGCCTGGCAGCAGCCAAAGCGATGAGCGGGCAAGCCGATCACGGCCTGCGCACCCCGCTGGAGGGCACCAGCGCCACCGAATGGGATGATCGTGCGCCGATCCCCGCTCCGCTGCGGCTGATCGCTCCCGAAGTCCCCCAGGACTGGGTCGATTACAACGGCCACATGAGCGAAAGCTGCTATCTGCTGGTGTTCGGCGACCAGTCCGACGCCTTCTTCCGCTATGTCGGGATTGACGAAGCCTATCGCGCCGGCGGACATTCGCTGTTCACTGTCCAGACGATGATCTTCAACCTGGCCGAAGCCCACCTGGGCGACCGGCTGGACCTGTCGCTGCAACTGCTCGATGCGGATGAGAAGCGGCTGCACATCTTCCATGCCATGCACAATGCCGCAACCGGCGAGCTGCTGGCCACCGGTGAGCAGATGCTCGTCCATGTCGATCTGGCCGCGGGTAAAAGCTGCCCGATGCCCGCCGATCTGCAGCGCAAGGTCGCGGCAATCCGCGCGGCCCACTCCGCCCTGCCCCAACCCGCCCAGGCCGGGCGCAATATCGCGATCCGTCGCGGCTGAACCCTTAAGGAGCCCCATGCATTTCGCGCTGAGCCAGGAACAGGACATGCTGGTCGATACGGTCCGCAAAT
Source organism: Novosphingobium sp. (assembly GCF_020852455.1). GTDB lineage: Bacteria > Pseudomonadota > Alphaproteobacteria > Sphingomonadales > Sphingomonadaceae > Novosphingobium. The sequence goes on from NZ_JADZAT010000003.1 coordinate 40,875, forward strand.
TCGTCGAGACCGAGCTGTACCCGCATGAGGATCTGGTCGAGAAGACCGATGACATTCCGGCCGAACTTGCCGCGCAGGTGCGGACCAAGGCGCTTGAACTGGGGCTCTATGCGGTCAACATGCCGGCCGAGCTGGGCGGCGGCGGTCTGGGCACTTTCGATACCACGCTGATGGAGCGCGAACTGGGCCGGGCCAGCTATGGCCTGCAAATGCTGGTCGCACGGCCCAGCAACATCCTGCGCGGATGTGTGGACGGCCAGGTTGAGGAATACCTGCTGCCCTCGATCCGGGGTGAGCGCCACGATTGCCTGGCGATGACCGAACCCGATGCCGGGTCCGACGTCCGCTCGATGCGTACCTTTGCCCGCCGCGATGGCGACGATTTCGTGATCAACGGCACCAAGCATTTCATCAGCCATGCCGACATGGCCGATTTCGTGATCCTGTGCGCGGCAACCGGCGAACTGCCCGGCGGCAAGCGTTCGATCAGCTGCTTCCTGGTCGATTTCGACACCCCGGGCCTGACCCGGCGGCGCGGGCCGAAATGCGTGTCGCATCGCGGCTATCACCAGTGCGAGCTGATTTTCGAAGATTGCCGGGTGCCCGCGCGCAACCTGCTGGGGGAATTGGACAAGGGTTTTGACCTGATGGGCCAGTGGCTCGGTTCAACCCGCCTGCAGGTGGCCACCACCTCGGTCGGGCGCGGACAGCGGGTGCTTGAAATGGCAACCCAGTGGGCCGCCACCCGCAAGCAATTTGGCCAGACAATCGGCAAGTTCCAGGGCACCGGCTTCAAGCTGGCCGATATGAAGACCGAACTGGAAGCCGCCGAACTGCTGACCCTGCGCGCGGCCTGGAAGGACGATCAGGGCACAATGACCGATACCGACGCGGCGATGGCCAAGGTCTTCGCTTCGGAAGCGCTTGCCCGGGTGACCGACAACGCGCTGCAGATCTTCGGCGGAATGGGACTGATGGACGAATTGCCGATCGAACGGTTCTGGCGCGATGCCCGGGTCGAACGGATCTGGGACGGCACCAGCGAGATCCAGCGCCACATCATCAGCCGCGCAATGCTGCGCCCCTACGAGGCATGAGCGCCAAGCCGCTTGCGCGCCTGCTGCGTCCGCGTTCGATCGCCTTCGTCGGCGGCAAGGCGGCGGAAGAGGCACTGCGCCAGTGCCGCAAGCTGGGCTTTGCCGGCGCGGTCTGGCCGGTCAATCCGCGCCGCACCGAAATGGACGGCGTACCTTGCTTCGCCGATCTGGCCGCTCTGCCCGAAGCGCCCGACGCGGTGTTCCTGGCAACTCCAGCCGAAGCGAGCATCGAACTGGTGGGCGAACTGGCAGCGCTGGGAGCTGGCGGCACGGTCTGCTATGCCTCTGACTTTGCCGAAGTTGGCCCGGAAGGCAGCGAACGCCAGGCTCGGCTGACCACGGCGGCCGGGGCCATGCCGCTGGTCGGGCCCAATTGCTATGGCCTGCTCAACGCCTTCGATTGCGCCGGGCTGTGGCCCGACCAGCACGGCTGCGCGCCGATCGGCGAAGGGCGCGGGGTGGCGATCATCACCCAGAGCGGCAACCTGGGGCTCAATTTCACCATGCAGCGCCGCGCCCTGCCGCTGGGGTACATGATCGCGATCGGCAATGCCGCCGATGTCGATGCCGCCGACCTGATCGAGGCGCTGCTGGAAGACCGGCGGGTCAGCGCGATCGGGCTGCACATCGAAGGGCTGAAATCGATCGAACGGTTCTCGGCCGCCTGCCTTGCCGCGCGCCGCGCCGGGGTGCCGCTGGTGGTGCTCAAGACCGGTTCGTCAGAGCGCGGCGCGGCACTGACCCTGTCGCACACCAGCTCGCTGGCCGGGCCCGATGCGCTCTATGATGCGCTGTTTGACCGGCTGGGGATTGCCCGGGCGAGCGGCCCGGCGGATTTCATCGAAACGCTGAAGCTGCTGCACACCTGCGGTCTGCTGGCCGAAGCCACGCTGACCAGCGCGAGCTGTTCGGGCGGGGAAGCCAGCCTGGTCGCCGATCTGGCCGAACGGCGCGGCCTGGCCACACCATTGTTCCCGCCTTCCGCGCAGGCTGAACTGGAAGCGGTGCTGGGCCCGCTGGTTTCGGTCTCGAACCCGCTCGATTACCATACCTACATCTGGGGCGATCTGGCCGCGCAGACGGCCTGCTTTGCCGGGATGCTGAAGGCCAGGTTCGGTGCATCGCTGCTGGTGCTGGACTATCCCCGCGCTGATCGCTGCGAGGATCGCGACTGGGGCACCACGCTGGCCGCGTTCATCGCGGCGCACCGGCAGGTCCCGCCCGGCCCGGGGCAGGCCCGGATCGTGGTCAGCGCGCTGCCCGAAAACCTGCCCGAAACGGTGGGGCACGAACTGCTGGCTGCCGGAATCGTGCCGATGATGGGGCTGAGCGAAGCGCTCGACGCAATTGCCCTGGCGGCGCGGATCGGGCCGGCCCTGGCCCGCCCCGAACCGGCTCCGCTGCAAGACCCGGCACCGCTCGATCCCGCGCAGGTCGTGACCTGGGACGAAGCCGCAAGCAAGACCGCGCTGGCTGCGGCCGGTTTGCACGTTCCGCAAGGCGAACGCCTGTCCTTCGCCCGGCTTGCCGCGTTGTGCGAAGATCCCGCTGCCGCGCTGCCGGTGCCGTTTCCGCTGGTCCTGAAAGTCGCCAGCGATGCGATTGCGCACAAGAGCGACCTTGGCGGGGTGGCGTTGGGGCTGCGCACCAAGGATCAGGTCCTTGCCGAGGCGCGGCGGATGCAGGCGCTTGGCGATCAGTTCCTGCTGGAAGAGATGATCGGCGGCGCAGTGGCCGAACTGATCGTCGGGCTGGCGCGCGATCCGCAGTTCGGGCTCTACCTGACGATCGGTGCTGGCGGTGTGCTGGTCGAACTGCTGCGACAAGCCGAACAGGTGCTGCTGCCGGCCAGCCGGGCCGATATCCAACGCGCGCTTGAGCGGCTGGCGCTTTATCCCCTGCTCAAGGGCTTTCGCGGCGGGGCTGCGGCCGACATTCCCGCGCTGGTCGATGCGATCGAGGCCGTGGCGCGCTTTGCTGCCGGGAACGCAGATCGCCTCTATGAGCTTGACGTCAACCCGCTGCTTGCCCTGCCCAAGGGCGCCGTGGCAGTCGATGCGCTGGTCCGCATCAAGGAGTGCTGAGCATGCCCGCTGTCATCACGCGCCGCGAAGGCGAGATCCTGGTGGTCACGCTTGACCGGCCCAAAGCCAATGCGATCGATGTCGCCACCAGTCTGGAACTCTACGCCGCGTTCCGGCTGCTTGATGAAGACCCGGCGCTGCGGGTGGCGGTGCTGACCGGAACCGGGCGGTTCTTCTCGGCCGGATGGGACCTCAATGCCGCCAATGAGGGTGAAGCGGTTGATGCCGATCACGGCCCGGGCGGTTTTGCCGGGCTGACCGAGTTTTTCAGCTTGTCGAAGCCGGTGATCGCAGCCGTCAATGGCCTGGCGGTGGGCGGCGGGTTCGAGCTCGCGCTGGCCGCCGACCTGATCGTGGCGAGCGAGACCGCGCAGTTCTGGCTGCCCGAAGTGAAGCTGGGGATCCTGCCGGATTCGGGCGGCCTGCTTCGCCTGCCCAAGGTTCTGCCGGTGCAACTGGCGCGCGAAATGATCCTGACCGGGCGGCGGCTCGATGCCCGCGAAGCGCGTTCTTTCGGGCTGGTCAGCCGGGTCTGCGCTGCCGACGCCCTGCTGGACGAAGCGCTGGACCTGGCGCGAGAGATTGCCAGGGGCGCACCGCTGGCGATCACCGCCGCCCGCGACATCCTGCGCGCGACCGCTGGCCTGGAAGTGTCCGAAGGCTACCGCCTGATGCGCAGCGGCGCACTGCCCAGCTATCGCGCGATGCTCGATTCCGAAGACGCGCTGGAAGGCCCCGCCGCCTTTGCCGAAAGTCGCGAGCCGCGCTGGCAAGGACGGTGACACTGCAATAGGCTTGCTTGACCTGACATCGAATTACTGCTTTCCACAAAGCAATTGCGCGCTGCTAGCGGGTGGCCGACAAGACAGGGCAGGCATGACAAGCACACTAACCCACCTTCAGCGGCTTGAGGCCGAAGCGATCCACATCATGCGCGAGGTGGTGGCCGAGGCCGAGCGCCCGGTAATGCTCTACAGCGTAGGCAAGGACAGCGCGGTGATGCTGCACCTGGCCCGCAAGGCCTTCTATCCTTCGCCCCCGCCCTTCCCGCTGCTCCACGTCGATACGACCTGGAAGTTCAAGGCGATGTACGAGCTGCGCGACCGGATGGCGAAGGAGTCCGGGATGGAGCTCTTGGTATATCACAACCCCGAAGCGGCCGAGCGCGGGATCAACCCGTTCGATCACGGCGCGCTGCACACCGATATGTGGAAGACCGAGGGGCTCAAGCAGGCGCTCGACAAGTATGGTTTCGATGCGGCCTTCGGCGGCGCCCGGCGCGACGAGGAGAAGAGCCGCGCGAAGGAGCGGATCTTCAGCTTCCGCACCGCCAGCCACGGCTGGGACCCCAAGAGCCAGCGGCCCGAACTGTGGAATGTCTATAACGCGAAGAAGCACAAGGGTGAGAGCATCCGCGTCTTCCCGATCAGCAACTGGACCGAACTTGACGTGTGGCAGTACATCCAGCTCAACGACATACCGATCGTGCCCCTGTACTTCGCCGCCAAGCGCCCGACCGTGGAGCGCGACGGGCTGCTGCTGATGGTCGATGATGAGCGTTTTCCGCTGAAGGACGGCGAGGTTCCGGTCGAGCGCTCGATCCGGTTCCGCACTCTCGGCTGCTATCCGCTGACCGGCGCGGTCGAGAGCGAGGCGGCGACACTGAGCGAAGTGATCCAGGAGACGCTGCTGACCACCACCAGCGAACGCCAGGGCCGCGCGATCGACAAGGATGCCGGCGGCGCGGGGATGGAAGTCAAGAAGCAGCAGGGGTACTTCTGATGGAAGGTCCCGCCTACGTCACCGACGCGCTGATCGCCGAGGACATCGACGCCTATCTGGCGCGCCACCAGCACAAGGACATGCTGCGCTTCATCACCTGCGGGTCGGTGGACGATGGCAAGAGCACGCTGATCGGACGGCTGCTTTATGACAGCAAGATGATCTTCGAGGACCAGCTCGACGCGCTGCAATCGGATAGCAAGAAGGTCGGCACGCAGGGGCAGGAGATCGACTTCGCGCTGCTGGTCGATGGCCTTGCCGCCGAGCGCGAACAGGGCATTACCATCGACGTCGCCTACCGGTTCTTCAACACCGAGAAGCGCAAGTTCATCGTCGCCGACTGCCCGGGGCACGAACAGTACACCCGCAACATGGTGACCGGCGCCAGCACCGCCGACCTGGCGGTGATCCTGATCGATGCGCGCAAGGGCGTACTGGTCCAGACCCGGCGGCATTCTTACCTGTGCCACCTGCTGGGTATTCGGAACCTGGTGCTGGCGGTCAACAAGATGGACCTGGTCGGTTATGATCAGGCGACTTACGACGCGATCGTTGCCGATTACTCAGCTTTCGCAAAAAGCATCGGGATCGAAGCCTTCACAGCCCTGCCGATCTCGGGCTTCAAGGGCGACAACATCACCGGCGCTTCGGCCAATACGCCCTGGTACACCGGCCCCTCGCTGGTCGAGCATCTCGAGAGCGTGGAGGTCAATTCGGCGCGCGATGCCGAAGGGCCGCTGCGCCTGCCGGTGCAGTGGGTCAACCGCCCCAACCTCGACTTCCGGGGCTTCTCCGGCCTGATCGCGACCGGTTCGGTAAGGCCAGGCGACGCGGTGCGCGTGCTACCCTCGGGCAAGACCAGCACGGTCACCCGCATCGTCACATTGGATGGCGATCTGGATCACGCGGTGGCCGGCCAGTCGGTCACGCTGTGCCTGGCTGACGAGATCGACTGTTCGCGCGGCAATGTCATCGCAGCTGCCGATGCCCCGCCCGAAGCGGCCGACCAGTTCGAAGCGACGCTGGTGTGGATGGACGATGCGCCGCTGCACGTCGGGCGCGCCTACTGGCTCAAGCTGGGTACCCAGACCGTATCGGTCACGGTCCAGCAGCCGAAGTACACCGTCAACGTCAACACGATGGAGCATCTGGCAGCCAAGACGCTGGAGCTGAACGCCATCGGGGTGGCCGAACTGACCACCGACAAGCCGCTGGTCTTCGAACCCTATCTGCAAAGCCGCACGCTGGGCGGGTTCATCCTGATCGACAAGCTGAGCAATGCGACGGTCGCCGCCGGCATGCTGCACTTCAGCCTGCGCCGCGCGCAGAACGTCCACTGGCAGGCGGTCGATATCACCCGCGAGGCGCATGCCGCGCTCAAGAACCAGCAGCCGCGCGTGCTGTGGTTCACCGGGCTGTCGGGGTCGGGCAAGAGCACCATTGCCAATGCGGTCGAAAAGCGGCTCAACCTGATGAACCGCCACACCTTCCTCTTGGATGGTGACAATGTCCGCCACGGGCTCAACAAGGACCTGGGCTTTACCGAGGCCGACCGGATCGAGAATATCCGCCGCGTCGGCGAAGTGGCCAAGCTGATGGCCGATGCCGGGCTGATCGTGCTGACCGCCTTCATCAGCCCGTTCCGCGCCGAACGCGATATGGTCCGCGCGATGCTGCCCGAGGGTGAATTCATCGAGATCTTTGTCGATACCCCGCTCGAAGTGGCTGAGGCGCGCGATGTGAAGGGGCTCTACAAGAAGGCCCGCTCGGGCGCGCTCAAGAACTTCACCGGGATCGACAGTCCCTATGAACCGCCCGAAGCGCCCGACATTCGCGTCAACACGGTGGAAATGACCGCCGATGAAGCGGCCGAACACATCATCAAGCTGCTGATGCCGCTGAAATGATGACCGACGCACAGCTTGCCGCGCACCTGGCGCATCATGCCGGAGAGATCCTGCTCGAGGTCCGCCGTGCCAATGTGTTCACTGGCAAGGCGCTGGGGCTGGCGGGCGACCAGACCGCCAACCAGTTTCTGGTCCGCGCGATCCGCGAACAGCGACCCGACGATGGCGTCCTCTCCGAAGAGGAGAAGGACAACTTCGAACGCCTCGGCCATTCGCGCGTCTGGATCATCGATCCGGTCGATGGCACCCGCGAATATGGCGAGGAGCGCTCCGACTGGGCGGTCCATGTCGGGCTGGCGATTGACGGGGTCGCGACTGTCGGCGCGGTCGCGCTGCCCGGGTTGGGCGTGGTGCTGCGCACCGACCAGCCCCAGCAACTGCCGCCCGCCGCAGCGCGCCCACGCATGCTGGTCAGCCGCACCCGCCCCGCTGCCGAAGCTGTCGCGGTCGCCAAGGCGCTGGACGCCGAACTGGTCGCGATGGGCAGCGCCGGGGCCAAGGCGATGGCCGTGGTACGCGGCGAGGCCGAGATCTACCTCCACACCGGCGGCCAGTTCGAATGGGACAGCTGTGCGCCGGTGGCGGTCGCTGCCGCGCACGGCCTGCATGTCAGCCGGGTCGATGGCTCACCGCTGATCTACAACCAGTCCGACACCTACATGCCCGATCTGCTGATCTGCCGCCCCGAATGGGCCGAGCGGGTGCTGGGCGAAGTGGCCAGGATCACCCCCTGACAAGCGAAAGGGGCGGAGCATCTGCCGGCCCCGCCCCTTCGTCTTTTCGGCCCGATCGGGCTCAGTTCTTCTTCTTTTCCGGCGCCACCGAGATCCGCACCGTTTCCCCATTATGGCCGGGGAAATCGGTGAACATCGCCTCGACCAGATTGGGCACCAGGTACTGCAGCCGGTTGGACGTGCTGGCGGCTTCGGCGCGGCCTTCGAACAGGCGCTGGCCATCCTGGCGATCGATCTTCAGGCTGATCCCGCTGATGAACACGGTATAGCTTTCATAGCCCTGGTCGAACCACGGATCGTACCAGCCCCAACCCCACATGCGCGAGGGGCGGTAGGGGGAATAGTATCCCGGGCCCCAATAGCGGCTGCGGCCAAAGCCGTACCACGGGCTCCAGAACGGATCGACATAGCCGGTTGAGCGGACCTTCTCACGGCCCTTGTCAACGCCATAGTCAAACCGCACCACCATATCGGCCTTGGCTGGATCGCTGGCCGGCACATAGCCCAGCGCCTGCATCTTGGCCGTGACCAGGCTGGCGTATTGCGAGAATTCCAGTCCGCCGGCCATCGCCTTGTCTTCGGCCACCACGGCAAAGGTCTGGCCCTGCGGTGCGGGCAGCTGCGCGCTGAAGCGCTGGACATTGGCTTTGAACGGCGTGGCGCAGGCGGCCAGCGCCGCCAGCATCAGCGATGCCACCGCCAGCTTGACCAAGCGCACGGGCGAGAAACGATCGTCAGTCATCGGACCCAAACTCCCTGTTGATCCGCGAGCATAAATGCGACTCGCAAGCGGACCTGCGAAAATCCTAAGAGCGCCGGGACCTTGCGCCAAGGTGGCTTAATCGCGCTTGAATGGGGCGAACTGTGCCGCTGCGGGAATTACCCGCGCAGCAGCCCCAATGCCTGGTATGTCGCTGCCAGCGTCGGCGCAGCCAGTTCGCGGGCTTTTGCTCCGCCCTTGGCCAGGATCGCATCGAGCGCGGCCTGATCCTGGCGCAATTCGTTGAAGCGCGCATTGATCGGAGCCAGCTGCTCAACCAGCAGTTCACCCAGCGCCGGCTTGAACTTGCCAAAACCTTCACCGCCGAACTGGCCCAGCACCGCTTCGACGCTGGTTCCCGCCATCGCCGCATAGATCCCGACCAGATTGGCGGCTTCGGGCCGACCTTCCAGCCCGGCCTTGTCACCGGGCAGCGGTTCGGGATCGGTCTTGGCCTTCTTGACCTTCTGCATGATCGCATCGGCATCGTCGGTCAGGTTGATCCGGCTCATGTCCGAAGGATCGCTTTTGCTCATCTTCGCATTGCCGTCGCGCAGGCTCATGATCCGGGCGGCTTCGGGCGGGATGGTCGGTTTGGGCAGGGTGAAGACCGGTGCATCTTCGGGGCAGAAATCGTTGTTGAACTTTTGCGCGATATCGCGCGCCAGCTCCAGGTGCTGTTTCTGGTCTTCGCCCACCGGGACGTGGGTGGCCTGATAGAGCAGCACGTCGGCCGCCTGCAGCACCGGATAGGTGAACAGCGCAACCGACTGGCCTTCGCGGTTCTTGCCGGCCTTGTCCTTCCACTGGGTCATGCGGTTGAGCCAGCCCATCCGGGCGGTGCCGTTGAGCAACCATTGCAGTTCGGCATGCTGGGGCACCTGGGCCTGGTTGAACAGCACCGACTTGTCGGGATCGATCCCGCAGGCAACCAGCGCGGCCACCATCTCGCGGCAATTGGCCGAGAGTTCCGCCGGCACGTGCGGCTGGCTGATCGCGTGGAGATCGGCGAGGAAATAGAGCGACAACCCGCCGCCAGCAGCCACTTCATCCTGCATGCGCACCCAGTTGCGGATCGCCCCCAGATAGTTTCCAAGGTGGAGATTGCCGGTGGGCTGGATGCCTGAAACGATACGCATTTGCTTCTATTCCTGAGAGCTGGACCTGCGCGACAGCAGATCAATCTTGCTACGGTCGATCGCGCCGCTGATCCAGGCTATGACAAAAAAGACCACTGCCCCGGTACCGACCAGCGCACCAACCGAAACGATCCGTGCCAGCACCCCGCCCTGATACCAGCCATTGCCCAGCGGCGCGAGGAAATGGATCACTCCGCCCATGACTGCGGCGGCCAGCGCGATCCGGGCGATGCGCAGGCCAAGGTCGGACTCGATCTGAAAATGACCGCGCTGATGCAGCAGGCCATAAAGCATCGCACAGTTGCACCAGCCTGCCAGGCCGGAAGCCAGCGCCAGTCCCGCAACACCCATTCTGGGGATCAGGAACAAGTTGAGCGCCAGGTTGATCGCCAGCGAGATCGCCGCGGTAACAACCGGCGTTCGGGTATCGCGCCGGGCAAAAAATCCGGGAGTCAAAATCTTGACCAGAACGAAAGCCGGCAAGCCCACTACCAGCATGGCGACGGTTGACGCGGTCGCGGTGACATCCTGGGCATCGAATTTGCCGCCCAGATAGATTGCCGCCGTCAGCGGCTGAGCCGCAAAGAACAGCCCGACTGCAGCCGGGATAGTCAGCAACATGCCCAATTCGATCGCATTGCTTTGCACGCGCTGCGCACCGCCCGCATCGTTGCGGGCAATGAACCTCGACAGTGACGGCAGGATCGCGGTGCCCAGAGCGATACCGATAATCCCGAGCGGCAACTGGTTGAGCCGGTCAGCCATGGCCAGGTACACAAACGCCCCTTCTGGAAGGCGGCCCAGGAAGAACAGGTCAAGGAACCGGCTTAGCTGGTAGATCCCGGCACCGAACACCGCCGGCACGATCAGCACGCCGAGTTCGCGTACTTCGGGTGTCAGGCGAGGCCGATGCAGCGGAAAGCGAAAGCCTGCCTTCCGCGCCCAGAACCACAGCCAGGTCATTTGCAGGAATCCCGAAGTCGAAGCCGCAATCCCCACCAGCCAGGCGGTGCGCTGCGGATCGGCCCCACCATCGGAGAACTGGACATAAAGCAACGCTGCGATCAGGCAGAGGTTGAGCAACACCGGCGCCGCTGCCGCTGCGGCAAAGCGCGATACAGAATTGAGGATCGCGGCAAAGACCGTCATCACGGAAATGAAAATCAGATAAGGAAAGGTTACCCGCGCCAGACCAACCGTGAAGGGCCCGCCCCGTCCACCCTGACCGAAATCGTCGATCAGCCAGATCAGCCAGGGCATGGCCAGCATCGCAAGTGCTGAGAAGCCGATCAGCACCGGCACCAGCACCGACAAGACTTCTACCGCAAAGCGTTCGGCGGACTCCCGATCATCAGCCTCATCACCGGGCCCGTTCATCCGTCGGTTGAACAGCGGCACGAAAGCGGCCGAAAAAGCGCCCTCGGCAAACAGGCGGCGGAATATGTTGGGAATCTGAAAGGCCAGTTGCCAGGCGTCCCCCGCCAGACCCGCCCCCAGAATTCGCGACAGCAGCATGTCGCGGGCAAAGCCAAACAGGCGGCTGACCATGGTCAGGCCGCCAATCGTGCCGACATGCCTGACCAGGCTCATCGCTGTTCTCCCCCGCAGACGGGGCTCAGGCCTCGCCCATCACGCCTTCGCCCTCAGCACCCTGCTGGGCCTGGACCTGGGCGATGTAGATGCCGTTGAAATCGATCGGTTCCAGCAGCAGCGGCGGGAATCCGGCATCGCGCACGGCGTCCGAAATCACCCGGCGGGCGAAGGGGAACAGCAGGCGCGGGGCTTCGGCATAGGTGAAGGCGTGGCGGCTGCCCTCGTCAAGGTTGCGCATGCCGATCAGCCCGCCATAGGCCAGATCGACGATGAACTGGGTGCCCGACTGGCACTTCGAATTGATCGAGATCTTCAGTTCGACTTCGCTGACTTCGCCGTTGCTGCCATCGATATCGCGTGCGCCGATATTGAACTGGACGTCGATCTGCGGCGGATCCTGCCACTGGTACGAGGCCGGAGCATTGGGGTTTTCGACCGACAGGTCCTTGATATATTGCGAGATAATCCCGGCAGCCGGGCCGGTATCGGCGCCATTGGGCTGGGGGCCATCAAGGTTCAGGTCGGTGATGATGCTGCCGTCTTCGGACATGATCGGTAAGGCCTTCAAACTGTGGATTGGAATTGGCCGCGCGCCTAGCATTGCCGGGCCGTTCGGGCAATCGGAAAGGGCAGCAGGCGGCCGGGCATGGCAGCAAAACAACAGCTCGGCAGCAAAATTGCACGCATCCGCGCGCTCACGCGTTGTTCATTTGTCAATGCTACCTATTTGAAGCTAGAAGAATGCAACGCCGCGCTGGGCGGCAGGGACTGGTACATTGGACAAGACTGTCGAGATCGTGATCCTGGCTATGGTCGCGGCCTTTCTGGGCCTGCGGCTCTATTCCGTGCTGGGCCGCCGGGCCGAGCATGAGGAACAGCCGCGGCTTGAACCCAAGGCGGAACCCGCCCCGCGCGTGTCGGTGCCAGAACTGACCGACCGCAATGGCAATGCCCCCGCCCCGCGCCAGATCGTTCCGGGTGTGACCCCGGCGATCGAACGCGGGCTCAAGGAAATCGCGGTTGCCGACAAGCGGTTCGATATCCTCTCGTTCCTTGAAGGTGCCAAGGGCGCTTACCGGATGGTGCTCGAAGCGTTCTGGAGCGGCGATCGCGAGGCGCTGGGCAACCTGTGCGACAAGGACGTGCTGGCAGCCTTCGATGCCGCGATTGCGGCCCGCGAGGCGGCGGGCGAAAAGCTTGAAAACCGGCTGGTGCGGATCACCGATGCAACGATCGTGGCGGCCGCGCTGGAAGGCAAGGTTGCGCGGGTCAGCGTGCGCTTCGTCGCCGATATTGCTGCGGTAACGCGCAATGCGGCGGGCGAAGTGATCGCCGGATCGCTGACCGATGCGATCGAGGCACGCGATCTGTGGACCTTCGCCCGCACGGTCGATGCCGCGACGCCCGACTGGCTGCTCGACGAAACCGACGAGGCGTAATGCTCAGTCGGGGGCGCAGGCTGGCTGCACTTGCGCCGGTGCTGCTGCTGGCCAGCTGCGTGCGCCTGATCCCCGAAGGCACGCCCACCACGCCCACTCCGCCGCCGGCTGCACCCGCCACTGCGGCGCAGATCGGGCTTAGCGCCGGGCCGGCCATCTCCAGCCTCAAACTGAACGATGCCGATGCGCGCGGCGCGCTGGCGGCTTTCAAGGCCAGCTGCCCGCGCCTGCAAAGCCGCGAGGACGCTTCGGGCCTGACCACCGGGGCCGACTGGAATGGGCCCTGCGATGCCGCCGCCACCTGGCCAGCCGCGCAAGCCCGGCGGTTCTTCGAAACCTGGTTCGAAACCGCCCGGCTGGGCGATGGCAAGGCTTTCGTCACCGGCTATTTCGAACCCGAGATCGCCGGGGTCCGCACCCGCCAGACCGGGTTCGACGTGCCGGTCTATGCCCTGCCGCCCGATCTGGTCCGCGCAGCGCCGGGTGACGCGCTGCCCAACGACAAGGGCGTGCTGCCGCTGGGCCGCTATGATGCCGAGGGCAAGTTCGTGCCCTACTACGATCGCGGCGAGATCGAGGACGGGGCCTTGATGGGCCGCAAGCTGGAGATCGCCTGGGCGGCGGACCCGGCTGAGCTGTTCTTCCTCCAGGTTCAGGGTTCAGGCCGGTTGCGCGCACCCGATGGCACGGTGCTGCGGATCGGTTATGCCGGGCAGAACGGCCATCCCTATACCGGAATCGGCGGGGTGATGCGCCAGCGCGGACTGCTGGGCAGCGGGCCGGGGCAATATTCGGGCTCGATGCAGGGGATCCTGCAATACATCGCCGACCAGCCCGAAGCCGGCAAGGCGCTGATGCGCGAAAACAAGAGCTATGTCTTCTTCAGGGAAACCGGAGTCGATGGCCCCTATGGATCGCTGGGCGTGGCGGTGCGTGCGCGTGACAGCGCGGCGGCCGATCCGGCCTTTACCCCGCTGGGCGCGCCGGTGTTCCTGACGCTCGACCGCAGCGAGGCGAGCGGGCTGTGGGTCGCGCAGGATACCGGCGGGGCGATCAAGGGACCCAACCGGTTCGACAGTTTCTGGGGCGCAGGCGCCGAAGCCAGGCTGATCGCCGGCGGAATGAGCGCTCGCGGCGATGCCCTGTTGCTGCTGCCCAAGGGCACGGTCCAGCGCCATCCGGTGCGCTGATGCGTCCGAGAAAGCTCAGCCGCGAAGAGGCCCGGGTCTGGGCCCAGGTCGCACGAACGGTGCAGCCGCTGCGCCCAACGCCGCCGCGGCAGGCCCAGCTCGAGGGCGGAACCCAGCCCGACCAGCCTCCCCCGCCCAAGGCCCGATCCTCGCAAAAACCGGCCCCTCAGCCTGCCGCGCCGCCGCCGGGCCCTGCCCCGGATCGCAAGCGCCCGCTCGACGCGCACGGGCTTGACGCCTCGTGGGACAAGAAGCTGGCCCGGGCCGCGCTGCATCCCGATTTCACGCTCGACCTGCATGGCCATAGCCTTGATGCCGCGCATGCCCGGCTCGATCACGGATTGGCCCAGGCGCTGGCGCTGGGCGCGCGGCTGGTGCTGGTGATTACCGGGCTGCCGCGCCCCAGCGAGGCCGCCGACCGCGGCCAGCGGCGCGGCGCGATCCGCGCCAAGATCATGGACTGGATCGAGCTTGGCCCCCATGCCAGCCGGATCGCCGCAGTGCGTCCGGCGCATCGCCGCCACGGCGGGGCCGGCGCGCTCTATCTGGTCATGAAAAAGCCGCGCTGAACCCGGTGGTCCAGCGCGGCCAAGGTAGCCCCAAGGGGCTTGGAGAACGCGTTTAGAAGTTGACGCTGGCAGTCACGAAGACCTGGCGCGGATTGCCATAGAAAGTGGTCAGGACCCCTTCCTTGCCCAGCGATGAAACCATCGGGGTGATGATGTCCCCGGTCAGCGGATTGGCTGCCATGTAGGTATAGCCCGAAGTGCGATAGCGCTTGTCGGTCAGGTTCTTGCCATAGACCCCCAGCGACCAGCGGCCACCCTGGGCACGATAGACCAGGCTGGCATCGAACAGCTGGTAGGCCGGCTGGTCGAGATAGGGGTTGGCGACCTCGAACTGGTAGGTCTTGCTCTTGAACGACATGCCCCCGCCCAGGCTCAGCGTGCCATCGGCCAGCGGCATCGCCCAGTCGATATTGGCACTGCCCGACCAGGCCGGGGTGTTCTGGACGTGGCGATAGGGCGCCACTTCGGTCGGGGTGGAAGCGACGTTGCTGATGTAGGTGAGGTACTTGGCGTCGATGTAACCCAACGAGCCCGACAGGGTCAGCGTGCCGCTTTCGCCATCGATCAGCTTGGCCCGGCCTTCGAATTCGAAGCCCTTCATCCGCGCCTTGCCGGCGTTGGAAACCACCCCGCAGAAGGTATCGACCAGGCCCACCCGGCAGGCGACCGAGCCGGGGATCTGGACGTCCTTGTAGTCCATCCAGAACGCTGCCGTGGCGATATAGAGCCGGCGATCGAGCAGGTTGGCCTTGAAGCCCACTTCATAGCTGTCGACCTTTTCAGGCTTGAAGCTGAGGAAATCGGCCTGGCTGACGCCCACCGGCGCATTGGCGCCAACCCCGCGCGGATCGAACCCGCCGCCCTTGAAGCCCTGCGAGTAGGACGCGTAGATCGTCGTATCGCTGTCCGGCTTGAACGCCAGGCTGGCCTTGGGCGTGAACTTGGTGAAGCTTTTCGATCCGGTCATGTTGGTCTGCGGACCGCCGAAGGCGGTGCCGGTGGTACCGAACACCGGATTGCCGCCCAGCAGGTAGTTCTGGCGCAGGACATAGCCGTCACGCTTGTCCCAGGTGTAGCGCCCGCCCACCGACAGGCTCAGCTGGTCGGTGAAATCGTAAGTGAAGTCGGCAAAACCGGCCATCGTTTCGGTGCTGATGTCAGCATTGGTGAAGGCGGTCAGCCCCGGAAACAGCACGTTGGACGTGTACAGCCGCACTTCGAACTGGGTCAGCGCGCTGGCATCGAGATAGTAGAACCCGACCAGCCCGTTGAGCTTGCCCACGCTGATCAACGCCTGCAGTTCCTGGCTGAACTGGCGGTTGCGATAGATCCCCGGAACGTCAACGTCGATCGCCGGCAGCGCATCGAAATCGATCGGGGTCAGCGAATCGTCCTTGCGATAGGCGGTGATCGAACGCAGCGTCAGCCAGTCGTTCGGTTTGCCTTCCAGGAACAGCGACATGCCCCAGGCCTTGACGTCCTGCTTGGGGGTGTTGAGCCCGCCCTGCGTATCATAGACATTGGCCAACACCGGCGTGCCCGACAGCATGCCCGGCACCATCCGGTGGCCGTTGCGCGGGTTCGACTTGTCGTGGGTGAAATCGCCCGAGAGCCGCGCGAAAATATCGCTGCCGTGCACTTCAATCGTGCCGCGCCCGGCAAGCACGTTCTTGTCATAGTTGTCGAGCCCGGTGGTCAGGTTCTTGCCGAACCCGTCGCGGGTCAGCTTGGCCAGCGCGCCGCCGATCCGCAGCACGCCATCCGAACCCAGCGGCGCCGAGGCGCTGATCACCCCGTCGGCCTGGTTGTAGCTACCATAGGTGGCGCGCAGCGCCAGGTGCGGCTTGTCGTCCAGCCGCTTGGTCACGTACTTGACCGCACCGCCCACGGTGTTGCGGCCATAGAGCGTGCCCTGCGGCCCGCGCAGCACTTCGATCCGCTGGACATCATAGATATCCAGCACGGCGGCCTGCGGACGGTTGAGGTAAACGTCGTCGAGATAGATCCCCACGCCCTGTTCAAAGCCCGAAACCGGATCCTGCTGACCCACGCCGCGAATAAAGGCCGAAAGGGTCGAATTGGTCGCGCGGCTGTTTTCCAGGGTCACATTGGGCACGGTCTCGGCCAGCGCGGTGATATCGCCGGCACCCTTGGCGGCGAGCTGATCGCCCGACAGCGCGGTAATCGCGATCGGAACCGAAATCAGGCTTTCTTCGCGGCGGCGTGCGGTGACGACGATTTCGCCGCTGTCGGCATCATCGGCTTCGGCGGCCTGAGCGCCATCCTGTGCATGGGCCGGCAGGGCGGTCAGGCTGAACAGCGCGCTGGCCAGCAGCGAGGTGCGGGTAAGCAGGGTACGGGTGCGCATCACGGGTCTCCTCCCAGGAATTCCATCCGCCCGCCGCCATTGCGGCAGGCCTCCGATCGCCGCTTATATAAAAGTTGAACCAACTTTCAACTTCGTTATGCTTGCATCGAACACAAGGAGCGTGAATGGTGCTGAAACGTGGCCGAATTGCCACAGCGACCCAGGGGGGAAAGGGGAAGCGCGTGGATGCCGTGAATACCGCCAGTCAGCTGCGCGAGCCCCGCACCGAGCGCGGACGCCGCACCCAGCGCGCGGTCCTGGATGCCGCTGCGGCCGAATTCGGTGAAAAGGGTTTTCACGAAAGCTCGATCGTTTCGATCACGATCCGCGCCGGCGTGGCGCTGGGCAGTTTCTACACCTATTTCGAATCGAAGGAGGCGCTGTTCAAGGCGCTGGTCCAGGACATGAGCGGGCGGGTGCGCGATCACGTTGCCCCGGTGCTGGGCGCGCATGCCGGCGGCGCGATTGCGGCCGAAGGTGTGGCCTTGCACGCCTTTCTGGAATTCGCCCGCGAGCACAAGGAAATCTACCGGATCATCGACGAAGCCGAATTCGTCGCCCCGGAAGACTGGCGCGCCCACTACCTCAACACCGCCGCGCGTATTCTTGAACGCCTGCAGGCAGCCCATGCCAAGGGCGAACTGGGCGTCGAACCGTGCGAGGCCCACGCCTGGGCGATCATGGGGATGAACGTGTTCCTGGGGCTGCGGTTCGGGGTGATGGACACCGGTGCCGATCTGGGTGAGGTGGCACGGGCGGCGAACGATCTGCTGCAGGATGGGCTGGGCTTGTCCGGCAGCGACTGACCGCCTTTCCTACTTGGCCGTAATCTGCCTTAACCTTGGCGATGCGCCTGCCTTTGCCCCGCCTCGGATCCAGCGGAAACGCTTCGTTGCAAAAGTCACACCCACGCCGCCGGGTGTACGATTGCTGTGCTGCCGCGCAGCCGCAGGTTCCGCAGAAAAGCGCGGCTTTGCCCAAGGCGGCAGTCGGGCACCGCCGGAAGGTCACACTTTTCATATCTCCATTCGGTGTCCACTGCCCCCGCCCCAACAATCGCAATGACTTTCCCCGCCGCCCCCGCTAATGGCGCCACCCATGTCCAATCGCCGCACCTTTGCCATCATTTCCCACCCCGACGCGGGCAAGACCACGCTGACCGAAAAGCTGCTGCTGCAGGGCGGCGCAATCCACCTGGCCGGGCAGGTCAAGGCACGTGGGCAAGCGCGGCGGGCGCGGTCGGACTGGATGAAGATCGAGCAGCAGCGCGGGATCTCGGTCACCAGCTCGGTGATGACTTTCGAGAAGGACGGGATTACCTTCAACCTGCTCGACACCCCGGGGCACGAGGACTTTTCTGAAGACACCTATCGCACGCTGACCGCGGTGGATTCGGCGATCATGGTGATCGACGCCGCCAAGGGGATCGAGCCGCAGACCCGCAAGCTGTTCGAGGTCTGCCGGCTGCGGTCGGTGCCGATCATCACCTTTGTTAACAAGGTTGACCGCGAAGGGCGGTCGGTATTCGAAACGCTGGACGAGGTGGCCGATGCGCTGGCGCTCGATGTGGTGCCGATGTCGTGGCCGATCGGGATGGGCGGCGAGTTCAAGGGTGTGCTCGACTTCGCAACCAACACGATCAGCCGTCCCGAAGGCGACAGCCGCGAATTTCTGGGCACGATCACCCCGGCCGAAGGCATTCCCGAGGAGGTGGCCGAGGAGATCGAGCTGGCCCAGGCCGGCTATCCCGAATTCGACGAGGAGGCCTATCGCCACGGCGACATGACCCCGGTCTATTTCGGATCGGCGCTCAAGAATTTCGGCGTGGCAGAACTGATCGATGCAATTGCCCGCTATGCCCCGCCGCCGCGCCCGCAACCTTCCGAAAGCGGCGAAATTGCGCCCGAGGGCAAGGAAGTGACCGGGTTCATTTTCAAGGTCCAGGCCAACATGGACCCGATGCACCGTGACCGGATCGCTTTCATGCGGCTGGTTTCGGGCACCTTCAAGCGCGGGATGAAGCTGACCCCATCGGCGCTGGGCAAACCGGTGGCGATCCATTCGCCGATCCTGTTCTTTGCCCAGGACCGCGAAATCGCCGACACCGCCGAGCCGGGTGACATCATCGGCATTCCCAACCACGGCACGCTGCGGGTGGGCGATACCTTGAGCGAGAACAACAAGGTCCGCTTCACCGGGCTGCCCAATTTCGCGCCGGAAATCCTGCGCCGGGTCGCGCTGAAGGACCCGACCAAGACCAAGCAGCTCAGGAAGGCGCTGGATGACCTGTCCGAAGAGGGCGTGATCCAGGTGTTCTATCCCGAGATCGGCAGCCAGTGGATCGTCGGCGTGGTCGGCCAGCTGCAACTCGACGTGCTGATCAGCCGGCTTGAGGCCGAGTACAAGGTCGCAGCCATGCTTGAGGCCGCCCCGTTCGATACCGCGCGCTGGCTGAAGGGCAGCGACGCCGCGCTCAAGGCCTTTGCCGATTTCAACAAGTCGAACCTGGCCAAGGACCGTGATGGCGATCCGGTGTTCATGGCACGATCGGCCTGGGATGTGGGCTACCAGCAGGAAAAGAACCCCGATCTGGCCTTCTCGGCGACCAAGGAGCGCTAAGGCCAGGTGGAACTCACCTTCGCCACCTACAACATCCACAAGGCGGTTGGGCTCGACCGCCGGCGCGATCCCGACCGGATCATCGCCGTGCTGAACGAACTCGACGCCGATGTGCTGGCCCTGCAGGAAGCCGACCGGCGGATCGGCCGGCGCGAGAGCGTGCTGCCGCTTGAACACATCGAGGAATACACCCCCTACCGCCCGGTGCCGCTCAACCACCGTCCGCATTCGCTGGGCTGGCATGGCAATGCGCTGCTGGTGAAGCGCCATATCCGGGTGGCCGAAGCCGGGGTGGTCCCGCTGCCGGTGATCGAGCCGCGCGGGGCGATCCGCGCCGACCTGATTGCCGGGGGCCAGCGCCTTCGCGTGGTCGGCATGCACCTTGACCTGTCGGGCCTGCGCCGCCGCCAGCAGGTTCGCGCGATCCTGGCCCATATCGACCGCTGCGGCCACCCCTGCCCCACCGTGGCAATGGGCGATTGCAACGAATGGGGGCTGCACCGCGGCGCGCTGCGCGAATTCCACGCGCCCTGGCGGGTGCTGGCGCCGGGCCGCAGCTTCCCCTCACGCCGCCCGCTGGCCGCGCTCGACCGGATCGCGGTTTCGCCGGACTGGCAGCTGGCTGAAATGGCGGTCCACCACTCGCCGCTATCCGCGCAGGCATCGGACCACCTGCCGGTCTGGGCTCGGCTGGAGCTGCCTAAAAAATAGGCAGGTGTGCAAGTTTCGAGCGCCGGGCCGTTAGTATATGAAAGTTCATTTCCTCTAGATTGCTGAATCCGCTGCAAAATTGCCGTTTGGCACGGCCCTTGCTGCATGTGCGAAGCCGGCATGGTGCCGGTGCATGAGGCAATCAGGGGACCGGCATGAAATTCATCATCGCCATCATCAAGCCCTTCAAGCTCGACGAGGTGCGCGATGCGCTCTCCACGCTGGGCGTGGCGGGGATGACCGTTACCGAGGTCAAGGGCTTTGGGCGGCAGAAGGGCCAGACCGAGATCTATCGCGGGGCCGAATACACCACCAACATGCTGCCCAAGGTCAAGCTGGAGGTGGCGGTCA
>NZ_JADZAT010000004.1 GCF_020852455.1 Novosphingobium sp.
ATGCGACCCCGCAGGGGCGGGCCGAATTTGGCCCAGCGCCGCGTTGCTCGTCGGTCACTATGCAACGGCATGGCTCCCTCCTCGCGCCTCACGCTGAGCCAAATTCGGCTCCGTGCCGACGCCTCCAGCTAAACAGGACAGGCTCTAAGCAACCACCTTCAGCCGCGGCTTGTCGTGCCGGGCGATCCATTCTTCCAGGATCGGGGCGATCTTTTCGCGCCACTTGCTGCCGTTGAAGATCCCGTAGTGGCCCACTTCGGGGGCCAGGTGGTACTTTTTGCGGCTTTCGGACAGACCGGTGGCCAGGTGAAGCGCAGCCCTGGTCTGGCCGATGCCCGAGATATCGTCACGCTCGCCTTCGACCGCCAGCAGCGCGGTGTCCTTGATCTTGCCAAGGTCCACCGTCTTGCCGCGGTGGACGAAGGTGCCATTTGGCAATGAGTGCTTCTGGAACACGTGTTCGACGGTCTGCAGGTAATAGGCTGCGTTCAGATCGCAGACCGCGCGGTATTCCTCGTAGAAGTCCTTGGTCGCATCGGCGCTTTCGCCGTCGCCGTCCACCATGTGCTTGAACATGTGGTAGTGGCTCAGCATATGGTTGCCCAGGTTCATGCTCATGAACCCGGCCAGCTGCATGAAGCCCGGATAGACCTGCCGGCCTGCGCCCGGATACTGCAGCGGCACGGTGGCGATCACCGTGTGGCGGAACCATTCGATCGGGCGCTGCATCGCGAGGTCGTTGACCGTGGTCGGTGCCTCGCGGGTGTCGATCGGCCCGCCCATCATGGTCAGGCTCAGCGGCCGGCAGGGATGCTTGTTTTCGGCCATGATTGCGGTTGCCGCCAGCGCCGGCACCGAAGGCTGGCATACCGCCAGCATGTGCGCTCCGGGGCCGACATGCTCAAGGAAGCCGATCAGGTAATCGATGTAATCATCGAGATCGAACTCGCCCTCGCTCAGCGGCACCATCCGCGCGTCGGCCCAGTCGGTGATATAGACGTGCGCCCGCTCCACCATCCGCGCCACCGTGCCGCGCAGCAAGGTAGCGAAGTGGCCGCTCATCGGCGCAACCACCAGCAGCCGCGGCGCATCTTCGGCCAGGCCCGGGTGGCTGAAATGCAGCAGGTTGCCCCAGGGGCGGTGCACAACGATCGCTTCGGTGACCGGATGGGCAGTGCCATCGACCGTCACTTCCTCGATATCGAAGGCCGGTTTGCCATAGTGTGCGCTGGCGTGGGCGAAAACGTCGAGGGCCGAGGCCATCATCGGGCCCATCCCGGTATAGCCGAACGGCAGTGCCGGATTGTTCAGCATCTGCGCGCCGACTGAGGCCCAGGTGCTGGCCATATTTAGCCAGGAACGATTGAGTTCGTAAGCGGTGTAAAGCACGATGGTGTGACCCCCTGCGCCCGGAACAAGCGGGCTTTGGCCGACATGGTGACCCGTTTGCGCCGATTGTGCAATGCACAATCGTTCATTGCGGTGCACAACGGGTTCCGCAATGCCACTTAACCGCTTACGCACGATCAGGGGCTGTGCTAGGAGCGCCCGCCATGAGTTCCGCCCCCGACGGCGTCGCGCCCGAAGCCCTGACCGACAAGACCTCCAGCCAAGAGGGCAAGCCCGCGCGCACGCTTGGTCCGCTGCGGATGGTGATCCGCGAAACCATCAAGTATCCCAGGCAGCTGGCAATCGCACTGCTGGCCTTGCTGACATCGTCGTCGGCCACCCTGGCTATTCCCGCCCGCTTTCAGGTGATCGTCGACAAGGCCTTTGGGCTGGGGGCAAACGTCGATGTGATCAATGAATCCTTTCAGTACCTGGTGATGATCGTAGTGGTGCTGGGGATTGCCACTGCGTTCCGGTTCTACTTCGTTTCCTGGCTGGGTGAGCGGGTGATCAGCGATATCCGCAACAAGGTGCAATCCAATCTGTTGCGGCAGCCGCCCAGCTTTTTCGAGGCCAACAGCCCCAACGAAATCTCCAGCCGGATGACTTCGGACACCGCGATCATCGATCAGGTGGTGGGCACCACGGTTTCGATCGCGCTGCGCAATTTCATTACTGCGGTCGGCGGGGTTATCTACCTGTTCTACCTCGCGCCCAGGCTTACCGCCGGACTGCTGATCGGAATTCCGCTGGTGATCCTGCCAATCACCTGGTTCGGATCGCGGCTGCGCAACATTTCGCGTACCAGCCAGGATCGGGTGGCGGACATCGGTGCGCGCACTGCCGAAGTGCTGGGCGCAATGCGCGTGGTTCAGGCCTTCAACCAGGAAGACCACGAACGCGAGGAATTCGGCAAGGTCGTCGAGCGGAACTTTGCCACCGCGAAGCGCCGGATCACGATCCGCGCCGTGATGACTGCGATGGTCATGATGCTGTTGCTGGGCGGGATTACCGCCCTGATCTGGCAGGGAGCGCTCAAGGTAGCCGACGGTTCGCTGAGCCCCGGCACGATCACCAGCTTCGTCTTTGCCGGCGTGATCGTGGCCGGATCGTTCGGTTCGCTGACCGAGGTCTATGGCGATCTGCTGCGCGGTGCCGGGGCGGCCAGCCGCCTGGGCGAACTGCTCGATGAACAGCCAGCGATCGCCGCGCCTGCCCGCCCCATGGCGTTGCCCAGCCCGGCGCGCGGCAAGCTCAGCTTTGAAAATGTCTCGTTCCGCTATCCCACCCGGCTCGAAACCGCTGCGCTTGCGGATTTTTCGCTGACAATTGAACCGGGTGAGACCGTGGCGATCGTCGGCCCTTCAGGCGCAGGCAAAAGCACGCTGTTCCAGCTGGCTGAGCGGTTCTATGATCCTCAGGCCGGTACCATCAAGCTTGATGGTGTGCCGCTGACCTCGGCCGATCCGGCCGAAGTGCGCCGCCGGATGGCGCTGGTGCCGCAGGAGGGCGTGCTGTTTGCCGCCAATGCCCGCGACAACCTGCGTTATGGCAACTGGAACGCCAGCGACGAGCAGATCTGGGAAGCTGCCCGTGCCGCCAATGCCGAAACTTTCCTCAGGGAACTGCCCCAGGGGCTCGATACCTTTCTTGGTGAAGGCGGCGCGCGTCTGTCGGGCGGCCAGCGCCAGCGAATCGCGATTGCCCGTGCGGTGCTGCGCGAAGCCCCGATCCTGCTGCTCGACGAAGCGACCAGCGCGCTCGATGCGGAAAGCGAACGGCTGGTCCAGGACGCGCTCGACCGGCTGATGCAGGACCGCACCACACTGGTCATCGCCCACCGCCTGGCAACGGTGCGTGCAGCCGACCGGATCGTGGTGATGGACAAGGGCCGGATTGAGGAAATCGGCACCCATGACCAGCTGACCAGGGCCATGGGTCTCTACGCCCGCCTTGCCGCGCTGCAGTTCGATGATGTGGCCTTTGCCGCAGCGGAAGGCCGCTGATGGATACGATCCTTACCGCAATCCTGCTCGGCATTGTCGAAGGGGTGACCGAATTCATCCCGGTATCCTCGACCGGGCATCTGATCCTCGCGACCGAGATTTTCGGATACGATGCCCATACCTGGGCGGCGTTCAACGTGGTGATCCAGCTGGGCGCGATCCTGGCGGTGGTGGTGCAGTACTGGCGCACCTTCTGGGCCGTGGGCATGGGTCTGCTGCGGCGCGATCCGATGAGCCTGGCCTTCGTGCGCAACATCCTATTGGCATTCCTGCCTTCCGCTGTGCTGGGGCTGGCGCTCAAGGATTATATCGATGTGCTGCTGGGTTCGCCGGCCGTGGTTGGTTGGGCACTGATCGTGGGCGGTATCGCGATCCTGGCGATCGAGCGCTGGGCCCGGCCGGGTCCCGCCAGCGGAGTTGCTCAGCTGCCAGCCCGCCAGGCGCTGGGCGTGGGGCTGGTTCAATGCATTTCGATGGTGCCCGGGGTCAGCCGCTCTGGCGCGACGATCATGGGCGCGCTGGCGATGGGAATCGAACGGCGCACGGCTGCCGAATTCAGCTTCTTTCTGGCGATTCCGACCATGATGGGGGCTACCGCGCTCGAACTGTGGGATACCCGGGCCGAACTGATGGCCGGGACCGGGCCGGTCGGCTGGAGCGAGATCGCGGTCGGCTTTGCGGTCAGCTTCGTGGTCGCGCTGGCGGTGATCAAACTGTTCGTCGCCTATGTCAGCCGCTCGGGCTTTGCGCCCTTTGCCTGGTACCGGATCGTGGCTGGCGCGCTGGCAATCTGGCTTCTGAGCTAAACCGGCGTCGCCCCTGATCCGCGCCCGCCGCGCAGGTAGTATTCCTGCGTGCCCCGGTGCAGCACGTCATCGATGTCTATCACCGCGGTATTGGCATAGGTAAAGCCCGCGCCCAGCGAACGGTAGAGCCGGTCGAAATCGCGATCGACGGTGTCGTGATAGAGCTCGGCAAAGCTTTCGATCACGAAATACGTCGGTTGCAGGTCGTCGATCACATAATCGGTGCGCATCACCCGATCGACGTTCAGCATGATCCGGTTGGGGCTTTCCGCCTCAAGGCAGAACACAGCCTCGGCCGGGCCGGAAAGGATCCCGGCGCCATAGGCGCGCAGGCCTTCTGCTTCCTGAATCAGCCCGAATTCGACCGTGTACCAGTACAGCGCACCCAGCGCCTTCAGGCGGTTGTAACGCATCGCCTTCCACCCGGCGCGGCCATATTCCTGCATATAATCGGCATAGGTCGGATCGGTCAGCAGCGGCACGTGCCCGAACACGTCATGGAACACGTCGGGTTCCTGGATATAGTCAAACGTCTCGCGGGTGCGGATGAAGTTGCCCGCCGGGAAGCGCCGGTTGGCCAGGTGCCAGAAAAACACGTGATCGGGGATCAGCATCGGCACCGGCACCACGCTCCAGCCGGTCAGCTTGCCCAGTTCTTCAGACAGGCGGGCGAATTCGGGCACGCCGCCGCGGCCCAGGTCAAGCCGGTCGAGCCCGGCGAGGAAGGCGCTGGCGGCGCGGCCGGGCAGGATCTGCATCTGGCGGGCAAACAGTTCGTCCCACACCGCGTTCTCATCCGCGCCATAGGCATGCTGGACCGGCTCCAGCCAGTCCGCACCGACATGCTCCGGGCGCTTGAGCGGGGCGGTGAACACTTCGGGACCCAGATCGGGCAGGCGGGCAAAATCGGTTTCGGACATGGTTGCAGTTGTAACCAGATCGCTTTCGTCGGGCAATGGCCCTTGCCGGTGGGCGGGGCAAAGCCTGCTGACGTGGCCCGAAGCGGCCTCGGCGCTTGACTTTGGCCCGCTTCTGACGCATTGGCGCGGCCTTCCGGGGCGGCGCAACTGTGCCGCTCTTGCAGTTTCATGGGCTTTTTGGCCCGAATCGAGAGTTCAGGACCAGAGCAATGGCGAAGCCCGCAACCGTCAAGATCCGCCTCGTGTCGACCGCTGACACCGGCTTCTTCTATGTGACCAAGAAGAACCCGCGCAACACGACCGAGAAGATGAGCTTCCGCAAGTACGATCCGGTCGTGCGCAAGCACGTCGAATTCAAGGAAGCCAAGATCAAGTAAGAGGTTCATTGCGAGTTCAAGGCGGCGCGCTTACCAAGCACCCCATGAACACCGCAAAGCCTTACTTCCGATCGCTTGCTGGCGCCGCCGCTTTGGCGGCGCTTGCTGTTTCTGCTCCGCTCGCGCTGGTCATGCCCAGCGCCGCTGCGGCCCAGGCCCAGTCTGGCGACCTTGCCAATGCCGTGGCCGCGCTGCGCGCGATCAGCACCCTGCGCGCCGATTTCGAACAGATCGATATCCGCGGTCAGCGGGTGACCGGCACGCTGACGCTCAAGCGGCCCGGCAAGATCCGGTTCCAGTACCAGAAAGGCGTGCCGATCCTGATCGTCTCGGACGGCAAGGCGCTGACCTTCGTTGACTATCAGGTGCGCCAGGTGCAGCGCTGGCCGATCAGCAACAGCCCGCTGGGCGCACTGCTCAACCCCAGCGCTGATGTGATGCAGTATGGCAAGCTGACGCCGGCCACTAACAAGCAGATCGTCAGTGTCGAAGTGCGCGACAAGAAGCACCCCGAATACGGCGTGATCACTCTGGTCTTCATCCGCAAGCCGGGTGCGCCGGGCGGACTTGAGCTATCAAGCTGGGCCACGCTCGACTCGCAGAACACCCGGACCGTGGTGAACCTGTCAAAGCAGCAATACGGAGTCGCGGTGGCGGACAACACATTCCGCTACAACGACCCGCGCACCCCAACTCGTCGATAGCGGAAAACGCCCCGTCGCGGACTGTGCGAAAGTTGCGACAATTTGCGACAGGGCTTTCGCGATTGTTCATGACAGCGAAAGGCGAATGCGCCTAAAATCGTAACTGACAGCGCGGCCTGAGGCGGGTTTCCCCCCTGTTGCCCGAGCCTCCAAAAGGGCCAGACTGTCGAGCGTGACGAACGCACAAACGAACCCTCGGTCCAATGCCCCCGGACCGAGGGTTTTTTGTGCCTTGGGCCGGATTGCTTGAAGCCGGGCTGCGAACGCAGGCGCCCTGCGCTTCCGGTGCTCACGGCCATCAAGGCCGCTGCGCTCCGGTTCTCGATCACCTGCATTCTCGCTCCGGCTTGAAGCAAGCCGACTCCAAGGCACCGCGCGGCAGGTAACTGCGTCGCGTTTGAAACGAGCACCCAACAGCAATGCTTGCCCCTCCGCCCCGTGCCACCTAAAGCCGCCCGATGGTTTCGATTGCTACGTGGAACATCAATTCGGTCCGGCTGAGGGTCGATCAGGTCGTGCGGTTTCTGCAGGAACAGCAGCCTGACGTGCTGTGCTTGCAGGAAATCAAGACCGTGGCCGAACTGTTCCCACATGAGGCATTTGAAGCGATCGGATATACCCACCGTGCAGTGCACGGACAGAAGGGCTATCACGGGGTGGCAACCGTCAGCCGGATCCCGCTGCGCGAACTGTCGCGAAACGATTGGCAGGCCAATGGCGAGGCCCGCCATGTCGGGGTCGAACTGCTCGGTCCCGGGCTGGTGCTCGAAAACGTCTATATCCCCGCCGGCGGCGACATTCCCGATCGTGCCGCCAATCCCAAATTCGGGCAGAAGCTCGATTTCCTCGAACGGATGACCCGCTGGTCGGATACGCTCGACCGACCGACGCTGCTGGTCGGCGATTTCAATGTCGCCCCGCTCGATTGCGATGTCTACGATCACAAGGCGCTGCTCAAGGTGGTCAGCCACACCCCGATCGAGGTTGAGGCACTGGGCCGGCTGACCGATGCTCATGGCTGGGTCGATCTGGGCCGTAAGCACATTCCCGCGCCCGAGCGGAACTATTCATGGTGGTCGTACCGGACCTTCTGGCAGGGCAAGGACCGCGGCCGCCGGCTCGATCACATGTGGGCTTCGCCCGATCTGGCCGCGCAATCGACCGGCCACCGGGTGATCGAGGAAACCCGCCATTGGGAGCAATGCTCTGACCACGTGCCGCTGATCACGGATTTTGCCCTGTGACCAGCCCGGCCCGGCGCGTTGCCCTGGCGATTGATGCCTTGCGCCACGGCTGGCCGATCCGGGTCGACGATTCGCTGACTCTGCTGCCGGCCGAAACCGGCCTTGGTGACGGGGTTTCATCAACCCGCATGCTGATCTCGGCGGCGCGTGCGGTCACGCTCAAGCTGGCCAACCAGCGCGACGCCGCAGTGCCCGAAGCCCCCGTGCTGATCCGCGGGGCCGATCCGTTCGATCTGGCTGCCGCGCGTGCGCTGGCCGATCCGGCGCTCGATCTGGCCGTGCCGCTCAAGGGACCGTTCCTGGCCGAAGCGATAGCCAATCCCGCCGCCGCCGAAGCCGCAATGGCGCTGGCGCGGCTGGCGGGGATCCTGCCGGCCTTCCTGGTCGATCCGGCCCCGGCGGGTGAGGTGCAGGCCGTGCAGGTGGCGGACCTTGCCGACTGGGCCGATACCGCGCGGCTGGGCGTGGCGAGCCGGGCGCGGCTGCCGGTGGCTGCTGCCGAGGACGCCGAAATCGTCGCCTTCCGCGCGCTCGATGACCTGCGCGAACATGTCGCGTTGGTGATCGGCCAGCAGCGCTCGGATCGCGCGCCGCTGGTCCGGCTTCATTCCGAATGTCTGACTGGCGATATCCTGGGCAGTCTCAAGTGCGATTGCGGGCCGCAGCTTGATGCCGCGCTCAGGGCGATGGCCGATGAGGCGGCGCAGGGCGGCTGGGGCGTGCTGCTCTATCTGCGTCAGGAAGGGCGCGGGATCGGCCTGATCAACAAGCTGCGCGCCTATCAGCTGCAGGACCAGGGTTTCGATACGGTCGATGCCAACAACCGGCTGGGCTTGCCGACCGAGGCGCGCGACTTCCCGGTCGCGGCGCGGATGCTGGACCTGCTGGGCGTCGGGCCGATCCGGCTGATGACCAACAACCCGGCCAAGGTTGCCGCGCTCACAGCGGCAGGCGTCCGGGTGGCTGAGCGGGTTCCGCACCAGTTGCCGCCCAACCCGCACAACGCGCGCTACCTCGATACCAAGCGCGATCGTACCGGGCACCTGCTGTGATACCGGCCTTTGCGATCCGCGCCGAGCGACCGGATGATCCGCCAGCGATCCATGATCTTGTCGCGCGGGCCTTTGCGCCGATGCCCTTTTCCGATGGCGACGAGCAGGACCTGGTCGATGCCTTGCGCGCGGCTGGAGACCTGGCGTTGTCGCTGGTGGCCGTTGATGCACAGGGCAAGGTGATTGGCCATGTGGGCTTCAGCCCGGTGACGATAGCCGGGCAGGATCACGGCTGGTTCCAGATGGCGCCGGTTTCAGTCACGCCTGAACTGCAGCACCGCGGGATCGGCAGCGCGCTGATCCGCGCCGGGGTGGATCAACTGCGCGAGCGCGGCGCGCAGGGCGTGGCGGTGGTCGGCAACCCGGTTTACTACGAACGCTTTGGCTTTGCCGTTCATCCCGGGCTAGCTCCTGAATCCGCGCATGACGCCCAGTATTTCCGGGCCATGCCGCTGACGGGGGCAGTCCCGCAGGGCATTTTGCGCTACGCCCGCGCCTTCTACGGAGACCCGCAATGAACGCGCTCGATGCCTGGCTGGGTCGCAGCGAAAGCCGGCAGGACCGGATCGATTCCGGCCATGCCCGGCACTGGCTGGCAACGCTCGATCGCGCGGCGCCCGGCGATGGCACCCTGCCGCAGGGCTTTCACTGGTGCCTGGGCCTGCCCGATGCGCCTACGGCCATCCTCGGCGCGGACGGGCATCCGCTGCGCGATGATGGCCCTGACAGCTTCCTGCCGCCCTTGTCCCACCTGCCGCGGCGGATGTGGGCATCGAGCAAGGTTGAATTTGTCGCCCCGCTGCGGCTGGGCCAGACAATCGAACGCCGATCGAGCGTTGCGAAGATCGAGGCCAAGAGCGGCGGCTCGGGCGAACTGGTTTTCGTGACGGTCGAACACCAGACCCTGGCCGATGGCACGCTGGCCGTGCGCGAGGAACAATCGCTGGTCTATCGCGCGGCGGCTGCCGGCGATGCACCGCTTGCGCCGCCAGCGCCGGGCGCGGGCCGCTTCGAACCTGCCGACTGGCACGCGCACCGCACGATCTGCCCGTCGGAAGCGCTGCTGTTCCGCTTTTCGGCGCTGACCTTCAATTCGCACCGGATCCACTACGATCTGCGCTATGCCCGCGATGTCGAACGCTATCGCGGCCTGGTGGTCCACGGGCCGCTGACCGCGACGCTGCTGCTCGATCTGGCCCGGCGCGAACTGGGCGACAATGTGCTGGCCCGCTTTGCCTTTCGCGGGCTCTCTCCGGCGATTTGCGGCGAAGAGCTCAATCTTGCACTGCGAAAGGTGGAGGGCGGCTATGAGCTGGGCGCCTTTGCCAGCGACGGGCGCCAGGTCGCCAGCGCCTCGGCAGCCTAGTCGAATTTCACTCTGCCGCGCCCGGCCTTGACCGCGCCGCGCTTTTTCTTGCCTTCCAGACGCTCGGTCTTGTTGATCCGGTTGAGCCGGCTCTTGGCGCGTTTTTCGGGCAGCTTGAACGCTTCGTCGATCAGTTCGGCCAGGCGCTGGCGGGCGTCTTCACGGTTGGCCTCCTGGGTGCGGAAACGCTGGGCGATCAGCAGCAGCTCGCCTTTCGAAGTGATCCGGCTGCCCGCCAGCTGCCGGAAGCGCTGGTACACGTCCTCCGGCAGGCGCAGCGCATAGACGTCGATGCGCAACCGCACTGCGGTTGCCACCTTGTTGACGTTCTGCCCGCCCGGACCTGATGCGGTAACGAATGCCTCGCTCGCCAGGCTCAGCGCCCGGGCAATCGTGTCATGCGCCGAGATCGACATCGTCAAATCCCAGCGCGCGGAAGTCGTCGGGCAGCGGTGCCACGGCACTGATTGGCGCCTTGCCCTCGCGCGGCACCACCAAAGCGCGGGCGTGGAGCATGGTGCGCGGGGCGCCCCGGCCGTCGCCGTAAACCGGATCGCCCAGCAGCGCATGACCAAGCCCGACCAGCGCATGCACGCGGATCTGGTGGGTGCGGCCGGTTTCGGGCCGGAACTCGACCAGAGTCAGCTCGCCGCGCTGCGCCAGCTTGCGCCAGTGCGTTACTGCCGGCTTGCCCTTTTTCGCAGCGATCATCCGCCAGCCCTTTTCGGCGCTGCTGACCTTGCTGACTGACAGGGCGATCGTGCCTTCTTCATCGGCCAGTTCGCCCGCGACCACGCCAAGGTAAACCTTCTCGACCTGGCGTGCCTCGAACGCGGCGTTGAACCGCTTCAGCGCCTTGGGATTGCGCGCCAGCAGCAGGCAGCCCGAGGTATCGGTATCGATCCGGTGGACCGGAACCGGCTCGCGCTGGAAGCCCAGCTTGAGTTCCTCAAGGTGAATTTCAAGGCTGCGGCCCCCGGCGCGCGGGCGTTCGATCGGCAGGCCGGCGGGCTTGTCGATTACCAGCGCTTCGCCGTCTTCGAACAGGATCGGGATCGCGTTCATGCCAGTGCCCCGGCAATCCGCCGCACGGCTTCTTCCAGTACTGCATCGGCGGCGGCAAAGCTGATCCGGAACCCGTCGCGCCCGCCAAAGGCAGAGGCTGGGACCAGCGCCACCCCATGATCGAGCAGGTGCAGGCACAGCGCCTGGTCATCGCCGAAGCGCGGCATGTGCGCGCTGGCATCGACCATGATGTAGAAGGCGCCGTCGGGCACCGGGGCCGACAGGCCCGGAATGGCGTTGACCGCGGCCACCACCATGTCGCGCCGGCGGCGCATGATTGCGCACCAGTCGGCCAGGAAGTCTTGTGGTCCTTCCAGCGCGGCCACCGCCGCCGCCTGGCTGATCGAGCACGGATTGCCCGAGCTGTGCGATTGCAGTTTGCCCATTGCCTTTACCAGCCATTCGGGCCCGGCGGCGAGGCCGATCCGGAACCCGGTCATCGCGTGACTTTTGGACAGGCCCGACACGGTCAGCACCCGCTGGGCCAGGTCCGGGCACTCGGCGGCGATCGTGGCATGGCGGCCAGGCTGGTAGCGCAGCGGCGCATAGATATCGTCCGACATCACCATGATCTGCGGATGGCGGGCCAGCACCGCGCCCAGTGCGCGCAGTTCCGCGGCCGAATAGACCGCGCCGGTCGGGTTGCCCGGACTGTTGAGCAGCAGCCAGCGGGTGCTGGGCGTGATCGCTGCCTCCAGCTGCGCGGCGCTGATCCGGTAGCCGCTGGTCGGGGTGGTCTCGAGCGGCACCACCGCCGCGCCGGTAAACCGGACGATTTCAGGATAGCTCACCCACCAAGGCGCGGGGATCAGCACTTCGTCACCCGGATCGAGCGTCGCCACCAGCGCGTGGAAGATCGCCTGCTTGCCCCCGGCGCTGACGATCACCTGACCGGGCGGAACCTCGATCCCCAGGTCGCGGCGGAAATGCAGCGCCGCCGCTTCGCGCAGCCGCTGGGTGCCGGAAACGGCGGTGTACTTGGTCTCCCCGGCATCGAGCGCGGCCTTGGTGGCGGTGATCACGTGATCGGGGGTGGCGAAGTCGGGCTCGCCGACCGACAGCGAAATGATGTCCTTCCCGGCGGCGCGCAGTTCGAAGGCGCGATCGGTCATCGCGGTGGTGCTTGAGGGGGCGATCCGGGTGAGGGTCTGGGAGAGTTTCATGCCAGCCGTGCCTCCATCAGCCCGCGCAGGGCGTTGCCCAGCAGAAATCCGCCAGAAAGGTCAGCGAGCGTCAGCTCGGCCTCAACTGCGCGGCCCTGCTCGATCAGCGAGCGGCGCAGCACGCCCGGCAGCAGCCCCAGCCGCGCTGGCGGGGTCAAAAACTTGCCATCGCGCTCGACGAACAGATTGGTGAAGCAGCCTTCGGTCAGCAGACCGTCATCGCGGATGAACAGCGCTTCACCCGCACCGGCAGACTGCGCGGCGGCCAGGCCAGCCTCGTAGAAATGCCGGTCGCTGCTCTTGTGGCGCAGGCGCCAGTCGCCCGGATCGACCGGCAGCGGCAGCACCATGCAGTCCAGCGGTTGTTCGGCCGGGGCTGGCAGTGCGCCCAGTTCAAGGCTGTAGGCTCCGCCGCGCGAAGCCAGCAGTCGCAGCCGCGCCGGGGCATCGGCTTCAAAGCACAGCGCCTGGATCGCATTGCGCACCGCGTGGCGATCGAAGGCAAAGCCCAGTTCGGCGGCGCTGGCCTTGACCCGTTCAAGGTGCAGTTCAAGCAGCGGCACGCCTTCTTCGGGGGTAAAGCGCATGGTTTCGATCAGGTCGGCCCCGCCGGCGCTCATCCGCACAAAGCCGCCCTTGACCAGGCATTCGCGCCATTCGGTCATCACTTCGCTGTCGGCAACGATCGCCGATCCGACCCCCAGTACCGCCTGTCCGCGCTGGTTTTCGCCCGGGGTCAGTCGCAGCGTGCGGATCGCGACGTTGAAGGCCGCCTCGCCGCCGGTATCGATCCGCCCGATCGCCCCGCAATAGGGCCCGCGCGCATCGCGCTCGACCGCGTCGATCAGCTCCATCGCCCTGATCTTGGGGGCGCCGGTGATCGACCCGCAGGGGAATAGCGCCCGCAGCATATCGACCGCACCCTTGCCCGGCTGGAGCTGTGCGCGCACCGTGGTGACCATCTGGTGCACCGTCGGATAACTCTCGACAGCGAAGGGACGTTCAACCTTGACGCTGCCCGCCTCTGCCACGCGCGACAGGTCGTTGCGCAGCAGATCGACGATCATCAGGTTTTCGGCCCGATCCTTGACTGATGCTTCCAGTTCGGCGCGCAGGGCTTCGTCTTCATTCGGGCTCAGGCCGCGTGGGCGGGTGCCCTTCATCGGCTTGACCATCGCTGCCCCGTCACGTTCGGCAAAGAACAGTTCGGGCGAAAAGCTCAGCAGCCAGTGCGTGCCGTCGAACAGCACCCCGCCATAGCCGGCCCCGGCGGCCGGCCGGGCTGCGGCATAGAGCGCCAGCGGATTGCCGCGCCACGATCCGGCCAGCGGGAAGGTAAGGTTCGCCTGATAGATTTCGCCCGCCGCGATCCGTTCCTGCATTTCGGCAAAGGCCCGGCCATAGCCGCCAGGTGAAAGCTGCGGATCGAGCGGGCCAAGCTGGGCCAGGCCGGGCCCGCCGCGGCTGGCCAACCAGGCCGGTACCTCTTCCGCCGCGATTTCGGTGAAAGTGTCGAAGGCCCCGAACCAGACCAGCGGCCCCGCAGCACCAGTGCGCGCGGCAGCCAGCGGGGCCAGGCGATCTTCCAGCGCCAGCCCGGCTTCGTAGGCGAAATAGCCGGCCAGCAAGGCCCCGCCGGCCTGCAGTTCGCCGATCCGTGCTAGGGCGGGCAGCACGTCGTCTACCCGCCGGGCGACCACCACTTCACGGGGGTTCTCATAGAGGCGGGCAGGGCTGGCCCCTTCGGGGCGCGCATCGTCAAGCAGGATGAAAGGCTGGGACATTTGCCGCGCTTCTAGCCGCGCTTGGCGCGACATGCAAAATGCCTCTCGCGCAAGCGCCTGGGGCTGTCTATCTCTGCCTCGGTGGCCGGCGGACCGGCAGGAGCAAGGCATTCATGGACAACATCTTTCTGGGTCTGGCGGCTGACGGCACACGGCAAGAGCTGCGGCTCGACATGGCCAACCGCCATGGGCTGGTCGCGGGGGCGACCGGCACCGGCAAGACCGTCACCCTGCAGACCATGGCCGAACAGTTCAGCGCGGCCGGGGTGCCGGTGTTCCTGGCCGATGTGAAAGGCGATCTGTCAGGCATCTGTCTGGCCGGTTCGAGCCAGTTCCAGCATGCCGACAAGATCGAGGGGCGGGCCCGTGAACTGAGGATCGATCCGTTCGCATATCATGACAACCCGGCAGTGTTCTGGGACCTCTACGGCGAACAGGGCCACCCGATCCGCACCACGATTTCGGAAATGGGCCCGCTGCTGCTGAGCCGCCTGATGGGCCTTAACGAGACCCAGGAAGGCGTGCTGGCGATCGCGTTCAAGTGGGCTGACGACAACGGCCTGCTGCTGCTCGACATGGACGACCTGCAGAAGGTGCTGATCGCCTGCGCGCAGAACGCGGCGGACCTGGCCATGACCTATGGCAATATCTCGCGCGCCTCGGTCGGCACGATCCAGCGCCAGTTGCTGGCCTTCGAAAGCCAGGGCGCCGACCGCTTCTTTGGCGAACCGGCCTTCGAGGTGCACGATTTCCTGCGCAGCGACGAAAACGGCAAAGGCATGATCAATGTGCTCGCCGCCGACCGGCTGATGCAGAGCCCCAAGCTCTACGCCACCTTCCTGCTGTGGCTGCTGTCCGAACTGTTCGAGGCGCTGCCCGAAGTGGGCGATCCCGAAAAACCGCGACTGGTGTTCTTTTTTGACGAAGCTCATCTGCTGTTCGACGATGCCCCGCCGGCGCTGCTCGACAAGATTGAGCAGGTGGTGCGGCTGATCCGCTCGAAAGGAGTGGGGGTCTATTTCGTCACCCAGAACCCGATCGACATTCCCGAACGGATCGCCGGGCAGCTGGGCAACCGGGTCCAGCACGCGCTGCGCGCCTTCACTGCGCGCGACCAGAAGGCGATCCGGGCTGCAGCGGAAACTTTCCGGATCAATCCGGCACTCGATGTCGAAACCGCGATAACCGAGCTGAAAGTGGGTGAGGCGCTGGTTTCTACGCTTGATGAGGATGGCGCGCCGGGCGAGGTCCAGCGCACGCTGATCGTTCCGCCGCGCTCGCGGCTGGGGCCGATCACGACCGATGAACGCGCGATTGTCCAGTCGATCAGTCCGTTCGCGGGCAAGTACGATACCCCGGTCGATCGCCAGAGCGCCGAGGAAGTACTGGCGCAGAAGGCCCATGATGCGGCCCAGGCCGCGCAGGTGATCGAGGAGCGTGGGGCCGAGGTGCAGCGCGCCCAGCCGCGTGCCACGCCATCGCTGTGGGAACGGGCCGGCAAGGCGGCGTTTGGGGCAGCGGCGGCATCGGCCGGGGCGATGGTGGCGCGCAAGATCACCGGGCGCCGCTCGAGCGCCTCGCCCGCCGCATCGGCTGCCGCCGCGGCCGCAGGTACGCTGGCGACGGCACTGGGCGGCTCGGTGTTTGGCCGCTTTGCACGCGGGGTGGTGGGCAACCTGCTGCGCTGACGCTGGTCGGCGGCAAACGGCGTTTCGTCGAAGCGGACGGTTGCATTTGCGCGCGCGCTGGGGTCTGAGGCTGGCAACTCGCCTATTGGTCGCCAGGGGAATTCCATGCGTTCGTTGTTGCTCGCCGCTTCCGCACTCTCGCTTGCTTACGCCGCGCCTGCGCTGGCTGATGCTCCAGCCGCCGACCCGGCCAGCACGGCTGCAGCCGCGCTCGCTCCGGTCCCCCCGGGCAAGTTGACCGACGCCGCGCGGCCGCTGGCCTACCGGCTCGACCTCAGTGTCGATCCGGCGCAGGAACGCTTTTCCGGCCATGTCGAAATCGACGCGACGCTGAAGGCGCCCAGCCAGTTTATCGACCTGCATGGCCGCGATCTCAAGATGGCCAGGGTGACCGCCAGTGCCGGCGGCAAGGTTCTGACCGGTCGCTGGTTTGAGCTTGATCCCAGCGGGGTTGCCCGGCTGGTGTTCGATGAACCGCTGCCGGCCGGCAAGGTGACTTTCAGCTTTGATTATGACGCGCCCTTCCAGCAGGGCCCGTCAGGCATGTTCCGGGTCAAGGTGGGCGAGGACTGGTACAGCTGGACCCAGTTCCAGTCGATCGATGCCCGGGCGGCCTTTCCCGGCTTCGATGAACCGGGCTTCAAGGTGCCCTTCACTGTCACTCTGCGTACCCGCAAGGGGCACACCGCGGTCAGCAACGCGCCCGAAGTGTCTACCAGCACCGAGGGCGACTGGCAGGTTCACCGTTTCGCGCCGACACTGCCGCTACCGACCTACCTGATGGCGATGATGGTCGGGCCGTTTGCGACCCTGGAAGGCAAGGTTGCGCCAACGCCCCAGCGCAAGACGCCGCTGCCGATCCGGATCGTCACCACCAAGCAGAATGCCGACCGGATGAGTTTCGCGCTGGAAGGCACCAAGGGGATCGTCACCCACCTTGAGCGCTATTTCAACCAGGGCTTCCCCTATCCCAAGCTGGACCAGATCACCACGCCGATCCTGCCCGGCGCGATGGAGAATGCCGGGGCCGATCTCTATGCCGATCCGATCCTGATTCTCGATGAAAAGGCGCCGACCAGCCAGAAGCGAAGCTTTGGCATGGTTGTCGCACACGAACTGTCGCACCAGTGGTTCGGCGATCTGGTTACCCCGGCCTGGTGGGACGATATCTGGCTGAACGAAAGCTTCGCCAACTGGATGGGCTTCCGCATCGGTCACGAATGGCGGCCCAATCTCAACATCCGGGCCGGTGCGCTGGCCGAAGGGTTCAGCGCAATGAACACCGATTCGCTGGTGGCCGGTCGCGCGATCCACCAGCCGATCCAGACCAACGCCCAGATCGACGAGGCGTTCGATTCGATCACCTATGGCAAGGGCGGGCACGTGGTGGCGATGATCGCCGGTTACATGGGCGATACCAAGTTCCGCGACGGGGTGCGCCGCTACATGGCCAAGCACCGCTATGGCAACGCCACCAGCACCGATTTCTTTGCCGCCATGGCCGAGGCTTCGGGCGATCCCCGGATCGTCCCGGCAATGCAGAGCTTCACCGACCAGCAGGGCGTGCCGCTGGTCACTTTCGCCGCCGATGGCAAGGGCGGCTACCGGATCAGTCAGAGCCGCTATGTGCGGCTGGGCACCACGGCGCCGGCGGTACGCTGGGGCGTGCCGGTCTGCGTGCGCAAGACCGGCGGGGCCCGCCAGTGCCAGATGCTGACCGGGGAAAGCGCCGGTCTGCAGCTGCGCGGCAAGGGCGTGCTGGTGCCCAATCTGGGCGGCACCGGATATTACCGCTTCGAACTGCCCGCCCGTGACTGGGATGCGCTGATTGCGCTGGCCGACCGGTTGCCGGGCGGCGAGGCGCTGGCGCTCGACGATTCGCTTTACGCCAGCTTCCTGGCCGGACGCGCCAGCCCCGCGCAACTGGTTGCTTCGGCGCGCAACCTGGCGCGCAACAAGGACAGCTATGCCAGCGAAGCCGGTATGGGTTCGATCGGGGCGCTGGCCCGCACCGGCATGCTTGACCAGGCCGGCGAGGCCGGGTTCCGCCGCCTGGTCGAACAGATCTATCGCCCGCGCCTGGCGGCGATGGGTTTCGATCCGAAAGCCGGGGCCTATGCCGGCGAAGACCCCGAACGCTCGCAGCAACGCGAACAGGTGGTCGGAGAGCTTGTCGGATCGGCCAAAGACCCTGCATTGCGCAAGCAGCTGGCCAGCGCCGCGCAGGCCTATTTCGCCGGCGATGCGAATGCGCTTGACCCGGCCTGGTTCGGCATGGCCTTCGCGGTGCTGGTCGATGAAGGCGGCCTGCCTGCCGCCAAGACCCTGACCAACAAGGCGCTCGCCTCGCAGGATCCGGTGTTCCGGCCCTATGCGCTGGGCGTTGTTGCCGGTTCCGGCAATGCCGAGATCGCACGCTGGGTGCTGAACGACTTTGCTGATCCACGCCTGCGCAAAAGCGAACGGCTCGACATGGTCCGCACCGTGATTTCGACCCGCGAAACCCGCGATCTCGGTTTCGAATGGCTCAAGGCCAATTTCGACCAGCTGACCAACGGCGGCGGCGGGATCTTCTCGGCGGCACGTTTGCCGGCGGTGCTGAGCGGGTTCTGCTCGGTCGAGCGATCGGACGAGATTGCCGCACTGCTGCGGCCCAAGCTGA
Organism: Novosphingobium sp.; assembly: GCF_020852455.1. Classification (GTDB taxonomy): domain Bacteria; phylum Pseudomonadota; class Alphaproteobacteria; order Sphingomonadales; family Sphingomonadaceae; genus Novosphingobium. The sequence goes on from NZ_JADZAT010000004.1 coordinate 18,227, forward strand.
AGGGCCGGACCGGCGCGCTTGAGCTGGAACGCACGGTTGAGCGGGTGCGTTCCTGCGGGGTGCTCAAGGACAAGCGCGGCGCCGAATTCTCGGCCGAACTGGCGAAGGTCAAGTAAGCGGCAAGGCCAGGGTCGCGACCAGGCCGGTTACCATGCCGGCCGAATCGCGGCGGTTGGCCAGCTGCAGGCTGCCGCCGTGCTGGTCGGCAATCGCGCGGGCCAGGGTCAGGCCCAGCCCGGCGCCGCCGGTCTCGCTGTTGCGTGACGGTTCGCCGCGGGTGAAGGGTTCAAGCATCCGGGCGATCTGGTCTTCGGGAATTCCCGGGCCCTGGTCTTCGATCCGGATCACGGCCTGACCGCCTTCGCGCACCAGTTCGATCCGCGCGACTTTGCCATAGCGCAGCGCATTGACCACCAGATTGCGCACCGCCCGGCGCAGCCAGGTGGCGCGGATCGGCAGGACAATGCGCTCGCCGCCCTCGAAAGTCACCGGCTCGCCCATGTCCTCGAATTCCTCGGCTACCTGCAAGACCAGCGCGCCCAGTTCGGCCGGTTCGAGCGGGTCGCTGGGGCGTCCGACCCGGGCGAGGCTGAGGATATCGTCGAGGCTGCGGGTGATGTCCTCGATCGTGCGGGCCATCTTGGCGCGCTCACCTTCGTCCTCGACGCTTTCGATCCGCACCCGCAGGGCCGCCAGCGGTGTCTTGAGGTCATGCCCGATCGCGCCCAGCATCACGTCCTTTTCATCGAGCAGCGCAGCCAGGCGCGCTTCCATCGCATTGTGCGCCACGATCAGGCGGCGGACGTCATCCGGTCCCCGGGGCTCAAGCTGGCCTTGTGCGTCGCGCGTTTCGGCGAAACGCTCCAGCCGCCCGGTCAAGGCCTTCAGCGGTTTGGTGATCTGGCCCAGGATCAGCGCGATCGCGCCGAACAGCAGGGCGTAAAGCAGCAAGGTCTGGCCAACCAGGGTCAGCAGCAGGCCGCGTTCAGGGCGCGGGACCGGCATGCGGACCACCATCCACCCTGCCTTGGCTGGCATCTCGACTGCGGCAACCATCATTTCGCGCGGCGGCGGTGGGGCGTGCTCACCCAGTGCGACCGTACGGCGGGCGATGCGATTGGCCAGGTGCCGATCGTGCCCCAGCGGGCGGTGAAACACCACCACATTGCCGGTTGAAAAGCCCTGTCCGGCCAGGATTTCCTGCAATTCCTGCTCGGCCCGGTCGATCCGATGATCGCTGGGCAGTAGCGGCGATCTGGCGATCTGCTCGACTTTCAGCTGGCGCGCCGCCTCGACTGCGCCGGGCGGGTGCTGACCGGCCATCCGGCCTTCGCGGTTGGCGGCGAACAGCCGGATCGCGGCGGCATGGACCAGGGCGGCCTCGCGGCGCTCGACCTGCGCGGAATAGAGCAGCGCGGCGCTGATCCCCTGCGCCAGCAACAGCGCAAGCGCCACCGCCAGCAGCAGCTGTCCTTGCAGGCTCTTCGGCCAGATGCCCCCGAACCAGCGTGTCATGTCAGGGCGACTTCACCCGGCGGACATCGGCGGCGAGCATGTAGCCGCCGCCCCAGACGGTCTGGATCAGCGTGGGGTTCTTGCTGTCGGGTTCGATCTTGCGGCGCAGGCGGCTGACCTGGTTGTCGACCGCGCGGTCAAACAGATGCGCTTCGCGGCCCTGGACCATGTCGAGCAGCCGGTCGCGATCGAGTACCTGGCGGGGGTGTTCGAGGAAGGCCATCAGCAGGCGGAATTCGACCGATGAGATCGAGACCATCGCGCCTTCGGGATCGGTCAGCCGGCGCTTGAGCGGATCGAGCCGCCAGCCTTCGAATTCGAACTCTTCATCGTCGGCCGGCGCGCTGGCGCCCTTGGTTGCCCGGCGCAGGACCGATCGGATCCGCGCGACCAGTTCGCGTGGTTCGAAAGGTTTGACGACATAGTCGTCGGCGCCGATTTCCAGCCCGACAATCCGGTCCATCGCTTCGCCCTTGGCGGTCAGCAGGATCGTGGGGATCTGGTGCGCATCGGCCAGATGACGGCACAGCGACAGGCCATCCTCACCCGGCATCATGATATCGAGCAGCACCAGTTCGGGCAGCTCGACCTTGATCAGGCTGCGCGCCTCGGCCGCGCTGGCGGCCTGGCGCACGGCAAACCCCTGGCGCGAGAGGTACTCGGCCAGGGGTTCGCGCAGTGCCGGTTCGTCATCGACCAGCAGCAGGCGGGTGGGCGCAGATTGCTCCATCGCAGCCGCTTGCGGTGGCCGGGTCAGTTGGCCGGCGGCGGGGGCATGTCATGCCCGGCGTGCGGGCCCGGACCCTGCCCGCCGCGCTTGCCGCCCTTCATTGCGCGCATCTTGTCGCGCGCGGCCTGACGCTCTTCCTTGGTCAGCTTGCCGTCCTTGTTGGCGTCCATCATGTCAAAATGCTTGGCGGCGGCGGCCTGCAGTTCGTCACGCGTGACCGCGCCGTCCTTGTTGGCATCGGCCATCTTCATCATCATGCCGCCGCGCTTGCCGCCGTGTTCGCCATGCTTGCCTTCGCGCTGGCCATGCCCGGCCCGGTCGCCACCGCGCTGGTGAGCAGCAGCGAATTCCTCGCGCGAGATCGAACCGTTGTGGTCGGTGTCGAGCTTGTCGAACATCTGGCCCTGCATCTGGCCCTGATGCGCGGCACGATCAGCCGCATCGAGCTTGCCGTCCTTGTTGGCATCCATCTTGGCGAACATGTCACCATGGCTGGCCAGGAATTCGGCCTTGGTAACAGTCTTGTCGCCCAACGGGTCCATGCCCGGGCCACGTTCGGCGGCGGCAATTGCGGTGCCGGCAATGCCCAGCGCCAGCAGCGACAGGCCAAGGGTGATCTTCTTCATCTGCGTACTCCCGTACTTGCGAAAGGGGTGAAGCCGCGCGATCCCGAGGGGAGGGGAACAAGGGAGATCGACACGGCTTCCATGGCCCCTGATAGGCGCAGGCTGTCGCTGGATTGTGCCCGAAGCAAGCGAATTTGTCGCCAATTGTCGCAAACGGGGAACCTGGTTCACCCGGCGTTTATCGCGGCCCGCTCAGCCCATGACAAAAGCGTTGAGCTTGTTGCCATCGGGATCGCGGAAGTAACCGGCATAGAACCCGTCACCGCGCGGCCCGGGCGCGCCTTCGTCGCTGCCGCCGTTGGCCAGCGCCAGATCGTAGAGCCGCTGGACCTGGTCCTGGTCCCGCGCCTCGATCGCCACCATCACCCCGTTGCCGACAGTCGCCTGCTGGCCGTCGAAAGGCTTGGTCGCCGCAATCCCGCAGCCGCCGCCCGGCGTGCCCCAGGCGATGAAGGTTTCGAATTCCATCATCCGCCCGGTGCCCATTTCGGCGGCAATAGCATCATAAAATTTGGCGGCGCGCGGCAGGTCGTTGGTACCGACGGTTACATATCCGATCATTGATTCGCTCCTTGTGGAATTAGGGGAACATGATGCGAACATCTGGAGAGAGTCAAGGAAGGTTGCATTCTTCCGCGCCATTGGTATAACAAATGTATGAACATGACTTCCAAAATCGCCAAGCATGGTAATTCAACCGCAATTCCGGTCAGCAAGGAATTTCTCGCGAAGCTGCGCGTGGCATTGGGGGATCAGGTTTATTTCACCGAAACGCCAACCGGCTTTCATGTTACGGCTTGCGATCCCCAATTTGCCGCAAAGATGGAAGCGGCTGAGGCGATCATGCGGGAAGACCGCGACATCCTGAGCGTCCTTGCAAAATGAGCGCAGGGCGGATCGAGCCAGTCTGGCTTGATCAGCGAGATGCCATCGCCATCCATGATCGCCAACTGGCTGAGCATGGCGGTGGCGCGGGATTGCGCGACCCAGGACTGCTCGATTCCGCCCTGGCCCGGCCGGTTAATCGCTGGAACTATGGCGAGGAAGATCCCGCCGCGCTTGCGGCTGCCTATGCCTATGGCATCGCCCGGAATCACCCCTTCGTCGATGGGAACAAGCGAACCGCCTGGGTCTTTGCGCGATTGTTCCTGGCGGTCAATGGCCGCAGATTGCAGTTTTCTCCCGATGCTGCCATCGCCATGATGCTGGCGCTTGCCGCCGGAGAACTGCCTGAATCGGAAGTCGCAGACTGGTTCCGGCAGCACCTGGTCGCAACCTGACCTACCCCCGGCTGAGCGCCCTGCACGCCTCCTTCAGCCAGGCCAGTACTTCGCCTTCCAGCTGCGGTGCCAGCACGGCTTCGACCTTGGCGTGATAATCATCCCACCACTTGAGCTCGTCGCGGGTCAGCAGGCTGGTATCGACCAGGGTGCGGTCGATCGGGGCGAAGGTCAGCGTTTCTAAGCCCAGCCATTCGCCTTCCATTCCGGGGATCTCGCGGCGTTCGACCAGCACCAGGTTTTCGGTGCGGATCCCGAAGTCACCGGCCTTGTAATAGCCCGGTTCGTTCGACAGGATCATCCCCGCCAGCAGTTCCTGCCCGGTTCCGGCCTGGCCGCCCTGCGCCTTGGCAATCCGCTGCGGCCCTTCGTGGACCGACAGGAAGCTGCCGACCCCGTGCCCGGTGCCGTGGGCATAATCAACCCCGGCCTGCCACAGCGCATGACGCGCCAGGGTATCGAGCTGGCTGCCGATAGTACCCTGCGGGAACACCGCCTGGGCCAGCATGATGTGGCCCTTGAGCACGCGGGTGAAGCGATCCTTGTGTTCCGCCGTGGGCTGGCCCGGGCCGATCCAGACGGTGCGGGTGATGTCGGTGGTACCATCCAGGTACTGCCCGCCCGAATCAACCAGATAGACCGACGAGGGATCGATCGGGATGTTGCTTGCCTCGTCCACCTTGTAGTGCGGGCTGGCGGCGTGGGGACCCGCGGCAGAGATCGTATCGAAGCTCATGTCGCGCAACAGCTCGCTTTCCTCGCGGAAGGCCTGCAGCCTGGCGGCGGCCGAAAGCTCGTCCTGCCCGCCCTTGGGCGCTTCCACGCTGAGCCAGTGGAGGAACCTGGCGATCGCCGCCCCGTCGCGGGCCTGGGCGGCGCGCTGGCCGGCCTGTTCGACCGGGTTCTTGACCGCCTTGGCCAGCACGGTCGGGTCGGTCAGTTCGATCACCTGCGCGCCGGCGCCTTGCAGCGCGGCGAAGACCGCCTCGACCGAGCGTTCGGGATCGACTGCGACCTTCTTTCCGGCCAGCGCCTTGAGCTGCGGCACAAATGCCTCGCGCGGGCGCACCGTTACGGCATTGCCCAGATGGGCGCGCAGTTCGGGGGTGACCTTGTCCTCGGCGATGAACAGCTCGGCGGTGCCATCGGCATGGGCCAGCACGAAGCTGAGCGCCACCGGCGTGCAGCTCACGTCGGTGCCGCGCAGGTTGAGCAGCCAGGCGACGCCATCAAGCGCGGAAACCACTGCCGCGTCGAGGCCCTTGGCGGCCAGCCATTCGGCTACCTCGCTGCGCTTGGCCTCGCTCGACTTGCCGGTGTATTCGTTGCCGTGGACCAGCGCCGGGGCCAGCGATGGCGCGGGCTGGTCGGCCCAGATCGCGTCGATCGGGTTGCCTTCGACCGGTTCGAGCGCCGCGCCTTTGGCTTTCAGCGCCTTGTTGGTGGCATCGACCCAGGGCTTGCCGTGCAGCCAGGGATCGAACCCGATCTTGCTGCCTCCGGGTGCATGTTCGCCCAGCCAGGCCGAAACCGATGTGGCCGGGACCGAAACATAGTCGAACAGCCGCCCGTCCACCTGCTCGCGCACCTGCAGCGTATAACGCCCGTCGATGAAAATCGCGGCCTTGTCGGCCAGTACCACCGCCGTTCCGGCCGAACCGCCGAACCCGGTCAGCCAGGCCAGCCGTTGGGCATAGGCGCCGACATATTCGCTCATATGCTCGTCAGAGATCGGCACCACGAAGCCATCGAGCCTGCGGGTCTTCAATTCCTTGCGCAGCGCATCGAGGCGCGCTTCATGGGTATTCATCAGCATGGTGTTGCAGTCCTTCTGTCACCACCATAGAGCCATGCCATGACTCTTGCCACTCCTCCCGTCGCGCCGAAGAAGCCGCACGTCGAAAGCCACCACGGGATCGAAATCAGCGATGACTATGCCTGGCTGCGCGATCCGGGCTATCCCGAGGTGACCGATCCGCAGGTGCTGGCGCACCTCAAGGCCGAGAACGCCTGGTTCGAACAGCGCATGGCCCCGCAGCAGGGCCGGATCGACACCCTGTTCAAGGAAATGCGCGGCCGGATCAAGGAAGCCGACAAGTCGGTGCCGCAGAAGGATGGCGACTACCTCTACTGGATCGAGTTCGAGCAGGGCGCCGAGTACAAGAAGTGGTGGCGCCGGCCGGTGGCGGGCGGACCCGACCAGCTGATCCTAGATGAGGTCGCGCTGGCGGCAGGCAAGGAGTACTTCCGGCTTGAGGCCCTGTCGGTCTCGCACGGCGGGCGGCTGCTGGCCTGGTCGTTTGATGACAACGGCTCGGAACGCTACACCGCGCGGATCACCGATCTGGCCAGCGGCGAGCTGCTGGCTGACGAGATCCCCGGAACGCTGGGCAGCCTGGTCTGGGTCGCGGGTGACAAGGGGATCGTCTATACCCCGGCCAACGAGCAATGGCGCACTGACCGGGCCTGCCTGCACTGGCTGGGCCGTCCCCTGGCCGAAGATGCCGAGCTATACCGCGAGGCTGATGAAGGGTTCCGGGTCAGCGCCGGGCTTTCCGCCAATGAAGAATGGCTGATCCTGTCCTGCGGTGATCATGAAACCAGTGAAGCGCGGCTGGTTCCCGCCGCCGATCCGCTGGCCCCGGCGCAGCTGATCTGGCCGCGCCGCAGCGGGGTCGAATACGATGTCGATGTGGTCGAGGACATCGTCTTCATCCACGCCAACGACACCCACGAAAACTTCAGCATCGTCTATGCCCCGCTGGCCGAGCCCACAGTGACCGCACCGCTGATCGAAGGCAGCGACGACGTGTACCTGACCGGGTTCGAGCTGTTCCAGGACTTCTGGGTGGTCGAAAGCCGGGTGCGCGGGCTCGATCACATTGAGGTGCGCTATTACGGCGAGTTCGACCGCGTCGAGCCGATCCAGTTCCCCGAAGCGAGCTATGTCGCCGGGCTGGGCGACAATCCCGAATGGGCGGTTTCGACGCTGCGCCTGTCCTACGAAAGCATGGTCAGCCCGGCCTCGGTGCTGGAATACGATGTTTCCGCGCGCAGCATGACCACGCTCAAGGTGCAGGAAATCCCTTCGGGCTATGATGCCTCGCTCTACACCACCGAACGGCTGGAGATCGCCGTGCGCGATGGCACACGGGTGCCGGTTTCGGTGGTCTATCGCCGGGATCGCATCGCGCCTGGGCCGCTCTACCTTTATGGCTACGGCGCCTATGGCATCGCAATCGATCCGGGGTTCTCAACCGCACGGCTGAGCCTGGTCGATCGGGGGTTCGCCTATGCGATCGCCCATATCCGCGGCGGTGATGACCTGGGCCGGGCCTGGTACAAGGCCGGCAAGCTGGAGCGGCGGACCAACACCTTTACCGACTTTGTCGATGTCGCGCGGGGCCTGATCGAGCGCGGGCTGACCCGGGCCGGGCACATCGCGATCTCGGGCGGTTCGGCCGGGGGCGAGCTGATTGGTGCGGCGATCAATTCCGATCCTGGCCTGTGGGGCGCGGTGGTGGCGCATGTGCCGTTCGTCGATGTACTCAACACCATGCTCGATGCCTCGCTGCCGCTGACCCCAGGCGAATGGCCCGAGTGGGGCAACCCGATTGAGGACCAGGCCGCGTTCGAACTGATCCGGTCCTATTCGCCCTACGATCAGGTCAAGGCCCAGGCCTATCCGCCGCTGCTGGTCACCGCCGGTCTGAACGATCCGCGCGTGACCTATTGGGAACCGGCCAAATGGGTGGCGAAGCTGCGCGAATTGAAGACCGACCAGAACGAGCTGCTCCTGAAGACCAACATGGGCGCGGGCCATGGCGGCAAGAGCGGGCGGTTCGAGAGTCTGCGCGAAACCGCCGAGGAGTTTGCCTTCGTGCTGTGGCAGCTGGGGGTAGAGGGATGACCAACCGCCACTCGATGACCTTCACCGCGCTGCCGGAACACATCGACGAGCTGGGCCATGTCAACAACGCGGTCTGGGTGGACTGGATCCAGCAGATCGCGATTTCCCACTGGTCGAGCGTTGCCGCGCCCGAGCATCAGGAAGTCTACTTCTGGGTCGTGACCCGGCACGAGATCGACTATCGCGGCAATGTCGGTGAGGGTGAGGTGGTGACCGCCGAAACCTTTATTCCGAGCGCGCCCACCGGCGCCCGGTTCGACCGCCGGGTCGATTTTCGCAATGCTGAAGGCAAGGTGATCGTCAGTTCGAACACCACCTGGGCGATGCTTGAGCGCGCCAGCGGCCGGCTGGTCCGCGTGCGCGCGGATGTGACTGCCCCGTTTCGGCCTTTTGCCGACGAATTAGGCTGAGGCTGCGCGGCCCTGGCCGGCTGCTGGCCGGGCAAAGGCGGTCATCCGCTCCTGGACCATCCGGTTGCGGCCGGCGCGCTTGGCCTGGTAAAGCAGACCATCGGCCCGTGCATAGATCGCGGCAAAGCTGGCATCGGGCATGACTTCGGCCGGAATCTCGACCACACCCATGCTGGCGGTGAGCGGCTGGTCGAGACCATCGACATCACGTGCAACCCGCGCTGTCAGTGACCGCCGGACGTGTTCGGCGCGCTGTACGGCCAGGCGGCCGCGCAGCAGCAGCATGAATTCCTCGCCGCCCATCCGCACCGACAGGATGTCGCGCTCTTCGGGCAGGGCGGCGGCCACGGCCAGCAGCACCCGATCGCCTACGGTGTGGCCATGGCGATCGTTGACCTGCTTGAAATGATCGAGATCGATCAGCGCCATGGTCGCAAAGCCGTCCTTGCGCAGTGCAGCAAAACGGCTTTCGATCGCGCGGCGGTTGAGCAGACCGGTCAGCGGGTCACATTCGGCCAGGCGGGTCATCTCGCTGGCCAGCACCTGCGACTGGGCATGGTCACGGCGCAGCTGGATGAACCGGTCGGCGATAGCGATCGAACCGATCAGCACCTCCAGCCCGATGGCGGCGCGTTGGGCGATGAACAGACTGAGCGGTTCGGCCTGATTGCCCAGCATGCTCTCGGCGATCTGCCAAAGGCTGGTGACCAGCAGTGGCAGCCACGAAGCGATCAGGAAGCGTACTGCCCGGCTGCCATTGCGATAGGCATTCCATAGCGGCCAGCTGAAGATCGCGATTACCGGCAGCCAGTTGAGGTAATAGGCGTTCACCCCATAGGCCTGCAGCCAGTCCATCGTCGCCAGGAAGAAGGCGATGTTGGCAACTACCCACAAGGCCGCAATTCGCAGGGCCCGCCGATGCTGGGGTGCCAGCATGTCGGGTTCGATGAAATCGCTGGCCATCATGATCGCCGATGCGGCCCCGCCGCAAAATGTCAGCGCGATCAGCATCGAGATCGTACCGACCGGCACATTGGCAGCCAGTGGTACCAGACCGGACGAGATGAAGGTGTGCGTCAGCAGGAAACCGACCACCGCGATGTGCCACAGCAGGAAGCGGTCGCGCAGGACGCGGAACAGTGCCAAGTTAAAGAACAGCGGGACCAGCAGGATCCCGCACAGCGCTGCCAGCACCACCTGTTCGGTGGTTACCGGTGGGCCGGGCTGGCGATACAGGCGGACATTGTTGATCAGCGGGGTGGAGGTGGCACCGACAAAATCCAGCGTGATGCGCCGTGCCGGGGCCCCGCTATCCGGCAGGTCGATCGCCATGCCCATGTGACCGTAGGGCACGAAATCGTGGGTCGAAAGCTGGTGCAGGCTGACCTGCCCATCACCGCGCTCGATCGCGATCGTCAGCGCTTCGAACCGCGACAGGCGGGTTTCGAGCCGGGCCGGCACCTGGCCTGCTGGGCCCAGGTCAAAGCGCAGCAGCGTGTGGCGCGATCCGGCAAACCATTGGTCGTCGCTGCAAATCCAGCCAGTCGGGCCGGATCTGACAGCGGCGGCTTGCCGGGCCGTGTCGGCATAGGCGTGGCAGGCCGGCTTCAGACCTGCTTCGGGCCTGCCGGTGTGCGCCGCCGCCGGCGCCGCCAGACCAAGCAGCGCCAGCGCGAGCCAGCGCAGGGCGAGCCGGATCAGGCGTTGGGACAAGTGCAGGCCGGCATCCATCCTTGCCAGAATAGGCTGCCAGCCATGCGGATTGGTGTCGCAGTCTGGTTAACGCGGCGGCAACACCTGCATCAAGCGCTTGTCCCTAGGCCAGAACTTCGCTGACCGGGACGTAAGCGTAGCCCAGGTCGCGGGCCACGGCCTCGTAGGTCACCTTGCCGTCGTGGACGTTGAGGCCCGCGGCCAGGTGCGGGTTGGCCCCCAGCGCGGCCTTCCAGCCCAGATCGGCGATCTTCAGCGCGTGCGGCAGGGTCACATTGTTGAGCGCATAGGTGCTGGTCCGCGCCACCGCGCCGGGCATGTTGGCGACGCAGTAGTGGACGATCCCGTCAACCACATAGATCGGATCGGCATGGGTGGTGGCCTTGCTGGTTTCGAAGCAGCCGCCCTGGTCGATCGCGACATCGACCAGCACCGCGCCCGGCTTCATGGTCTTCAGCATGTCGCGGGTCACCAGCTTGGGCGCGGCGGCACCGGGGATCAGCACCGCGCCGATCACCAGATCGGCCTCGGCGACCTGCTGCGCCAGGCTCGCCTTGCCCGAATAGAGCGTGCGCGCGCGGCCTTCGAAATGGTTGTCGAGTTTTTCCAGCACCGCCGGATCGCGATCGAGAATGGTCACATCGGCACCCATGCCGACCGCCATCTGCGCGGCGTTGAAGCCGACAACGCCGCCGCCGATCACCACCACCTTGGCCGGCAGCACGCCCGGGACCCCGCCCAGCAGCACGCCGCGCCCGCCATGCGCCTTTTCCAGCGCCGAGGCACCGGCCTGGATGCTCATCCGGCCCGCAACCTGGCTCATCGGCTTCAGCAGCGGCAGCGAATTGTCGGCCCCGGTGACGGTTTCATAGGCGATCGCGGTGACGCCCGACTTGACGAGGTCGGCGGTCTGTTCGGGATCGGGGGCCAGGTGCAGGTAGGTGTAGAGGATCTGTCCCTTGCGCAGCTGCGCGCGTTCGACCGCCTGCGGTTCCTTGACCTTCACCACCATTTCGCACTCAGCGAAGATCTCGGCAGCAGTGGCCTTGATAACGGCCCCGGCGGCCTGATAGTCCGCGTCCGAGGCGCCGATCCCGCTGCCTGCCGCGGTTTCGACCCACACTTCGTGGCCGTGCGCCACCAGTTCGCTGACGCTTTCGGGGGTCAGTCCGACGCGATATTCGTGGTTCTTGATTTCCTTGACGGTGCCGACGCGCATGGGGGCCTCTCCTTGGCTCTGAATGGGCAGCAGGATACGCCGGGGCGAAGCGAATGTTTCACCAGATATCGCCTTCACCTGCCGGTGAAACGGTGATAATTCCCGATGAAAGGCAAAAGATCGGAAAATATCACCATGGATCGCAACGACGTTCTGATCCTTGAAGCACTCCAGAAAGACAGCTCGCGCTCGATCGCCGACCTTGCCGAAGCGGCGGGGGTTTCGCCCTCGGCCTGCCACCGGCGGATCAAGGCGCTCGAGGCGGCGGGGGTGATCACCGGCTATGCCGCGCAGCTCGATCCGCAGGCACTGGGGCTCAAGCTGCAGGCCTTCGTCGAGATTACCCTGACCAGCCAGAGCCGCGAGGCGATGGACCGGTTCGAGCGTGCCGTGGCCGACTTTGACGAGATCCTCGATTGCCACCTGATGGCCGGGCAAGCCGACTACCTGCTGCGGGTCGCCGCGCGCGATCTGGAACAGTACGACCACATCCACCGCGATTGCCTGGCTGCCTTGCCCGGCGTTTCCTCGATGCGGTCGGCCTTCGCGATCCGCCGGATCAAGCGCTGGAGCGGCTATCCGGTGCGGGGTTAGTTGATGAAACACATCCTGGGTGCATTCTATGAGTTTTCCATAGGCGGGCCCCAGATGCGCCAAAGCCGCGCTGGGGGCGCGGCTTGGTGAAGGGTCCGGACTGTGGCGGCAGGGGCTGGGCCCGCCGGGCGGTGCATGCGGCATGGCGGGGAGTGTGACAGGTTCCGGGCGTGTAGGAAAATCGAATTGTCATCGCGGCCGGTGCGGTCCCGTCCCCCCCCTGAAAAGGCTTGTTCGCCCGGACCATTGCGATAAGCATGGCGGCAATGAACGAACGCAAGCTCAAGGCCTGGGTCGATGGCGGCGTGATCGACGCCGAAGCCGCGGCGCGGATCCGGACCTGGGAAGCAGCCCATGCCCGCCCGCTGGCGCTGTGGGCGGTGATCGGGATCGGCGCGCTGGCGATCGGGCTGGGGATCGTGCTGGTGGTCGCGGCCAACTGGGACGACATTCCGGCCATGGTCCGGCTGGGCATCCACCTGGCGCTGGTGGCTGCCGCGCTGGGCCTGGCCTGGTGGCAGGGTGACCGGCTGCGTGATCGCAACCCGTGGATCGAGGAAGGCCTGCTGTTCGTGATCGGCGCCCTGGGGCTAAGCTTCTTTGCCCACCTGGGCCAGGCCTACCAGACCACCTCACCCTTGTGGCAGCCCCTGCTGACCTGGCTGGCGCTGCTGGGGCCGCTGCTGTTGCTGCGCGGGCAGAGCTGGCTGACCGCGCTGGCGCTGATGCTGGCCATGGGCGGCGCGGCAATCAGCTATGCCTCGGGCGGTTACGACACACTTGATGGCCGATGGAGTGGCCCCAGCCCGGATGAAGTGGCAATCGTCACTTCGCTGCCGCTGCTCGCCGCCGGGCTGGGCGCGCTGCTGCGTCTGAGCCCGGGCCGTGAGGTGATGGGCCTGCGGATCGAGCAACTGGGCATGATCTATGCCGTGGGCATGGCCAGCCTGATGGCAATCGGGATCTATGGTTGGGGCAGTGGCAGCGATGGCGGCGATCCTGATTATGGCGCCGGCCCGCTGGGCCTGCGCGCAGCGGTGCTGCTGGCCGGCGCGGCCATCGTCTTTCTGGTCCACCGCGCAGCCAGTGGCAAAGCCGCCGCTGCGGTGCTGGCCGGGGCCGCCGCGATCGTGTTGCTGTCAGGCCCGGCCGAAGGCCAGACAGCCTTTGCCGCGATCCTGTTCATCGCGCTGTGGGCCGGAGTGGCTGCCGCCAGTATCCACGGCGGCTGGCGTGCAACCTTTCAGGTCGCCGTGGCGATGGTCGCACTGCGGCTGATCGTGCTCAGCTTCGAATTTGATGATGACCTGCTTGGCAGCGGGCTGGGGCTGATCGCCAGCGGGGTGATGATCCTGGGCGTGGCCTGGGCGGCGGTGGTGATTGCCCGCCGCTATGCCCCGCCCCGGGAGGCGTCGGCATGACCCGCGCCGCACTGCTGCGGCTGGGCGCCGTGCTGCTGCCGCTGGCCGGACTGGCCGGGCTGTGGCTGACCACTGACCGGACCGCCAGTCAGGGGCAGGTCTGGCTCGCCCCGGTCGAAGGCTTTGATCCGATGGACCGGCTGCAGGGTCACTATGTCCGCTACCAGATCGTCTGGCCTGGGATCGTTGATGAAGACGGTTCGCCGCGCTGGAGCTATGAACCGGTCTGCATCGAGGGGCGCCCGCCGATCATCACCGAGGTGATCGAACGCCAGCCGGGCATGGCCTGCGCCAATCCGGTCAATGCCCAAAGCGTTGAGCCGGGCCGGTTCTATGCCTCGCTTGAGCGGGCCCAGTCGATCGAACGCCAGCTGGCCGATCCCAAGCTGATCGGCACCCTGCGCTTTCGCCTGCGCCCCGATGGCCAGATTGTCCCGCTCGACATCAGCTTCGCCCCGCGCCCGGCGAACCGGCCCAGTCGCCGCCAGGCGGCCGATGCCGCGCGGGAAATCGAGCCGGTGGTCGAGCCGGCTTCGGACGGGTCCGACCCGCCGCGCTAAACCTCAAACCGGAACGCATCCCCTTCGCGTCGCACCTTGCCGGCGGTCGGCCCGGCATAATGTGTGCCGATCACCAGCACATCGCCATCAGCCCATTCGCCAAACATCCGCGCGCGCGTTTCGGCGGCCTGGCGGGGATCGCTGTCAAAGGCCGGGGACCAGTCGGGGTGGGGCATCTGGCAGGGGTGGTGGCTCATGTCGCCGGTGATCACCGCGCGCTGGCCCTTGCTTTCGATTCCCACGCTGACATGGCCGGGGGTGTGGCCCACGGTCGGCACCAGCCGCACCTCGTCCGAAATCCGGTGGTCGAGCTCGACGAATGCCGCCAGCCCGGCATCAAGGATCGGCTGGACCGAATCCGCCATGATCTGGCGCTGGTTGTCTTCCTCGAACGCGTTCCAGTGATCGTATTCGGCCTGGGCGAAAAGGTAGCGGGCCTTGGGAAAGGTCGGCACCCAATGATCGCCCTGGCGCATGGTATTCCAGCCGACGTGATCGACATGCATGTGGGTGCAGACGACCGCATCGACGCTTTCGCGGCTCCACCCGGCCTTTTCCATGTGCCGCAGGAACGGGGTCGATAGTGCCACTCCGCCCAGCAGATTGCGCGGCTTGTCGTTGCCGATGCAGGTATCGACGACCAGCCTGAGACCCGGCGCATCGACCAGCAGCGCGTGGATTGAAAGCAGCAGCTCGTCAGCTTCGGAGACGAAATGCGGATAGAGCCAGGGGTGCTTGCGCAGTGCCTCGCGGGTGGCCTGCGGCAAAAAGGTCCCTTCGGCGCCGCCCTTCAGCGGCAGCATCATTTCGACGATCCGGGTGACGGTTACGTCCCCGACCTGCCAGCTGAGGGGTGGTTGGCTCATTTGGACTCTCCCTGTTGTGGGGGAGGCTAGCCGGTGCGGGCAGGCAGGGAAAGGCCCTCTCCAAATTCGCCGAATGGCGCATTTGGGGAGGTGGATCGTCCGCAGGACGAGACGGAGGGGGAATGGCGCGAGGGCAGAGGCCCCTCCGTCATTTGCTGGCGCAAATGCCACCTCCCCATTTGTCGCCTTCGCGAAAAATGGAGAGGGTCCAGCTCCTGACCCTAACCCGCCACCGGCAGGGTCAGCACGAAGCAGGCCCCGCGCGGGCTTTCCTCCAGTTCGAGCGATCCGCCCCGGCTTTCGGCCAGCGCCCGGGCGATCGGCAGGCCCAGCCCGGTGCCGCCGGTCTCGCGCTTGGACGTGAAGAAGGGATCGAACACCCGCACCCGGTCGGCCTCGGGCACGCCGGGGCCATTGTCGTTGAGCGCGATGCCGGCAAAGCGGCCGCGGTGCCCGGTGGTTACCGCTAGGGCGCTGGCCCCGGCCTGGCGGGCGTTCTCGATCAGGGTGGCAAGCACCGTTTCCAGCGCTTCCTCCTCGATCGCCAGCAGCGGATAATCGGGCTCGATGGTATAGGTTACTGCGAATTGCGGGCTGGAATGGGCATCGGCCAGCCGCGCCAGCACCGCCGCGACATTGCCGCGTGCTTCGCTATCGCCGCGGGCCATGTCGGCCTGGGCCAGCTCCATCAGCCGGCTGACCAGCCGCGACAGCCGATCGGCATCGCCTTCCATGTTGGACAGGAACCGCGCGCGTTCGGCCTTGCTCATCCCCTCGCCGTGATCCTGCAGCAGTTCCAGCCCGCCGCGAATGCCGGCCAGCGGGGTCTTGAATTCGTGGCTGAGGCTGGCGGCGAAATCGCGCAGGTAGCGGCTGCGGCGGTTGATCGCCTCGGCCATCAGCGCAAAGTCGGCGTTGAGGCTGCGGATCTCGCGCACTTCCAGCGTTGGCGCGCGCAGCCGGGCGCTGCGGCCCTGGGCCAGTGCGCGGGTCGCGTCGGACAGCCGCTCAACCGGGACCACGATCGCGCGGGCCAGCACCGCCGCGATCGCCAGCAGCAGCACGAAGATCACCCCGGCGCCGACCGCGATCTTGCCCCAGTCCTCCCACATGCCGCGAAACAGCGCGCTGGGCGAGCGTGAGACCAGCACCGCGCCCACCACCTGCCCGTTGACGGTGATCGCGCGGGCGTGGTGCAGGCGAATGTCGGTCGCGGGGCTCAGCCAGTGCAGCAGCCAGCCGCGCTGGTAGCTGGAATTGAGCCGCATCACCGTCTGCGAACCACCGGCCAGCGCCGCACGCACTTCGGGCAGGCGGCCCAGGCTCCAGCCGGTCTGGCGACCATTGACCATCACCCCGTCGCGGTCGAGCAGCACGATCGAGGCCAGCGTTGCCGCCTTGGTTTCGGCCAGCGCCGGGGCGATCCGCTGGGCGGCGGCCAGCGCCGCCGGATCGGGCGGAGCGCGGGCGGGCAGGGCCGGGGGGCGTTCGGGCAGGATCGGGGTCGATCGCAGGTCGATCCCGGTGGTGATCGCCGCGGCATAGGGATCGAGCCGCGACATCTCGGGCACCGGCGGGGCTTCGGCCTCGTCAACCTGCGCAGGCTGCGCGCCGGGCCAGACCAGCGCGGTGCTGGCGGCCAGCGCCGCGGCCTGGGCGCTGACTTCGGCCTCGGTCCGGCGAACCAGCGCGTTCTCGTACACCCGAAGGCCCAGCGCGGCGATCCCGGGCAGCGCGGCGGCGAACAGCAGCACGCTGACCAGCAGCCAGCGCAGCCGCGGCACCGGCCAGAGCCGCCGGGCCCAGCGCCTGAGCGAGGCGATCAGCCGCCGGATCGAGCGCCCCCGCTGCAGGGGCCAAGCTTGTAACCGACCCCGGCGCGGGTCTCGATCACGTCATGCCCGCCCGCTTCGGCGAACTTGCGCCGCAGGTTGCGGATGTGGCTGTCGATCGTGCGGTCGGTGATCGCGAAGCCGGGGCCGTGCAGCTGGTCGATCAGCTGGTCGCGGCTGAGGATCCGCCCGGGCGCGCCGACCAGTGCCTTCAGCAGGTTGAACTCGCTGACGGTCAGGGCCACCTCGGCCCCGTCCCAGTGCGCAACCCAGCCTTCGGTATCGAGGCTGAGCTTGCCCTGCGCCACGGCGTCGCTGGCGGCGGGCGGCGGCACCTCGCGCGGAGCGGCGCGGCGCATGATCGCGTTGGCGCGGGCCACCACCTCGCGGGGGCTGAAGGGTTTGACCACATAGTCGTCGGCGCCCAGCTCGATCCCCAGCACCCGGTCGAACTCGTCATCGCGGCTGGAGAGGAACAGCACCGGGACCTCGCTCGAGCTGCGCAGCCGGCGGCAGACCTCCAGCCCGTCCATTCGCGGCATGTTGATGTCCAGCACCACCAGATCAGGGGTCTGCCGCGCCACTTCGGCCAGCGCCTCCTCGCCATCGGCGGCCTCGCAGACCTCAATCCCGGCCTTGTCGAAGGCAAAGGCCAGCAGCTGGCGAATATGCGGGTCGTCATCGACCAGAAGGACGCGGCGGGTCATGGGGTTAGATGGCGCGGTTTGCGAGGCGAGGTCAATCGTCAAGGTAGCCATAGCAGGGCCCTTCCAGAGCGTGAGCGGATATTTCGGGTCCGACAAGCGCGCGCGCCTTGTCCAGCCGGTGGTCGAGAGCAAGGCTCCAGCCGCCATCGCCGCGCTGGTCAGCCATCTTGCGCATCACGTTGTTGCGGACCGAACGGACCTTGTTGTGCAGAGCTTCGGGCAGCGGGCGCTGTTCAAGCTCGACCAGCGAAAGCAGGGCCGATCCATTGAGATCGTTGAGGTAGCACAGGTCCAGCTCGGCCCCGTCGCCGTCGATCTCGCGGGCGTGGCGCACGTTCCAGCTGGCCGCGACCGCGCCCAGATCAACAAAGCAGACCACGGTAAGCAGCACGGCGGTGGTGGCGAGGTTGGCGTTGATCAACCAGCTCGCGCTCTTTTCCTTGAGCATCCGCCACAGCACCAGCAAGAGCCCAGCCGCGACCAGCGCCATCCACAGCAGCGCCGAAATCCTCAGCTCTGTAAGCGAATAGGCCTCGACATAGTCCCAGGTGCGCCAGGCCGCGCTGGCCACCAGCACCAGGTTCTGGACGATCCACAGTGTCACCAGCCCGCGCGCCAGCGGGCTTTGCGCGGTGCGCGATCCTGGGCGCAGCGCCACCAGCACGAACAGCGCGGCGAGCAGCGCGGTCGCCACCAGCGGATAGGCGCCGCGGTGGGCATATTCGGACAGCACGATCCCGTCGGGCAGCTCGGCGAGGCCCGAGAGGTAGGCCAGGTCCATCGCGTTCTGCAGCGCGAACAGCGCGTTGAAGGCCAGCAGCGACAGCGTGACCGCCGCCGAGGAGAAGCCCGGGATCGGCAGATCGCCGCTGCCATCGAAAGTGCCAAAGGTGTGGCGCGGCGGACGCGGGCGCAGCACGCCCCAGCTGATCAGCCCCAGAAAGCCCAGCAGGATCATGTGCGGAATGAACATCCAGTCGAAATCGGGCGGGGTGAGCGAGGCGAAGAACCGTTCGATCACCGGGTTGGCCTGCGCGAACAGCCACAGGAACAGCGCGCTGCCCAGCAGCGGCAGTACCAGCACCGCCAGACTGCGGCGCAGGCCCCAGTTGCTGGGCGGCAACTTGCGCCGGACCTTTGACAGGATCGCCAGATCGATCAGCGGGCCGAACAGCGATTTGAAGCCGTGCACGAACAGCCGCTGGAACCAGCGCCAGCCATCGTCGAACCGCGCGGTGCCGGGCAGCAGCGTGGCCAGCCCGATCGCCACCCAGAACAGCGCGAAGGCCAGCGGGCTGGGATCCCACAACTGGGCCAGGGCATAGAGCGCGGCAATGCCCAGCGCGATCATCGCCCGCTTGTCGCGGCGCACCGCCGGGCGCGCGGCGGCCAGTGCGGCGCAGAGGCCGAGCATGAAAATGCCCTGCACCCCGGTGGCCTGTTCCAGCTCCCAGAACACATAATTGCCCAGCAGCACGACCAGCGCAGTCAGCCCCAGCTTGAGCGCGAAGGCCCCGGTCCAGCGTTCTTTCGACAACAGTCTCATGCGTCAGTCTCCCTGTTGGGGCCTGTCTGGCCGCGTGCTGTGAACAGGGTTGCGGTGCGGCCATGCCAATCCGGTGGCCTTTGTGTGCAGACGCAGTGCAAGCCTGCTATATCAAGGCCATGCCCGATCCCGCCTTGCTGCATAACCTGCTCGACATGATCCGCGCCCGCCCGATCGAGCGGCTGTTCGTGCTGGGGATCTGCGGCGCGCAAGGTTCGGGCAAGAGCACGCTGGTCGCCGCGCTGGCCGATCGCCTGGCCCGCGAAGGGATCGCCGCCGCCATGCTGTCGCTCGACGATCTCTACCGCACCCGGGCGGAGCGTCAGGCGCTGGCGCGCGAGGTCCACCCGCTGTTCGCCACGCGCGGGGTGCCCGGCACGCATGACGTGGCGCTGGGGCTGGAGGTGGTCGATGCGTTGGCCCGGGGCGAGGGCGCCGCGCTGCCGCGCTTCGCCAAGGGCCAGGACGACCGCCTGCCGCGCAGCGCCTGGCCGCTCGCCCCCGCCGCAACGCAGGTGCTGCTGCTCGAAGGCTGGTGCCTGGGCGCCCGCCCGCAGGACCCCGCCGCGCTGGCCGAGCCCGCCAACGCGCTGGAAGCGCAGGAAGACCCCGGCGGCATCTGGCGCCGCCACGCCAATGCCGCGCTGGCCGGACCCTATCAGGACTTGTTCGCCCGGATCGACCGGCTGGTCCTGCTCGCCGCGCCGGACTGGCAGGTGGTCGCCCAGTGGCGCGAACAGCAGGAGGCAGAGCTGCGCGCCACCGGGGCCGCGCTGGCCATGACCGGAGCAGAGGTCCAGCGCTTCATCCAGCATTACGAACGCCTGACCCGCTGGATCCTGCTGGAAATGCCGCAGCGCGCCGACCTGGTCGTGCAGCTTGACCATGCGCGCGGAATTGTGGCGTAACGCGAAGCACTTGCTGGTTGGCCCGCGCCGGGATAGCTTCCCATTCATGCGTCGAGCCAGCACCGCCCCCGGTAACCGACTCTGGCTTGCCGCCGGATTGCTGGCACTGGCCGGGACGATCGGTCCGGCCGAGGCAATCGGCGTGCGGCGCCCCCCGGCGCTTGGGCCGCCGGTTACGGTGCGGGTCGAACTGGTCGAAAACGATGCCACGGTCATCGACCAGGTGGTATCCGGGCTGGTGCGCCGCATGGGGCACGTAACGGTCGAGCGGGACCTGACCGAACTGCGACCTTGCCCGCTGGGAGGGCGCACGGATTTCGTCACCAGATTCATTCATGAGGTGGAGCTGGGGCTGCAGCACCGCCTGCCAGAGCAAGGCGGGCTCTCGCTCAAACTCAGTGTGCGGCGCCAGACGAATCCACTCAGTGCGGCTATTTCGATCCCCGATGCCAAAAGGCCCCGATCGATCGCTATTCTGACCGGATCGAGCAGTTCGTGTTTGTGAAACCGGGGCAAGCGACCGAGGTGCCGATCCTGGCCGGAATGCACGTGCGATTGACATTGCAATGAAACCAGCCGCGCCGCGCCTTGCCATGATCGCCTTGGCCGCCTTTGCCGGTCTGCTCGGGCCGCAGCCGCTGCAGGCCCAGTACGAGCAGACCTTTCAGTTGCGCGCCGGATTTGGGCACCATGTCCAGCTGCGCCGTCCAGAGGCCAAGACCCCGCTGATCACTTACGACGTGCTGATCAGCAAGAACGGTGAGTACTTCTGGAGCGGGCCGCTGACCATCTCGGTCGATAACCAGAGCGATGAAGTGGTCCTGCAGCAGGCTGCCGATTGTGGGATGGTCATTCTCGCCTTTGCCGGGGAGCGGGCAGAACCCGCCGGGGCCTGGACGCTGGACTATCGCCAGACCGGCGCCAGCCTCGTAATCGGCCTGCGGGCGGACAACTATCCGCCAGGCAACGTGACTTACCGTTTCTCGCTCGACCTGCGCGGCGGGGAACCGGCACCGGGTGCCAAGGGCGCTGACCGCTGCGAATCCGAGCCGTGGCGGTGGCGCGACTTTTCCTGGCAAAGCGATTTCGCCGAGCCGGGCGAACGCGAATTCGAACTGACCGGGCGCGAAGGTTTCACGGTTCGTTTCAGGAGAAGGCCCGATGCCTAGAATTGCAACCGGGCTGCTCGCCATCCTGCTGGCCACCCCCGCCTGGGCACAGGTTCCCGCCGAACGCATCAGCGTGCGTGATCTTGAAGTTGTGGTGACCCGCGATGGCAGGGAAATTGCCCACGAAACGCTGCGCCTGCCGGTCAATCCCGATCGCAAGGACCAGTCTCCGCGCATGGTCAGTTATGAGCGCAGATGGCAAGACGAACGAACACTGAAATGCGGCAAGGGCGAATCCTGGTCCGAAATCGAATCTTCGCTGGAGATCAGCGCGGGAGAGCGAACGGGGATGACCGATTTGAGCTTTGAGTGGAATGAACAGATAACTCTGAACGACTACAACGGGCGCTGCGACAGGATTCCGAAGAACGAGGAGCGGAAGCTGAATGTCCGCACCACCCTGCTGCTCGAATCCGGTACCACCCAGCGCTGGGTGGGCGAACATGGCATCGTTGTTACCGTAACGACGCGCGAAAGCGCCCGCTAGACCCTGTCCTGTTTGGGCGGAGGCGTCGACGCGGAGCCGAATTTGGCTCAGCGTGAGGCGCGAGGAGGGAGCCATGCCGTTGCATAGTGACCGACGAGCAACGCGGCGCTGGGCCAAATTCGGCCCGCCCCTGCGGGGTCGC
>NZ_JADZAT010000005.1 GCF_020852455.1 Novosphingobium sp.
AGGCGGGCAGCGTGACGGCGGTACGCGCGACCAAGGCATTGATTCCGTATCCCAACATCAAGGCGAAGTTGAGCCAGAGCAATGCCAGCAGCAGGCCGTAGTAGTCCAGGCGGGCATGCTGCTCATCCCTGTGCAGCGTGCCAATTTCCAGGGCGCTGTCCCCAGAGGCTTGAAGCCGATGCCTACGCATGAGCAAGCTTGCGACTGGGCCCCCGATGGTGCAGGCCGCGATCAGGCCGATCATGTTCGCTGCCAATCCCAGTTCCTGCGCTTGCGCAATGCCGAGGTTGTGAACGAAGTGATCGGACCAGGCCAAGGTGGTGCCCACGCCTCCTGTCAGGGAAATCGATCCCACCATCAGCCCGGTGCGCGGATCCAGGCCGAAGGCGCGTGCCATCTCCATCCCGGCCAGGTTCTGCAGCACCATGAACCCGATGGCCAACCCCGACAGGATCAGCAAGGGCCGTCCACCATGGCGCAGCGTGCGGGCGTCGGTACCCAGGCCAATGGCCGCAAAGAAGTACAGCAGCAGCGCGTCACGCGCTTCGAGATCGAAACTGATGACGATCCCCGCACCGTAGTACAGGGCGAAGACAACCAGGGCGCAGGCCAAGCCGCCCACCAGGGATTCCGGGATGCTGTATCGACGCAAGATGCCCCAACGCGCAACCAAGCCCTTGCCCACGAACAACAGCAGGATGGCGAGCGTGAATCCATGGAAGGCATCGATCGTCATCGCGCCTTCTCCCTGTCCAGGCAGGACAGCGCATGGCTGGCGGCTATCCACTCTTCGTTGGTGGGCTCGACCGCCACGGTGACCTGACTGTGATCGCTGGAAATCGTCGCCGCGTGGCTGGCGTTGGCATCGGTATCCAAGGCAATGCCCAAAAAGCCCAGCGCCGCACAGATGCGCTCGCGAATGAACGCATTGTGTTCACCGACACCCGCCGTGAACACCAGCATGTCCAGGCCACCCAGCACGGCGACCAAGGCCCCGATCTCGCGTACGATGCGGCGCACGTAAAGGGCCAGTGCCAAGCGCGCTCGCTCCCCCGTTTCGCCTGCATCGTTCTCGTGTCCGACAATGACGCGCGGCTCGGCCGAGATTCCCGAAACGCCGAGCAGGCCGGACTCGTGATAGAGGACGCGCCCCACTTGCTCCAGTGAGAGCTTCTCGATTTCCATCAGGTAGAGCACCGCACCCGGATCGAGCGCGCCGGTGCGGGTGCCCATCATCAGGCCGTCAAGCGCGGAGAAGCCCATGGTGGTGGCCGCGCTTTTGAGTCCACGCATGGCGCACAGACTGGCGCCACTGCCCAGATGGGCAACGACGGTGCGACCGCGCGCGGCGTCGCCATGGCGTTCGGGCAAGGCCACTGCCATGTACTCATACGACAGGCCGTGAAACCCGTACCGACGCAGACCGCGCTCCCATGCGGCATAGGGCAACGGCAGGACCTTCTCGACCTGGGGCAAAGTGTGGTGGAAGGCCGTGTCGAAGCAGGCCATCTGTGGCAGATCGGGCTGCTCCCGCAGCAGGATCTCCACGGCTTCGAGCGCGAATGGCTGGTGCAGCGGGGCCAGAGGAATGTAGCCCTTGAGGTCGGCCAGGACATTCGCGTCCACGCGCACGGGCATGAAGTATTTACTGCCGCCGTGGACGATACGATGGGCGACCGCACCGATCCGGCGGCCGTCGAGCCGCTGGCTGACACGATCGCGGATGAGGCGCAGTGCGGCGCGATACGGATGTGCCGTTTCCAGTTCGATCGGGAACGGCGCAACCCCCGTCTCTCCGAAATCCGGGTTGGCGCCACCGATTCCCTGCACCTTGCCATTCCACAATGCCTGGCGCGGCAGTGGCGCGGCCGAGGAATCGAACACCGCGAACTTGATACTGGATGAGCCGCAGTTCAGCACAAGGATCAGTCTGTGTTCGTGGCGCCTAGAGCGGGCCATGGTGACGTCCATCAGGTCGTCCTCTCTGCGCGCCGTCCGTGCGACCTCGCCAAGGTGTGCGCGGTTGTCTGCGGTCTCATCGTCTTCAGACTTAGCGCGCTGTGTAGCCGCCATCGGCGATGAGCTGGGTGCCAGCAAGGAAGCTGCTTCCTTCCGATAGCAAAAACGCCACGGCATGGGCGATTTCGTCCGGTGTACCCAGGCGACCGATCGGATGCAGGCCAACGGCCTCTTGGAGGGCCGATTCATCCAGGAAATCCAGGATGGGCGTACGTACGTAACCGGGATGGATCGAATTGATCCGGATTCCCTTGGGGGCATAGGCCAGCGCTGCCGACCGGGTCAGCCCGGTAACAGCATGCTTGGCTGCGACGTACGCGGGGTTCGCTGCGTCGCCCACCACTCCGAGGATGGAGGAGACGTTGACGATGGCGCCGCCTCCAGAGCGCAGGATGGCGGGAATCTGATGGCGCAGGCCATAGAACACGCCGTTCAGGTTGACATCGATCACCCGGCTCCAGGCGGCAGGGTCCAGTTCCCCCACAGGACTCTGGTCGCCACTGATACCGGCGTTATTGACGGCAAAATGAAGGTCGCCAAACGCATCGACCGCGCAGGCCACGGCAGCCTGGACCTCATCGATGCGTGCCACGTCGGCCACATTGGCCACGGCGTGGCCGCCCTCGGCGTTGATGAGACTGGTGACGCGCTGCGCATTGTCGGCGCTGAC
>NZ_JADZAT010000006.1 GCF_020852455.1 Novosphingobium sp.
GCATCAGGAAGGCCGCTGGCGGCGTCGCGTCGCTTGCAGGGGCAACCAGCCCCTGCTGCACGCCGCTCCTATCCAGCGGCCTTCCTGATGCGATGACGATGCCTCCACCTAATCAGGACAGGCTCTAATCCCAGCGGGCAAGATCCGCGTAGTCCTGCCCGCGCGGTTCGATCCAGGTCCATTCGCCGCCGCGTTGCTCGCGCTTCCAGAACCACGACTGGCTCTTGAGGTGATCCATCGCGAAATCGACCGCGTCGAAGGCGGCGCGGCGATGGCTGGCGGCGGCCGAAACGCAGACGATCGGTTCGCCCGGCCGCATCACGCCGACCCGGTGGAGCATCAGCATGCCCATCAGGCCGAACCGGGTAACCGCCTGTTGGGCCAGGGCCTGCATCCCCGGCAGGGTCAGCGGTTCGTAATGGCTGAGCTCAAGCGCCTCGACCCCATCT
This sequence comes from Novosphingobium sp., assembly GCF_020852455.1. Lineage (GTDB taxonomy): Bacteria > Pseudomonadota > Alphaproteobacteria > Sphingomonadales > Sphingomonadaceae > Novosphingobium. The sequence goes on from NZ_JADZAT010000006.1 coordinate 450, forward strand.
TCACCGCGCACCTCGCCAACGAAGGTGCAGACCCCGCCCAGCCCGGGATGGGCATTGGTGAACGGTCCGATGAATTGCCCGGGGATAAAGGGGCCAGTCAGCAGGCGGACGTCGATCATCGGACTATCCGCCGCTGACCGGCGGCAGGAACGCCAGTTCATCACCCGCAGCCAGCTCGATCGCGGTTTCGCGCGCCAGCAGTTGCCCGTTGAGGGCATGGCGCACGCGTTCATCGGCCAGTGCCAGCGCCAGCTGCGGCTCAAGAGCGGCCAGCACATCGGCCAGCGGCCCCGGCGCTACCGCCAGCTCGCCGCCCGACACCAGGTCACCCAGGCGCCCCAGAAAGACCAGCCGCGCGCTCATCCGCCGGTTGCGGACATGTGCCGGGCCAGTGCGGGCGCGGCGCCGGGCCGGTCGATTTCGAAATTGTGGCGCGCGGGCTTGATTCGCATCGCCAGGTCCAGCGCCTGTGACAGCGCCGCATCGGGATCGGGCCCGCGCAGCGCGGCGCGCAGGTCAACCTGTTCCATCCCGCCCAGGCAGGCGAACAGCTGGCCGGTGGCGGTCACCCGCACCCGGTTGCAGCCATCGCAGAAATTGCCGGTCAGCGGAGTGATGAAGCCCAGTCGGCCGCCCGTCTCGGCCACATCGACATAGCGCGCCGGACCGCCGCTGCGGTGCGGGTTGGCGCTCAGCGTAAAGCGCTGCTCCAGCTCGCGCCGCACTTCGCTCAGCGGCAGGTACTGGTCGAACCGGTCGCCTTCGACTTCGCCCAGCGGCATCACCTCGATCAGCGTCAGGTCCATCCCCTGACCATGCGCCCATTCGACCAGCGCGGGGATCTCGTGCTGGTTGACGTCCTTCAGCGCCACGGTGTTGAGCTTGACCGCCAGCCCGGCCGACTGCGCGGCGGCGATCCCTTCCAGCACCTGCGGCAGGCTGTCACGCCGGGCGAGCCGGGCAAACTGATCGCGGTCGAGCGTATCGAGCGAGATGTTCACCCGCCGCACCCCGGCGACGTAGAGATCATCGGCATGCTGGGCGAGCTGGGTGGCATTGGTGGTCAGCGTCAGCTCTTCCAGCCCATTGCCCAGCTTGCGCCCCAGCGCGCGGACCAGCTCGATCATGTCGCGCCGCACCAGCGGTTCGCCGCCGGTCAGGCGGATCTTGGTAACCCCGCGATCGATGAAGCCCAGCGCCATCCGGTGCAGCTCTTCCAGGCTCAGCACTTCCTTGCGCGGCAGGAAGGTCTGGCGTTCGGGCATGCAATAGGTGCAGCGCAGGTCGCAGCGATCGGTCACCGACAGCCGCAGATAGGTGATGCGGCGATTGAACTGATCGACCAGGGGGCGTGATGCGGTCATGACTGAGGCTCTATCATTCCGGCTGCATCGATTGCCAGAAGCTGGCCAGTCACACCTTGACAATTGTCAAGCAATCCCAGTGCCGCAACCAGCCCTTCCTCGCTATCGCAGGCCAGCGCATTGACCCGGCGCGGGGCGCGGGCGCGGGCCAGTTCCTGCACCGCGGCCAGCCGCCAGCCGCGGTGGCTGTGATCGGCGGGCGGGAAGACCAGCACGGTGCTCTCATCCTCCTGCGCCGCCAGATCGGCGCGCAGCCGGGGGAGCCATTCGGCATGAAACGCGGCGGCGGCATCGAGCGGCGCCTGGGGCAGCCCGGTGATCCGCAGCAGGGCCATCAGCGCCGTTCGCGCCGCAAGGTGATGCCGATCTGCTCGGCACCTTCGGCGATCGCCAGCTTGACGATCTTGACCGTCACCGCCTCGACCCGCTCGTCCTGCACGAACAGCGTGTCGCAAACATGTTCGGCCACCGCTTCGATCAGCTTGAAATGGACGCCCTGCGGCAGCGCCGCTGACGCAGCAAACTTGAGGTCCATGTAATTCTTGCTGGCTTCGAGCGGGGTATCGGGTTCGTAGCGCGGCTGGGCCTTGAGCTGGACCGTGATGGTAAAGCGCAAGGGCTGCGGGCGGCCGGTCTCTTCGGAATAGATCCCGGTCAGCACGTCGTGCTCAAAATCGGCGACTTCAAGGATCAGGCTGTCGGCCATCGTCAGTCATTGCTCCAACGCGCGAAGATCGCGGTGGGCAGCAGCCGCCCGTCGGGGCCCTGCTCGCGCACCGCCAGGTCGCCATGCTCCAATTTGCCTGGCAGGTCGCGGAAAATCTCGTCCATTAGCCCGATCAATGCCAAAGATGACATCCGCACCGCATAGACGGTGAGGAACAGGAAGCTGCTCTCTGCATCAAGCAGCTGCCGGCAATTGTCGAGCAGGCCGGGCAGGCTTTCCTCCAGCCGCCAAACCTCGCCTTCGGGGCCGCGACCGAACTTGGGCGGATCGAGGATGATCCCGTCATAACGCTTGCCGCGGCGCACTTCGCGCGCGGTGAACTTGGCGGCATCGTCCACGATCCAGCGCACCGGGCGATCGGCCATGCCCGAAAGCGCGGCATTCTCGCGCGCCTGGGCGACCGATTTCTTGCTGGCATCGACATGGGTCACCGGGCCGTAATCGGACAGCGCCAGCGTGCCCACCCCGGTATAGCCGAACAGGTTCATGGTCTGGGCATCGCTGCGCCCCTGCAACCGTTCGCCCATCCAGTCCCACACCGGAGCCATATCGGGGAAGAACCCCAGATGGCGGAACGGGGTGCACTGCGCGGTGAACTTCACATCGCCGCGCGCCAGCGGCCAGCCATCGCGCGGCACCTGCCGGGTGCCATAGGCCCAGCGGCCGCCGCCATCCTCATCCGAACCGGGAACGAATTCCCCGTCGGCCGGCCAGTGCTCAAGCCGCGGGGTCCACATCGCCTGCGCTTCCGGGCGGATGAAGCTGTAGGGGCCATAGCTTTCGTATTTGCGGCCATGGCCCGAATCGACCAGCTGGTAGTCGGCCCAGCCGTGGCCGGTCATCACGACCGGCGCCGCGATCAGCTCAGCCACGCGGCACCGCGTGCTGGGCGACATAGTCCGCTATCGCGGCATAGTCCCCCGGCAGCTCGACCAGTCGCTCTTCGCGCTCGAACAGATCGCCGATCCGCGCCGGCAGCGAGGGGCGCTGCCCGGTGGCGCGCTCAACCGCGTCGCGGAACTTGGCCGGGTGGGCCGTGGCCAGCGTCACCACCGGCACTTCGCGCGGCAGGCCCGCGGCGCGCGCGGCGTGGAGGCCAATCGCGGTATGCGGATCGAGCAGTTCGCCAGCGTTTTCGTGTGCCCAGCGGATTGCCCGGGCCATGTCGTTGGCATCGGCGCGCGCGCTGGAAAACAGCCGGGCCGCACCTTCGCGCTGCGCATTGGTCAGCTGCATCGCCTTGGTCGCCTCAAACCCCGCCATCTGCGCGGCCATGGCGGCGCCATCGCGGCCGCCCAGATCGAACAGCAGGCGTTCGAAATTGGACGACACCTGGATATCCATCGAGGGCGCGGCGGTGGGGGTTACCGTCCCGGCCGAATAGTCGCCATTGGCCAGTGCGCGGTGGAGGATGTCGTTGACATTGGTGGCGACGATCAGCCGCGCCACCGGCAGGCCCATCTGCGCCGCGACATAGCCGGCGAAGACATCGCCGAAATTGCCGGTCGGCACGGCAAAGGCCACTTCGCGGTGCGGCGCACCCAGCTGCAGACCCGCAGCGAAGTAATAGACCACCTGCGCCATCAGCCGGGCCCAGTTGATCGAATTGACCGCACCGATCGCAAAGCGGCCGGTCATCGCGGTGTCATTGAACATCCGCTTCACCATGGCCTGGGCATCGTCAAACGTACCCTCGATCGCGATGTTGTGGACATTGGGCGCCAGCACCGTGGTCATCTGCCGGCGCTGGACGTCGCTGACCCGCCCCTTGGGGTGCAGCATGAACACGTCGATCCGAGAACGGCCCGCCACGGCATCGATCGCCGCCGATCCGGTATCGCCCGAAGTCGCCCCGACGATCGTCAGCGGATCACCGCCGCGACCCAGGAACTCCTCGAACAGCAGGCCCAGCATCTGCAAGGCAACGTCCTTGAACGCCAGGGTGGGTCCATGGAACAGTTCGAGCAGCCATTGCTGTTCATCCAGCTGCTTCAGCGGGGTCACCGCCTTGTGCGCGAAGCGGCCATAGGCCTGGGTGGTCAGCTCGAGCAGACGCTCATAGGTCAGACTGTCACCCACAAACGGCGCCATGATCCGCGCGGCCAGTTCGGCATAGGGCAACCCGGCCAGCGCGGCGATCTCCTCTTGCGAGAAGCGCGGCCATTCGCGCGGCACATAGAGCCCGCCGTCGCTGGCGAGGCCCGCCAGCGTCGCGCCTTCGAAGTCCAGCGCCGGAGCGCTGCCACGGGTGGAGACGTATTCCATGGTCGGGCGCGTTAGCCGGATGACGCGCACTTGGAAACCCTGTGCAGGCGCGCGCACTTATCGAAAATTGCTATGCTGCGGCCAATCGCTTGCGCAGCGCCAGCCCATAGATCACCAGCGCGGTGGCGGCGAACAGGAACCACTGGACCGCGTAGGACAGGTGATTGTTCGAAAGGCTGTCAGGGTCAGGCCGGATATTCGCCGCCAGCCCGGCCAGCGGCGGATCGGCCACCAGCATCAGCTGCACTGGCTGGGGATCACGCATCGCCGCGACCCAGCTGCGATGATCTGGCAGCTGCGAAACCAGTCCCTTGGCCGCGCCGCCAGACCAGCTGACCACCGTTCCGGGGTTGGCCGCGGTGCCAAGCTGCACAAACAGGCCGCCATCACACTTGACGATATACCGGGTCCCGGCGCTGCCCGCGCCTTCGCGCTGCATATCGTGCGGGTTGCGGCAATCGGTGGTCGCCGGGCGGAACAGCAGCGTCTCGTCGCTGCTGCCCGCAGTGAGCACGAGCGCGGGCAGCGATCCGTTGGCGCGCAGCTGTTCAACCAGCGCTTCCTTCTGGTGCAGCCGGTCAAGCTGCCAGAAGCCCAACCGCACCATCATTGCCACCGCTGCCAGCACCAGCAGCGTGGGGATCACCGGGATACGTCTAGTCACCCGATTGCCCTGTGTCTGTCGCAGCGTCGCCGCGCAGATCCTTGCCGGTCGCCTCTACCGCGTTGCGCTGGAATTCGGCGGCCAGCAGCGCGGCCTTGCTGACCCTGAGGCCCCAGATCGTCGCCCCGAAAATCAGCGGAGCCCACAGCACCAGGTGGACCCACAGCGGCGGTTCGAAAGCCAGCTGCACCCACAGCGCCAGCCCAACCACCAGCGCGCCGATTACCATGGTCAGGAAGGCCGCCGGGCCATCGCCGACATTGAAGCTGGCATAGTCGAGCCCGCAGCTTTTGCACCTGGGCGCAAAACGGGTGAGCCCGGCGAAAAGGCCCTGGCTGCCGCAGCGCGGGCACAATGCGAAAAGGGCAGCCTGGGAAATCCCCGGCTGCCCCTTCGTGTCAGGCGCAGGGCCTGTCATCAGTGGACCGCGTGGCCCCAGTTGCCCCAGACGTAGATCGCGACGAACAGGAACAGCCAGACCACGTCAACGAAGTGCCAGTACCAGGCGGCCGCTTCGAAACCGAAGTGCTGCTTGGGCGTGAAATCGCCATTGTAGGTGCGCTTGAGGCAGACGATCAGGAAGATCGTGCCGATGATCACGTGGAAACCGTGGAAGCCGGTCGCCATGTAGAAGGCGCTGCCATAGGTGTTGGTGCCGAAGGGGAACGGCGCGGCAGCATACTCATAAGCCTGGATGCTGGTGAACAGCAGGCCCAGCAAAATCGTGGCCCACAGGCCCTTCTTCAGGCCATCGCGGTCGCCATGGATCAAGCTGTGGTGTGCCCAGGTGACCGTGGTGCCCGAGCACAGCAGGATCAGCGTGTTGAGCAGCGGCAGGTCAAAGGCGTTGAGCACGGCTTCGACACCCTTGGGCGGCCACTGCCCGGCAACCACTTCGGAAATGGTCGAGGGGAACAGCGAAAAATCGAAGAATGCCCAGAACCAGCCGACGAAGAACATCACTTCCGAAGCGATGAACAGGATCATGCCATAGCGCAGGTGCAGGCCAACCACCGGGGTATGATGCCCCTGATGGGCTTCCTTCACCACTTTGCCCCACCACAGGTACATGGTGGCAAGCACCCCGGCGATGCCCAGCGGGAACACGATCTTGCCTGCCGGCATATCGTGCATGAACAGGACCAGGCCGCTGGTCATCAGCAGCGCGGTCAGTGCCCCCATCAGCGGCATGATGTCGGGATCGAGAATGTGATAATCGTGGTTCTTGCTGCCGGCCATGATACGTCAGGTCCCCGTTATTCGCTTGGCCGACAGTGACCCTGTCGGCGGAAATTGCCAAGTGCCCTTATCGCGCCGCCGCGACCGGGTCCAGTGCCTTTGATGCAGCTTTCCCACCACTCGCTTTCGCCTGGCTCTGGTCGGCCGATTTGTGGAAGGTGTAGCTGAGCGTGATCTGCCGGATATCGCGGGTTTCCGGATTGTCGAGAATGGCCGGATCAACATAGTACTGGACCGGCATTTCAACCTTCTGCCCCGGCTGCAGGGTCTGCTGATTGAAGCAGAAACAGGCGATCTTCTTGAAATAGATGCCGGCGCGTTCCGGCTCGACATTGAACCCGGCGACCCCGGTGATCGGTTCGTCCGAAAGGTTTTCAGCGGTGTAGAAGGCGATCCGGCGCTGGCCGATCTTCATGTCCTGCGTGGTCTGGCTGGGACCGAAGCGCCAGGGCAGCCCGGCTTCGATATTGCCGTCGAAGCGGACCGATATGGTCTGCGCCGCCACACCAACCGCCCCTGCCTCAAGCTCGCTGGCGCGCTGGGTGGTGCCGCCATAGCCGGTCACCTGGCAGAAGATCCGGTAGAGCGGCACGGCGGCAAAGCCCAGCGCCAGCATGGTCAGCGCTCCGGCCAGCGCGATCAGCCCGACCCGGCGATTGCGGCGCGGATCAGCGGTGACCAGCGATGCCATTACAGCGCCGCCCGCTTGGCGATGGTGATCAGGAAAAACAGCACGCACAGCCCGGCCAGCACCAGCGCCAGCGCCCGGTTGCGTCCGGCGATCACGCGCTTGCGCTGGGCTTCGAGATCGGTCTTGTCAGGGTCCATCGTCATCATCCGGCAATCAGGCGGTCCGCCACCAGGGCAGCGAACAGGGCAAACAGATAGAGCACCGAAAAGCCGAACAGGCGCTTTTCGGCGCGCATGTCCATATCGTTCTCGGGCGTGCGGAAGGTCGCAACCTTGAGGCTGAGCAGCAGGAACAGCGCGCCCAGCAGCAGCGCCGAAGCGCCATAGAACCAGCCGGTCAGCCCCAGCAGGAACGGCGCCATGGCGATCGGCAGCAGCAGCACGGCATAGATCAGGATCTGGCGCCGCGTGCTCTTGTGCCCGGCCACCACCGGCATCATCGGAATGCCCGCGGCGGCATAATCGGTCTCGACAAACAGCGCGAGCGCCCAGAAATGCGGCGGAGTCCAGAAAAAGATGATCGCGAACAGCAGCACCGGCATCAAGGTGATCTCGCCAGTGGCGGCGATCCAGCCGATCATCGGCGGAAAGGCCCCCGCCCCGCCGCCGATCACGATGTTCTGCGGGGTGCGCGGCTTGAGCCAGACGGTGTAGATCACCGCATAGTAGAAGATCGAAAAGGCCAGGATCGCGGCCGCCAGCCAGCCGGTGGCAAGCCCCATGATCAGCACCGAACCAACCGACAGCGCGATCCCGAAATCGCGCGCTGCAGCGCGGTCCATCCGCCCCGCCGGCAGCGGGCGGGCAGCTGTGCGCTTCATCTTGGCGTCGAGGTCAGCCTCCCACCACTGGTTGAGCGCGGCCGAACCGCCCGCCCCCAGGGCGATGCACAGGATCGCGGTGAAGCCCAGGATCGGATTGACCGCGACCGGCGCCGCCAGCAGGCCGCACAGCCCGGTGAAGATCACCAGGCTCATCACCCGTGGCTTGGTCAGCGACCAGAAGTCGCGCCAGTCGGCGGGCAAGGGAATCGGTTGGGCAGGAGCGGTTGACATTGCCGGGCGCTATAGGCGCGAGCTAAAGCCGCTTCAACCAGTCGATCAGCAATGCGTTCACTTCTTCGGGGCGTTCTTGCTGGGTCCAGTGCCCGACACCGTCAAGGACATGGCCTTCGACCCGCGGCGCGAACATCCGCATCATCGCCACCGGATCGGTCACCGCGCCGAACAGCGTGGTGGCGGGATCGCGGGTCCCGCCGATGAACAGGCAGGGCTGCTCCAGCTGCTTGCCCTGCCAGGGCTTGAGCCATTCGAAATCGCGTTCATGGTTGCGATAGCGGTTGAGCGGCCCGCGAAAGCCCGAAGCCCCGAACTCGCCGGCGTAGTAATCAAGATCAGCCTCGCTCAGCCAGGGCACGCCTTGCGGGACCGGCAGATCCTGCAGGAAGGTCGCGCCGGCCGGCTTGTCCCAATAGTTGCCCGGCGGCACATCGCCCGAGATCGAATACATCATCGTTTCGACGAAGCGGCGCGGATCAGCCTCGGCCTCGGCCTCGGCCACGCCGGGTTCCTGGAAATACTCCTGATAGAAGAACCGGCCCTGGCTGGTGAAATGTTCGCGGAACACTTCGGTAAAGGGCCGCAGCGGAGCACCGGCGAAGGGCACCGAGAGACCGGCGACGGCACGGATCCGGTCGGGCCGGGTAAAGGCCGTGTTCCAGACGATCGGCGCGCCCCAGTCATGTCCGATCAGCACCACCGGTTCGCCGGGTGACAGGGCATCGGCCAGTCCGACCAGATCGCCAGCGATCTTTTCCAGCGTATAGTCTTCGACCCTGGGCGGCTTGTCCGACCCGCCATAGCCGCGCACGTCGATCGCGCAGGCGGTGAAGCCCGCAGCAGCAATCGGCGCGATCTGGTGGCGCCAGGAATACCAGCTTTCGGGAAAGCCATGGACCATGATCGCCAGCGGGCCGCTGCCCTCGATCGCGCAGCGCAGCGTTACATCGCCACAATCGATCATGCGGAATTCAGGCATTGCGCTTCTCCCAAAGAAAACGCCCCGACCTTGCGGGCCGGGGCGCTTTCTGTCCAGCCTTGCGGCCGAAAGTCTTAGTGGTGGTCGTTGTCTTCGATCACCGGGATGGTTTCAAACTGGTGGAACGGCGGCGGGCTCGACAGCGTCCATTCGAGCGTGGTGGCGCCTTCGCCCCAATAGTTGCCTTCGGCCTTCTTGCCGGCGGTGAAGGCGTAGATGATGTTGATGAACCAGATCACCAGCGAGGCCAGCAGCACCAGGTAACCGATCGACGACCAGTTGTTCCAGTATTCATAGGCCGGGGCATAGTCCGGATAGCGGCGCGGCATGCCCTGCAGACCCAGGAAGTGCTGCGGGAAGAAGATCATGTTCACACCAGCGAAGAACACCCAGAAGTGCAGGTGGCTGAGCAGTTCCGAATGCCAGCGCCCGCTCATCTTCGGGAACCAGTAGTAGAAGCCGGCAAACAGCGCGGTAACCGCACCCAGCGACAGCACATAGTGGAAATGCGCCACCACGAAGTAGGTGTCGTGCACGTAGTTATCGACGCCGCCGTTGGCCAGATAGACGCCGGTGACGCCGCCCACGGTGAACAGGAAGATGAAGCCGATCGCCCAGACCATCGGGCTCTTGAACTCGATCGAGCCACCCCACATCGTCGCGATCCAGCTGAAGATCTTGATGCCGGTCGGCACCGCGATCACCATGGTGGCGAGCGTGAAGTACATCTTGGTGTTGAGGCTCATGCCGGTGGTGTACATGTGGTGCGCCCACACGACGAAGCCGACCACGCCGATCGCGACCATCGCATAGGCCATGCCGAGGTAGCCGAAGATCGGCTTCTTCGAGAAGGTCGAGATGATCTGGCTGATGATGCCGAAGGCCGGCAGGATCATGATGTACACTTCGGGGTGGCCGAAGAACCAGAACAGATGCTGGAACAGTTCGGGGTCACCGCCGCCCTTCGGATCGAAGAAGGTGGTGCCGAAGTTGCGATCGGTGATCAGCATGGTGATCGCCGCAGCCAGCACCGGCAGTGCGAGCAGCAGCAGGAAGGCGGTAACCAGCACCGACCAGACGAACAGCGGCATCTTGTGCAGGGTCATCCCCGGCGCGCGCATGTTGAAGATGGTGGTGATGAAGTTGATCGCGCCCATGATCGAGGCGGCACCGGCAAGGTGCAGCGAGAAGATCGCGAAGTCGGTTGCCGGGCCGTTCGAACCATAGGTCGAAAGCGGGGCATAGGCGGTCCAGCCGATCCCCGCGCCGTTGCCGGTGGCATCGCCCGGAACCACCGCCGAAAGCAGCAGCGAGCAGAAGCCCGAAACGGTCAGCCAGAACGAGATGTTGTTCATCCGCGGGAAGGCCATGTCAGGCGCACCGATCATGATCGGAACGAACCAGTTGCCGAACCCGCCGATGATCGCCGGCATGACCAGGAAGAACACCATGATCAGGCCGTGCGCGGTGATCAGCACGTTCCACAGGTGCAACTGGGCGTCAAAGCTGGCCCCGGGTTCACCAAGCAGGCTGGCGATCCAGCCCAGGTGCTGGATCCCCGGCTGCGCCAGTTCCAGCCGCATCAGGCCCGAAATCGCGCCGCCGACAACCCCGGCAAAGATCGCGAAGATCAGATAGAGCGTGCCGATGTCCTTGTGGTTGGTGGACATGAACCAGCGGGCGAAAAAGGCCGGCTTGTGATCATGGTGGGCATGATCATCGCTGTGGGCCTGGAATTGGTCGGCGGTGGTGGCCATGGGTTTCGAACCTCTGTCCTAAATCTGCTGGGTCAGGCGGCGGGCTTGGCGGCGGAAGCAGCCTTGTCCGTTGCCGGAGCGGCGGCGGCAGCTTCGGGCGCGTCAGGCGCACCGTCGATCTTGCCGCCCTGGGCGATCACCCAGGCGTTGAACTTGTCGCGCGGCAGCGCTTCGATCACGATCGGCATATAGCCATGACGCGCACCGCACAGTTCCGAGCACTGGCCGAAGTACACGCCCGGCTTGTCGATGTGGATCACCAGCTGGTTGAGCCGGCCCGGGACCGCGTCGAGCTTGAACCACAGCGCCGGCACCGCGAAGGCGTGAATCACGTCGGCGCCAACCGCCTGAAGACGGATGTCTTCACCAGCCGGGACCACCATGCGATTGTCCACCGCCAGCTGCGAGGGGCCATCATCATCCGTGCGGAAGCGTTCGCCTTCCTTCACATCGGCCTTGTCCTTCAGCATGTTCGAAATCACTTCGAAGCCGCCGTTATCAGGATAGGTATAGGTCCAGTACCACTGGTTGCCGGTGGCCTTCACCGTCAGCGCATCCTTGCCCGGATCGCGGAATTCGGCGCGCAGCAGGTTGACCGAGGGTACCGCGATGGCGACCAGGATCAGGATCGGGATCCCGGTCCAGACCACTTCGAGCAGGGTGTTGTGCGAGGTCTTCGACGGCACCGGGTTCGCGCGCTTATTGAAGCGCAGGATCACGAACAGCAGCAGGCCGAGCACGAACACCGTAATGATCGCCATCACCCAGACCAGCCCGTCGTGCATGGCCAGCGCCTGCTTACCGTTGGGCGAGAACTGCGGCTGGATGTTGATCCCGCCGGGCACCGGCATGCCGACGCCTTCGACCGGCTTCATCGGGGTGTAGCCGCCGGGGGCTACCTTGAAGTGCGGATCGTTGGGATCGATCTTGACCGGTTCGGGCGCCGGAGCGGCGGCCACGGGTGCAGCAGCAGCAGGCTTGGCATCGGCTGCAGAAGCATCGGCGCTGGCCGCAGCCGCGGCCTCGCTCGCTGCGGGAGCGGCGGCCGGAGCCGCCCAAGCGGTTGCCGGTACTGCCAGCAATGCCAGCGACAGTCCGACTGCCTTGATCGCGTTGATGGACGCATTGGCCGCGTTCCGGGCGGTTTGGCCGATTGTCATCGTTCCTCTTGCTTTCGCTTTTTCAGGCCGATGGAAGCCCATCCGTGCTCCCCCCTGCCCCCTTGGGAGTTGTGAATTTCAGCCGGGCCTATACGCGCGCTTTACGGGCACCTCAAGCGCCTCTAGGGAAATTTTGTGGGTCGCCCCGTTCAGCGCCCCCTGCTTGTCCGAAAAATGCACGAAAGGCCGGTCGATACCATGCAGGATGAAGAAGTGCTTGCCGAGTTCCGGGCCAGCAAGGCCTTGCTTGAAGGGCATTTTCTGCTCTCGTCCGGGCGGCACAGCGCCCATTACCTGCAATGCGCCCGGGTGCTGATGGACCCGATGCGGGCCAGTCGGCTGGCCTCGGCCCTGGCCGCGCGCCTCCCGCGCGAGCTGCGCAAGGAAATTACAAAGGTGGTTTCACCCGCGATGGGCGGGGTGATCATCGGCCACGAAATGGGCCGCGCGCTGGGAATCGAGGCGCTGTTCGTCGAACGCCCGACCGGGACCTTCGAACTGCGCCGCGGCTTTGCCCTGGAACCGGGTGACAAGGTGCTGATGGTCGAGGACGTGGTGACCACCGGCCTGTCCAGCAAGGAAGCGATTCGCTGCATCGAAGATGAAGGCGGTGAAGTGGTCGCTGCCGCCGCGCTGGTCGATCGCAGCGCCGGAACGGTCGATCTGGGCGTGCCGTTCTTCCCGCTGATCGCAATCAACTTCCCGACCTATGCCGCGGACGAACTGCCGCCCGAACTGGCCGCCAGCGAGGCGGTCAAGCCGGGGAGCCGCGCCAAGCCGTGACCATCACGCGTCTCCGCCTGGGCGTGAACATCGATCACGTTGCGACGATCCGCAACGCGCGCGGGGGCGATCATCCCGATCCGGTCCGCGCGGCCGAAATCGTCGCGGCCTGCGGCGGCGATGGCATCACCGCGCACCTGCGCGAGGATCGCCGCCACATCCGCGACGAGGACCTGGCCCGGATCCAGGCGGCCACCAGCCTGCCGCTCAATCTGGAAATGTCCGCGACCGAGGAAATGCTGGCGATCGCGCTGCGCCACAGCCCGCACGCCGCCTGCATCGTTCCCGAACGGCGCGAAGAGCGCACCACCGAAGGCGGGCTGGACGCCGCCGGCCAGCACAACCGGCTTTACCCGATGGTCCAGCGGCTGGGCGAGGCGGGGATCCGCGTCAGCCTGTTCATCGCCCCTGATGAACGCCAGATCGAAGCCGCGCTGCGGCTGGGCGCGCCGGTGGTCGAGCTGCACACCGGCGAATATGCCCATGCCGAGGGCGAGGCCCGGGTGGCCGAACTGCGGCGCCTGGCCGATATGGCTGCGCTGGCCGCCAAGAACGGGATCGAACCGCACGCCGGGCACGGGCTGACCTATGACAACGTCCAGCCGGTCGCCGCGATCCCGCAGCTGGCCGAACTCAACATCGGGCACTACCTGATCGGCGAGGCGATCTTCTGCGGGCTGGAACCGGCCGTGCTGAAAATGCGCGAACTGATGGACGCGGCGCGGCCATGATCATCGCCATCGGATCCGACCTGTGCAACATCGAACGCATCCAGCAATCGCTTGAGCGCTGGGGGGAGAAGTTCGAGAACCGGGTGTTCACCGCGACCGAGATCGCGAAGGGCAACAGCCGCCCGTTCACCAAGGCCGGCACATTGGCCAAGCGCTTTGCCGCCAAGGAGGCCTTTTCGAAGGCGGTCGGCACCGGCTTTCGCGCCGGCGTGTTCATGAAGGACATCGGCGTGGTCAATGCCAAGAGCGGCGCGCCAACCCTGGCGCTGAGCGGCGGGGCCGCGCGGCGGCTTGCGGCCATCACGCCCGCAGGCCATGAAGCAGTTGTCCACCTGACCCTGACCGACGATCACCCCTGGGCCCAGGCCTTCGTCATCATCGAGGCCCGCAAGTTGTGAATGAAGTGACCGAAACGCCCCCGCAAGACCCCACGCCTGCCCCGCAACCGCCCGAGCCCTACGAACCTCTCGACTGGATCGGCGAGATCAAGGGGCTGTTCTGGATGCTGGCCGCCGTGCTGGCCTTCCACAGCTTCATCGCCAAGCCGTTCTACATCCCGTCGATCTCGATGATGCCCAACCTGCTGGTTGGCGACCGGCTGGTGGTTTCCAAGTTCCCCTATGGCTGGAACTGGGCCTCGGCCAGTTTCCACGTGCTGCCGCGCGATACCTGGCGGCTGCTGCCGGGCACGCCGCAATACGGCGATATCGTGATCGTGGTCCCGCGCGATCGCACCGACGATCTGATCAAGCGGGTGGTTGCCCTGCCCGGCGACCGGATCGCGGTGGTCAATGGCGAGATCGTGCTCAATGGCAAGAAGGTGCCACAAACGGTTGAACCCAGTGTGCAATTGCCGGCCGATCCGCAACTGATGTGCGGCGAATACGGCTATCCCAGCTGGTGCTACGATGTCTTCGCCCGCTACAAGCGGCGGCTGCCATCCGGCAAGGACGTGATCGAGCTGCCGACCTATCGCGAAGTGCTGCCCAACGGCGCGACCTACCTGATCGTGCGCGATCAGCCGACCAGCCTTTACAACAACATGCCCGAAGTGAAGGTGCCCGAAGGCCACCTCTTCCTGATGGGCGATGACCGCGATCGTTCGGCCGACAGCCGGGTCGCCAATTCGGACAATGGCCTGGGCGGACCGGTGCCGCTGTCCGACGTTGGCGGACGCGCCGAATTCGTCACCTTTTCGCTCGACGGCAGCCAGACCAACAATCCGGCTTCATGGTGGAAAGCCTTGCGTCCCGGTCGATCCTGGACCAGCCTGCGTCCGGTCCACCTGACGAAAGGCAAGTGATGGCCCAAGAGGATCGGCCCCGCCCTGCCCGTTCCCGCCGCAAGCCGCCGCCCGAACCGGTCGCGCTGCACGCCGGGCCAACCGACTTTTCCGATCCGGTGCTGCGCAACGAGATGAAGCGGGCCACGGTCTGGATCGGCCTTGCCGCCTTGCTGGCGCTGACGATCTATCTGGCCGAACCGCTGCTGATCATCTTTGGCGGGATGGTTTTTGCCGCGATGATCGATGGCGGCGCGCGGCTGCTGGGCCGGGTGCTCAAGATCGGCCGGATGTGGCGGGTAACGATCGTGCTGCTGGCGGTGGGCGCCTTCATGATCTGGACCGCGATGTTCGCCGGGACCCAGATCGCCGCCCAGGCCGCACAGCTGCCGGCCACGATCGAGGCTCAGGCGCTCAAGGTGCTCGACTGGCTGCAGGCCCACGGAGCTTCGCTTAACGTCAAGACCACCCAGGGCCTGATCGAGCGCGCGGCGGATTCGATCGGTCAGGTGACCAGCGCGGTCGGCGGGCTGATCGGCGGGATGACCACGGCCTTCGGGATCGTGGTGCTGGGGATCTACTTCGCGGCCGAACCGCAGCTTTACCAGCGCGGCTTTGCCTGGCTGCTGCCCACCGCCCAGCGCGCCCATTTCGAAGGCACCGCCACGCAGATGGGCCGCACCCTGCGCCGGCTGATGGCCGGGCGGCTGGCCGGCATGACTTTCGAAGGGCTGATGACCTGGCTGCTGCTGTGGCTGTGGGGTGTGCCGATGGCGGCGCTGCTGGGTCTGCTGACCGGGCTGCTGGCCTTCCTGCCGAACATCGGCGCGCCGATTTCAGGCGCGTTGATGATCCTGGTCGGCTTTTCCGACAGCACCCAGACCGGGCTGTTCTGCATCTTCGTCTATCTGCTGATCCACACCATTGACGGCAACATCGTGGTGCCGCTGATCGCCAAGCACACTGCCGATCTGGCCCCGGCGGTGGTGCTGGGAATGCAGCTGATCATGGGCACGCTGTTCGGCCTGCTGGGGCTGATGCTGGCCGATCCGCTGGTGGCGATGATCAAGGTCGCGCTGGAACGCCAGTCACTGCGCAACGAAGGGTCCTGAACTTTGGTCCGCAAGTTCCTCTATTTCATCGCGATCATGGTGGTGCTGTTCGCCGCCGGACGGATCGTGCTGGGCTTCTATCCCGAAGAGCTGACCCGCGCGACCTTTACCCCATCGGGTGCGTTCGAGCCGCAACAGCGGCTGGCGCAGAATGCCTATGCCGCCCCGGCGATGTGGCTGGCGCGCCCCCGCGATCCGGGCGAGGCGCTGATCGCATGGAAGCCCGATGGCTTTGCCGAACCGGGCGCGCCGATCGACGTGGCGGTGTTTTTCGTCCACCCGACCAGCTACCTCAAGAAGACCCACTGGAACGCGCCGCTGGACGATGCCGACGCGCGGCGGATCGGCGAGATTGTGACCAGGGCCAATGCCTCGGTATTCAACCGCGCGGCAGAGGTCTGGGCGCCGCGCTATCGCCAGGCCACGTTCGGGGCCTTTGTTTCCGACAAGCCCGAAGCCGGCCAGGCGCATGACCTGGCCTACCGGGACGTTGCCCAGGCGTTTGACACGTTCCTGGCCGCGCAGCCGCCCGGACGCGGGATCGTGCTGGCCGGGCACAGCCAGGGCAGCTTCATCATCAAGCGGCTGCTGAAGGAAAAGGTCGCCGGCACCCCGCTCGCGCAGCGGATTGTCGCCGCCTATGCGATCGGCTGGCTGGTCGATACCGCGCGCGATCTGCCGGCGATGGGGCTTACCGCCTGCGCCACGCCCGAACAAAGCGGCTGCGTGATCAGCTATCTGTCGTTTGTCGATCAGGCCGACACCACCATGATGCGCGGTGCCTATGAACGGTTCGCCGGCAAGACCCAGGCACCCTCCACACCGCACTACCTGTGCTCCAACCCGTTGACCGGGGGGATCGGCGGAACGGCTGCGGCCGATGCCAATCGCGGGGCGATCGTGCCCGATCTGAAGATGGAACACGCCACGATCACGCCCAAACTGGTCGGTGCCACCTGCGCCGCGGACGGCACGCTGCGGATCGGTGAGGGTCCCGATATGGGTCCCTTCGTGCTGCCTGGCGGCAATTACCACGTCTATGACTACGCTCTGTTCTGGACCAACCTGCGCGAAGACTTCGCGCGGCGGGCGGCGGCATGGCAGAAGCAGCGCTGATCACCACCCAGGCGGGCGAGTTCCGCGCGAGCCTGCCCCAGGGCGGCGCGCTGCTGGCGCTGGATCTAGGCACCCAGACGATCGGCACCGCCTTTTGCGATGCCGGCTGGCGCTTCGCCTCGCCCGGCAAAACCCTGAAGCGCGGCAAGTTCGGCGCCGACCGTGAGGCGCTGGCCGCGCTGATCCGCGAACGCTCGGTCAAAGGTGTGGTGATCGGACTGCCGCTCAACATGGACGGCAGCGAAGGGCCGCGTGCGCAATCGAGCCGCGCCTATGCCCGCAACCTTTCGGCCGCGCTGGGTCTGCCGATGCTGCTGTGGGATGAACGCTGGTCCACCGCCAGCGCAGAAAGCGCGCTGATCGCCCAGGACATGAGCCGCGCCAAACGCGCCGACCGGATCGATGCCGCCGCCGCCGCGGTGATCCTGCAAGCCGCGATCGACGCGCTGGCCGGCGGAATCGGCTGATGGAGGACGGGCTGGCCGATCTCGCCGGAGGCGCGGTTGACCTGGCGGTCGACGCCGCCGACGTCATCGGCACGGTGGTCGATGTCCATCCCCGGCGCAAGCGCTGGAAGGGCTGCCTGATCCTGCTTGTGCTGTTGATCCTGGTGGCGCTGCTGATCCACTTCCTGGCGCGCTAACCCACCAGTTCGGCCCGCCGCACCTTCGCTTCGACCTCGACCAGCCGGCTGCCCGATTGCTCGGCCCGCGCCCACAGTGCATCGCGCGCCGCAAGATCCGCTTCGCACGAGGCCAGCGCATCCCATGCCGCCAGCCGCATCCGGTCGCTGGGGTGGCGCAGGGCGAAACGCTCGGCCAGGTCGAGCGCCTCGGCCCCGCCCAGCCCGACCGCAACCCGCAGGAAGGCTTCGCTGGGCGCCGGGGCGAGCATGGCCGCGACAGTGCCCTGTTCGGTGTCGAAGCGGTACTGGTCAAGCCAGCCCTGCCCGCCATGGCTGTGCATCACGTTGAGCGAGACCGAAAGCGAATCCGCCGGCAGCTGGGTGTGAACATCGCGGTGCGCCCGGTAGAGCATCAGCTTGCCCGGTTCGAGCCGGGCACGTTCGATGAAGCGCAGCGACGGCACCGGTTCGCCTCTCCAGCCGACCACCTCCTCATAATCGTACTCGTAATAGTCGCTCCAATAGCCGGGGCCGAAGTAGCCCAGGGTCAGGAAGTTGAAATTGTGATCGTGCGGCAGGCCGATCGCGAAAGCCGATGCGCCGCTGGCCCGGACCATGTGCTCGTCCAGCGACGGCCACAGGTTGGCGCGGATGAAGAAATCGTGCTGCGGCGCCGACAGCACCACCACCTGCGGGCTGTAGGCACTGCCCAGAACATCCTCGCGGTGGCGCTGGGCCAGTTCATCAATCAACCGGTCGCCCAGAAAGGTGCGGTTGTTGCCCAGCCGCCGCAGCCACAATGCGGCGTTGTGCAGGCTTTCTTCATCGTGGGGATCGAACCCGCAATGGTTGATCGCTTCGATCGCCGCTTCGAGTTCACAGGCCGTATCATCGACCAGTTCGATCACCCTTGGCATGCGGCTGCCTCCTTCAGCTGGGGGTAGGTTTCAAGCAGCTGGGCGCGCAGGGCGCCGGCCGGGCCCGACAGGGGATCATCGGCCCGGGCCGCAATCCGGCACAGCGTGACGAAGCCGGTCCGACTGTCGAGCGCCAGGCACTCGCGCAGCGATTGCCAGCGCAGCGAATCCCCGCCGTGTTCTTCGGCCATCGCCGCCAGCAGCGGCGCGGCATCGCTACGGCCCATCCTGCCCAGCAGGGCTGCCGCCAGTTCGAGCCGGCTTTCGCTGAGCGATGCCGAAGCCTGGTGGAGCTGGACGCCATCGCTTAGCCGGTATTCGCGCGCGACAGCTCCGCCTTCAACCCGGCGCTGCAATTTGAGCAGCACCAGCGAAGTGGGGATCGAAAGGTGCATCAGGCTCTCGCGTGAACCGTCACGGCGATTGACCGTTCCCGGCGCCAGCGAACAGGGGCGGCGCTGAAGCTCCACACCGCCCGGCCGCCTGCCGACGATTTCCAGCAGCTCGGCCTCGCCGGTGCCGGCCAGGACATGCTCCCAGGTTTCGCCCGGCGGGAAGCTGGCGGTCAGGAACGGATCACGGCGGCGCAGTCCGGCCCCGTCGATTGACTGCACCACCAGGCCGACCGATCCGACGCTGGCGATCAGCAGGCTCGCCAGCCGGGCGTTGCAGAAGTGGCGCAGCGGCACCTGGCCAAATGGCCGGGCGCGAAGTTCCGCCAGCAGCACGCCGAACAGACCGTCCAGCAGATCGCGCGCAGCGCTGCTGCCGGGGGTGAACAGGTCGGCCAGGACCGGTAACCGGTCCAGTGCTTCGCCGGCACCATAGCGCTGCATTTCCGCCTCTATCGCCTGGTACCGGGCGCCCGCGCACCAGCGTTCGTGGGTCAGGGCCAGTTCGGCCTGGGCGTGACGCTGCGGAGCATCGTTGCTCCGCAGCGCCTGGATCTCATCGCGGATGAGCACCGGGTGCTACCCCTCAGCCCTTCTTGATGATGACTTCGTAAACGAAGACCATCACGTCGATCAGCGAATCGTCGAAATCCAGCGTCTGACCCTTATGGACCAGGCTGCCGAATACCCCTGTCAGGGTATCCAGGTCCGGTAGTGCGGATAAGTCGATTTTCGGCAGGTTCATGACCATCCCCTTGTTGCTGGTTGCGGGAAGATGCCCGCCCGCCGAATGTCCTCTGGCCGGCCCTCCGGCTGAAATTAAAAGATTGTAATCCCCCCTCCCCCGCCGCAGAGAGGCCGCCATGGAAGAGCCCAAAAGCCTGCACGACCTGCCGCCGGAGTTCGTTTTCGATCCATCGCGCGCGGCCAAGTTCATGACCCGGCACGGTCATGGCGGGTGGCTGGATCTGACCTATCACGCACACGGGCCCGATTGGGTCGAACTGTCGCTGCCCTGGCGCGAGGAACTGGTCGGCGTGGCCGAAACCGGGGTGCTGGCGTCGGGCCCGATCATCAGCCTGATGGACAATGCCACCTCGATGGCGGTGTGGACGCTGTCAGGCCGGATCACCCCGCATGCCACGCTGGACCTGCGCGTCGATTACATGCGCGCGGCGGTGCCCGGGCGCGCGGTGATCGGGCACGGCGAATGCTACAAGCTGACCCGCACGATCAGCTTCATCCGCGGCATAGCCCACGATGGCGATCCCGACGATCCGGTCGCGCATGTTACCGGTACCTTCATGGCCACCCACGGAACCTACCTGTGAGCACCCAGCTGCCCCCCTATGCCCATGCGCTGGGCATCGCGCTCGATCATGACGAGGACGGGCTGCCGGTGCTCTACGCCGATTTTTCCGACCGGATCCAGGGCCGCCCGGGATTTCTGCATGGCGGCGCGCTGAGCGGGCTGATGGAAATGGCGGCGATCGCCGCGCTGCGTGCCGAGCTGGAACGCCGGGGCGAAGCGATGAAGCTCAAGCCGGTCAACGTCCAGGTCGAATTCATGCGCGGCGGCACCGAACAGCGGACTTTCGCGATGGGCAAGGTCACCCGCGCCGGGCGCCGGGTGGCGCTGGTCAATGCCGAAGCCTGGCAGGATGATCGCAGCAAGCCGATCGCCTTGGCGCAGATGAAGGTGCTGCTCAGCCCCGACGAATAACCACCACGCGGCCGGACAGCTGCGGCACGGCCTCGCCAGCGGCAAGCGGATAGCGCGCGGCATCGGCGCGGGCGCGGACCAGCACCGCCGCTGGCACCGCAGGGTCATGAACCACCACATCGGCGCTGCCCAGCCAGCGGGCCTGGCGCAGCGTCAGATCGTCCGGATCATCAGACGCCAGCCTGAATTCCGCTGTGCCGACCGAACCGCCAGCGGCGCCGTCCAGCCAGTCGTCAATCCGCGAGCTGCTCTGCGGATCGAGCGGATCAAGCGCCCCGCCCTCACCCAGCGCCAGATCGAGCGCGCGGCGGCGCTGACCCGCATCGGGCCAGCGCTGGCGCAGCGCCTGGCGGGCCTGGCCCAGCCGTTCGGCCAGCAAGCCCAGCGATTGCGGCAGCGCGGCTTCCAGCCTCAGCCGCAGTGCCTTGGCAAGCCCGGCCGAAACCCCGCCGGTCCCCACCGCGACCAGCACCGGGCCGCGTTCGAGCAGGCTGGGCGTGGTGAAATCGCACAGCTCGGGCCGATCGACCACATTGACCAGAATGCCGCGTGCCTTGAGCCGGGCGGCCGCTTCCTCAGGTTCGTCGAGCGCAACGAAAGCCAGCCGGGCTTCGGCCGCTTCATCGCTGGTGACCACCCCTCCGGCGCGATCCACCAGCCGCCGCTTGGCCTCAGCCGCCTCGCCCTCGCCCAGCACGATCACCGGCTGGCCGGCGATGCGGTGGAAGAGGGGCAGGCTGTGCATCATTCCAGCCAGTCGGGCACCCGCTCGGCGGCGGTGATCGCTTCGGGCAGGATCCGGTCGGCAACGATCGCGAACTTGCTGCCATCGACCATCACTTCGCAAACGAAGCCGCGGCTGTTGTACGAACTGGCCATGGTCGCGCCATAGGCGCCGGCGGTGCGGAACACCGCCAGGTCGCCGGCTTCGAGCGCGTCGATATCGCGGCCCATCGCAAAGGTATCGCCGGTTTCGCAGATCGGGCCGACGATGTTGGCGAGCATCCGCGTGCCGCTGGGCTGGACCGCATCGAAATCGTGCCAGGCGCCGTACATCGCGGGCCGGGCAAGGTCGTTCATCGCCGCATCGACCACCACGAAGGGTGCGCCGTTGGAGCTGCGCTTGACGCGGATCACCCGGGTCAGCAGCACCCCGGCGTTGCCGCAAATCACCCGGCCCGGTTCGAACATCAGCGTGGTATCCCACTTGCCGCAGACCCGGCCCACCATTGCGCCGTATTCGGCCGGGCTGGGGAACACTTCGCCCGCCTTGTAGGGCACGCCAAGGCCGCCACCGAGATCGGCATGGGTCACGCTCTGGCCATTGGCGCGCAGCTCGGCGATCAGCTCGCCCAGCTTGACGAAGGCGTCCTCCAGCGGCTGGAGCTGCTGCAGCTGGCTGCCGATGTGAACCGCCACCCCGCGCATGTCGAGCCCGGGCTGCGCCGCCAGCCGGGCATAGATCCCGGCAGCACGATCGATCGGCACGCCGAACTTGTTCTCGGCCTTGCCGGTCGAGATCTTCTCGTGCGTGCGGGCATCGACATCGGGGTTCACCCGCAGCGCGCAGGACGCCACCTGCCCGCGCACCGCAGCGATCGCGGCGAGTTCCAGCCCCTCTTCCTCGCTTTCGATGTTGAACTGGCCGATCCCGGCATCAAGCCCCTGGACCATTTCCAGCGCGGTCTTGCCGACGCCCGAAAAGACGATGTCATGCCCCGCCATCCCGGCGGCCAGCGCACGCGCCAGCTCTCCGCCCGAAACGACATCGGCGCCCAGCCCTTCGCGCTGCATCACCTTGAGCACGGCAAGGTTGGGATTGGCCTTGATCGCGAAGGCGATGTGGGTGCGCGGCAGGTGCGCCAGCCCTGCCTTGAACGCGCGGGCATGGCGTTCCAGCGTGGCACGCGAATAGACATAGACAGGGGTGCCGACCGCATCGGCGATGGCGGTCAAGGGCAGGTCTTCGGCGTGCATCACGCCGTTGCGGAGTTCAAAATGGTCCATGGGTTCAGGCTTTCAATCGTCGGAAGGGGGCAGGTCGAACGGGTCTTGCGTACGCTCTTCCGAGCGTTTTCGCAGTTCGACGCTGCGTTCCGGCGCAGCCTGGGGGGTGGGTTTGAGCAGGGCTTCGGCGCCGGGCTTCTGCTCGACACCATAGGGCGCAACCGGCAGCTCCTTGCCTGCCGCCGGTTTGAGCGGCGCGGTGGCTCCGCAACCGGACAGGGCGACAATCAGGGCGGGAACCAGCCAGCGGCGCATGCGAATCACTCCAGACCCAGCGCCGTGCGCGCTTCGGCCACCCGCGCCCTTACCTGTTCCGGCGCGGTTCCGCCATAGCTGGCGCGCGAGGCGACCGAGGCATCGACCGACAGCGCGGCGAACACCCGCTCGTCGATCCGGGGATCGATCGCCTGCAATTGGGCGATGGTCAGCTGATCGAGCGCCAGGCCATTGGCTTCGGCCAGCTTCACCGCCGCGCCGGTGATGTGGTGGGCTTCGCGGAACGGGATATTGGCCTGGCGCACCAGCCAGTCGGCAAGGTCGGTGGCGGTGGCATAGCCGAGTTCGGCCGCGGCGCGCATCCGCTCGATCCGGAAGGTCGCGCCTTCGATCATCCCGGTCATCGCGGCAAGGCACAGCGTCAGCAGCCCGGCGGCTTCGAACACCGGCACCTTGTCGTCCTGCATGTCCTTCGAATAGGCCAGCGGCAGGCCTTTCATTGTCACCAGGAGGCTGGTCAGGGCCCCCACGATCCGCCCCGAATGACCCCGCACCAGCTCGGCCGCGTCGGGGTTCTTCTTCTGCGGCATGATCGAGCTGCCGGTCGAGAGACTGTCGGGCAGGGTCACAAAGCCGAACGGCTGGCTGGCCCAGATGATGAACTCCTCGGCCAGCCGCGAGAGGTGGAGCGAGCATTGCGCGGCCGAGGTGAGGTACTCGATCGCGAAATCGCGGTCTGACACGCCATCCAGGCTGTTGCGGCCCGGCGCATCGAAGCCCAGCGTCCGCGCGGTCGCCTGGCGGTCAATCGGAAAACCGGTTCCGGCCAGCGCCGCCGAGCCGAGCGGCGACTGGTTGAGCCGCGCCCGGCAATCGGCGAAGCGCGAACGGTCGCGCGCGGTCATCTCGTAATAGGCCATCAGGTGATGCCCCAGGGTGACCGGCTGCGCGGTCTGCAAATGGGTGAAGCCGGGCATGATCGCGCCGGCGTGTTCCCCTGCCCGCACGACCAGCGCCCGTTGCAATGCCGCCAGCCCCTGATCGGCCTGATCGATCGCATCGCGCACCCACAGCCTGAAATCGGTCGCGACCTGATCGTTGCGACTGCGCGCGGTGTGGAGCCGCCCGGCGGCTGCCCCGATCAGTTCGGCCAGCCGGCTTTCGGTGACCATGTGGATGTCTTCCAGGTCCCAGTTTTCCGGGACACCATTGGCTTCATATTCGCCCGCGATCGTATCGAGCCCGCCCGAAATCGCGGCGGCATCGTCTTGCGAAACGATCCCTTGCGCGGCCAGCATCGCGACATGCGCCTTGCTGGCGGCGATGTCCTGGCGCCACAGCGCCTTGTCGAAGGGGATCGAGGCATTTATCTCACGCATGATCGCCGACGGTCCGCCCGCGAACCGCCCGCCCCACATCGTGTTGGAGCTCTTATCCGTGCTGTTGTCCCGTTCGCTCAAGTTCCTGGCCCTTGGCTGCGCAATGCTGGTTGCGGGGTGCGATAGGGAAAGCGCGCAGCAGGCGCAACCGCAAGTACAGGGTGCGGCGCCAGCCCAGGCCGGCGCGATCGACCGCAGCCGCAAGGGCAGTCTATTGCCCGATTTCCAGCTGAAGGACCCTTCAGGCAAGGAGCTGAACCTGGCCAGCCTGAAGGGCAAGCCGGTGCTGATCAACCTGTGGGCCACCTGGTGCGCACCCTGCGTGGCCGAACTGCCGCAGCTGAACCTGCTGGCGGCCGGAAACCCGGCGATCCGGGTGCTGACCGTCAATCAGGACATGGACAAGCTTGACCGGGTGGCCCCGTTCCTGGCCGAAAAGGGCGGCAAGGCGCTGGAACCCTGGCTCAACCCCGACAATTCGCTGGCCTTCCAGTTCGGTGCCGAGACGCTGCCGGCAACGGTGTTCTACGACGCCGAAGGACGCGAAGTGTGGCGGGTGATCGGCGAGCGGAACTGGCTGAGCGAGGATACCAAGGCGCTGCTGGCGGAGGCGGAGTAGCGGGCCTGCGCGCCGGAAACCAAAGTCGCGAATCTCAACCTCATCACCCCGGGCTTGACCCGGGGTCCAGCTATTCTTCGCTGACGTTGCTGCCAGGCGAGAGCGCGGACAAGGCAGCGGGACCCCGGATCAGGTCCGGGGTGACGGGTGTGGGCTTTCGGGTTTTTGATGCCGATGCGCTGCTATCGCTTGCACGAGGAAGTCTTCGCAAGACGGCTTCAGCCTGATTCCGATTTCGAAAACTGGTGGGCGCTAACGGGCTCGAACCGCTGACCCTCTCGGTGTAAACGAGATGCTCTACCAACTGAGCTAAGCGCCCTGACTGTGGTCAAGGAGAGCGCCCCTAGCCGAAGTTTGGAACCTGCGAAAGCCCCATCGGATCATCAGACGAATTTGCCGTCAACCATCCCCGTTCGTCCTGAGCTTGTCGAAGGACTGTCCTTGTTCTTCAGGCCACCTGGCTGCGCCGCCAGAAAGACAATGCTTCGACAAGCTCAGCACGAACGGAACTAGGGAAGTTTATAGCACTCCTAAACCAACCTCGCGGCCTGACTGCCCAGTTCGGCGAAATAGCGGGCCATGCCATCGGCCGCCTTGTCGGTCAGCGCGATAAAGGCGCGGCGGCGGTCGGTTTCATCCTCCACCCGTTCGAGCAGGCCGGTCTCGGTCATCTGGCCAATCCAGCGCAGCGCGGTGGTGGGCGGAACGCCGCTGGCGATGCACAGGCTGGTTACCGAAACGCGGGTGTGTTCGGCCCGGGCGGCGGTCAGGTCCAGCAGCATGTCCCAGGCCGGATCGGCAAACAGATCGCCATCGAAAAAGCGCGCACGCAATTGTCGCTGGCGGATGATCCGCCGCACCAGCCGCGGATCGGGCAGCGGCGGGCGGCTGGCGCGGACCAGCCGCGCGCTGCCATCCTCCGCCTCACCGGCAAAGGCCGGACGCGGGCTTTCGAACCGGAACGCGCTGTCCCCATCGGGCAGGCCCAGCCCGGTGACCGGTCCTTCCAGCTTTTCCAGCCGCTGGGCGATCTGGCCGACCTGCTCAGTCAGCCGCAGCAGCACCAGCCGGTCTTCCTCCGAAAGCTCCCGCACCCGAAGCTGCGCTGCCCCGGCCAGCGCCCGGCCCAGCGCGATCACCCGTTCGGCCCGGCTGGGATCGACCAGCAGTTGCGGGGCCGACTGGTCAAGGCAGCCGAACACATCGTCGAGCGCGGCGACGCTGGTCGAGACGATCAGCCGGGTGCCGCAATGCGCCGCGCGCAGATCAAGCCGGGCCAGCGCCGCCAGCGCGGCGGCATCGGGCGCCGGGCAATCGAGCAGCACCACATCGCCCAGCGGCAGCACTTCGCCTTCAAGCAGGGCGGCAAGCGGTCCGGTGCCCGCAATCCTGAGCCCGGCCGCCACTGCATCGTCGCGCAATTGCGCCAGCACATGCGGCCGATCGGCATAGACCGACAGCGAGAGCGGCAGACCGGCCGCATCGTTGGCCGCCTCTGAATAGACGAAATTTGCCTGGGCCATAGCGAACAACTCCCGATTCGTGCGAACAGGAGTAGAACAAAACGAGGTTATGTCAAGAATAGCGCCCGTTCACGGCTGGATCTCGATCGGGGTGCCATCGGGCACGGCCTCCCACAGCGCGTCCATTTCATCATTCGACAGCGCAATGCAGCCATCGGTCCAGTCGCCCGGCACGCGCCCGGCGGGCCAGTTGTTGGGCTGGCCGTGGATCATGATGAGCCCGCCCGCGCTGCGCCCCTGGCTTTTGGCATGGGCGACGTGTTCGGGCCTGGGATAGTCGATGTGCAGCGACAGGTGATAGCTGCTGCGCGGATTGCCATAGTCGATCGTGAAGCGGCCTTCCGGGGTCCGTTCATCGCCTTCGAACTGCTTGGGGCCGACCGGGGCATCGCCCAGCTGAATGCCGCGGATCACGGTAACCGAGCCATCGACACCATAGAGCGTCATGGTCCGTTCCGCCTTCCTGACCAGGATGCGATCGACTTCGGGATAGCTGAGCGCCGGCTGCGGCGCCGCGCTGGCCGTGGCGAGCGGCAAGGCGCACAGGACGCTGAGCTGGACGGCACGCCGGATCATCGCGCCACTATGCTGGCCCGGCAAGGGGCGGTCAATCGGGGCATGAGCCGGAGTACGATTGGCAAAAGGCTTTCCTACATCGCCCCGGCCTGTCACCCTGCCCGTCATGCGATACAACCGGGGCGCGCGATGATCGCCGCCAGCCCTTCAATCAGCCAAAAGGCCGCGCCAGGTGCGCGGCCTTTTTGCGTCCGGGCCCGGTCTATGGCGCGGTTCAGGGGTGCTCCCGAGGATGCACTTCATCAACAAGCTCGGCCGAGAGTCCGGATAACCAACTGGAATGATGCAATTTATCCGCAAAGACGCCCGACAGGACAATCAGGCTTTTTCAAACAAACCACCCGCCAGATGCGCCCGGATGGGCCCAAGGTGCCCCAAACCGGTCGCAAATGCGGCAATCCGGTTTGCTCAATCCACGAACGGATCGCGCACCAGGATCGTATCCTCGCGTTCGGGGCTGGTCGAAACCAGCGCCACCGGGGTTTCGATCAGTTCCTCGATCCGGCGGATGTACTTGATCGCCTGGGCGGGCAGTTCGGCCCAGCTGCGGGCGCCGGCGGTGGTGCCGCTCCAGCCTTCCATCTCTTCATAGACCGGCTCAACCGCGGCCTGATCGGCGGCGTGGCTGGGGAAATAGTCGATGTCCTGCCCGCGCAGCCTGTAGCCCACGCAGATCTTCACCGTCTCAAACCCGTCGAGCACATCGACCTTGGTCAGGGCGATCCCGGTCACCCCGCTGATCGCGCAGCTCTGGCGGGTCAGCACGGCATCGAACCAGCCGCAGCGGCGCTTGCGCCCGGTGACGGTGCCGAATTCGTGACCGCGTTCGCCCAGCCGCTGGCCGGTATCGTCCTCCAGCTCGGTCGGGAACGGACCCGATCCGACGCGGGTGGTATAGGCCTTGACGATCCCCAGCACGAAGCCGGCCTGACTGGGGCCCAGCCCCGAACCGCTGGCTGCGGTGCCGCTGACCGTGTTGGAGCTGGTGACAAAGGGATAGGTGCCGTGATCGACATCGAGCAGCACGCCCTGCGCGCCTTCGAACAGGATCCGCTTGCCGCGCTTGCGCGCTTCGTTGAGCGTGCGCCAGACCGGCTTGGCGAAGGGCAGGATGAAGGCGGCGATATCCCACAGATCATCCAGCAGCCGCTGGCGATCGATCGGCGGCTGGCCGAACCCGGCGCGCAGCGCATCGTGATGCGCGCAGATCCGGTCAAGCTGGGGGCCAAGGTCATCGAGGTGCGCCAGATCGCAAACCCGAATCGCGCGGCGGCCGACCTTGTCTTCATAGGCCGGGCCGATCCCGCGCCGGGTGGTGCCGATCTTGCCCGCGCCGCTGGCGTCTTCGCGCAGGCCATCAAGATCGCGGTGGAACGGCAGGATCAGCGGGGTGTTTTCGGCCACCTGCAGGTTCTGCGGATTGACGTCCACGCCCTGATCCTTAAGCTTGGCCACTTCATCGCGGAAGTGCCAGGGATCCAGCACCACGCCGTTGCCGATCAGCGAAAGCGTGCCGGTGACGATGCCGGATGGCAGCAGGCTGAGCTTGTAGACCTTGTCGCCCACCACCAGGGTATGCCCGGCGTTGTGCCCGCCCTGGAACCGCACCACGGCATCGGCGCGACTGGCCAGCCAGTCAACGATCTTGCCCTTGCCTTCATCGCCCCACTGGGCACCGATCACGGTTACATTGGCCACGGTTCAGGGCGCTCCTTTTGTGCTGCGCTGCGGGAAACCGTGCCGCGCCCTAGGGGAAGGAACCGATCAGGGCAAGCCAAGGCAGCTTCCTTGCCGCGACAATCCGCGACAATTTGCGGCTGGCCCGGCAAGCTATGGGCAATAGTCTTTCCGGCAAAAGGAGTTTCATGATGAAAAGAGCCCTGATCCTGACCCTGGCCGGCACCGCGCTGATCGCCGGAACCCTGGCCCAGGCCCGCCCCGGCGACCGGCTGCGCGAACGCATGGCCGCCCGCCAGAGCGGCCCGCAGGCCCCGCAGGCCCCGGGCAAGCAGACCCTGTCCTATGGAACTGACCGACTCCAGGTCCTCGATTTCTATCCCTCGGCCAGTGGCAACAAGCGCGCGCCGCTGGTGCTGTTTGTTCATGGCGGCGGCTGGAAGCGGGGCAGCAAGGACAATGCCGACGGCAGCTGGAAGGCGCCGCACTATACCCAGGCCGGCTATGCCTATGCCTCGATCAATTACCGGCTGGTCCCCGCCAACACGGTGGAAGATGAAGCATCGGACGTCGCCGCGGCACTGCGCTATCTGATCGACAATGCCGGCAAACTGGGTTTCGATCCATCGCGGATCGTGATCATGGGTCACAGCGCCGGAGCGCATCTGGTTGCGCTGGTCGGCACTGACGAGCAATACCTCAGGAAGGCCGGACTAAGCTTTGCCAGCATCGATGGCGTGCTGCCGATCGATGGCGCGGCCTATGACGTGCCCCGGCAGATCACCGATGGCGGCAATTTCATGCACGATACCTATCTGCAGGCCTTCGGAACCGACCCGGTGCGGCAGCGCGCCCTGTCTCCAACCTTCCAGGCTGCCACGCCCAATGCTCCGGATTTCCTGCTGATCCACGTGATGCGCAAGGACGGGGTGGCGCAGAACAAGGAACTGGAAGCGGCGCTGCGCAAGGCTGGCACCCGGGCCGAGCGGCGCGAGTTCGAAGGCACCGGCCTCAAGGGGCATGGTGAGATCAATCGTCAGCTTGGCAACCCGGACTATGCCGCCACTCCGGTGGTCGATGCCTGGCTGAAGCGGCTGTTCGGCGGTTAGAGCCTGACCGCCTCGCCGCCTTCAAGCCGGTGGGTGCAGCCCAGCGCGCCGGGGTCGCAGCAGTCGCCCAGCGCGGCCACGGTGCGCCAGCCGATCGCGCGCAGGCGCTCGGCATGAACCGGATCGTGACCCAGCGGCAGGAACAACGTATCGCGCGCCTGCTCCTGCCCGGCGAGCGTATCGATCAGATCGTCGGGGTAGAGCGAGAAACCGATCGCCGGCTCGTCCGCCTTGCCGCTGGCATTGCTCTTGATGGTGTAGCTGCCGCCCCGGCCGACCAGGCCCGCGATCCCGTCGGCATAGATCGTGAAGCCGAACCAGGTCTGGTATTCGAAGCCGTGGCGTTCGCTGGGATCCAGCGTCAGGCGGACCTTGCCGCCGATCCGCGCCGCGACCTGCCGCAAGGCCGCGATCCGGCTGGCGAGCGCTCCGCCCGTATCGAACCGGGCCAGCCGCTCGATCGCCGCGTCGAACGGACCGATCGCTTCGAGCAGCGGCAGGTAGGCTGCCCCGCCCGCCGCGACCAGCGCGCCGGCGTTCTTGGCATCGAGTTCGGCCCGCACGGCCTCGATCTGGCCGGGTTCGAGCGGCAGGGCCTTGGCGGCCAGGGTATCGACCAGGTCCGGCAGGGTGAAATCGACCGACAGCCCGGTCGCGCCGGCAGCGGCCAGCGCCTCGATCGCCACGGCCACCACCTCGCCCGCCGCAGCCACGCTGTCGAGCCCGATCAGTTCGGCCCCCAGTTGCAACCGTTCGCGGGTCGGATCCAGCCCGTCGCCCTTGATCATGACGACCTGGCCGGCATAGCACAGCCTGAGCGGCCGCGCGGCCGCGGCCAGGCTGGTCGAGGCGATCCGGCCCAGCTGCGGGGTCATGTCGCTGCGCAGCGCCAGGGTGCGCAGGCTTGCCGGATCGACAAAGCGGAACATCCGGCGCAGGCTGATCCCGGCCATCCGGCTGGCGAGCGAGTTCTCGAACTCGATCATCGGCGGCTGGACCCGGTCATAGCCATGGCCATCAAGCGCATCGAGCACCGCCCGTGTCAGGCGTGCAGCAGTGGCGGCACTGCCGGGCAGGCGGTCTTCAAGGCCCTCGGGCAACAGGTCGCGGTCGGTCTCTTGCATCACGCGTGCCCCGTTGCCCGAATTGGCCTCAAAATGCCAGCGCCATGACCCGCTTCACGCCAGGCAGCTTGCGCGCCTGGTCAAGCAGGCCGGTGCTGACCTTGCTGTCAACGCTGAGCAGCAGCACCGCTTCCCCGCCCGCCTCGCGGCGGCCCAGATTGAAGGTACCGATGTTGATCCCGTTTTCGCCCAGCAGAGTGCCGATCCGGCCGATGAAGCCGGGGGCGTCCTCGTTGACGATGTACATCATGTGCCCGTCCAGCTCTGCCTCGACCTTGATCCCGAACAGTTCGACCAGCCGCGGTTCGCTGTTGGAGAACAGCGTGCCGGCCACCGACCGCTCGCCCGCATCGGTCTTGACCGAGACGCGCACCAGCGTGTGGTAATCGCCTTCCTTCTCGCTGCGGATCTCGCGCACCTCGATCCCGCGCTCCTTGGCCAGGAACGGCGCGTTGACCATGTTGACCGTGGCCGACTGGACCCGCAGGAACCCGGCGAGCACGGCGGCGACAATCGGCTTCGGGTTCAGCTCGGCCGCAGCGCCTTCGACGTGGATCGAAATCCGCGGAATCGATCCGGTGGTGAGCTGGCCGACCAGACTGCCCAGCCGTTCGGCCAGCGCCATGTAGGGCTTGAGCTTCGGCGCTTCCTCGGCCGAAAGGCTCGGCATGTTGAGCGCGTTGGTGACGCCGCCGCTGACCAGATAATCGGCCATCTGTTCGGCCACCTGCAGCGCAACGTTGACCTGGGCTTCGTTGGTGCTGGCGCCCAGGTGCGGGGTGCAGATGAAGTTCGGGGTGCCGAACAACGGCGATTCCTTGGCCGGCTCGGTCTGGAACACGTCAAGCGCGGCCCCTGCGACATGGCCGCTGTCGAGCGCATCCTTGAGCGCCGCTTCGTCGATCAGCCCGCCGCGCGCGCAGTTGATGATCCGCACGCCCGGCTTGGTCTTGGCCAGATTCTCGCGGCTGAGGATGTTCCTGGTCTGGTCGGTCAGCGGGGTGTGCAGCGTGATGAAGTCGGCGCGCGCCAGCAGGCTGTCGAGCTCGACCTTTTCAACGCCCATTTCCACGGCGCGCTCGGGGGTCAGGAACGGATCGAAGGCCACGACCTTCATCTTGAGACCCAGCGCCCGGCTGGCAACGATCGAGCCGATATTGCCGGCACCGATCAGGCCCAGTGTCTTGCCAGTCACTTCAACGCCCATGAAGTCGTTCTTCGGCCATTTGCCGGCCTGGGTCTGGGCATTGGCTTCGGGAATCTGGCGGGCCAGCGCGAACATCAGCGCGATCGCGTGTTCGGCAGTGGTGATCGAATTGCCGAACGGGGTGTTCATCACCACCACGCCCTGGGCCGAGGCCGCCGGAATATCGACATTGTCAACGCCGATCCCGGCACGGCCAACCACCTTGAGGTTCGTGGCCGCAGCCAGGACCGCCGGGGTCACCTTGGTCGAGCTGCGGATCGCCAGACCATCATAGTCGCCGATCCGGGCGATCAGCTGTTCGGGCGTCTCGCCGGTGATTTCATCGACCTCGCAGCCGCGCTCACGAAAGATCGCGGCGGCGTTGGGGTCCATCTTGTCGGAAATGAGTACGCGAGGCTTGGTCATTGTGGATTCCAATCGGGAGAATTCTTGCTTCCCCGTCACCGTCACCCCGAACTTGATCCGGGGTACCGCTATCTTTGGCGGTGTTGGGAAAGGAGCGGGGCCCCGGGTCAAGCCCGGGGCGACGAAGGTGGTTCAGGCGGACTTGGTGGCGGCGTAGGCCCAATCGAGCCAGGGCCCGAGCGCTTCGATATCGGCGGTCTCGACCGTCGCGCCGCACCAGATCCGCAGGCCCGGCGGGGCATCACGGTAGCCAGCGATGTCATAGGCCGCGCCTTCCTTTTCGAGCAGGCCGGTCATCGCCTTGATGAAG
Source organism: Novosphingobium sp. (assembly GCF_020852455.1). Lineage (GTDB taxonomy): Bacteria > Pseudomonadota > Alphaproteobacteria > Sphingomonadales > Sphingomonadaceae > Novosphingobium. The sequence goes on from NZ_JADZAT010000006.1 coordinate 33,186, forward strand.
TCCGCATCCGCACCCTCGACCGAGAGGCAGACCGAAGTCTTCGAGCGGATCCCGCTGTCGAGCGCCAGGTGGCCGAGCCAATCGCGTTCGGCGACGATCTTGTCGAGCGCATGGGCATTGGCATTGCTGCGCGCCATCAGCCCTTCAAGCCCGCCCAGCCCCTTGGCCCATTCCAGCGCGAAGATCGCATCTTCGACCGCCAGCATCGAGGGAGTGTTGATCGTCTCGCCCTTGAACACGCCTTCGGCGAGTTTGCCCTTGGCCGTCAGGCGGAAGACCTTGGGCAGCGGCCAGGCGGGAGTGTACTCTTCCAGACGCTCGACCGCTCGCGGACCCAGGATCAGCACACCGTGGCCGCCTTCGCCGCCCAGCACCTTCTGCCACGAGAATGTCGCGACATCGATCTTGGCCCAGGGGATGTCATAAGCGAAGACCGCGCTGGTCGCGTCGGCAAAGGTCAGCCCTTCGCGCTCGTCAGGGATCCATTCGCCATCGGGTACACGAACACCGCTGGTGGTACCGTTCCAGGTGAACAACACGTCGTCGGCGAAATCGACCTTCGAAAGATCGGGGAGCTGACCGTAGTCGGCACGGTGCACCTTGGGTTCGAGCCTGAGCTGCTTGACCGCATCGGTGACCCAACCTTCACCAAAGCTTTCCCAGGCCAGCGCGGTGACACCGCGCGCGCCCAGCATAGTCCACATCGCCATTTCGAAGGCGCCGGTGTCCGAACCGGGAACGATGCCGATCCGGTGTGTATCGGGCAGCTGCAGCACCTCACGCATCAGGTCGATGCAGTATTGCAGGCGCGACTTACCGATCTTGGCACGGTGCGAGCGGCCCAGCGATTCGGTGGCGAGTTTGGCGGGAGAATAGCCCGGCGGCTTGGCGCAGGGACCGGAAGAGAAGAACGGCCGTGCGGGCAGCGCCGCAGGCTTCACAGCATCAGTCATGTAGACTCTCCTTACAGAGAGCTCGCGCGGCGTTGGGACCGCGTGGCCCGGAGCCGCGTTTAGTGTTGCACCGCAGCAAGTCAAGGCAATCTGCGCACGCTTCGTCGCGTTCGCATAGCTATGCGGGCAATGCTTAGGATTTGTTAACCATAATTGGCGCAATCTTGTTGCATGCGCACGAGGCTTGTCATCCTTGTTCCCGCCCTGCTCACCAGCGCCTGCACGCTGGTTCCCGAGCAGCGGGAGCGGCGTCAGGCAACGGTTTCGCGGCCGGCTGCGGTGATCGCGGCCACCCCCGAAGCTCAGGCCTGCATGACCGGCCTGGGTGAACGGGCCGCAGCCTTCACCCCTCTGCCCGATGCCTATTATGGCGCGGGTTGCTCGGCAGTCAGTGCGGTCAAGCTGGCCAGCCTGCGCGGTGACAATTCCCGGCTGAAACTGTCGAACCTGGGCCCGATGACCTGCAGTCTGGCCGATACATTTGCCGGCTGGGCCCGTTTCGGCGTCGATCGCGCGGCACAGCAGATCCTGGGCAGTCGGCTGATCAAGATCGAAACCATGGGCAGCTACAACTGCCGCAATATTGCCGGTTCCGGCCGGCGCAGCGGCCATGCCAGCGCCAATGCGATCGACGTATCGGGTTTCGTGCTGGCCGATGGTCGCCGGATCACCGTAGAGGGCAATTGGGAAGACAAGTCGCCCGAAGTGCGCCGTTTCTTCAGCGCGATCCATGCCAGCGCCTGCAAGCGCTTTGGCATGGTACTGGGTCCCAACTACAACCCCGCCCACCACAACCACCTGCACCTGGAAGTTGGCGGGCGCCGGGCCTGCAGGTGAACCGCAGGCAATCGTCCCGTTCAGCTTGCGCTCAAACGGGTTTGCGATAAGGCAGCAGAACGACAATCCTCCGGGTCGCACGACACATGGAGGGGACGATGACCAATCGTATCATGTCTGTCGGCGCAGCCTTGCTCGCCGCAATGTTTGCCAGCCCTGCCGCCGCGCAAGTCGTCGGTGAATGGCAATACGAGATCCTGCTCGACGTGCCTTCGTCGTTCAGGATCACCCGCGATGCTGCGCATCCCAACCGAATGATCGCCACCGGTGACCTGGGTGGTCACCTGATGGTCTTCGTTGGCGATTTTCGCAATCTCAAGTGGTATGGTACCTGGTACTGGTACGGCCCTGGTTCGGTCCGCCTGCCCGGACTGCGTACCTGCTCGAGCCCGATCGCCCCGCGCCCGGGCACGCCTGGATACGGACGGCGGACCATGCATTCGGGTGGGTTCGAATTCACGCTCAATGCCGCAGAAAACCGGATGACCGGCTCGTGGAAATCAGCCTGTTCAGGCGACGATGGTCATTTCGAAAGCGGTAGGCCACAGAATTTCACCGCATCGCGGATGAACACCTACACTGCGGTCACCCCAACCGTGCCGTATTCCCCGGCGCCCAGCGCTGCGCCTGCAAGCGATCCGGCGCCCAAGCCCCGACTGGTGGGTGAGGACCGCGGACCTGACGACCGCCCCTGCGCAGAAATCGCCCAGTTCCGGATTTCGCCATCAGGCAGCAGTGCTGCGCCGGTTACCGCCTTCTCATCGCGCTATCGGCTGCGACCCTGCCTGACTAGTGCGGGCCGCAAGATCCAGCTCGACATGCCCAACCCCGAAGGCAAGCGACCGATCCGGCTGGTGTTCGAAGGCCTGCGGGTCCACCAGCAGACCTCCGTTGCGGCACCAGTGGTTTCTGCGTCGAAGATCGGCACGACCCACCAGCAAGGTCTTCCCTTTATCGGCGAACCGCGCGCCGGACAGGCGATCATGAACATCGTTCTGCCGGGCCGGATCTGTTCTGCGCCGATGTGGCTGGCCTGGCTCGACTTCTCAGATGGTACCCGCAGCCGCGAACCGATCGGGGTGGTGGTATCGACCTGCGGCATCCAGGCCCATCCCGAGCTCTATCCCGCCAGCCTGCGCGGTGGATCGGGCGTGGAAGGCGTTCCGGTCACCGAGAAGCTCACGCCCGCGGGAAGCTAGGCCAAGGCCTTGACTGCTGACTTCAGCAGGGCCCGCGAATAGCTGCGGTGGAAGCCCAGCAGCAGGCGGAACAACGGATCGCCCGGCTTGACCACAGCCGAGCCGAAATAGACCCGCGTGCCCTGCGCATTGGGCTGGACCATCAGCCACGAACGGGTCCGGCCCTGGAAATCGCACAGCAGGATCTGGTGGTCCTGCCGTGCTTCGACCGTCCAGGCCGAGAACCGCTCAACTTCGGCGCTGGCAAGCCTCGCCACGTCGGCATTGCTGGCTGTCTTGCCCAACAGTGCGCCCAGCAGCCAGCGTTCAAACCGGAATACGCGGCTGTTGTAGAAGGCCGTGATCAACTGGCCGAGCGTAACCGTACCCGCCACGTCCGCCGCGAAGCAGTCGACATAGGCCTGCTGCCGGACATAGCCATCAAGCAAGGACCCTGCGGGCAAGGTTGCCAGGGTAATGTCAGGCAGCATGGCAGTTCGACTCACACTTGCAGCGGCTGGGCCGGACAGCTCTTGGCATAACCCAGACCGCGCTTGAAGGCCGGGTGTGCCCGCGCGGTCGCCGCAGCAACGGTCAGCTCGATCCGCACTGCACGGTCATGGGCGGCCTCGATCGCGTCACCCAGGCCATCGACCGAAGCATCGCCGCGTGCGATTGCCTGGGCGAAGGCGAACGCGTCGCGCTCTGCCCCCGGGGGCAGCTGGCCCAGCAGCGCGGCATTGATCTGATCGCGCGGCAGGCCGGCGGCGAGTGCGCTGCGGGCGGTGATCTCAACACAAGGCCCGCAGTCCTCGGCCATAACCGCACCTATCCGGGCCATTGCCAGCATTGCCGGACTGGCGGCGTGACCGTGGAGCGCGAACGGCATGAAATGCGCGAACTTTTCCAGCAATCCGCCAGGCGCTGCGGCAAAGTCATCCAGATTGGGCGACAGGTTCCAGGTGTTGCGGTGAAACGCGGCCAGCAGTTGCCGCTTCGGCAATGGCCAGGCGATGATCCTGAGCCGTGCCAGCTGGATCGCAATCCCCGCCAGCGCTAGCAACGGCGGCCCCAGCGTGCCGGGTGCTTCCTTCCAGAAGACCCCGGCGCTGCACAGCCCGCGCGCGACCTCCCAGATGTGGAGCCCGCCATGCAGCGCCATCCAGGCCGCCCCGGCCAGCGCCGCGCCCCAGCGCATCGGCAGGTTCGCCGCGCCATAGCCCAGCAGCACCGCACAGGTCAGGTAAGCCAGACCAATGTCGCGGATGAAGTGGCCGTTGGCCGGCCCAGTGGCCTTGACCGTCCCGACCCATTCGTACCAGCCGAACGGATCGGCCAGCATGAACAGCCCGTTGCCCACGGCGACCAGCGCCGCGAGGGTGACAAGGACTTGCGCGAGGCGGTCCAGCACGTCAGGTTTGCCCCACATGCACGAGCTCCTTTCCATTTCGACTCAATTCGGATATTTATTATCCGCAATAAGGGAAACAAGCAAGCCATGCGGCTAGGCCAGGGAGTCGAATGGGCAGCGCATGCCTGCGCGCTGCTGGCTGCGGCGGGAGAAGGTCGCGGCCTGAGCCTGGCGGCGCTGGCCGAGTATCATGGGGTTCCCGCGCCCTACATGGCCAAGCAGATGCAGGCGCTCAGCAAGGCCGGACTGGTCCGCACCAGTCGCGGCAAAACCGGCGGCTATGCCTTAGCAAGACCGGCTGACCAGATCACGCTGTGGGATGTGACCCGCGCGCTCAACGGGTCCGCCCCGCTGTTTCAGTGCACCGAAATTCGCCAGCAGGGCCCCTGCGGCGCCCCGCGTGCCGAATGTAAGCGCCCCTGCCACATTGCCGCCGCCTTTGCTCAGGCCGAAACGGCCTGGCGCGAGGCTCTGCAAGGCGTGACCATCGCCGATATCGCGGCGGGCGTGGGCCGCGATTCATCGCCGCAGCACATCACCGAAGCCATGCACTGGCTGGGTTCCAACCTGACCGATCTGCCGAACCGATAGCGGCTACTTGGCGTAGACCCGGCCTGATTGTGCCAGCCGCTGGCGGGCGGTGTTGACCGGGACCGCGATAGAGCTGCCCGGATCATAGACCTTGCCCACCCCGGCGCTGCCTTGCGGCACCCAGATTTCAACCCAGGTGTTCGAGTAGCCATTGGGCTTGTAACGCACCCAGTAGCCGTCGGGATGCTTGGACCAGCGAGTTGCAGGCACATCGATCGAGCCTTCGCCGCGCGGAGCTATCCCGCCCAGCACCGCGACCCGTTCGATATCGGCATAGCTGGAACCCGGCGTAGTCAACATGCCGCGCATCCGGCTTTCCGCCTCAACAATCGTCCGCACCGGCCCTGGCAGCCCGCCGGTTACCGCCGAAAGCTGCGGGCTGGTCAAAACGCCCAGCGCGCTGCGGTTGAGCGAGAGCAGCTGCTTCTTGGTCAGTAGCACCGCAGCAATGCCCTTCAGCCGCATGTCGAGATCTTCGAACTTGGCCTTGGCGACGATTGCCCACAGCAGCAGTTGGATATCGTGCTGCTCGATCTCCGGATGGGCTACCGAATTGCGCAGGATGCTCATCACCGCGTCCTTGGCCGATCCCTTGACCGGTCCGAACAGGTAGCCGTCCCCGCCACCCGGACCATGGGTACCGGCATGCAGGCAATAGCTCTGCGCGTGCATGTTGTAGTACCCTGGTGCCAGCACGAAGCCACCTTGCGGGGTGCGCGGCAAGCTGGTCAGCGCCAGCGGCTTGCCCGGTGGGGAAAACCCGTCGGTCGAGGGATCGCCATAGATTGCGTCCTTGATGTTGGTTGAAACCGGTGCCGGGCCATTGAGCACGTTGGGGACTGCCGGCGCCTTGACCGGCAATGCCTTGACCACCGAGCCGATGCCGCCGAACTGGGCCTGTGCTGCAGTTGCAACCAGCGCGCCGCCCGACAGCAGCAGCGCCAGGGGAAGCAGGCTCTTGAAGGGCTTCATATCAACACCTCGTCATTTGTTGCGATTTGCGGCGCAAACTAGGCCGGATCAGCCCGGCTGAATTGGCAGAAAACGCCAGAATGATCGCAAGATCATTAGCGTAGATCAATGCGCCGACCGCCAGCGTAGCGACATGCAGGTAAAGCCGGCGTCGATCATCGCGATCGCCGAATTGGCCAGCGGCACCACACTGAGGCCCAGACTATCGAGCCGATCAAGGATGCGCGGATAGCCAGCCCCCGCTATAACCTGATCGTTGACGCGCAGGACGTTGGCTCCGCCCTCCTCGCCTTCGGGCACTTCGATCACGCGATAGTCGGCGAAGATCCCGCTTGCCGCCAGCGCCGGGGTGGCCAGCACCGTCTCCGCATCAAGCAGCGAACTGGCGGTCTTGAGATGCAGCACTTCGGCCGGAGTCTCGGCAATCACCGCGCGATACCCCAACTGATCCAGCAGGCCCGACAGTGCTTCTGCCCCTTCACGGTCGGTGCGGGCCGAGAGACCGATGAACACCTTGTCGGGCATGACCAGAACGTCTCCGCCATCGGCATGACCGCCCGGCAGGTTGAGCACGCGTTCGAATTGCTGCTCCAGTACCGGGCCCAGTTCGGCCACTTCACCGGCCCGGCTGGGCGTGCCAGGATTGAGCAGCACCGCACCTTCCGGAAAGACCAGCGCCGGATCCTCGACAAAGATCGCATCCGGGAAGGCTTCAAGCGGGTCGAGCATGGTCAGCGCCAATCCGGCCTGGGCCAGAGCCTGGGCATAACCGGCATGTTCGGCCACGACTGCGGCAAAGTCAGGATCGGGTCCGCCACTCGCCCGCAGACCGCTGACCACGCTTTGCCCCGGGCGCCGCAGGATCGCGCGATTGAATTCGAACACTTCAGGCATCAGCCGCCTCACTGGAAAGAAGCGGGCGGGACGCTTTGCAACGCCCCGCCCACCGTAGATCAAGAATTTGTCAGGCTACAGGGCGAAGCCCATCTGCTTGCCGATGAAGATCAGCAACATTGCACCGACAATTGAAAACAGGAATCCACCGGGCTTGAGCTGCGCACCGGTTTGACCGTCACGCATCGATCCAAGGAACCCGGCAACGAACGAACCGCCCACACCCAGGACCATGCTCATCAGCCAGCTGTTCGAATTGTCGCCGATGTAGAACAGCTTCGCCAGGGCGCCCACGATCAGGCCGGTTACGGCCATGCTGAGGTATTTCATAGCGCTTCCCCTCTTTCCACTCGGGCCCACGCCTGCCGCAGGCCATGCTGGATGGCACACCAGCCACGCAAGCAAGTCAAGCAGTTAGGCAGTTCACCCTACTTGGCGCAATCGCCGATCCGTTCAGCCTTAACGGTCTGTTCGATATGGATGGCCTTGCCGCCGGGCATGCTCATGTCGGCCTTGACCGCCACGTTCGAGCCGTTGTCGTTATAGGTCCCGTGACTGCTGGAACGCAGGGTCATGCCCTCTCCCGACTGGCAGGTGAACACCGAATCCACTGTGCCGCCAGCCGCCTTGAAGCTTTCGAACTGGCACTTGCCATCCGCCATCTGGCGCTTGAGTGCCTCAATCCCGCCGGCAGCCTGCTCGGGAGTAATGCAGTATTCAAAGCTTTGGGCCTTGCCCATCATCGCCCCCATTTGCGGAGGCAAGCCCTCAGCCGTCACCTTCTCAACCGTGACGGTCGAACGATACTGGCCAGCCTGCATCTTGAACGCGGCTTCGGCTGCGGCGACGTTGGCATCGGCGCCGGGTTGGCCGGCGCCCTGGTCATTGCTCTTGCCGCACGCGGCAAGTGAGAGGGCAGCTAGCGAAACAAGGGCAAGGCGATGCATCGGCATGTCTCCGGACTGGTTATTCCCTACCGCAGCCTATCAACCGCAGCTCATGCCGCCAACCGTAACTTGCCGGGCAATTCGCGCAGTCGCTCGGGCCGCAGGAAGCGTTCAAAGGTGCGATGGAGATGTTCCACCACCGCAGGGTATAGCGCCCGGTCGAACTGGATCCCGGCCGAGTGGCCCTTGACCCAGCGGATCACCCCGGTCAGCCCTTCCAGACCCTGCGGGCGGACCACCACCAGATCGCCCACTCCCATCACCAGCCCAAGGCTGTCGATTCGGCAGCCACCTTCCGAAATGTCCGAGATCACCACATGATCGGTGAATCCGGAGCGCGATCGGCAGCGGGCCGGCAGCACCAGGTTCAATCTGTTCGAGCGGCGCAGCGCACGCACGTTATCGGGGTTCATCGCATCCTCCATCCTTGTGCCGCCGCCTTGCCGTAGGGTCACTTGGCGAACGCGATGGATAACGGCACGATTACCCTTCCGATTAAGGGGGCAGGCATTGCGTTGGCGCTTGCAACGCATGCTTGCGAAGTCGGAAAACCTGCGCCAATCTGCGGCCAACAGACACATCGGAGAGCTGCCATGGACCTTGAATTCAGCGCAGAAGACCTTGCCTTCCGGGATGAGGTGCGCACATTCATCGCCGAAAATTACCCGGCCCAACTGCGCGGTAAGCAGGACGAGGGCGAAGAGCTGGACAAGGAGGATTTCCTGTCCTGGCACCGCGTCCTTGCCAAGAAGGGTTGGGTCGCCCCGGCCTGGCCGGTTGAGTACGGCGGGACCGGCTGGACCTCGACCCAGCGCTATATTTGGTCGGAAGAATCCGCGCGGGCCGATTGCATCCGCCTGCTGCCCTTCGGCCTGACCATGGTCGGCCCGGTGATCTACACCTTCGGCACGCCTGAACAAAAGGCCCACTTCCTGCCCCGGATCCTGTCGGGCGAGGACTGGTGGTGCCAGGGTTATTCCGAACCCGGTTCGGGCTCCGACCTCGCTTCGCTGCGCACCCGCGCGGTGCGCGATGGAGATCACTATGTGGTCAACGGCCAGAAGACCTGGACCACCCTGGCCCAGCATGCCGACTGGGGCTTCTTCCTGGTCCGCACCGATCCGGATGCCAAGCAGCAAGAAGGCATCTCGTTCCTGCTGATCGACATGAAGAGCCCGGGGATCACCGTGCGCCCGATCATTACCCTGGGCGGTGAGCACGAAGTCAACGAGGTGTTTCTCGAAGACGTCCGCGTGCCGGTCGCCAACCGTGTGTTCGAAGAGAACAAGGGCTGGACCTGCGCCAAGTTCCTGCTCGCCCACGAACGCGTCGGGATTGCCGGCGTGGCCTCGTCGAAGCGCTCGATCGAGCGGATCAAGGCGATCGCCCAGACCGAGATGGACGGCGATCGCTCGCTGCTCGCCAACCCCTTCTTCAAGCGCAAGGTGGCCGAGCTTGAGATCGACCTGGCCGCGCTCGAATACACCGAACTGCGCACGATCGCCGGGATGGCGGCGGGCCGCGGGCCGGGACCGGAAAGCTCGGTGCTCAAGATCAAGGGCAGCGAGATCCAGCAGCGGCTGACCGAACTGACCTTGGAAATGGCCGGCCACTATGGCGCGCCCTATTTCCGCGGCTTCGGCGAAGGTGACAACGAACACCCGATCGGTCCGGCCTGGGCCAACCGCGCCGCACCGACCTATTACAACACCCGCAAGACCACGATCTATGGCGGATCCAACGAGATCCAGCGCAATGTGATCGCCAAGATGGTTCTGGGCCTCTGAGGAACTGCTGACATGGATCTGAGCACCACTGAAACCCAGGACATGCTGCGCGATACGCTCGCGAAGTTCCTGGCCGATACTTACGGCTTCGAAGCCCGCCAGAAGATGATCGACAGCCCCGAAGGCCGCGATCCCGGCATCTGGAAGGCACTGTCGAGCGAGCTTGGCCTGACCTGCGCCCCCTTCGCCGAGGAGCTTGGCGGCATGGGCGGCGGCGCGATCGAGAACATGATCATGATGGAAGAGCTGGGCAAGGTCATCGCGATCGAACCCTGGCTGCAGACCGTGGTCGCTGGCGGCGGGGCGCTCTCCGCTGCGGGCGGGCCCCTGGCCGAAGCGACCATTCCCCAGATCATCTCGGGCGACTGCCTGATCGCCTTCGCCTATGCCGAGCCGCAGGGCCGCTACAACCTGGCCGATATCGGCACGACGGCGAAGCAGGACGGCGCCGGCTTTGTGCTGAACGGCCACAAGGCGGTGGTCTATGCCGCGCCCTGGGCCACGCACCTGCTGGTCACCGCGCGCACCGGCGGCAGCCGGCGTGAACGCGATGGGGTGGAGCTGTTCCTGGTCGATGCAAACAGCCCAGGGATCTCCCGCCGCGATTATCCGACCGTCGATGGCTTCCGCGCCAGCGAGGTCTATCTTGAAAACGTCGCCATTCCCGGCGAGGCGCTGCTTGCCGGCGGGATCGACCTGATCGAACAGGTTGCCGACCAGTGCACCATGGCACTCTGCGCCGAGGCCACCGGGATCGCCCGCACCATGCTGGCCCAGACGGTCGAATACACCCGCCAGCGCAAGCAGTTCGGGCAACCGATCGGCAAGTTCCAGTCGCTCCAGCACCGCATGGCCGACATGCTGGTCGAGGCCGAGCAGATCGCTTCGATGAGCCTGATGGGCACCCTGCGCCTGGGCGAGGACGCCGTGGTCCGCAAGACCGCGGTCTCCGCCGCCAAGGCCAAGGTCGCCCGCAGCCTCAAGTTCGTCGGCCAGAGCGCGATCCAGACCCACGGCGGGATCGGGATCACGATGGAACTGGGCATCGGCCACTACTTCAAGCGCTCGACCATGATCGAGAACCAGTTCGGCAGCGCCGACTACCACCTGGAACGCTACGAAGCGCTGACCATGGTGGATTGATTGGCCAGGTGCGCCAATCGCCTCCGCGATTGGCTTGGCCAGGCCGGCCCGCTCCCCCGGCCCGGCCACCCATAGGGTACCTTCAGCGGGTGGCCGGGCCGGGGGAGCGGGCCGGCCTGGCCAGGGAAAGCCGGACGGCTTTCCCGCACCGCCGTTAGGCGGACAAAGACACCAATTACCCCCTCAGCACCCCCAGCTGCACGACAGCGCCGAGCCGCCGTCGAGCGTCACGATCTGGGCCGAACCGCCGCAGCCTTCGCCGGCCAGTTCGCTGAAATCGGGCGCCTTGGGTGCGCCAAAGCCCAGCCGGGCGAGGGTTTTCTGCACCTTGTCGGCCGGCTCGAGGAAGTTGACCGTGCGGGTATAGCCGCCGTCGCTGTCGGGCACGATCACCGTCTGGGTGGTCAGCCGGCTCAGCTTCAGTCCGTGCCAGGTGGTCGCCTCGGGGAATTTCAGCCCGGCATCGCGGGTTTCGATCCCGTCCTTGTCGGTGCTGCTCTTGGCCGAAATCGGCAGCGGATTGTCCCAGGCGTCCAGCTTGATCGTGATCCCCTTGCCGCTGCCCAGCTCGCCCGCGGTGTCGAGCTTCTTGTAGATCGCCTCCAGCGCGCCGCTCGCCTCGCACAGCGAGGGCGAGGAGAACTTGAGCGACCCGTCAAGCGCCACCGGCATCGGCGGTGCCTCGCTGGGGGTGGCCACGGCCACGGCACCATCGCTGGCCGCGCCGCTCGGCCCGGCAGCAAGGTCAGGGTCCGGCCCGCCGCCAACCAGGCTAGAGCCGAACCAGGCTGCCCCGGCCAGCACCAGCAGCGCCGGCGCGCCGATCAGCAGCCATTTGGGTACGCCCCCGGCAGCAGCAGGCGCCGCGTCCCAATCGGCCGGCGGCGGCGGCGCGGCAGGCGCGGCATCGCGCGCTTCCAGCAGCCGCGCCTTCTGCGCCGCAAATTCCTCATCGGTCAGCGCGCCCGCCTTGTGCAGTGCAGTCAGGCGTTCAAGCTGTTCGATCCAGTCAGACATCGTGCCCCTCTCGGCTTGGGAATCGTTACTGCTCACGGGCTAGCTGCCACCCCGCCCAGCGGCAAGTGTGTTGTGGCGCGGGTGGGGCCAGTGGACACAATGGACAGGGTTCCAAGGGGCGAAAATTGTGCTCCGGATTTGGGTTCACACGGGCCGCAGGCGACCGCAGGTCTACACACGAAGACACGAAGAGGGCGCGCATGCGGCGCAGCCGCCTTCCCATCCATGGTTCGGCATGACCCCGACTTTTGAATAGCCTGCGGCGCCCCGGACTGGCCCAGGATCTTCGTGTCTTCGTGTCTTCGTGTGAACCCACATAAAGACTTCACCTCCAGCGGCGCATCTGACCCACCCCCAACCCCTCCCGCAGGCGGGAGGGGAGCAAGACCTGCCTCGCCGCAGGCGGCGCCAGTCGCAGCGGGGTGGGCGCAGCGCACCGCATCAACCGCCGCCGCGGCTGCGGCCTCCAGCGCGTCATGCCGCGCTGCGGCCTCCCGCGCCGCGCGGCGTTCCCGGGCCAGTGTGCCGCCCGCCGCGCGCCGCGCCGCCAGCTCGATCGCCTCGGCGCGGCTGGGCAGGTCCTCGACCGCGTCCACCCCGGGATCGACCAGCCCGCTCGCCGCCGCCAGCACCACGTCGAACCGCTCCGCCGCCCGCCAGGCGACCTCGTCCTCGGCGCACAGCGCATCAAGCCGCGCCAGATGCGCCAGCAGCAGCCGCGAATCGAACCGCCGCCGCACCGCCACCACCTCGCCGTGATAGAACACCGGCTCTTCCACCCCGTCGAGCGCGCGCTCGGCCAGCGTGGCCTCGACATGCTCGCGCGCCAGGACCAAAGCCGCCCGCCAGCCCAGCGCAAAGTCCGCATCGCGCCGCCGCGCCAGGTAAGCCCCCGACCGCGAAACCCCGCACCGCCCCGCCGCCACCCGGACATTGCCATGCTGCGCCAGCTCGTCGAGGAAGCGGACCTTCAGCGCCGGGGTAAAGACCGGATCGAGAGCCGCGGCGGAATGATCCTCCCCCACTGGGGGAGGTGGCAGCGCGCAGCGCTGACGGAGGGGGCCATCAGCCAGCCCCTCCCCCGGTCCGGCCGGGCCACCCGCTCCGCTGATCCTCAGCCGGTCACCGGCAGGCGGATGAAAGACCACCCGCCGCCCCTGCCACTCGGCTGCCTCGTCACCCGCCAACCCCGGCGGCGCCGACGGAGCCTCCTCCCATTCCCACACTTCTACCGGTTCATGCTGATCGCTGGACGCCATGGTTCGCTTCCTTTGTGAAGGGCAAACGGACCATGTTGCAGATTTTGGGGGTGTAGGAAAATGCGAGGGATGTTGCTTAAGGCAGAGCTTAGCTAACCTTGGCGAAGCTCACCAATGAAGTTGGCCAACACGGCTTGCAGGTTCGGATATACCGGGTGCTTAGCAAAGTGCCTGACAAGCTCGGCTTCGACCTGCTTTACGGACTTGGCGTCTTCAGCTGAAGCCGCCGCCCATGCACGACCAGGGTGCAAGGTGTCCCACGGTGACCGCTTGTTTGCACGTGTGGTAGCGGCATCACCATGCTTGCCGAGGCCATACAGGATATTCGTCTCGCTGTTCCAAATCGGCTGGAACAAATGGATGAGGTAGTCCTCTGCCGCCGTTTCCCACCCGCTTTGCACAACGAGCGATCGAAACTCGAAATCAGCGAGATCAAGCGTACCCACTGCTTTGGCAATGTTCTTGCGATGATCATTCAGCCTTCCGCTCAGCTTCGCACCTTGCTCAATGGGCGAGCGGGCATTGCTCACACTCGGTGAAGCTTTGCCGACATAGATCGGAGTCTCGGTGCCACTAATATGCTGATACGCCGGGAAGGAGCCCTTGTAGTAAATGGCATAGACACCGGAGCCATAGAACTTCGGAATGTCTGACAGTGGATGGCTTTCCTGCGCCACCATTGCCAAGGCCACGAAGCGCCCAACCACCTTGGGATTGCTCGGATCAAATATCGATGTTGGTTGCGCGATTGGATCGAGCTTAGCCAGCAAAGCCGTTAACTCGTCGATGGCTTCCTTAATTTGCGTTTCGAGCTTCTTGCGCTTGGCGTTCGACAATGACGTATCGCTAGCATCGGCGGTGAGCCGCTCAAGACTCTCGCGCAGCGCACCTACTGAACCGGGAGCAGTATTTTGACTATTCATGCTCTCTCCGCGAGTCGGGAGGCAACACCGTCCCCGATCACGCGAGCTAATTCAACTGGCACGGCATTGCCAAGCTGGCGCATGGATTCTGTCCACGAGCCGTGCAGGCGATAGTTGTCCGGGAAGGTCTGCAAGCGGGCACTTTCACGTACCGTGAAATACCGCACCGAACCATCGGGTCCCAGCAGCATATTCTCTCCACCTGGCACCCCATGCACCCCTGCCTTCAATGTCTTGGCGGGCAAGTCGAGAGGACTGCCCGTATGCCCCGGATAGCTTCGAGCACCCGACTGGTACCGGTGATTGTGAAAGCGCCGCGCTTCGCCGGGCTTGTGCTGCGGATCGGGCAGATCACCAATCGCGTCCCGCACCGTTCGCCATGCTTCGGTTACTGGGCGCTCGGTTAGCTTAAGTGCGCGGGACAGCAGACGGGGGTCGGTGAGGCCGATAACCCGAGCATCGTGGCGTTCGCTGTACTCCCGACTACGGAACTGATCCCAAAGCAAGGATTCGAGTGAATGGGTTTCGCGTGGGAACGACCATTCAATACCAAGGTCCTCCCGAAAGCCGACGAAGACCACACGTTCACGACGTTGCGGCACGCCATAATCGGCGGCGTTCAGCACCCGATACACGACTTTGTATTGCAGACCGGTCTCGCGTCCCGAGGTATGGTGCGCTTCGAGGCGGGCAAGGTGCGAATACCACTCTTCATCAGTACGCCGCACCAAGTCCGGATAAGTGAGCTGGTGAACAATATAGGCAAGATAGGTCGCGAACGACGCACGGGTCAGGCCCTTCACGTTCTCGAACACAAATGCTGGTGGTTTGGTTTCACGGACTACACGCACCGCCTCGCCCCACATATCGCGATGGTCAGCATGGGCGCGATGCTTGCCGCCGAGCGAAAAGGGTTGGCACGGCGGGCCGCCGCTCACAAGGTCGATCTTACCCTCGAAGGATCGAAAATCGACCTGACGCACATCACCCTCGACTGGCTCAGGCCACAACGCGACCGGATTGGCCTGCTCGCGACGATTTTCTCGGATGGTGTCACAGCACCAGTGATCCCATTCGACCACCTTCGCGGGACGGAAGCCAGATTGGCACAGCCCCATGCCCAGCCCACCAGCTCCCGCGAATAGCTCGATCGAACGCATACTCTCTCCGGCCAACCAATTTGCACGAGAACATAATAAGAACGAATTGTTCAATCGCGCAAGTGCAATTTCACAGGCCCTTGAATGTGCTTATGGCCAAATTGGCCGAAAGGCTACGAAACTTCTCGGCTTCGGATGCTGTTTTCCGCAACGAGCAATCCATCTACCGCTCAAACACCACCCTGCCCCCCACCACTGTCAGCATAACCCGCCCCGCCAGGATCTTCTCCGGCGCGCTCTCCGCCAATACAAACGGATCGAGGTCCAGCACGGTCAGATCGGCCCAGCGGCCCTGGGCGATGGTGCCGGTCTGGTCCTCGCGGAAGGCGGCCCAGGCGGACCAGGTGGTGTAGGCGCGCACGGCTTCCTCGATCGTCAGGCGCTGATCGGGGTACCAGCCGCCGGGGGGCTGGAGGGCCTTGTCGCGGCGGGTGATCGCGGCGTGGAGGCCGTAGAAGATCGAGTGGTCCGAACCGGGGTTGTCGGCATTGAAGATCAGCCGCGCGCCGTTCTGGCGCAGCGTGCGCCAGGCATAGGCGCCGTGGATCCGCTGCGGCCCCAGCCGCGCTTCGGCCCAGGGCATGTCTTCCACCGCGTGGGGCGGCTCCATCGAGGCCGTGATGCCCAGTTTCGCAAAGCGCGGCATGTCTTGCGGGGAGATGACCTGGGCGTGTTCGATCCGGTGGCGATTGGCGCGGCTGGCCGGATCGGCCCTGAACTGCGCCTCGTACAGATCGAGCACTTCGCGGTTGCCGGCATCGCCGATCGCGTGGACGCCCAGCTGGAAGCCGGCCCGCATCGCCTGCGCGGCCAGATCGCGGTCAAAGCCATAGCCCTGTCCGCTGATCCCGCGGTGGCCGGGGCGATCGGCATAGTCATCAAGCAGCCGCGCCCCGCGTGAGCCGAGCGCGCCATCGTAATAGGCCTTGACCGCGCGGGTGACGAGCATGCGGCTGTTGTCCCTGTCCGGCCCCCTGGCGATCCATTGCCGCATCAGCGGGGCATCGCGCAGCGAGAGCATGGCATAGACGCGGATCGGCAGGCGGCCTTCTGCTTCCAGCTGCTGGAAGGCGGCCATGGCGCGGGCGTCCACGCCGGCCTCATGCACGGTGACATAGCCGTCGTGGGCCATCTGGGTGAGCCCGCGCAGCGCCTGCCGGGCCAGCACCGGCTGCGGCACCGGCGGCATCAGCGCATCGACCATCCGGACCGCATTGTTGAGGAACAGGCCGTTGGGCTGGCCATCGGTGCCCAGCTTCATCTCGCCGCCGACCGGCACCTTGCTGGCGGCGGTGATCCCCAGCGCGTCGATCGCGGCCTGGTTCATCCACACCGCAAAGCCGTGCAGCCCGCGCAGCACCACCGGGTGATCGGGCACCGCCCGGCTGAGCGCCGCCTTGTCTGGGTAATGGCTGGCCCAGGCGCCTTCATCCCAGCCGGCGCCGAAGATCCATTCGCCCTTGGGCACCATCTTGGCGCGCTGGGCAACGCGGGCGATGGCCGGCTCCGCTCCGGGCAGGCCGGTCAGGTCCACCGCTTCCAGCTTGGCCCCGAATTCAAGGAAATGGGTGTGGGTATCGACCAGCCCGGGCAGCAGCGTGGCGCCCTTGAGATCGAGCACGCGGGTCTGCTGGCTGCGGTACTTCAGCGCCCGGGCCGTGCTGCCGACGAAGACGATCCGCCCGTCGCGCACAGCCACCGCCTGGGCATCGGGGTGCCATTGTCCCTTGGCGAAGGGGGCATCGCGGGCCGGGGTGCCATCAAGCGCCGGCTCACCCCAGCTGAGCGTATAGACCCGCGCATCGGTAAGGATCAGGTCCGCCCCCCCGGCCGCACCCTGCGGCATGGCCTTGGGTGCGCAGGCGGCGAGCAGCATGACCGCGATCAGGCGGCCCAGCTGGCTGGTTTTGTTGGCGATCGACACTGCTTGCCCCCTTCTTGTTGTGCCCCACCTTCCCAAGGCCGGACGACCGTGTCCAGCCCCGGCGGTGGCGTCCTTGTAAAAGCGCAGCCGGATCCCCATATCCGAGATGCACCCTGACGCGATGGTCTTGGACTGGCGGGCCCTGCTGGCCGCGCCGCACTTCCGCACTCTTGCTTTCAGAGCGGCCGCCAGTCCGGCGGGCCGCAGGCGCAAGGAGTATGTTCCAATGCCTGACCTCAACCAGCTGTTTGCCCGTCACCAGATCGCCCTGATCAATGCCCAGGAGGCCGACGCAGGCGGCGACCGCGCGACCTATCTCGATCTCGCGACCTATTACGCCGGGCGGATCGATGGCATTCGCAAGGGCAGCAACCTTCCAACCTATCAGTGGATTTGATCGCCATGGCATCGGGATCAGGCCGCCAGCAGCAATCGGCACTGGGCGCGTGGGAAAGCGAAGGCGGGCATCTGGCGGGGGCTGTGCCCTCTCCGCCCGCGATCGAGACCAGTCTTCGCGAAGAATACCGCGTGGGCCCCTATCGCTATACCGACCGGGCCTGTGCCGAGGCCGAGCTGCGGCGCCAGCAGGCCAACCTGATCGCGCCGACCATCGCGGGCATCGGCAAGGATCGCAGCCATGTTTGATCAATGCAACGAGGTGGACCGCCGGGTCCTTGCCCATGCCCGGATCCTGCAAACGCTGATCCGCTACCTGGCAGAGGACAAGCCCGAGATTCTCGTACGGCTGACCAGCGCCTTCGGCATCAGTCACAACATCGGCGCGCACGAGCAGGACTTTGTTTCGGCCGAACAATGCGCCGAACAATTCATCCGCGCGATCGAGGTGCAGATTCTCGAACTCGATCAGGCCTGACGGGCGCGGTCCCCCATTGCGGAACAAACCGCAAACCCCCATAACCCCACCATGGCCGAACTGATCATCCGCCGGGGTCTGGAAGAGCCGGACACCTCTGCCGCCTTTACCCCGCACCGTCCGGCGCGGCCTGCGAAGCATCCCGATCAGAAGCCGTTCAAAATCGTCAGCGAATACCAGCCGGCCGGCGACCAGCCCGGTGCGATCGCCGATCTGGTCGAAGGCGTCTCGAACGGCGAGGCGACGCAGGTGCTGCTGGGGGTGACCGGCAGCGGCAAGACCTTCACCATGGCCCAGGTGATCGAGGCGACCCAGCGGCCCGCGCTGATCCTGGCCCCCAACAAGATCCTCGCCGCGCAGCTTTATGGCGAGATGAAGAGCTTCTTCCCCGACAACGCGGTGGAGTACTTCGTCTCGTACTACGACTATTACCAGCCCGAAGCCTATGTGCCGCGCACCGATACCTACATCGAGAAGGAAAGCTCGGTGAACGAGGCGATCGACCGGATGCGCCATTCGGCCACCCGGGCGCTGCTCGAACGCGATGACGTGATCATCGTCGCCTCGGTTTCGTGCCTCTATGGTATCGGCTCGGTCGAAACCTATTCGGCGATGGTGTTCGACCTGAAAGTGGGGGCGAGCGAGGACCAGCGCGAGATCATCCGCAAGCTGGTGGCGTTGCAATACAAGCGCAACGATGCCGCCTTCCAGCGCGGTACCTTCCGGGTGCGCGGCGACAGTCTGGAACTGTTCCCCAGCCACTACGAGGACATGGCCTGGCGGATCAGCTTTTTCGGCGACGAGATCGAGGCGATCCACGAATTCGATCCCCTGACCGGCAAGAAGGGGCAGAGCCTCAGCGCGGTGCGGGTCTATGCCAATTCGCACTACGTCACCCCGGGTCCGACGATGAAGCAGGCGACCGAGGCGATCCGCTTTGAACTCGCCGAACGGCTCAAGGAGCTGGAGGCCGAGGGCAAGCTGCTTGAGCACCAGCGGCTGGAACAGCGGACCAATTTCGATCTCGAGATGATCGCCGCGACCGGCAGCTGTGCGGGCATCGAGAACTATTCGCGCTTCCTCACCGGCCGCCTGCCCGGCGAGCCGCCGCCGACGCTGTTCGAATACCTGCCCGACAATGCGCTGCTGTTCGTCGATGAAAGCCACCAGACCGTGCCGCAGATCGGCGCGATGAGCAAAGGCGATCACCGCCGCAAGATCACGCTGGCCGAATTCGGGTTCCGCCTGCCCAGCTGCATCGACAACCGCCCGCTGCGCTTCAACGAATGGGACGCAATGCGGCCCCAGACGGTCGCGGTGTCGGCCACCCCGGGCAGCTGGGAGATGGAGCAATCGGGCGGGGTCTTCGCCGAACAGGTGATCCGCCCGACCGGCCTGATCGACCCGCCGGTGCTGATCCGCCCGGTCGAGGACCAGGTGCAGGACTGCATCGAGGAATGCCGCAAGACCGCCCAGGCCGGCTACCGCACGCTGGTCACCACGCTGACCAAGCGGATGGCCGAGGACCTCACCGAATTCATGCACGAGGCCGGCCTGCGCGTCCGCTACATGCACTCAGATGTCGAGACGCTGGAACGGATCGAGCTGATCCGCGACCTGCGGCTGGGCGTTTACGACGTGCTGGTGGGCATCAACCTGCTGCGCGAAGGGCTCGACATTCCGGAATGCGGGCTGGTCTGCATCCTCGATGCCGACAAGGAAGGCTTCCTGCGCAGCGAAACCAGCCTGATCCAGACGATCGGCCGCGCCGCCCGCAATGTCGATGGCCGGGTAATCCTCTATGCCGACCGGATCACCGGCAGCATGGAACGCGCCATGGCCGAAACCGACCGGCGCCGCGAAAAGCAGGCCGCCTACAACCTCGAACACGGCATCACCCCCGAAACGATCAAGCGCAACATCCACGACATCGTCGCCGACACCGCTTCAAGGGATGGCGTGGTGGTCGAGCTGGAAGACGATGCCCGCAACAACCTCGTCGGCCACAACCTGCGCGCCTATATCGAGGAACTGGAAGGCCGCATGCGCGCTGCGGCAGCGGACCTCGAATTCGAGGAAGCCGGACGATTGCGTGACGAGATCAGGCGCTTGGAAGCGAGCGAACTGGGCCTGCCAGGCGAGAGCCACGCACCGATCGTGGGACGCAGCAACGAGGGCAAGCCGGGGACACGGAAGGGCCGGTTCGGGCGCGAGACGAAGAAGCGATGGGGGCGGTAGCTCCGAAGCACTCTGTTGCCCCCCACCGCTCATGCTGAGCTTGTCGAAGCATCGTCCTCGTTCTTGGGGCCAGGCGCGTCGCCCAAAGAAAGGCAGTGCTTCGACAAGCTCAGCAAAAGCGGTCCAGGGGTGAAATGGTTGTAGCTACCGGCAATACAACTGACGGCGGTAACGCCCGCTCAATTTGGTGGTTAGTTCTGGTGCGACAAAAGCTGGTTGAATTGCTCGCGGCCTCGATTCAAACGAAGCCGTAAAAACCGTAAAATAGAATCGCCCAGCAGGATGCGCCAAGAGTACCGACGTGACAGACAATCTTGACTCTCCCCGAAATGTCCTATATACAGGACATACCTTCTCGCTGGAGGAGACGCTCGAGTTTGCGAAATGGCTCAACAAGGAGCCTGATCGCAAAGGTCGTGCCATGATCGTCGATCGCCTCAGAAGAGCGGCGAACGGGAATTTCGGGACAATCCGCTCAGTGCATGGCGGGGTTTTCGAAATGAAGATCGATCATGGGCCTGGCTATCGGGTTTACTACTTCCAGCGCGGAAAGCAGCTTGTCATCCTGCTTTGCGGCGGCGACAAGCGCACGCAGAAAGCCGATATTGCCTATGCAAGGCGGCTAAAGGAAGAGATCGAACGCCGTGGTGGAGACAAGGCCCTTTGATGCCGCGAACTACCTCGAAACCGAGGAGGACATCCTCTATTATCTCGAGGCGGCGATGGAAGGGAATGATCCCAAGCATATCGCCAGCGCGCTGGGTGATGTCGCACGATCCAAAGGCATGACCGAGATCGCCAAGAAGGCAGGACTTGGCCGCCAGGCGCTTTACAATGCTCTGTCCGAGAACGGCAACCCAACGCTCGAAACCCTTATCGCGGTCCTTAATGCGTTAGGTCTCGAATTGTCCGTCCAGAAGCGCGCCGCCTGATCGCTTCGCTCCAATCCGGACCCAGTTCCGGTTGCGCGGTCTCAGGGAAATCCCCTAGCCTGCCGGGCATGGCTGACACTCCGCATTACCACATCAACCTGTTCTGGTACCCGGTCGAGCGGTGTTGGGTGGCGGATGTGCCGGATCTGCGGCCATGCTCTGCGCAAGGCGCAACGCCGGCCGAAGCGGCAGCGGCGGTCAGCGCAGCGATTGAGGCGTGGATTGCGGCGGCGCGCTCGGCTGAGCTGCCGGTGCCGGAGCCGTGCTACAGCCCTGCGCTCTACGCTGCGGCCTGAGGGCAAGGCGGCAACCGCTGGGGATTGAACGAGGCTGGGCACCCTTCCCTCGGGCAATGCAGCGCTCTAGGCTGCGCACCATGAGCGACACCGCTGGCCCCACTTTTTCCCGCAGGACATTCGCGCTGGGCGGCGGGGCGGCCACTGCGGCACTACCGGCTGCACCTGCCATGCGCGGGATCGTCTCGGTTTCCGCCAATGTCGGCAGCGGGTTGGATCGGCTGACCGCCAGGGCCGCCCTCGCCGGGAGCGAAACCGCCTATGCCCTGCTGACCCACGCCGGCGCGACCGACCGGCAGGGTCGCCGCTCGGCCGATCTGGTCAAGGGTGTGCTGGGCGATCGGCTGGTGGCACTGCTGGCGCCCGAGCATGGCCTGTCGGGCCAGGCCGCTGCGGGTGAGAATGTTGGTGACGGGCATGACAAGGCCACCGGTCTGCCAGTCTACAGCCTGTACGGCGAACGCCGCGAGCCACCGGCTGACCTGCTCGCGCGGATCGGGTGCCTGATCATTGACCTGCAGGATGTTGGCCTGCGCCCCTTCACCTATGCCGCGACGATGGTCGATGCGATGCGCGCGGCTGCGGCCAGCGGCGTGCGCGTGCTGGTGCTCGACCGGCCGAATCCGTTGGGCGGGCTGAGGATCGACGGGCCGCTGCCCGAACCCGGCTTCAGCTCGCACGTCAGCGCACTGCAGGTGCCGTTCCGCCACGGGATGACCATGGGCGAGATCGCCCGGCTGGTGCACTGGCAGGAGAAGCTTTCCAACCGGCTCAACGTGGTGAAATGCATCGGCTGGTCGCGCCGGTTTGGCACCAATATCTTCCGCGGCAAGACCGCGATGGCCTTCACCCCGCCGTCTCCCAACCTGCGCAGCCCGCAGGCAGTGCTGGCCTATGCCGCCACGGTGCTGATCGAAGGCACCAACCTGTCCGAAGGGCGCGGCACCGATCGCCCGTTCGAGACCGTGGGCGCGCCGTGGTGCCAGGGTGAGGCGCTGGCCCGGGCGATGACCGCGCTTGACCTGCCCGGCGTCAGCTTCGCGCCGCTGCGCTTCACTCCCACCAGTTCAAAACATCAGGGCCAACCGTGCGACGGCCTGCGGATCGAGGTGCGGGTCGAACAGGTCTTTGACCCGCTGCTGACCGGCCTGTCGCTGATCGCCACGCTGCGCCGGATGCACCCGGAGCGGTTCGCCTTCCTGCCCGGCAAACCGCCGTTTTTCGATCTGCTGATCGGCAATGCCTGGGTGCGCGAGGCGCTGCTGGCGGGCCAGACGCCCGCCGCGATCGTCAGGCGCTGGCCAGGCGAAGTCAGCGCATTCGAGAAGCTGCGCCGGCCAGCGCTGATCTACTAGGGTTTGTCCTGTTTAGGTTGAAGCACTTGAGCCCTTCCCCCTGGGGAAGGGTTGGGATGGGGTACGGCTCTCCCGCCGGCGTGGAACCCCCACCCCCTACCCCTCCCCAAGGGGAGGGGAGTTTCCATTTTAACAGGACAAACCCTGGAAGGTTTCCGCTCAGGCCGCCTTGACGTGGCTGAGGAATTCGTCGGCCTGGCTGCGCAGCGCTTCGGCGCGCTGTTCGAGTTCCTTGGAGGAAACCAGCACCTGGCCGGCAGCGGCGCCGGTGGCCATGGCGGTTTCGCGGACCTGGACGAAATTGTCCGATACTTCGGCGGTGTTGCGCGCGGCGGTGTCGATCGAGCGGGCCAGCTCGCGCCCGGTGACCGACTGTTCGTCAACCGCGGTGGCGATCGAAATTGAAGTCGCTTCGAGCTCCTGGACTTGCCGGGCGATCTCGCGCAGGGCGGCGACGCTGGCGCTGGTGCTGTCCTGCATCGCGCTGATCTGGTCGGCCACGTTCTGGGTGGCGCGACCGGTCTGCATCGCCAGATCCTTGACCTCGGCAGCGACCACCGCAAAGCC
The DNA here is from genome assembly GCF_020852455.1 of Novosphingobium sp. Taxonomy (GTDB): domain Bacteria; phylum Pseudomonadota; class Alphaproteobacteria; order Sphingomonadales; family Sphingomonadaceae; genus Novosphingobium. Next base: position 56,444 of record NZ_JADZAT010000006.1, read on the forward strand.
ACGCCCGGCCTCGCCCCCGCGCGCCGCCTCGATCGAGGCGTTGAGCGCCAGCAGGTTGGTGCGCTGGGCAATCTGCGAGATCATGTCGACCACTTCGCCCACTTGCGCGGCCGAACTGGCCAGGGCCGAAATCGTGATGTCGGCTCCGTTGGCGGCCTGCTTGGCCTTGCGGGCAAGGTCGGCGGATGAGGCGGCCTGACGGCTGATTTCACCGATCGACAGCGCGAACTGGTCGCAGGCCTGCGCCGCCTCGGTCACCCCTTGCGAAGCCTGGCCCAGGCTGTTGGTGGCCGCACCCGCCTGGCTCGATGACTGTTCGGCTGCGCTGGCCATCGATGATGCGGTGACCTGCAACTGGCTGGAGGCAGAGGCCACCCCGCCAACCACGTCACCAATGGTCGCTTCAAAGCGTTGGGCCAGCTCGCGCAGCATCTCGGCATGGACGTTGCGCTGCGCCTCGCGGTTCTGCGCGGCCTCGGCCTTGCGTTCCATCATGGTCACGAACTGGCGCGAGTATTGTTTGAGTTCTTCCAGCGCGCGGGCCACCTCGCCGATTTCGTCGTCGCGTTCGGCACCGATCACTTCAAAGTCCTGGCCGCCTGAAGTCAGGTGGACCAGTCCGTCGCGCGCGGCCACGATCGGCTTGACCAGATGGCGCCGTACCGCCCGGCGCGCACCGAAGAAGGTATAGATCGCTGCCAGCATGAGGATCGCTTCGAACGCCATCATCGCCTTGATGCTGGGCAGCAGTCCGTCGGCGGTGGCGGCATTCTGGCGGTCAATCGCCTGGCGGACCTTGCGCGCTTTTTCCATCAGGTTGAGCGCCTGAAACTCCACATCGTGGTCGATTGTTACTGCCCGATCGACAGTGCTTTGCATGAAGCTGACCTTTTGGCGCAGCGAGGCAAATTCGCTCTGGGCCATCCCCAATTTGTCAAGCTGGCGTCCAAGCGTCTCGGTGTCCGCAGCGATCCGGGCCGCGCGCTTTGCCAGCCCTGCTTGATCAGCCTTGGCGTTGCTACCGTTCGAAACCCGGGCCTGAATCAGGATGCCGGCCGCCTCATCCTCGATCTGGACAGCGGCCTGATTGGCGAAGCGCACAATCTCGGCATGGCCGGCTGCCTTCAACCCCCACAGCCCGCCAATCATCGCGAAAACGCCCATGATCAAGGCGAATGCAGTGGGAATGCCAAACAGGCGACTGGTCTTCTGATCGATCTTACCCTTGAGAAATCGATCGATCAGCGGGGTACGGTTTGCCATCTGCGAAGCCACCACGTTTCCTGAAAACGCGGCAGCTTAGGCTGAACTTGGTTAAGGCGCGGTAACCATGAGCAGCCAGGCTCTTGGCGGAAATCACACTTTCCCGAATTTCGCCTCGAAGCCGGCGACGTCCCCGGCGGCAAGGAACTTGGCCTGTTCGACCCAGCCATCGCGCACCGGGCGACCGGCAAACGGCCCCAGCTTGGGGTCGAGTTCGGCCAGATCGGCATCGGTCATGGCAGCGATCTGGGCAAAGCTGGTGATCCCCAGGGTGGGCAGCAGCGCCTGCAGCTTTGGCCCCAGCCCCTTGATCCGGGCCAGATCGTCGGCACCGGACGCTTCGGGCGGAGCAGGCTCGGGTTCAGGTTCCGGCTCGGGTTCAGGCTCGGGCTCCGGCTCTGGTTCGGGCTCAGGCTCAGGCTCAGGCTCAGGCTCTGGTTCGGGTTCGGGTTCGGGCTCGGGAACCTCAACCGGCGGCGGAGGCGGAGGCGGAGGCGGAGGCGGAGGCGGCGGCGGAGCAGGCTCTGCCACTTCCGGCTCGGCAGCGCGGGCCTCAAGCTCCTCGACCTCGTCCTGCGCGGCCACGGCGACGATCTCGCCAATTCCGCCAAGCGCATCCGAGGCTGGCGGTGGCAGAACCACTTCGGCGGCCGGCTTGGCATCGATCAGCGCCTGATTGCGCTGCGCTGGGCCGACCCCTTCGTCAAGCACATCGGGCTTGTATTCGCGCACCCGCGCGCCCTTGCTGGCACGGCCGAACAGCCACCAGGCGACCAGCAAGGCCAGCAGCAGGACCGCGCCGAAGCTGATCCAGTTGGTCATGATCCCGTCCAGCACGTCCGCCATCGCATGCACTCCTGCCTAGTGTGGCGAGCAGAGCATTATCGCGGCGGCAAATTCAAGTCCCGCGCCGGGGTTTGCAACAATTGCGGTCGCGGGTCAGAGATCGGCCTGGGCGGCAACGCGCTTGGCCCGGCCTTCGGCCGCGCTCTTTTCCAGCTTGCTCTGGAATGACAGCATCGCCCCCAGCGAGGTGACCGTCAGTGCCAGCGCCACCAATGCACCGATCCATTGGGCGGAAGTAAGGTTTTTCATCGCAGCTCTCCTGAATGTGGCCTTGATGAATGATATGTTATGTTATTATATTTGGCCTGTCGAGTCCGATTGCATCACGGTCGGTCCCGGCGGTTCAGCCGCTCACGTTCCGCCGGAACAGCACGCGATCCTCGGGCCCGAACCCGCGATGCCAGATCACGAAGCCATAAGTGGCGAGGATTGTCGGCAGCCCCACCAGCAGCGAAAGCCACCAGGGCTGAATTTGCTGGGTCAGCCAGCCGACCAGCACCGCCGGTGCCGCCGCCCAGATCAGCGGCCAGCGCCAGTTGTTGACGCTTGCACCCAGAATCCGCGACAGCAGCCAGGCCTTGGCCAGCGAGGCGACCCCCAGCGAAAGCGCCAGCGCGGCCGCAGCGGCCGCGGCCTGGAACTTGTCGTTCAGGCCCATGTCGCGCATCATCTCGATGCCCACAAAGGTCAGCACCGCCTGCAAGGCGATCGTTGCCAGACTGATCGCCAGATTGGGCATCCGCGCGACATAGACCAGCGCGGCCTCGCTCACCACGGCGGTGGCGGCAACCACTTCGGCGGCCAGCAGGAAGCTGAGCGCACCGGTGCCGCCAACGAAATCCTTGCCGACCAGCCGCATCACATCGGTGCCGGGGATCGCCAGCGCCAGCGCGATTCCCGCCTGCAGCGCGATGATCCAGAACCCGACCTGGCGGACCTGCGCGGCAATCGCGGCGAAATTGCGTTCCTTGAGGTTGCGGGTGATCACCGGGCCCAGGATCGGCTCGAAACTGGTCTTGAGCTTCTGCGGCAGCGAAGCGACCTGCTGGGCGGCGAAATAGACCCCCACCGCGGTTGGCGAGGTCAGGAAGCCCAGGATCGCGATATCAAGCTTGCGCGTGCTCCATTCGACCAGATCGGCCCCCGCCAGCGGGAACGAAAGCAGCGCCAGCCGCCCGATCCGCAACGGATGCGGGCTCCAGTTCTGCGGCAACCCGATCGAACGCAGCAAGGGCGCGAAGGCGACCAGCGCGGCGGCATATTTGGCAACGATGTAGGACAGCGCCAGCCCGCCATCGGGCACCAGCCAGAGGAAGGCCACCGCCGCCAGCGTCTGCACCCAGGGCTCAACCAGCGAGCGGGCGCGCACCGTCGCGCCGATGTTGTACGAATAGGCCAGCGCCGCCAGCGCGACATCGGTCAGCGCATTCGCCACGATCGCGATCGGCAACAGGTGATCGAACAGGCCATATTGTCCGCTGGGGAACATCGGCGCGGGAAACAGGTAGAGCAGCGCCGCGACGGTGGCGGACAGCATGAAGGTCAGCAGCAGCCCGTCGGCAATGACATGCGCCGGTTCGCGCGGATCTTCGGATAGCCGCTGGGCCAGGCCGCGACGCTGGCCGAGCGCGCAAAGCTGCGCCGCCAGTTCGACAATCACCAGCGCCGAGGCATAACGCCCCATCGCTTCGACCCCATAGAACTGTCCGGCGATGAACAGGAACGGCGCGGTACCGCCCAGTCGCAGCACGAAGCCCAGGAAATTGGTCCGCCCGCCCTTGGCCAGCGCCTGGATGTCCTGCTGCTGGCGCTCGCTCACTGGCCGGGCCCTTCGGCCTTGAGCGGGCGGGCCAGCAGTTCGGCGACCACTTGCCGCGCGGGTGCTTCGCCCTTGAGCAGGCGGTTGACCGCCGCGACGATCGGCAGGTCGATCCCGTCGGCTGCGGCAAGGTCGGCCAGCACCGGCGCGGTATGCGCGCCTTCGGCAACCGAATTCTTGCCATCAAGCGCCTCGGCGGCGGACAGCCCTTCGCCCAGCGCCTTGCCGAGCGAGAAATTGCGGCTGGAGGTGGACGAACAGGTCAGCACCAGATCGCCAAGCCCGCACAGGCCCGCCAGCGTTTCCGCCCGCGCCCCGCGCGCCAGGCCAAAGCGCAGCATTTCGGCATAGCCGCGCGCGATCAGTGCAGCGCGGGCGTTCTGGCCCAGTCCCAGGCCATCGACCACCCCGCAGGCGATCGCCAGCACGTTCTTGACCGCGCCGCCGATCTCCGCCCCGGTAACATCGTCCGAATAATAGGGCCTGAGCGACGGGCGCGAGATCGCCGGAGCCAGCCGCGCCCATTGCTCCTCCCCCCCGGCACAGGCCAGGGTTACCGCCGTGGGCAAGCCGGCGACGACTTCATGCGCAAAGGTCGGGCCGGACAGCACCGCCAGCGTGGCCTGCGGCGCAGCGGCAGCGGCGACATCGGCCATCAGCCGCCCGGTGCCAGCCTCGATCCCCTTGGAACACAGCACCAGATCGCGCTGCCCCGCTGGCAGGCCTGACAGCACGCGGGCCAGATGCTGGGCCGGGGTGACCACCAGCAGCACCGGCAGGTCAGCAAGATCGCCCAGATCGCTGGTCGCCCGGATCTGCGGCGCCAGACTGGCGCTGGGCAGGAACAGGCTGTTGGTGTGGCGAGTGTTGATTTCCTCGACCAGTTCGGCCTCGCGCGCCCAGATCGTCACCGCTCCGCCCTGACTGGCCATGGCCTGGGCCAGCGCGGTACCCCAGGCTCCCGCCCCGATGACGCCGATCGGCTTCATGCCTTGACCCCCGCGCCGCGCACCGGGGCGGCATCGGGATCGAGCGGCCAGCGCGGGCGCGCCATGAAATCGAGCGGATCAGACTGGCCCAGCCGTTCGATCCCGGCCCAGGCGATCATCGCCGCATTATCGGTGCACAGCGCCAGTGGCGGCGCCACGAAGGGCAGGCCGTGTTCGCCCGCCAGAGCTTCCAGCGCGCCGCGCACCGCCTGGTTGGCCGCAACTCCGCCCGCCACCACCAGCGCACTGGGCGCATCGGCCAGGCTCAGCGCCAGGCGGGTCCGGTCAATCACGCAATCGAGCGCAGCCTGCTGGAACGCGGCGGCGATATCGGCATCCTGATGGATTCCGGCCTGCTTGGCCCGCAAGACTGCGCTTTTGAGCCCGGCAAAGCTGAAATGCGGTTCGGCACTGCCCAGCAGCGGGCGCGGCAGCGGCACGGCGCGGGGGTTCCCCTCACGCGCCAGCCGCTCCACCGCCGGGCCGCCGGGAAAGCCCAGCCCCAGCACCTTGGCGGTCTTGTCAAACGCCTCGCCCAGCGCATCGTCGATCGTGGTGCCCAGCCGGCGATAGCGGCCCACTCCTTCGACCAGCAGCAACTGGCAATGCCCGCCCGAAACCAGCAGCAGCAGATAGGGAAATTGCAGCGCCGGATCGGCCAGCCGCGGCGACAGCGCGTGCCCTTCCAGATGGTTGATCGCGATCAGCGGCTTGTCGCTGGCCATGGCGAGCGCCTTGGCCGTCACCAGCCCGACCATCACCCCGCCGATCAGCCCCGGCCCGGCGGTGGCGGCCACGGCATCGACCTCGCCCAATGCCATCCCGGCATCGGCCAGCGTCGCCTCGATCAGGGGCGCGAGTCGCTCGGCATGGGCGCGCGCAGCGATTTCGGGGACCACTCCGCCATAGGGGCGATGAAAATCGTCCTGCGAAGCGATCCGCTGCGCAAGAATCGTGCGACCGCTATCGACCAATGCGGCTGCGGTTTCGTCGCAAGACGATTCAATTCCGAGGACAATCCCCATCCCCACTTTCCCTTAAAGAGATTGCGCACTAGCACAAGCGGCCATGCTTGAACGTCCACTAAGGCTCGGTACCCGCAAGTCCCCTCTGGCCATGGCCCAGGCCGAGGAAGCGCGCGACCGGTTGGTGGCGGCGCACCCCGGCCTGACGGTCGAACTGGTCCCGGTTACCGCCAGCGGTGACAAGGTGCTTGACCGCCCGCTGGCCGAAATCGGCGGCAAGGCGCTGTGGACCAAGGAGCTCGACGCCTGGCTGCTGGGGGGTGAGATCGACCTGGCGGTCCATTCGCTGAAAGACGTCGAAACGCTGCGCCCGGCGGAAATCACGATTGCGGCGATCCTGCCGCGCGAGGATGTGCGTGACGTGCTGGTCGGCGCGGCTTCGCTGGACGAACTGCCAGCCGGCACGCGGATCGGCACCAGCGCCCCGCGCCGCGCGGCACAGGCGCTGCATTTGCGGCCCGATTGCCAGGTGGTCGGCTTTCGCGGCAACGTCCAGACCCGGCTGGCCAAGCTTGCAGCCGGCGAGGCTGACGTGACCCTGCTGGCACTGGCCGGGCTCAACCGGCTGGGCAATGCTGCGGTCGGCACCCCGCTCAACCCGCGCGAGTGGCTGCCCGCGCCGGGCCAGGGCGCGATCGCGATCGAGTGCCGCGCTGCCGATGACGCGACCCGCCAGCTGCTCGCCGCGATCGACCATCTGCCCAGCCGCCAGGCAGTAGCGGCCGAACGGGCGCTGCTGGCCGCGCTGGGCGGCAATTGCCACAGCCCGATCGCGGTCTTTACCGAAGTGGTGGGTGACCGGCTGGCGATGCGCGCCGCGCTGCTCAGCCCCGATGGTTCCGACAAGGTGGAAGCGCGGCACAGTTTCGCACCCGGCGATCCGCAGGGCCCACGCGACCTTGCCACCCAGCTGCTGGCCCAGGCCGGCCCGGCGATCCGCGCCCATTTCGATCCACCGGAGGCGGGCTGAGCGATGGTGCCGCTGGTCATCATCCGCCCCGAGCCTGGCAATGCGGCAAGTGTCGCTGCTGCCCAGACGCTGCGGATGGAGGCCCACGGCTTCGCGCTGTTCGAAGTGGCGGCGAAAAGCTGGGAGGCGGTCCCGCCGGACCAGTTTGATGCGCTGCTGATCGGCAGCGCCAACGTGTTCCGCCACGGCGGCCGCGGGCTCTCCGCACTGAAGGGCCTGCCGGTCTATGCCGTGGGCGAAGCAACCGCCCAGGCCGCGCGCGATGCCGGTTTCACGGTCAGCCAGATCGGCGAGGGCAACATGCAGGCGCTGCTCGCCCAGCTCGATCCCGCACATCGCCGCCTGTTACGGCTGGCCGGCGATGAGCGCGTCCCGCTGACGCTGCCCCGGGGCGTGACCATGGAAGAACGCGTGGTCTACGCCAGCATCTCCCGGCCCTTCCCGCCCGAACTGGTCGAACTGCTGAGCGAACCGGCGATCATTGCCGTCCATTCGGTCGAAGCTGCCCGGCACCTTTCCGCGCAATGCGTCAGCCACGCGATCAAGCGTGCACCGCTGCGGATCGCCGCGCTGTCAAACCGGATTGCCAGCGCGGCCGGCGATGGCTGGGGCGAAGTGGCAGTGGCCAGCCTGCCGCAAGACAAGGCATTGCTGGCGCTCGCCCGCCAGATGTGCCAAGACCCCTGGCCTGCGGGTCGCACTGCAGGCCGTTAGACAAGCGAAACCATGCCCGAAGATTACTCTGCCCTTCCCCCTGTGCGCAAAGGCTCGTCGCTGAAGACGCTGCTGGCCACGGTGGTGCTGTCATTCGCCGGCGGGGCCGCGTTGCTGGGCTATCTGGTGTGGGATGGGCGGATCGATCTTGGCCAGTCCGCCGCGCCGCAGCCGGTGGCCAGCCTGCCGGCCAGCGGTTCGCAAACGCCCGCTGCGCTGCCCAGCCCGGCAACCACCACGCTGGAAACCAAGCTGGCCGATCTTGAGCGCCGGATGGCGCAGCTTGATTTGCAGGCTGCCGCCTTTGGCGGCACGTCGGCCCGGGCCGAAGGCTTGCTGGTGGCCATGGCCGCGCGCCGCGCGATCGAACAGGGCAAGCCGCTGGGCTATCTGGAAGGCCAGCTCAAGACCCGCTTCAGCGCTGCGCGCCCCGATGCGGTCAACACCCTGCTGGCCAGCGCCCGCGCGCCGGTTACGCTCGATATGCTGGCTGCGCAGTTGGATGACCTTGGTCCCGCCCTGCTGGGCACGCCGCGCAACGAAGGTGGCTGGGATCGCTTCACCCGCGAACTGTCCGGCCTGTTCGTGATCCGCCGCCAGGAAGGCCCGGTCCACAAGCCCACACAGCGGCTCGATCATGCCAGGATGTTGCTACGCGGCGGGCGGATCGACGAGGCAATTGCCGAAGTTTCCAAGATGCCCGGCAATGCCGCCGCCAAGGACTGGATCGTCCAGGCCCAGCGCTATGCCGCGGCCCAGGCCGCGCTTGGCCAGATCGAGGAAGCCGCGCTGAATGAGCCCGAGCGATTGAAGAGCGCCACAGGCGAGGCTGTGCAGCAACCGGGCCTGGCGGCCACGGCGACGCCGGCTCCTACGCTTACGCCTACGCCCTGAGCAGGCTGGGCAGGTCGCCCGACATTCCGCGCGCTTCGTCCATGAAGAAGCGTTTGAGCCAGCCCGAACGCTGGACCATGCCCATGCCGGTGCGGCGGACCAGACTGGGGATCCGCCCGCGCACCCCGAACAGGCGGACCAGCGCGTCGGTGGTGGCCATCACGGTGGTGGCATCAAGGCTGCGCCAGCGTTCGTACCGCGCCAGCAGCTGGGCATCGCCCGGGTCGAGACCCAGCCGCATGCCATCGGCCAGAACCTCGACCAGGCAGCCGACGTCGCGCAGCCCAAGATTGAGCCCCTGCCCGGCAATCGGGTGCATGCCGTGCGCCGCATCGCCGACCAGCGCCAGCCGGCTCTCAACGATCCGCGCGGCGTGGTGGAAATTGAGCGGATAGCTCAACCGCGGGGCGCAAAGTTCGGTCTTGCCGAAGATTTCGGCCATCCGTCCGGTGATTTCGGACAGGAACTGCGCATCGCTGAGCGCGATCACGCCTTTCGCGTCCTTCTCGTCAACCGTCCAGACCACCGCCGACCGGTGCCGCCCGTCGGGCAGGTCCAGCAAGGGCAGCAGCGCCAGCGGGCCGGTGGGGAAGAAGATTTCCCAGGCCACGCCGTGGTGCGGCAATTCGTGGGTGATCGCGGTGACCATGGCGCGGTGGCTGTAATCCCACTTGGCCGACTTGAGCCCGGCCTCTAACCGGGTCGGCGATTGCCGCCCCTCGGCCCCGACCAGCAGGCTTGCCGCCAGCACGCGCCCGTCGCTCAGCGTCACGCTCACACCATGTTCGCCGCGCTCACGGCTGACCGGCTCAACCCCGCTGGACCAGGCGATCAGCGGCTCTGCGCGCGCGGCTTCGAACAGCGCCAGGCGGATGTCGCGGTTGGCGTACATCCGGCCCAAGGTGCCTTGGTGCGGCTCGGGCTTGAAATCGATCCGGCCGGGCTTCATCGCATCGGTCACCGCGATCGCTTCGATCGCGCAGCCCAGCGGGGCCAGCCGTTCAGCCAGGCCGATATTGGTGAACAGGTTCCAGCTGGCGGTCGAAATCGCCGAAGCGCGGCCATCGACACCCTCGGCGGTCAGCTCCTCGGGCCGGGCCTTGTCGACCACGTGGCTGGAAATTCCCTGGCGTGCGGCGGCCAGGGCCAGGGTCATGCCGACCAGCCCGCCGCCCAGGATCGCCAGGTCACGCCGGTCGGTCATGATCCGCAAGTGTTCCCTTCGCCGCCATCGAGATCGAGGCAGCGCCCGTCGAAGGCGCCGTCGGGCACCCTTAGCCCAAGGATCGCCACCAGCGTTGGTGCGATATCAACCGTTTCGACCGGGTGCGGCTGTTCAAAGCTGCGCATGCCGCGCCGCCAGAACAGCATCGGCACCCGCCGGTCATAATCCCAGACGCTGCCGTGGGTGGCGATATAGGCGCCGGGCATCGGTTCGGGGATCGGGGTGATGCCGCGTTCCAGCAGGATCACCACATCGCCCGAACGGGCCGGATCGAACGAGGCCCGCGCGCGTTCCTTGATCGTCCAGTCCTGCGGGCTGCCGGCCGGAAGCGGGGTCTTGGCCAGTTCCTCGCTGGAATAGGCGGCGGCAACCTGCGGATTGGCGCGCACGATCGTCAGCAGGGCATCGACCACGCGCTTGCGCTGGTCGGCCGGAACCGCACGGTTTACATAGTAGTCGCCGCCATCGGCAACGACCAGCGGTCCGTCGAGCAGGACCACGCCAGACTTGACGCCGGCCGCCTTGGACAGCACTTCGGGGCTGAGCGAGGTATCGACCCGGGCAGCGCGCGGATAGGCCTGCTGATCAAGCCGTTCCGGCATGTCGAGCCCGCCATGGTCAGAGCTCAGCACCACCATATAGTCGATCCCCTTCTTGTCGAGGTGATCGAGCAGACGACCGATCTGCCAATCGAGCTGCGCCATCTGGATGCACATCTCACTGCCTTCGGTGCCGGTGGCGTGGCCGATATAGTCAGTTGCCGACAGACTGACCGAGAGCACATCAGGCGCCGCACCTTTGCCCAGGTTCATCTCATCGACCAGCGCGGTGGCCAGATCGACCGTGGCCGCATCCATCCGCGGTGAGGTGCGGAACAGGTCGGGCTTGTTGGGCGGCAGGGCGAAAGCACCGTTACCGGCGAAACCCTTGCCGACCGGAATAGGGCGATTGGCCGCAGTGCAGTTGGCCGGCAGGACAAAGGGTTTGGCTCCCTTGCCCAGCAGCGTGGTGACATTGGCGTTGACCCTGACTGCGGCAGGCGAAAGCTGGCGGCCGTTCAGCGTGACAAAGCCCGCTCCCTTCCACCAGTATCCGGCGTCGATCTGGTGCCCGCCCATCATCATCACCGCGCGGTCCTTGGCCGAAACCGCGACATTGCGCGAGGCCGGGTTGGCGGCCTTCATGTATTCGCCCAGCGTCGGCACCTTGAGGTGGAAAGCCGAGACTACCGGATTGCGCGGGCTGGAGGCCGGATCGCGTTCATCCTCGGCGCAATAGATCGGCTTGGTCTTGCGCGGACCATCGGGTTCGAACCAGGTGTTGGCGATGATCCCGTTGCGGGCCGGGCGCGTGCCGGTCAGCAAGGTGGAATGGCCCGGGCAAGTCTCGGTCGCGGCGTGCGACTGGAACCCGGCGGGAAAGACCGCGCCCTGCCCCAATCGCGCCAGGCCATAACGATAGGTGGGCCGGTATTGCGCATAGAGATCGCCCGAGAACTGATCGACCGAGATCGCAACGATCAGCCGTGGTGGTCCGGTCGGCGCGACCGGAACCGGCTTGGCCTGCCCCTGGACCGCGACCACGCCAAGCGCGGTGGTGAGCGAAAGGGCAAGCGGAGCAAGCAGACGACGCATCTCGGTTCCTTGAAAAGTTCGTGCGTAACGGGCAGAGCCTTGATGGCCGGGGCACGGGCAATAGGCAAGTGCGCCGTGGCCGGAAAATTGCGAAGGACCTGCCCGATGCGGCGCTATCGCCCGATCATTGCCGTTGTGTTGCAGATGCTGGCCATGCTGCTGGCCGCACCGGCGCTGGCCGCGCCCAGCCATATCAAGGCCGAACTGGTGGTCGAAGGTCCCGTGGCGCCCGGCGGTGAGGTGACGCTGGCGGTGCTGATGAAGCCCGAGGCCGGCTGGCATGGCTATTGGCAGAACCCGGGCGATGCCGGGCTGGGCCTGACGATCGACTGGACCCTGCCGGCCGGGGCCAGCACCGGGGCGCTGCGTTATCCGACGCCCGAAACGCTGCTGATCTCGGGCCTGATGAACCATGTTTACGAGCATGACTATGCCGTGCTGGTGCCGCTGAAAGTACCTGCCACCCTGCCAGCGGGTTCCAGTTTCACGGTCCGGGCCAAGGCGCAGTGGCTGGCCTGCACCGACAAGATCTGCGTGCCCGAACGCGGCGAACTGTCCGCAGTAGTCAAGCTGCGTCCACCGGGCAGGGGCGATCCCCGCTTCGACCAGTGGCGCGCCGCCCTGCCCGCGCCGCTGGGCAGCCCGGCCACTTTCGCGATCGTCGGCGGCAAGGTGCGTGTCGCGGTGCCACTGCCCGCCGGGGTCGCGCTGGAGCGCCCGCACCTGTTCGTCGCCGACGACCGCGTGGTCGATTACGCCGCCCCGCAGGCCTTCTTCCGCGATGGCGACCGGCTGGTGGTGGAACTGCCGCGCGGCAAGTTCGAACCGGTGACGCCCGGCGCGCTCCATGCCGTGCTGCGCCTCAACCAGGCGGGCGATGGGGTGAGCCTGGAGGCCGCACCGGGCGAAGTTCCGACAGGCGGGACGCCGCTGGCCGCTGGCACCGAAGCCGCCGGCCTGCCCTGGCTGCTGCTGTCTGCGCTGCTTGGCGGGCTGCTGCTCAACGTGATGCCCTGCGTCTTCCCGATCCTCAGCCTCAAGGCACTGAGCCTGGCCCGCGCCGGTGAGAGCGAGGCCCAGGCCCGCGCCGAAGGGCTGGCCTATACCGCAGGGGTGGTGCTGGCCTGCCTGGCGCTGGGCGGCCTGCTGCTGGCGCTGCGCGCTGGCGGCGAACAGGTCGGCTGGGCATTCCAGTTGCAGGAGCCGCTGGTGGTGGCGGGATTGCTGCTGCTCGCCACCGCGATCACCGCCAACCTGCTCGGCCTGTTCGAATTTGCCGTGCCCGGCTTTGCCAGCGAAGGATCACCGCAGGGCGCCTTCGCGACCGGGTTGCTTGCCGCCTTCGTTGCCACCCCTTGCACCGGCCCGTTCATGGCCGCGGCGATGGGCGCGGCGCTGCTGTTGCCGGTCGCTCCGGCGCTGGCGCTGTTTGGCATGCTGGGGCTGGGACTGGCGCTGCCATTCCTCGCGCTGGCCTTCGTGCCGGCGCTCCGCCGCATGCTGCCCCGGCCCGGCGCCTGGATGGACCGGTTCCGCAAGGCGATGGCCGTGCCGATGGCACTGACCGCGCTCGCGCTGCTGTGGCTGGCCAGCCGGGTCGCCGGCAACGGCTTCGCGCTCGCTGCCGGCCTGTTCGCCTTGATCCTGATCGCCGTGCTGGTGATCACCGGGCGGCGCCAGCGTCACGGACTTGCGGCGGGTGCGCCGGTCTGGGCGGCGCTGGGGGTTATGGCGCTGGCCTTTGCGCTGGGCATGCCGGGCATGGTCCGCCAGCCCCTGGCGGCCGAGGCCGATCTGCTGGGCGCGCAACCGTTCAGTCAGGCCGCGCTCGACAAGGCGCGCGCGACGGGCAAGCCGGTCTTCGTCTATTTCACCGCCGACTGGTGCCTGACCTGCAAGGTCAACGAGAAGGTCGCGCTGGAAGCTGCTGACACGCTGTACAACTTCAAGCGTGCCGGGGTGATTGTCCTGCGCGGCGACTGGACCCGGCGCGATCCGGCCATTTCACGCTTCCTCGCTGCTCACGGTGCGGCAGGTGTGCCGCTCTATCTGTGGTATCCGCCCAAGGGCTCCGCCGCGCAGCAATTGCCGCAGGTCCTCACCCCGCAATTGCTGGGCGATCTGGTCAAACAAACCAGAACCGGTTGACCCCGCGTTCGCCTTCCTCGATCCGCACCGGGCGGCCAAAGACCTTGCCCTTGCGCAGCTCGGCGCAGATCGCCGGGTCGGCCGAATTGGCGAGCACCCGGGCATCTCCCACCCGGGCCACCAGCGTGGCGGTCTCGCCGGTCTTGCCCGGCTGGATCGTGAAGGTTTCGGCCACGGCCTCACCATCATGGGCATCCAGCACGCGCCAGTGCGGCTTGATCTTTTCCAGGCTTTGCCAACGGCTTGCCGACCAGTCCGCAGGTTCTGTCGAATAGACCCCGGCGGCATATTTGCTCATGATCCCGCCGTTCGCACCGACCAGCACCTTGTCGCCCGGTTGGGCACGGCAGCGCTGGACGGCTTCGGCGATCGAGTGGCCGACGTAATTGTTCCCGGCTCCGCCGAAAAACGGCAGTCCGCCGGTCAGCGTCCAGCCGCGCGGATCGTCGCGATCGAGCCCGAAGGCATCGAGCAAGTTGAAAACCGGGATTGCAAAGCACGAATAAAGATCTGTCGCGGAAAGCTTTTCCCAGCTCGTCCCGGCAAGCTCAAGCGCGGTTGAGATTGCCGCGACTGCCGCCGGGCTCTTCTCGATGCTTTCGCGCGTCAGCATCGAGGGTTCGGCGCAGTCGGCGACCCCGTGCACATAGACCCAGCGGTCACTCGGCACCCCCAGACGGCGTGCCTCCCCGGCACTTGCGAGTACCACCGCAGCCCCCTGGTTGACCTGATCGCGCGACACCACCAGCCGGCCATAGGGTTCGGCGACCAGCCGGTTGCGATCGGTCAGCGTGGCAAGCTCTTCCGCGCTGCGTTCGGTCGGCGCGGCGCTGTGCGGATTGGCGGCGGCAACCCGGGTGAAGGGGGCAAACAGCTTGCCGATCTCCAGCCGATAGTCGGCCAGGCTCAGCCCCAGCCGTTCGCGCCGGACATTCTCGGCCAGGGCATAGCCGCCGATCGGCGCACCCACGCCGTGACGGATCGAGGTCATATCGACCACCCCGTCATAACCGGGTCCGCGATCCTCCAGGCTGCCGCGCCGCCGCTCGCTCCAGTCGCGGGTCTCGCCCCGGGCCAGCAGCGCGCGCATGGTCGAAATCGCTTCGGAGCCAACGATCGCGGCCAGCTTGCTGCGCCCGGCGGCGATCTCGGCCGCCAGTTCGCCGACCAGCCGCTGCGGCCCCTGCCCGCCAACCACTTCGAGGATCGCCCGGTCCGGATTGGCGCCGGCCCGCCGCGCAATCGCGCGCGGGGTGTTGTTGGCATGGCCGAACGGCGCGGTGTAGCGGGTGGCCGAAATTTCGAACTGGCGGATCGCGGCGATCGTATCGAGACTCTTCGCCAGACTGCGCTTGGCCCGGGCATCGGCAAAGGCCGCGCGCAGCGCAGCGCCGGCCAGGTCCATATGGCTCATCTCGGCATAGCCCGGTTCGCCCACGCGTTCCGAATATTGCCTGACCCCAATGATTACGGGGGTGTTGTCGGCTACGGTCATCACAGCACCTGCCCGTCATCTACGGTCAGCACCGACCCGGTGATATGCGCCGAGGCATCCGAAGCCAGCAGCAGCAACGGCGCGTCGAGCGCGTCGATCGGACACATCCGCTTGCGGTGGAAGGCCGCGATCTGGGCCTTGCCGCCCTCGCTCTCGAACCAGTCGCCATCGATCTCGGTGCGGATATAGCCGGGCTCGATCGTGTTGACGTTGATCCCCTGGCGCACCCATTCGCGCGCGAACTGCCGACCCAGGTGGGCAACCCCGGCCTTGGTCGCGGCATAGGCGGCATCGCCCTGCCCGGTCATCTGGGCAGTGATCGAGCCGATCAGCACCACCCGCCCGCGCCCATGCGCCTTGAACCCGGCCGCGATCATCCGTCGCCCGCCTTCGCGCGCAGTCAGATAGACCCCGGTGAAATTGGTGTTCACGACATTGGCCACATCGGCCAGCGGCAGGTCGATCGAGCGCCCGGCGGTCGCGATCCCGGCGTTGGCCACCACGGTATCGACCGTGCCCCACTTCGCCTCTGCCGCGTCATAGGCGGCCATGATCGAAATTTCGTCAGTCACGTCGATCGCCACCGGCAGCGCCGCTTCGCCGAGCTCTGCGGCCAGCGCCGCAACCCGGTCCACCCGCCGCGCGCCGATCACCACTTTCGCGCCTTCGCGCACGAACAGCCGCGCGAAATGCGCGCCGAAGCCCGATGATGCACCGGTAATCAGGGCGATCCGCCCCGTCATTGCCTGCCTGTCCACTGATCCCTCGCCTGATTGCCGTTTTCCCGATCAAGAGCGGAGAGCGGCCAGACGATCAAGCAAAATTGCGCAAGTTTGACATTGGTCAAGGCAAAGCCTGCTGCGGCGGATCAAATCTGCCCGCAAGGAACCGACAGGCTCCATTCCAAATTCACAGTTCTCCCCACCTGGAGCGGCCAAACACGTGATGGCCGCTCTCTTTTTTGTGCCGCAATGGCGAGTCAGGGATGGCTGCCCCTCTCCATTTTCGCGCAGCGCAAATGCGGAGGTGGATCGTCCGCAGGACGAGACGGAGGGGCCTTGAACGCTGATGCCGACACCCCTCCGTCAGCGGCTGACGCCGCTGCCACCTCCCCATTTGCGGCATTCGCCGAAAATGGAGAGGGTCTGGTGAGGCCTAGACCGCCGAACTGAACCGGCGAACCGAATCCTGGCGATAGGGATCGAACAGCGCCGCGACGGTGCGGGCATAGGGCAGGCCATCGGGCGCGATGGTCAGCGTGTCACCTGACAGGCTGGCAATGCCGCGTTCGATGAACGGGGCCAGCCGGGCCGCCGCCTCGCTGGCCAGATCGGGATCGAGACTGGCAGTGCCATGGCACAGCAGCGCCTCGATCACCGCGCCGCGGCGCTGGTCATCGCGCGAACGCCGCACCCCGTGCGCGGCGGGCAGCATGTCCTGCGACAGCAGCATGCGATAGCGTCCGGCGTTCTTCTCGTTCTGGACCAGCAGATCGGGGAAACAGCCGATTGCCGATGCGCCCAGCCCGACCAGCACTTCGGCCTGATCATCGGTGAAGCCCTGGAAATTGCGCCGCAGCGTGGCGTTGCGGACTGCCTTGGCCATCGGATCGCCGGGCTTGGCGAAATGGTCGAAGCCCACCGGCACATAGCCGGCCTCGGTCAGCAGGCGATAGCCGAACTGGGCCATGGCAAAGCGTTCGGCCTGGCCGGGCAGGTTGCTGCCATCGATCCGCCGCTGGCGCGGCAGCATGTGCGGGACATGGGCATAGCCGAACAGCGCGATCCGGTCGGCGCCCAGTTCGATCGTGCGCAGCAGCGTGGCTTCGAGTTCGACCAGCGTCTGGCCCGGCAGGCCATACATCAGATCGAAATTGAGCGAGGTTACGCCGTGGGTGCGCAGCAGGTCGGTCGCGCGGGCCAGCAACTCATCGGGCTGGACCCGCCCGATCGCGGCCTGCAATGCGGGATCGAAGGTCTGCACGCCCAGGCTGGCATAGCGCACCCCGACCGCGCCCAGCACCTGCCCCCAGTCGGGCGTCAGGGTGCGCGGATCAAGCTCGATCGAATATTCCGGGTTTTCGAGCGGCATGTGCAGCGTGAGCGCATCGAGCAGCCGCAGGAAATCGATCGGGCTGATCGCATTGGGACTGCCCCCGCCAAAAGCGACGCGGCGCACCCCGGCGGCGTGGCCCAGCCGGACCCCGGTGATCGCAATCTCCCGGTGCAGCGAATCGAGGTAGTTCGACAGCCGCTGGGTCTTGTTCGCGGCGCCGGTGTTGCAGCCGCAGTACCAGCAGATCTTCTCGCAGAACGGGATGTGGAGATAGAGCGACACATCGCCGCTGGCCTTGCGCAGCGCGGCATCGGCATCGGCCGCGCCGACATCGCCCTTGAATTCGGCAGCGGTCGGAAAGCTGGTGTAGCGCGGGACCGGCGTTTCGAGCAGTTCGGGATAATACTTCCACATGCTGGCTGGTTAAACGATTCCGGCCAAGCCAATCATTGCGATGGCTCAAAATCCTTCTGCATCCGTTTCCGGCTGGAACCCGAATGGCACCCCTTGGCGCAGCAGCCATTTTCGCCGCCTTGGGGGGCTGGCGGTTGCCCCGGAACCTCAACCATCCGCACCTGGCCATCCCCGGTGCACAGCGGCATCATCAGCCCGCCGGCCGCAGCCGGAGCGGCCACGTTGAGCGCGGCGGGAACGAGCGCGATCAGGCCGAACAGTGCGCGCCGCCTCATTCCACCTCATCCTCTTCATCGATCAGGATCCGTGCCGCCGCGCCGTCAAGATCTTCAAACTGACCGCGTTTCAGCGCCCAGAAGAAGGCCACCAGCCCCAGCAGGCCCAGGCCCAGCGCGACCGGGATCAGCACCGCCAGCCCGGTCATCTGCCCACTCCGGCCAGCCGCAGCGAATTGCCGATCACCAGCAGCGAGCTGGTCGACATCGCCACCGCCGCGATCAGCGGGGTCACCAGGCCGGCCATCGCCAGCGGCACTGCCAGCAGGTTATAGCCGATCGCCATCACGAAATTCTGCTTCACCACCCGCATCGTGGAGCGCGCGGTGCGCACCGCCAGCGGCAATGCTTCCAGCGAATCGCCCAGGAACACCAGATCCGCCGCCTGCCGCCCGACATCGCTGGCTGTGCCCGGCGCGATCGAGGCATTGGCGGCGGCCAGCGCGGGGCCATCGTTCAGCCCGTCGCCCGCCATCAGCACCTTGTGCCCGGCACCCTGCAGCCGCGCGATCGCTTCCTGCTTGTCCTGCGGCGAGGCATTGCCTTGCCCGGTCAGCCCGGTTTCGCGCGCAACCTCGGCCACCGCGCCAGGATTGTCACCCGACAGGATTGAAGGTTCGATGCCGAGGCGGCGCAGCTTGTCGAGCGCGGCTGCGGCATCGGGGCGCAGGCGATCGGCAAAGGGGATCAGCCAGACCGGCTGGCCTTCGATATCGAGCGTGGTGGCGATCCCGCTGGCGCTGTCGGGGCGGCGCAGTGCAACCTTGCGGCCCTGCCACAGCGCGGACAGGCCCTGCCCCGCTTCCTCACCCACTTCGGTCAATTCGGCCGGCTTGATCCCGCGGGCAGCCAGCGCCTCGACCAGTGCGCGCGACAGCGGGTGGCGGCTGTGCGAGGCCAGCCCCAGCGCCACGGCGGCGGCATCGGCGGGCAGCGCATCAAGCGTGACCGGATCGGGCAGCGGGCGGCCCAGCGTGAGCGTCCCGGTCTTGTCGAGCAGCGCGCGATCAATATCGGCGATCCGTTCAAGCGCGGCGCCATCCTTGACCATGACTCCGCGCTTCATCAGTGCCGAACAGGCCACAACCTGCGCCACCGGCACCGCCAGCCCCAAGGCGCAGGGGCAGGTGATGATCAGCACCGCGATGGCATAGACCAGCGACTGGTAAACCCCGGCCCCGGCCAGCATCCAGCCCGCGAAGGTCAGCGCGGCAAGCGAATGGACCGCCGGAGCATAGAGCCGCGAAGCGCGATCGGCGATCCGCACATAGGCCGAACGGACCTGGCCAGATGCCTCCATCAGCCGCGCGATTTCAGCCAGCGTGGTGCCCGAACCGGCCGCCGTCACGCGGACATCGACCGGGTTTTCAAGGTTGAGCGTCCCGGCCAGCACCGGATCGCCACTGGCAGCGGCAATCGGCGCGCTTTCGCCGGTCAGCAGCGACTGATCGAACCGGCTTGCGCCGCTCACGACCTCGCCATCGGCGGCGAGCCGTTCACCGGCGGCGACACGCATGACCATGCCGGGGACGAGATCAGTCGAAGGAAGCCATTGCAGTCCCCCTTCCTTCGCCACGACCATCGCCCCCGGAGCTGCCTGGCGCAGCAGCGCATCGACACCGGCGCGCGCGCGATCACGCATCGCCGCGTCGAGCGCGCGCCCGGCGAGCAGAAACAGCAGCAGCATCAGGGTTCCATCGAACCAGGCATCCTGCCCGTGATTCATCGTTTCATAGAGCGACAGCGCGGTCGCCAGTGTGACCCCGATCGAGATCGGCACATCCATGTTGGTGGTGCGCTTGCTCAGCGCAGACCAGGCCGAGCGGAAGAACGGCATACCCGAATAGATGATCGCCGGCACACCGATCGCGGCGGACAGCCAGTGGAACAGTTCCTTGGTGGCCCCTTCGGCGCCCGACCAGATGCTGACCGACAGCAGCATCACGTTCATGCAGGCAAAGCCCGCCACCGCCAGCGCCGGCAGCAGCGGCTTGACCGCCGAGGGCGGCGGCGCAACCTCTTCGCCGCGCGGCTGGCTGGCAAAGCCGACCGCGCTCAGCGCATCGACCAGCGCCGGAACCTCAAGCGCGGGATCGTGCTCAACCCGCACTTGCCGCGCGGTCAGGTTGACGCGGGCTTCCTCCACTCCGTCAAGCGCGGCAAGCGCGCGTTCGACCTTGGCCATGCAGCCCGCGCAATGCATGCCGGGCACGACCATCACGGTCGTGACCGGGGCAGCATCGGGCTGAAGGCGCGCGGTGGCGGTCACTTGAAGTCCTGTTCCTCACGCCAGCGCTGGTTGCCCAGCTGCGCCTCGATCCGCAGCTTCCAGCGTTCGATCGGCAGCGGCTGGTTCGAAACGAAGCTGCCGTCGGCCTGGCGCTGGAAGGTCAGCGCCTGATCGGGCATCTGGCCCAGCGGATGGCGGGCCAGCGCGCTCAGCGTCAGACCGCTGCCCGGCACCCCGGCCATGGTAATCGCCACCCGGCCATCGGCCAGACGGCTGCTTTTCGCGGTCCAGCCCAGCGCTTTCTGGCGTTTGGCTTCTTCCAGCCAGCGGTTGTAGTGCTGGCTGGCGACATAGGAGTTATCGACTACCACCCCGCCAAAGGTGCGGATCGCGGCCCGCGCCATCACCAGGTTGACCCCGATCACCACCGCGAAGAAGGCAACGATGATGATCGCGATATGCTTGCCGGTGAACGGCCCGGTGGTCAGTGCGCGGATCATTGGTTGCCTCCCTCGGCGTTTTCTTCAGGCGCATCGAAGCGCACTTCGCTCATGTCACCGCCGCCTTCCTTGTCGGTCGCGACCAGGTTGAAGCGGATTTTCTGCGGCGCGGTGGTGCCCGGCGCGATGACATAGACTCTGAGCGGTTCGACCTGATCGGCCGGTACCTGAACGTCGATCATCGCGGCCGCCTTGTCGCGCGGCATATCATCGGTCCACATCAGCCCGCCCTTCAGGCCTTCCAGGCTGACCCGCATCGGCCGCGGACGGCCTTCCATGTTGAGCAGCTTGACGGTGTAGTCGTTGCGCACCTCGCCGGAGGGTTCGGTGGTATAGGGCGGATTGCGGTCCTTCTGCACCGAGATGTCGATGTGCTTGCGGGCGCCCAGTGCGAACAGCAGGGCAAAGCCGATCGACGCCCAGACGCCGACATAGATCAGCGTGCGGGTGTGGAACAGCGCCTTGCTGATCGGCCGCGGTTCACCGCCCTCACGCTCGATCTTGCAGTCTTCGAGCGTGGCATAGTCGATCAGGCCGCGCGGACGACCCAGCTGGGTCATCACGCTGTCGCAGGCATCGATGCACAGCGCGCAGGTGATGCAGGCGATATCGGGCCCGTTGCGGATGTCATAGCCGGTCGGGCAGACATTGACGCACTGGTTGCAATCGACGCAGTCGCCGATCCCGCCGGGGTTCTTTTCCTTCTTCTTGGCACTGCCGCGCGGCTCGCCGCGCCAGTCCTTGTAGGTAACGATCAGGCTCTTTTCATCGAGCATCGCGGTCTGGATCCGCGGCCAGGGGCACATGTAGATGCACACCTGTTCGCGCATGAAGCCGCCGAAGATGAAGGTGGTCGCGGTCAGCACGCCGACGGTGGCATAGGCCACCGGATCGGCCTGGCCGGTCCAGAAATCGACCGTCAGCGTCGGCGCATCGGCAAAGTACATGATCCAGGCGCCGCCGGTCCAGAAGCTGATCGCCAGGTAGATCGACCACTTGAGGGCGCGCTTGAAGATCTTCTGCGCCCCCCACGGGGCGTTTTCCAGCCGCTGCTGGGCATTGCGATCGCCATCGACCAGCCGGTCAACGTGCTGGAACAGGTCGGTCCAGACCGTCTGCGGGCAGGAATAGCCGCACCAGGCGCGCCCCACCGCGCTGGTAATCACGAACAGGCCGATCCCGGCCATGATCAGCAGGCCGGCCACGAAATAGAATTCCTGCGGCCAGATCTCGATCCCGAACATGTAGAACCGGCGGTGGGCCAGATCGACCAGCACCGCCTGGTTCGGGGCATAGGGTCCGCGGTCCCAGCGCAGCCATGGCGTGATGTAATAGACGCCCAGAGTGAGCGCCATCACCAGCCATTTGAAGCGGCGGAAGCGGCCGTCTACCGCTTTGGGGAAGACGGCCTTGCGCTTCGCATAGAGACTTGCAGATACGGACTTCTGATCAGGGTTTAGCATTTCCGGTACCATCCGCAGGAGGTGCAGCAGCTGCAGGCGCAGCTGCCTGGAACTTCTCACCGCCCCCCAGCGAGTGGACATAGACTGCCAGCATCTTGATCGTCACCGCATCAAGCTTGCCCGCCCAGGCCGGCATCACCCCGGCATGCGCCTTGGAAATGCTGGCCGAGACCTGTTCCTGGCTGCCGCCATAGAGCCACACGCCATCGGCCAGGTTGGGTGCGCCAAACTGGCGCAGGCCCTTGCCGTCGGTGCCGTGGCAGGCCACGCAGTTGGCGGCAAAGACCGCTGCACCGCGCTGGGCCGCCGCGTCATTCGGCGCCTTGCCCGAAAGCGAGCGGACATAGCTGGTAACGTCAGCGATCTGGCCGCCCTGCAGCACGCCGTCCTTGCCGAAGCTGGGCATCAGGCTGGTACGCGTGGTATCGACACCAGGCGAGCGGATCCCGTGAGTGATCGTGAACTCGATATCCTGGGCGCTGCCACCCCACAGCCAGTCGGCATCCTTGAGGTTGGGATAGCCGATCCCGCCGGCCGCACCCGCACCGTGACACTGCACGCAGTTCTGCTTGAACGCGGCCTTGCCGCCGGCCTTGGCCTGGTCAAGCATCTTGGGATCGGCCAGGATCGCGTCAAGCGAAGTGGCGGCGATCGCGTCGAGCACCGGCTTGCGCTCGGTCGCTGCCTTGTCCATTTCCGCGGCCAGCTGACCACGGCTGGACCAGCCCCACATCCCTTCGGTGCCGCTCTTGAGCAGCGGGATCGCGGGATAGACCACCATGTAGCCGATCGAGAACACCACACAGAGCCAGAAGGTGGTCACCCACCAGCGCGGCAAGGGGTTGTTCAGTTCCTCGATGCCATCCCATTCGTGACCGACGGTTTCGATGCCGGTCGGCTCGTCAATGCGCTTATTCGCCATTGTCGTCACCTTTGAAAATCATGTTCGCGGCCGCTTCGTTGTCTTCCCTGGCGCCCGGCCGGAATGGCCAGGCCGCCAGGATCACGAAGACAACGACCATTCCGGCCAGCCCCCAGCTGTCGGCAAAGTGCCGCAGCGTCTCGTAGGTCGAATGCGGGCTCAACGCCCCTTCTCCTTGGCGAGGTCTTCCTGCGCCGCGGCGGAGTTGACATCAACCATGGTGCCCAGGACCTGCAGGTAAGCAACCAGCGCATCCATTTCGGTCAGGCGATCGGGATTTCCGTCGAAATCGCGCACCTGCGCCTTGGGATAGCGCTTTTGCAGATCAGTGGCATCGGCCATCGGATCGGCCTGGTTCTTCAGGTCGTCGTTGGCCTTGTCGATGTCGGTCTGGGTGTAGGGCACCCCGACCACATTGAGCGTCTTGAGTTCGGCAGACATGTCGCCGGCATTGAGATCGCGTTCGGCCAGGAAGGCATATTGCGGCATCACCGAACCGTCGACCATGGCCTGCGGATTCTTGAGATGCTGGACATGCCATTCGTCCGAGTACTTCAGGCCGACGCGTGCCAGGTCAGGCCCGGTCCGCTTCGAGCCCCACTGGAACGGGTGGTCGTACATCGATTCCGCAGCAAGGCTGTAGTGGCCATAGCGTTCGACCTCGTCCCGGAACGGACGGATCATCTGGCTGTGGCAAACATAGCAACCTTCACGGATGTAGATGTCGCGACCGGCCTGTTCGAGCGGGGTGTGGGGGCGAACCCCCGCAACCTTCTCGATCGTGTTGTCGATCCAAAACAGCGGAGCAATTTCCACGATCCCGCCGACGATCACCGCACCGAAAGCCAGAACACCAAGCAGAGCGACGTTCTTCTCGATCTTCTTGTGGCCCGCAAAGGGTACCTTGGTGGTTTCTGCAGTCATTGAAAGGTCCCCCTTATTCAGCCGGCGCCGCAGCGAGCGGACGGTCGGCGTTCGGGTCATAGGCAGCCTGACGCAGCGGCTCTTCCTGACGGAGCTTGCCGGCGATGGTCTGCCACACGTTGAAGGCCATGATCAGCGCACCGGAGAGGTAGAGCACCCCGCCAAAGGCACGCAGCAGGTACATCGGGAACTTGGCCGCAACGGTTTCAACGAAGCTGTAGAGCAGGTAGCCGTCAGAGCCATATTCCCGCCACATCAGGCCTTCCATGATCCCGGTGACCCACATCGCGGAAGCGTAGAACACGATCCCCAGGGTGGCGAGCCAGAAGTGCCAGTTGATCATCCGCAGCGAATACATCCGCTCACGACCCCACAGACGCGGCGCGAGATAGTAGATCGCCGAGAAGGTGATCATCCCGTTCCAGCCGAGCGCACCGGAGTGCACGTGGCCGATCGTCCAGTCGGTGTAGTGCGACAGCGAGTTGACCGACTTGATCGACATCATCGGCCCTTCGAAGGTCGACATGCCGTAGAAGGCCACCGACAGCACCATCATGCGGATGATCGGATCGGTGCGAACCTTGTCCCAGGCGCCGTTCAGCGTCATCAGGCCGTTGATCATCCCGCCCCAGCTGGGCATCCACAGCATGATTGAGAAGACCATGCCGAGGGTCTGCGCCCAATCGGGCAGCGCGGTATAGTGCAGGTGGTGCGGACCAGCCCAGATATACAGGAAGATCAGCCCCCAAAAGTGCACAATCGACAGTCGATAGCTGTAAACCGGGCGTTCGGCCTGCTTTGGGACAAAGTAATACATCATCCCCAGGAAGCCGGCGGTCAGGAAAAAGCCCACCGCGTTGTGGCCGTACCACCACTGCACCAGCGCACCCTGGACCCCACCCCATACCGGATAACTCTTTGAACCAAACAAGCTCACCGGAACAACAGCATTATTGACCAGATGCAGCATTGCCACGGTCAGGATGAAGCTCAGGAAGAACCAGTTGGCCACATAGATGTGGGGTTCCTTGCGCTTCAGGATCGTGCCGACAAAGACCGCAAGGTAGGCAACCCAGACCAGCGTCAGCCACAGATCGACGTACCATTCAGGCTCGGCATATTCCTTGCTCTGGGTGACGCCCAGCAAATAGCCGGTAGCAGCCAGCGCGATGAACAGCTGATAGCCCCAGAACACAAACCGGGCGACACCTGGCAGGGCCAGGCGGGCGCGGCAGGTGCGCTGGACAATATAGAAGCTGGTCGTGATCAGCGCGGTGCCACCGAAGGCAAAGATAACCGCCGAGGTGTGCAGCGGCCGCAGGCGCCCGAAGGTGGTCCATTCCAGCCCCAGGTTGAGTGCCGGGAAGGCCAGCTGGAGCGCAATATAGAGCCCCACCAAGAACCCGACGCAGCCCCAGAAGGTGGCCAGGATCACGCCGGTCCGGATCAGGTCGTCGTCATAACGCGACTGATCGGGCAGCGCCGCGCCGCCAGTGGCAAGCGCCTTGTAGTCGGGCTTGCGCAGGCTGATCACCAGCCCGGCAAGTGCCGCGAGTCCGAAGACCCCCATGTGTATCGCAAACGGGGCATCGACCGCGTTTACGTACATGAAAATAGCAAAAAGAAGCGCGACGAACCAAAGGCCGGCGCGGGTTACCAAAGATTCCATGAGTATGTTCCCCCCTCATGCACGGGCTAAATCAGTAACGGCTAATATACCTGTCACACTCGCATTTCAACTGCCTAGTGCAACGCGGCATTGACCGCGATCAAATTGCGTGCACCGCAACGAAAATTCCCGGAAATCCGCGAAAAATTGCGCGGGATCAATGTTTGCACCTGCAGCATTGGCGCAAAGGCGCAGCGACGTCGCAAGAATCCTTGGCCGCACAGGGTGGCCGCTGCGGCGCAGGATGAGGGAACGATGAAAAAGCTGACGATCGCCGCGGCGCTTGCAGCCGCGACCATGCTCGCCACTCCGGCCTGGGCCGGTTCGGACGAAGGCAAGATCCAGATCAAGGTGCTTGCCACCGGCGTTCTGCCCGATGGCAAGATCGACACGGTCAAGACCGACCTGATCGGCCTGCCGGTTGGCAGCCAGACCGCCGCCAACGACAATGTCGTGCCGACTGTGGCCGTTGAATACTACTTCAACAACAACATCTCGCTCGAAACGATCTGCTGCGTGACCAAGCACAAGGTGCGCGGTGCCGGCGCGCTGCTTGGCACCGACCTGGTCAAGGACGTGCTGATCGTTCCGGCCACCTTCACGCTCAAGTATCATATGCCGCTTGGCCCGGTTAAGCCCTACATCGGGGCCGGCCCGTCGGTGTTCATCATGCTTGATTCGAAGCCGGACGTCGATGCCGTTGGCCTGGGTGCAACCCGCGCCAAGCTGTCGAGCAACATCGGCGTGGCCGTGCAGGCCGGTGTCGATATCGGCATGGGCAATGGCATGGGCATCAGCCTTGACGCCAAGAAGTACTGGATGGGCACCACTGCCAAGTTCTACGCCGGCAATACGCTGGTGCTGGAATCGAAGCACAAGCTTGATCCGTGGGTGCTGTCGGGCGGGATGTATTTCCGCTTCTAAGCTGGAACGGATTTCCGCTTCCCCTCTATAGGAGCGGGATGGGAAGGGTCGGCCGATTTGCTTTCGCAGGCGATCGCCGGCCCTTTCTTGTGCCTGGTATCTGTTGAAGGCGGCGCGGCGCCTCAACCGGCTTCGGCCATCAATCCTTCGCGGTCGAGGATCACCACCTCACGGCGCGAAGGCAGGTCGATCAGCCCATCGGCCTTGAGTCTGGTGAACTGGCGGCTGACCGTTTCGATCGTCAGGCCCAGCACGTCCGCCACCTGCTGGCGCGAAAATGGCAGGGCGAACCGCCGCAGCGCCGAATCGGGCTGATCGATGCAGCCAGGCTGGACCAGCCGTTCCGACATTTCGAGCAGGAAGCTGGCCAGCTTTTCACCGGCCGACTTGCGGCCCAGCAACAACATCCAGCGGCGCGTGCGATCGAGTTCGGCCAGGGTGCGCTGCAACAGCTTGTGTTCAAGCCCGGGATGCTCGCGCGCGAAGGCGTCGAAATCCTTGCGGCTGAACACGCAGACCCGCGCCTCGGTCAGCGCGGTCACGCCGTGGCCGCTGGTCGATCCGAACGGGCGGCCGATGAAATCGGAGGGATAGACCACGCCGACGATCTGCTCACGCCCATCCTCGGTCCCGGTCGACAGTTTGAGCACGCCATCGATGACATTGGCGACGAGGACCGAATCCTCACCTTCCCACATCAGCGACTCGCCGGGTTCAAGCACCCGGCGGCGGCCAATGGCGTTCAAGGCTTTGAGTTCATCGGTATCAAGCGACGAACAAATGGCGCGATTGCGCACAACACAGGTTTCGCAGGCGATCATTTCGGCTCTGCAATGCCCGCGAGGGCCGCAAAGTGCAAGTCAGATGATGTCGGCGATGTCCGCAAGGCTGGTGCGCAGCTTGTCCAGCGCCTGGGCCTTGAGCTGGTGCACCCGGGGGACCGAGACCTGCAGCGCCTCGGCAATTTCGGCCAGATTCAACTCTTCGACGAAGTAGAGCTGGATCACCAGTTGCAGCCGATCGGGCAGCAGCGCGATCGCCCCGGCCACCGCTTCGCGCAGTTCCGTATCAGCCAGGATCGCAAAACCGTCGGGCCGTTCATCGGCAAAGGCCATGTCGGCATCGGAATAGGCCAGGTCGATCGATTCGAAGCGCAGCGGTTCGCTCGATCCGCGCAGCGCTTCCAGTTCGGCTTCGCCAATGCCCAGCGCCTCTGCCAGTTCGCGGGGCTGCGGATCGCGGCCCAGCTGGCCGCGCAGCGCAGTCTCGGCCTCGCGCAACTGGCGGCGGCGTTCGACAGCGCCGCGGCTCAGCGGCACATGGCGGCGAATCAGGTCAACCATCGCCCCGCGCACCCGCAGCTTGGCATAGGCGGCAAAGCCGTCCTCGGTCGGCCCGGCGTGTTTCTGGGCGGCTTCGGTCAGCGCGACCATCCCCGCCTGGATCAGGTCTTCCAGCTCGATCCCCTGGCGTCCGCCGCCATGGACATGCCAGGCCAGCCGCCGGACCATCGGCACGAAGCGGCGGATCCGCTCGGCACTGGCGCCGCGATAGGCCTCGGCGGCGGAAAAGCTCTTTTGATCGTGGATCATGCCAGCACACTTTCGATTTCAGGTTCGGGTGAAGGTTGCGGAAGCGCCGGTGCACCGATCACGGCCAGCACCTCGATCGGCTGGGCGGCGGGCAGTTCGGCAATTGACAGGACGGTGCAGGCCGGTGCGCGCAGCCGCAGCAACGCGGCCAGTGCACGGCGGGCGCGCGGCTGGACGATCAGCGCGGGCGGGCCGGCACCGGGGCCGCGCTCGGCAATCAGCGCGGCGACATGATCGCCGATGCTGCGCGCCAGATCGGGCTCGATCACCGGCTGGCCAGTCGCCGGATCGGCCAGGCCCTGGACGATCGCTGCCTCCAGCTGGGCGTCGAGCGTCAGCACCGGCAGGCGTTCGCCCGGCGCGCAGATCCGCCCGACGATCATCCCGCCCAGTTCGGCGCGGACCAGATCGACCAGCCGGTCGTGCTCCTGCGTCTGCTGCACGCCCTGCGCCAGCGCGGCCAGGATCGGCAGCGGGTGGCCGATCGGCAGCCCGTCTTCCAGCAGCGCGCGAAACAGCCGGGTCAGCGCGGCGAGCGACAGCGGCGCGGGATGCACCGCCTCGACCAGTCCGGCAGCATGGTCCTTGACCGCATCAAGAATCGCCTTGAGCTCATCCGGCCCGAACAGCGCCTGCGGGCGGTCACCCAGCAGCTGGTTGAGCTGGGTGGCGATCACGGTGCTGGCATCCACGGTCAGGTAACCCTCGGCGATCGCCAGATCGCGCTGCGCCGGATCGATCCACACCGCCGGGCAGCCAAAGCTGGGATCGCGGGTCTCCTCGCCCGGCAGCTGCACGCCGGGACGAACGTCGCCGGCATCGATCGCCAGGATCCGCTCCGGACGCACCGAGCCGCCACCCAGCGGAACCCCGCCCAGCGTGATGCGATAGTCGCCCGGCGGCAGGTCAAGGCTGTCGCGAACCCGGAATTGCGGAACGATGAAGCCGAACAGCTGGCTGAGCTGCTTGCGCACCCCGGTGATCCGCGCCACCAGCGGCGATCCGCGTCGGTCGTCGACCAGATGAACCAGACCATAGCCCAGCTCGATCGTCACCAGGGTGTGATCG
Organism: Novosphingobium sp.; assembly: GCF_020852455.1. Lineage (GTDB taxonomy): Bacteria > Pseudomonadota > Alphaproteobacteria > Sphingomonadales > Sphingomonadaceae > Novosphingobium. The sequence continues at coordinate 85,502 of NZ_JADZAT010000006.1, forward strand.
GACACTTCCTCCAGCAGGATCCGGCCCGGCTCGGCCGGCGGCTCGGTGGCGGCCACCGGGGCGGGCCGCGCGGCGCGTTTGGCCAGCGCGTGCCACAGCCACCCGGCCAGCGCGGCAGCGGGCAGGAACACTGTCTGCGGCATCGCCGGGATCATCCCGATCGCGCCCAGGATCACCGCCACCGGCAGCCAGGTGCCGGGATTGGCGAGCTGCCCGCCGATCTGCCCGGCCAGATCGCGGCTGTCGGATACGCGGGTGACGATCACCGCCGCCGCGATCGACAGCAGCAGCGCGGGCACCTGCGCCACCAGCGCATCGCCGACCGCGAGGGTAATGTAGTTCTCGGCCGCTTCGCCCGCTGTCAGGCCGTGGCTGATCATCCCCAGCGCGAAGCCGGCAACGATGTTGACTGCCAGGATCAGCAGCGCGGCGATCGCATCACCCTTCACGAACTTGCTGGCACCGTCCATCGAGCCGTAGAAATCGGCCTCGGTCGCCACTTCGCGGCGGCGCGCCTTGGCTTCGTCGGCGGTGAGCAGCCCGGCGGCCAGATCGGCATCGATCGCCATCTGCTTGCCCGGCAAGGCATCAAGCGTGAAGCGCGCCGATACTTCCGAAACGCGCCCCGCGCCCTTGGTGATGACCACCATGTTGATGATCATCAGGATCATGAAAACAAACAGCCCGACCGCGAAATTGCCGCCGACGAGGAAGGCACCGAAGGCCTCGATCACGTGCCCGGCCGCCGCCCCGCCTTCATGGCCGTTGACCAGCACCACGCGGGTCGAGGCGACGTTGAGCGCCAGCCGCAGCAGCGTTGCGAACAGCAGGACTGACGGGAACGCGCTGAAGTCGAGCGGCTTTTCGGCATTCATCGCCGCCATCAGGATCGCCACCGACAGCGCGATGTTGAGCACGAAGAACAGGTCGAGCAGCACCGCCGGGGTCGGCACCACCATCAGGCAGATCAGCGTCAGGATCCCGGCCGGCAGCGCAAAGGCGCTGGGCTTGATGCGCGCCAGCCAGTTCACAGCCCGAAGACCCGCAGCTTGCCATAGGCCTGACGGACATGCGCCGGCATCGCCTCGCGCCCGGCGCCAAACGTGGCGGCCAGGGTATCGGCCATCGAGGGGCGGCTTGTTGGTTGTGAAAGCCCTTCCCCGGTGGGGAAGGGTTGGGATGGGGGTTCAACGCCGACATGGTTCCCCCACCCCCAGCCCCTCTCCCCTGGGGAGGGGAGCCAGTCATCGGGACCGGCACTCCCCATCGCCCGCGCCATCTTGCCGCGCAGCAATTCCATCACCCCGCCCAGTGAGCGCGGCGCACCGCTGGCGTCATAGAAAATCGCCCGGTTCGCGCCTGCGGCCTTGGGGAACAGCGCCGCAGCGCTCTGCCCGGGATCGGTGGCCAGGGCGGTCAGGAACCGCCCGGCCCCATCGGCGCCCAGGAAGTGCGCCATGTACAGCTCGGCCGGATCGGGCTCGCGGCCCAGCACACTGGCCAGGTAATTGCGGTTGTCGCTGGCCAGCTCGGCAGCCATCAGCGCCGAGGCATCGGGATCATAGCGCAGCGCCAGCACTTGCTGGCGCAGGGCCGGATCGCGTACCCGCCCGCCCTGGATCGCCGCATCGGCCCAGCCCAGCCCGTGCTCGCTGCCGTGCCGGTCCAGCGTGGCCAGCCAGGTTCCCCGGGTGAACTGATAAAGCCCGGCCGCACTCGACGTGCCGGCCCTGGCATCGGGATTGAGGCTCGATTCAAGCCGCGCTTGTCCCAGCAGATAGGAAAAGTCGATGCCCGTGGCCTGGCTGGCCCGGGCGATAGCCGCGTGGACTTGCGGTGTGGGCGCCGTGGCACCGATCGATCTGGCCTCGCTCAAGCGGAACTCCCGCAACGGGTTGACGTTGCAGGGTGTTCAGCAAGGGGCGTGCCAATTCAGCAGATGCGCTTAGCGAGCGCCGGCATAGGCATAGCCGGCACTGCCCGCGCGGTAGAGCGCGGGCGTGCCGGTCAGGGCATCAAGCCGCGCCGCGACATTGGCGGCAATCAGGTTGCGAACCTGGCGGTTTACCTCGTTCAGCCGCCGCGCGGCATCAAGCAGGCCGCGGCATTCCTCGTCGATTGCACCGGCGTCGGCAAAGGGGCCGGCCAGGTCGATCGTGCCGCACAGCGCGACCTTGTCCTGCGCGCAGCCCATGATCGCATCAAGGTCGAGCCCGGCAAGCGCCTGCCGTTCTTCCTGCAGCACGGCAACCATCTGCCGCAAGGTATCGCGCAATTGGGCAGAGGTCATTTCCCGCTCCTCAGCAAAAATCCGGCGGCAATCATCGCGTCGGCAACCTTCATCGGCAGCACCGGATAGCTGCCGCGCTCGATCGCCTTGCGGATTTCCGCGACGCGTTCGGCGTTGACCGGGGCCTCGCCGGGATCGAGCGCGGCGCTGCGCTGCACCGCCGATTGCGGCGCGGCATGCGCCCGCGCGGTATCACTGGCCACCGGGGTGGCCTTGCCTTGTGCCACCGCGCCAGTGCCGCGGGGCGTCTGGGGACCAAGCGGTCCAAGTTCGATGGGGGGCATGGTGCCGCTCCTTGCTAGTTCGTCAGACCCAAGAACGGCACCGGCATTCCGGCTTTAAGGGCAGGCGGCAGCAAAATGCCGGATCACGGCAATGCAATGCCGACCAGCCCCGGGCGCAGCACCCTGCCGCGCAGCGCCGGTGCGGCGGGATTGGCGGTGCGGACCTTGATCCAGGCACCGATCGGCCCGCTTTCAAGCGCTTCGCCCGATTGCGCGACGGTGAAGCCCTCACCGCTGACCGCGATCGAAACCGCATCGCCGCGCGCCACGGCTACGGGTGCGGCCTCGCCCCGGGCTTGGCCAGCCAGCGGCACGAACAGCTTCCAGCCGCCCGGCACCGGGCACGCCACCTCAACCGTATCCTGCCGCGCGCCGTACCAGCCGGTCGCCAATGGCACGCGGCAGGGCGCCAGTCGCAGGCGCCGGTCAACCGGCAAGGCCGCGCCGCCGGGCTGGCCCTGCGGCAGGCCGGTGAACTGGGCCACAGCGCGATCGACCGCGTCGAGATCGGCATGGCTCTGCGCCAGCGCGGGCGCCGCGAGGGCCAGCCCAAGCAGGAAGATGGGGTAACGGATCATGGCGCCTTCTCCTTGGCAGGTTGTCCGGTCATGGGTTGCAAGCCGCGTGCCACCAGCGCCTGGTCATAGGTCAGCGTGGCGAGCGGCGGCCCCTGAGCATCGGGTTCGATCAGCACCCGCGCGGGCCGCCCGGCACTGCGCGCCAGCTGCAAGGCAGCTTCGGCCTCCACTGGGGAGGCGACGATAGTCACCCGCAAGCGCGGATCATGCGCGGTGGTCGCCAGCCATTCGGCCAGGTCCGGCCCGCCCGCCGCCGCGCTCCACACCGCAACCGGCTCGCCCAGCGCGGGCAAGGCCGGGCGGGCGGGCAAAGCGGGCGGCGCTGGCCGGGCGGTTCCGGGATCTTCGCTGACGACCGCAGCGGTGACCATGAACAGGATCAGCGACAGGTCGGCCAGCACGGTCTGCCAGCCGCTGCCGGCGCGCGCGATCATATCGCCTCGGCCGGCACGGCGGCGAGCCGTTCGGCCCGGGGGCGCGGCGGCATGGCCTTGGCAACTTGCCCGGCCAGCCAGTCGATCACCTTCTGACGCTCGACTTCCTCGGCCTGCGCCTTGCGCTCAACCATCCGCGAGAGCGGCGCGAGCAGCAGGTTCGCGCCGAGCAGTCCGTAAAGCGTGGTCACCACCGCCATCGAGATCGCCGCAGTAAACGAACCGCGCGCGATCCCCTCGGCGGGCAGCTGGCTGAGCGAGATCAGGGTGCCCGCCAGGCCGAAGACCGGCGAAAGCTCGGCCGCCTGGGCCAATGTGCGCACCGCCCGCTCGGCCTCGCCAAGGCGGCGGGCGCGGTGAGCTTCATGCGCGCTCATCAGCGCCGGCAACGATCGCTGGGTGATCAGCGCATCGGTTGCCTCGTCGAATTCGCTGTCGCCAAAGCGATGCGGCTGGGCGCGGAACAGGCCGTCCTGCTGGATCTCCTGGATCTGCAGCGCCAGTTCGGCCCGTGCCGCCTCGGGATCGAAACCGTCCTCGCCCAGCGCGCGCAGCTTGGTCCAGGTCAGCCGGCAATCGCTCCAGCCGGCGCGCAGCACGGTGGCCAGCGCGGTCCCGCCGAACACGATCAGCGCGGATGGTCCATCGACCAGGTTCAACAGGTTCATCGGCGCTCCCTTCGCACGCGTTCGACCAGTTAGAACGTGTGCCCCGGCAAGCATTTCAGGCGGCGGACGAAATTTGCCGGATGCGGCAGGATCTTGCCGCCTTAACGGGACAGCAGCCCGCACAATTCCGCCATTTGCGCAGTTGGCACGGCGCTTGCTGAACACCTGGCACGCACGGATGCGAAGGAGTGTGCCATGGCCACCAGCCTGTTCGGAATTCACGGGGATGCGCTTCAGCTGCGCTCGCAGCGGCTGGGGCTGATCACCTCCAACATCGCCAATGCCGGGACCCCCGGCTACAAGGCGCGCGACATCGATTTCGCTGCGGCGCTGAAAGCGCGGCAGGGCGGTCAGTCGCTCGATATGTCGGCAGCGGGGGCGATGCGCTACCGCGTGCCGGTGATGCCCAGCCTTGACGGCAACACCGTCGAGATGGCCACCGAGCAGACCGCATTTGCTGAAAATGCAATCGGTTACCAGGCAACACTCAGCTTCATTCGCGGACGGGTCGATACCCTGACCCGCGCGCTGAAGGGCGATTGAGCGTGGCCGCCCCTGCCCCCCTCACCCTGTTCGGGGTCGCCCAGCGCGGCATGTCGGCCCAGCTGGTGCGGATGAACGCGGCCAGCTCGAACCTGGCCAATGCCGGTTCGGTCGCGGCCAGCGAACAGGAAGCCTACCGCCCGATCCGCGCGGTCTTTTCCGAGCAGTACGACCGCGCCAGCGGGCTTTCGACCGTCAATGTTTCCAATGTGTTGCGGACCAATTCTGCGGCGATGAAGGAATACAATCCCAACCACCCGCTGGCCGATGGCGAGGGCTACATTTTCACCGCCCCGGTCGATGCCAATGCCGAGATGGTCGAGATGCTCGATGCCTCGCGCCAGTACCAGAACCTGGTCGAGGCGATTTCCACCGCCAAGCAGTTGATGCTCGATACCATGAGGATGAAATAATGGCTGTTTCTTCAGTAACTTCCGCCGCGCAGCAAGGCGCCTCCCGGCCACCTTCGCAGATGCTCGGACAGGCCGATTTCATCCGCCTGATGACCACCCAGATGAAGCTGCAGGACCCGCTTGAGCCGGTCGATAACAAGGAAATGATCGCCCAGATGGCGCAGTTTTCCTCGCTCTCGGGGATCGAGAACATCAATTCGACGCTGAAGGCGATCTCGACCCAGCTCGACCAGGTGCTGAGCGCCCAGGGCGCACCCCAAACCGTCACACAGGAGTAACCCCGATGTCCTTCTACACCTCCCTCAACGGCCTCAAGAACGCCCAGACCGAACTGTCGGTGATCGCCAACAACCTGGCCAATGCCGAAACCACCGGGTTCAAGAAAAGCCGGGTCAATTTCGCCGACATCGTCTCCAGCTCGGCCGCGACCAATCCCAAGCTGGTCAAGGGCATCGGTTCGACCGTGCTGTCGATCGACCAGAACTTTTCGCTGGGTCCGGTCCAGCAGACCGGCGCCGCGCTGGACCTGGCGATCGACGGCGAAGGTTTCTTCACCAAGGTCAGCCCGATCACCGGCAAGACCTTCTACACCCGCAACGGCAATTTCAGCCTCGACGGGGCCGGGTTCATCACCGACTCGGTTGGCAGCCGGCTCCAGATCCTGCCAGTTGACGCCGCCGGCGCGGTCACCTCGCTGACCCCGCAGGACGCCGCGATCCCGCTGACCAATGGCGCGGGTTCGGACTTTGTCGGGGTGACAGTCAACACCGACGGCTCGCTGATCGCCTCCTATGCCGATGGCACCACCCAGTCGGTCGGCAAGGTCGCGCTGGCGGCCTTCGTCGCGCCAACCGGGCTGCTTCAGCTGGGCAACCAGGATTGGGGCTCGACCGGGATTTCCGGTCCGGCCAGCTACAACCAGCCCGGCGCGGCGCGGTTCGGCAATATCCGTTCGGGCAGCCTTGAGCAGTCCAACGTCGATATTGCCGAGGAAATGGTCGGGCTGATCACTGCCCAGCGCTATTTCCAGGCCAATGCCAAGGCGATCGATACCGCGACCCAGCTGTCGCAGACGATCGTCAACCTGCGCACCTGATGAACCCTCGCTTCCCAACCCCGTTCGTCCTGAGGAGCCGGAGGACTGAGCGGTTTTGGAAGTTGGCTGGAAAGGTAGGCATACAATGGACCGCCTGATCTGGACCGCCGTCACCGGCATGAACGCCTCGATGGCGCGCGAACGGATGATTGCCAGCAACATGGCCAATGCGCAGACCCCCGGCTTTCGTGCCGAGGTGATGGCGCAGACGCCGATGACACTGGAGGGCCCCAGCCTGGAAGTGCGTTCGATGAACGATTCCTCGGTCTATGGCGCGCAGATGGATGCCGGAGCACTGGTCGAAACCGGCCGTCCGCTCGACCTGGCCTTGCAGGGCGATGCGCTGCTGAGCGTCCAGGCCAGCGACGGCACCGAGGCCTATACCCGCCGCGGCGACATTTCGATCTCGCCGGCGGGCCTGCTGGTCAATGGCGAGGGGGTGCCGGTGCTGGGCGATAGCGGCCCGATCAGCGTGCCGCCGGACGGCGCGGTTGCGATCGGTCAGGACGGCGCCGTACTGGTCCGCGACAAGGCCCAGCCCGAAGCTCCGCCCCAGCAGATCGGCCGGATCAAGCTGGCCAGCTGGCGCGGCAGCCGGATCGAGAAAGGGCTCGACGGGCTGTTCCGGGTCTATGGCGGCGGTGTGCTGCCGCAGGATCTGGAAGCACGGGTGATCCCCGGCGCGCTTGAACAATCGAACGTCAAACCCAGCCAGGTGCTGATCGAAATGGTCGAGGCCCAGCGGCTCTACGACATCCGCACCAAGCTGGTCGCGACCGCCAAGGAACTCGACGAAGGCGGCGCCAGCCTGATGCGGCTGGGCTGACCAGAAATTCCCAAGGAGTAACCCATGCCCACCTCAGCTCTCCACGTCGCCCGCACCGGGCTTGAAGCGCAGGATGCGCGGATGCGGGTGATCGCCAACAACCTGGCGAACATCGGCACCACCGGATACAAGCGCGACCGCGCGAATTTCGCCACCCTGGCCTATCAGGATGACCGGATCGCCGGGCAGCAGAGCTCGACCGAAACCGCCTATGCCACCGGGCTCAATCTGGGCACCGGGGTGTCGGTGCAATCGACCACCGCGATCACCACCCAGGGCACGCTCAATCCGACCGGCAACGGGCTCGACCTCGCGCTGGATGGCGATGGCTATTTCCAGGTCCAGCTGCCCGGCGGCAAGCTGGGCTATACCCGCGCCGGCAATTTCAGCCGTTCGGCCGAAGGCCAGCTGGTCACCGCGCAGGGCTATGCCGTGCAACCGGCAATTGCGATTCCCGAGGATGCCGCTGCGATCACCGTTGGCAACGACGGCACCGTGACCGTCACCACCGGGGCCAGCGCGGTCCCGACCGAGATCGGCCAGATCACGATCGCCAGTTTCGCCAACCCGGCCGGACTGCAGGCACTGGGCGACAACTTCCTGAGCGAAACCGCCGCCAGCGGCCCGGCCCAGATCGGCGCCGCGGGCGACGGGGTGCGCGGGGCGATCCGCCAGGGGATGCTGGAAAGTTCGAACGTCAACGTGGTCGAGGAGCTGGTCGACATGATCGAATGCCAGCGGGCCTACGAAATCAATTCCAAGATGATCAGCGCGGTCGATGAAATGCTGCGCAACGCCAACCAGACATTGTGAGGTAAACTGCGATGCCTTCTGCAATCTGCAAGCCGGCCGGCCTGGTGCTGGGGGTGCTGGCCTTCGCTACCCAGGCCTGCGCCGGACCCAAGCCGCAAGCCGGGTTCGAAGCCGCGCTGCCGCCGCCGGTGGCCGCGCCCAGATCGGCCGATGGTTCGATCTTCAACCCGCAGGCCGGCTATGCCGCGCTCTATACCGGGCACCGCGCGCAGGCGGTGGGCGATCCGCTGACCATCGTGCTGGTCGAACAGACCAGCACCAGCAAGAGCGCCGGATCGAAAAGCGCCAAGAGCGGCAGCTTTGGCGTCACCCCGCCCGCGTCCGGCCCGCTCAGCTTCATCAAGCCCGAAAGCCTGGCCGCCAGCGGCAACACCGCGTTCAAGGGCGATGGCAGCGCAACCCAGGCCAGCACCCTGGCCGGCGAACTGTCGGTCACCATTGCCGAAGTCCGCCCCAATGGCACCGCGCTGGTGCGCGGACAGAAGCGCCTGATGCTGAGCCAGGGCGAGGAATGGGTGCAGCTGTCCGGCATCGTCCGCCTGTCAGACCTTGATGCCGACAACCGCGTCGCCTCCACCCGGGTGGCCGATGCGCGGATCACCTATGCCGGCAACGGCCCGGTCAGCCGCGCCAGCCGCGAAGGCTGGCTGTCCAAATTCTTCAACATGATCAGTCCGTTCTGAGGATACGCCGATGCTGAAAGCCATTTTCAGAGCCCTGCTTTGCGCGCTGGCGGTGCTGGCCTTGCCAGCACCTTCCCACGCCGAACGCGTGCGCGATCTGGGCGCATTTCAAGGGGTGCGCAGCAACCAGTTGACCGGTTACGGCATCGTTGTCGGCCTGGCTGGTACGGGCGATGACAGCCTGGAATACCTGACCCAGGCGATGCACGGGGTGTCGGGCCGGGTCGGCGTGCAATTGCCGCCCGGAGTCAATCCCGCGCTCAAGAACGCGGCAGCCGTGATCGTGACTGCCGACCTGCCGGCCTTTGCCAAACCCGGGCAGCGGATCGACGTGACCGTTTCGGCGCTGGGCAAGGCCAAATCCTTGCGCGGCGGGGCGCTGATCCTGGCGCCCCTCTATGGCGCGGACGGGCAGATCTATGCCATGGCCCAGGGCAACCTGGCGGTTGGCGGGCTGGGCATTTCGGGCGCCGATGGATCGAAGCTGACGGTCAATGTGCCCACTGTCGGCCGGATCGCCGATGGCGCCAGCGTGGAACGCAGCGTCGCGACCGGGTTCGACAGCGGCGAAGTGCTGCGCTGGAACCTCTACCAGTCCGATTTCCTGACCGCGACCCGGGTGCGCGATGCAATCAACCGGCGCTGGCCGGGCACCGCCACGATCGACGATGGCATCACCCTGTCGCTGCGCCTGCCAGCGGGCCCTAATGAACGCGCCAGCATGATGGCCGCGATCGAGATGATCGAGGTGACCCCGGCTGAAGCCGCCGCCAAGGTGGTGGTCAACAGCCGCACCGGGACGGTGGTGATCAACACCGCGGTCAGGCTCTATCCGGCGGCGATCAGTCACGGCAAGCTGACCGTGCGGATCGATGAAAATCCGCAGGTCGTCCAGCCCGCCCCTTTAAGTCGCGGCCAGACTGCCGTTCAGGAAGACAGCAAATTGAGCGCCGAAGAGGATGGCCGGTCGGTCATGCTGTTCAAGCCGGGGGCATCGCTGGCCAAGCTGGTCGATGCGCTGAACCTGCTGGGGGTCGGCCCGTCCGACCTGGTGGCGATCCTCGAGGCGCTGAAAGAAGCCGGTGCCCTGAAGGCGGAGATCGAAGTGATATGACCCCGATCAGTTCCCCGATGCTGGCCACCGGCAGCCTGCCCGCCAGCCACGGCAGCAACCGCGAACAGCTGGCCAAGGCGGCGCAGCAGTTCGAGGCGATCTTCGTGCGCCAGATGCTGGCCGCCGCGCGCAAGAGCAGCTTTGGCGGCGATGTGCTGGGCAGCCAGGGGCTCGATACCTTTCGCCAGATGCAGGACGAACACTTTGCCGACCTGGCCGCGCAGCAGGGTTCGTTTGGCCTGGGCAGGATGATCGAGCGGCATTTGGCGGCTCAAGTTTCCCCCCTCCCGCCTGCGGGAGGGGCCGGGGGTGGGCCAGTCGGTTCAACCAGCAATTCGCGATTTCAGACTCACCCACCCCTAACCCCTCCCGCAAGCGGGATGGGGACCCTTGTTGCGATTACGCCAAAGGGTTCTGACTGATGTCCTCCGACCTCCTCAACATTGCCGCCAGCGGGGTCCGCGCCGCGCGTGCCGGGCTGGACGTGACCAGCCAGAACATCGCCAATGCCGGCACCGAAGGCTATGTCCGGCGCAGCCTGCGCCAGTCCGAAGTGGCGCTGGCCGGGGGCTATGGCCGGGTTGGCGACCTGTCGCTGTCGGGCGTCAGGATCGACGGGCTGCAACGCAATGCGGACGGCTTTCGCCAGGCCGAAGTGCGCCGCACCAGCGGCGATGCCCGGCGTGCTTCGGAGGAGCTGCAGACCTGGCAGAATGTCGAGGCCGCGCTGGAACAGGCGCGGGTCTTTCCGGCGCTGACCCAGTTTGAAAACGCGCTGCAACGCCTGGCGACCGATCCGGTCGATCCGTCGCTGCGCACGGCGGTGCTGGAAGATGCGCGGACGCTGACCAAGACCTTCAACCTGGCGGCCAGCGGGCTGGATACCGTGGCCGAAGGGCTGCATTTCGATGCCGATGCCGGGGTTGCGCAGGTCAACCTGTTTGGCCAGCAGCTGGCCCAGCTGAATGTCCAGCTGGCCCGCGCGACACCGGGCAGCAGCGATCAGGTTTCGCTGCTCGACCGGCGCGACGCACTGCTCAAGAACCTGTCGGACTATACCGACCTGTCGGTCAGCTTTGCCGCCGACCAGACCGTGACGGTGCGGATTGGCGGCGCGGCCGGGCCGCAGCTGGTGGCCGGCAACACCTCGGGCACGCTCACCTCGGCCACTGCGGGCGATGGCACCCTGTCCTTTGCGCTGGGCGCCAGCGCGGTGACGCTGTCATCGGGATCGCTGGCCGCCGCCGCGCAGGGACTGGTGATGGTCCGCGATACCCGGACCAGCCTTGATGCGGTTGCGGATTCGCTGATCGCCACTGCCAATGCCGCGCAGGCCAGCGGGGTCGCGCTGGATGGAACACCAGGCCAGCCGATGTTTTCGGGCAGCGGCGCGGCAGGGATCGCGCTGGCGCTGGGCAGCGGCGCCCAGCTGGCCACCGCGCCGGCGGGCGCCCCTGCGGGCAGCCGCGATCCGGCCAACCTTGCGGCGATGCGCAACGCCTTTTCCGCCGCCGACATTTCCGGCCAGGCCAGCGGGCTGCTGTTCCAGGTCGCCAGCGCGACCCAGGGCCGCAAGCTGACCAGCGAAGCGCTTGACGCGATCGCCGGGGCCGCGCGGCTCGCGCTCGACAGCCAGGCCGGGGTCAACCTTGATGAGGAAGCGGTCAATCTGGTCCGCTTCCAGCAGGCCTTTCAGGCCAGCAGCAAGGCGATCCAGGTCGCCTCCGACATGTTCGATACCCTGCTGGCGATCCGCTAGCAGCCCGGGAGCCATGCCATGACCTCTGTCAGCACCAGCGCCTTCTACGATCGCTCGAACCAGGATCTTGCCACCCTGCGCGCACGGGCCGATGCCCTGCAGGCAGCGATCAGCAGCGGCCAGCGACTGGCGACCGGTTCGGATGATCCGGTTGCGGCGGCGCGGCTGCGCACGCTGGGCCGGGCTGACAGCTTTGCCGAGATCGACAAGGCCGTCGCCGCGCGCGCCAGCAGCGATCTGACCCTGACCGACCAGGCGCTGTCGAGCTTTGCGGATTCGCTGATCCGGGTGCAGGAACTGGCCACCCAGGCCGCCAACGGCGTGCTGACCGCCAGCCAGCGCGCCGGGATCGCGACCGAGCTTGACCAGCTTCGCGACGAGATCGTGCGCATGGCCAACACCCGCGACAGCGCCGGTCATGCCCTGTTCGGCGGCGACGCGCCGGGTGATGCCTATACGCTCGATCCGGCGGGCAACCCGCTTTACATCGGCACGCCCACCGCCAGCGACCTGCCGCTGGGCGACGGGCAGAGCGTGACCCGCGGGCTGACCGGGCCGGAAGTGCTGAACTTCACCCATGGCGGCACACCGACCGACCTGTTCGCGGTGATCCGGACCCTCAGCGATGCGCTGAAAGGCGCCGTGCCCGACCCGGCGCAGGCCGCGCGCGATGCAATGGGCGCGCTCGACACCGGGCTGGAGGCGATCACCACCCAGCAGACCGTGGTCGGCGCGCGGCTCAACTGGATCGACCTCAACACCGAGCGCCGCACCCAGATGGGCCAGCTGCGCGCCGAGGAGCAGGCCGACGTCGGCGGGACCGATCTGGCGCTGGCGATCTCGCAGCTCCAGCAGACCATGACCGTGCTCGAAGCCAGCCAGGCCAGCTTTGCAAGGCTGGCCTCGCTGTCGTTGTTCGACGTGTTGCACTGACACCTAAGCTACTGAATTCCAGGGGGTAAGAATGTACGCCGCAATCGGTATCGTGATCCTGATCGTAATGGTCTTTGGCGGCTTCGCCATAACCGGCGGTGCGCTGGGCCCGGTGATGCACGCAATCCCGCACGAAATGCTGATTATCTGCGGCGCCGCGGCGGGCGCGATCGTGACCGGCAACAACCTGCACGGAATCAAGGCTTTCGGCGGCGGTTTCGGCAAGGTGTTCAAGGGCCCCCGCCACACCAAGCAGGATCATATCGACGCGATCATCCTGACCACCAAGCTGATGAAACTGCTCCGCGCCGAAGGCCCGGTGGCGCTGGAAAGCCACGTGACCGAGCCGCAGAACTCGCCGATCTTCGCCGAATTCCCGCGCCTGCTGGCCAACAAGCCGCTGACCGCGCTGATCTGCGATACGCTGACCCTGATCGTGGTCTCCTCGGGCACGCTGGAAGTCCACGCGGTCGAGGAAGTGATGGACAATGCGATGAAGCAGCACTTCCATGAAATGCACGAACCGCAGCACGCGCTGCAGAACCTGGCCGATGCCCTGCCCGCGCTGGGGATCGTTGCGGCGGTGCTGGGCGTGGTCAAGACCATGGGCTCGATCGACAAGCCGCCTTCGGTACTGGGCGGGATGATCGGCTCGGCGCTGGTCGGGACCTTCATGGGGGTGCTGCTGGCCTATGGCATCGTTGCACCAATGGCCGGGCGGCTGAAGCAGATCATCGAGGCCGACGAGCAGATCTTCCACGCGGTCAAGCAGGTGGTGATCGCGTCCTTGCACGGCTGGCCGCAGCCGCTGGTGGTCGAAGGCGCGCGCTCCGGCCTGGGGCACGATTTCCGCCCCGGCCTGTCCGAACTGCTCGACGCGCTGCGCGGGCGCTAGGCCATGGCTGCTGCCAAGAATTCGCGCGGCAAGAACGAACTGCCGCCGCCGATCATCGTCAAGAAGGTCACGGTGGTGGCCGGCGGCCACCACGGGGGCGCCTGGAAGGTGGCCTATGCCGATTTCGTGACCGCGATGATGGCCTTCTTCCTGCTGCTGTGGCTGCTGGGCGCAACCACCGAAAAGCAGCGCAAGGGCATTGCCGACTATTTCACCCCCACGCTGGTCAAGCTGAAGCAGGAAAGCGCGGGGTCCAATGGCATGCTGGGCGGCAGTTCGATCACCGATGTTGACAGCTATCCCAACCGCGCCGGGCAGACCGGAACGCGCTCGATGACGATCCCGCGCGATACCACCGGTGGGCCCAAGGAGGGCGCCGACAAGATCAAGAAGATGGGCCAGATGCAGCAAAAGCTGGCAGCCAAGCTGGCCGCCAATGCCCGCCTGTCGAAGCTGGCCAAGCAGGTGCGGATGATCGATACCTCCGAAGGGATCCGGATCGATCTGGTCGATGATGCCGATTTCTCGATGTTCCAGCTGGGCACCACGGTGCTGACCCCCGATGCGGCCGGGCTGCTTGAGGCGATTTCGGCCATGCTGTCTAGCGAACTGGGCGGAATCTCGATCCGCGGCCACACCGATGCCCTGCCCTGGAACGGCGGCGCGGGGGCCAACAACTGGTCGCTGTCAGCCGGTCGCGCCGAAGCGACCCGCCAGGCGCTGATGCAGCACGGCATCGCCGAAAACCGCTTTCGCAAGATCGAGGGCGTGGCTGACCGCGAACCGCTGGTCAGGGACAAGCCCGAGGATCCGCGCAACCGGCGGATTTCGATCCTGCTGATGCGTTAGGCGGATCGTCCGGCCCGCCAGGCCGCCAGATCGCGCGCCATCCACGATTGGCGAAAGCCCTTGCCGGCCAGAAGCCGGCGAAAATCGGCCTTGTTATCAAAATGCTGCAATTGGCGGTGATAGTAATTTATGTATTCAAGCAGGGCGAGCACCGCGCTGACGCTGGCCGCAATCTTGTCTGCGGTGCCAACTGCAAGACCCGGCACCAGCCATCCGGCGACGGCGGTCGCACATCCCGTCAAGGTGAGGACAAGCGCTCGCTCTTGGAGGTAATCGATCACTTCCAGAGTTCTTGACGAATTATGCGCCTTGCCGCGGAGCTGGCGGACCTTTCCACGCCAATACAGCGCACCGATCACCAACAGCATGACCATCGCGGACATCGGGATCAGACTGACCCAACCGAGTTGGCCTTTGCTGAGCGCAAACATCAACAGCGGCAGCGCGATCGCGTTGCCCGCCTCCATCTTCCAGTAAGGCTCCAGCCGGGCGAGAAGATTTGCCCGGCTACGGTTATCGGCAGCCATGTCGAACTTCTTTGCCACGCCTCAGTCCACCCAGTCCCGGCTGCGCGCCACGGCCTTGTTCCATTTGGCATAAAGCGCAGCACGGCGATCCTCGGGCATGGCCGGGTGCCAGCGCTTGTCGACGCCCCAGTTCGCGGAGATATCGGCGGTGGAGGACCAGTAACCGACCGCAAGACCTGCGGCATAGGCGGCGCCCAGTGCAGTCGTTTCGATCACCTTGGGGCGCATCACCGGCACGCCCAGGATGTCGGACTGGAACTGCATCAGCAGCTCGTTGACCACCATGCCGCCATCGGTTCTGAGTTCGGTGATCGCCACGCCCGAATCCCTGGTCATGGCATCCAGCACTTCACGGGTCTGGAATGCGGTTGCCTCCAGCACCGCACGCGCCAGATGGCCCTTGCCTGCAAACCGCGTCAGCCCGGCGATTACCCCGCGGGCGCTGTCATCCCAGTGCGGCGCGTAGAGCCCGGAAAAGGCCGGGACGAAATAGACATCGCCATTGTCCTCCACGCTCGCGGCCAAGGCCTCGATCTCGGCGGCATTGGCAACCAGCCCCAGATTGTCGCGCAGCCATTGCACCAGCGCTCCGGCAATCGAAATCGAACCTTCCAGCGCATAGACCGCAGGCGCCTCGCCCAGCTTGTAGCCCAGCGTGGTCAGCAGGCCGGCCTCAGACGGGAACGGCTTTTCGCCGGTGTTCATCAGCATGAAGCAGCCGGTGCCATAGGTGTTCTTGGCCTCGCCCGGCGCAAGGCAGGCCTGCCCGAACAGCGCGGCCTGCTGATCGCCCAGGATCCCCGCCAGCGACACCCCTTCAAGCACGCCGGTGCATTTCCCATAGACTTCACTCGACGAGCGAATCTCAGGCAGGCAGGCGCGCGGAATTTCAAGCAGGCGCAGGATCTCCTCGTCCCAATCGAGCGTCGCCAGGTTCATCAGCTGGGTGCGCGAGGCATTGGTCACGTCGGTCACGTGCAGCCCGGTCAACTGCCAGGCCAGCCAGGTATCGACATTGCCGAACAGCAGTTCGCCCGCTTCGGCCCGGGCCCGCGCGCCGGGCACGGTGTCGAGCAGCCAGCGCAGCTTCAGTCCCGAGAAATAGGTGGCGAGCGGCAGGCCGGTGGCCGCGCGCAGCCGGTCCTGCCCGCCATCGGCGGCCACCCGGGCAACCAGATCGGCGGTTCGGGTATCCATCCAGACCAGCGCGTTATGGACCGGGTGGCCGGTGGCCTTGTCCCACAGCACGGTCGTTTCGCGCTGGTTGGTGATCCCCACCGCAGCCAGGTCGGTCAGCGCCAGTTCGGCCTTGGCCAGTGCGCCGACGATCACCTTTTCGGTGTTGGCCCAGATTTCCAGGGCGTCATGTTCAACCCAGCCAGGCTGCGGCATGATCTGGGCGTGTTCCATCTGATCGACCGCGATCGTCCGGCCAGCCTGATCGAAAACGATGAAGCGGGTGCTGGTGGTGCCCTGGTCGATTGCGCCGACGTAATGTGTCATGGTCTCTCCCTCTTGCCGCTCTGGCTATTTCAGCCGCGCCGCGCCCGCAAGGTTGAAGCGCGATCTGATTTGGGCATAGTGCCGTAATGCACATCGCCTTCCTGCTGTTTCCCGGGGTCACTCAGCTTGACCTGACCGGCCCCGCCCAGTTCCTGTCACGGCTGCCCGATGCCAGGGTCGATCTGGTCTGGGAGAGCCGCGATCCGGTGCCGACCGATGCCGGCTTTGCAATCCTGCCAACCGCGACCTTCGGCGAAGTCCCGCGCGCCGATCTGCTGTGCGTGCCAGGCGGCATGGGCATTGCCGGGGTGATCGACCACGCGCCAGCGCTCGACTGGGTGCGGCAGGTGGGCACAGCGGCGCAATGGGTAACCAGCGTCTGCACCGGCGCGCTGGTGCTGGGGGCCGCTGGGCTGCTCAAGGGCTACCAGGCGACCACGCACTGGGCCTGGCATGACAAGCTGGCGCTGTTCGGGGCCGAGCCGGTCCATGCCCGCCACGTGATCGACCGCAACCGCGCAACTGGCGGCGGGGTAACTGCCGGGATCGATTTCGCGCTGGCGCTGATGGCGCGGATCGCGGGTGAAGATCATGCTCGCGCGGTGCAACTGGCGCTCGAATACGATCCCGCCCCGCCCTTCGATGCCGGCAGCCCGGCCAAGGCCGGTGAGGATCTGGTGGAGGTCTACACCCAGCGCGCCCGGCGGCTGGCACCCACCCGCATGGACGACCTGCTGGCATCGGCGCGGCGGCTGGGCTTTGTTACGGAAGGACAGGAATGAGCACCGGACATTACATCCTCTGGGGGCTGCCGCATTCGCTCTATGCGGGCAAGGCGCGCAGCTATCTGATCAAGAAGCGGGTGCCCTATCAGGAACTGATGGCTTCGGATCCGCGCTTCATGGGTGAGATCGTGCCGCAGATCGGCCATATGGTGATCCCGGTGCTGGAAACCCCGGCGGGCGAGCTGATCCAGGACACCACCGATATCATCGACCATATCGAGGCACGCCACGGCGAGGTTGTGCTGGAACCCGAAGGCCCGGTGCAGCGGGTGGTGGCGCATATACTCGACTCCTTCGGATCGAACTATCTGCTGCCGATCGCGATGCACTACCGCTGGTCGTACCGGGCCGAGCAGGAGCTGTTCCTGCAGGCCGAATTTGCCCGCGCGGTGCCTGTGTCGCTGCCCTATGAACAGCGGCTGGCTGCGGCGCAGATGGTGATGGCCCGGTTCAACGGCATGCTGCCGCCACTGGGCGTGGAGCCTGCAACTATCCCCGCGCTGGAATCCGCCTTCCTTGAACTGCTCGACGTGCTGGAAGCGCATTTCCGGCTGCATCCCTATCTGCTGGGCGGGCGGCCCAGCCTGGCCGATTTCGGGATGATGGCGCCGCTCTATGCCCACCTGGCCCGCGATCCGGTTCCCGCCATGCTGATGCGCACCCGCGCGCCCAGCGTGGCGCGCTGGACCGAACGGATGAACAGCGCGGAAATCGTCGATACCGACTATGCCGATACCAGCGGCGCCTATCCGGCCAATGACGCCATTCCCGAAAGCCTGGCGGCGGTGCTCAAGGTCGCCTTCGCCCAGTGGGGACCGGGGCTGGCTGCCGATGCCGCGCAGTTCGATGCCTGGCTGGACGCGCTGCCCGATCCGGCGCCCGGCACGCTGGTTTCGCAGGACGGCAAGCGCCAGGTCCATCCGCATGTCGGGCGGATCAGCTATCCCTGGCGCGGGGTGACGATGCAGCGTGCCAGCCACGTCCACTCGCTGTGGCACCTGTCCCGCGCACAGGCCATGGCCGACGCGTTGGCGGGCGAAGACCAGGCCCGGCTGGCCAGCCTGCTGGAAAGCACCGGGGGCACTGCGGTGATGGCCACACGCACCGCCCGGCCGATCACGCGGGAGAACAACGTGCTGGTGCTGGGATGAAGCGATTGGTGGCGGCCCTGGCCCTGGCGCTGGCAGCGCCGGGGCTGGCCGCGCCCGCGGCCAAGGAAGCCGCCAGTCCCGAGGTCTATCTTTCTGAAGATGGCCAGACGGTCTATCTGATCGGCACTCTGCGCGAAGGCAGTTTTCTGAAGTTCGACGCAGCCTTGCAGGACGCGCCGAAGGCCCGCTGGCTGTTCCTCGCCTCGCCCGGCGGACTGACGATCGAAGGCCGGCTGATCGCCGCGCTGGTGCGCAAGCGCGGGCTTGATACCTATGTTGAATACTACTGCGCTTCGGCCTGTACGCAGGTGTTCGTGGCCGGGCGCCAGCGGGTGATCGGCAAGGAGGCGGCGCTGGGGTTTCATCAGGCTGCGGTGGTCGATGCCAAGGGCCGCACCAAGGGCGTGCGCCTGCCGACCACGCGCAAGCTGACCGCGACCACGGTGTTCGGGATCAACGGCAACGATACGCTGCGGCTGGCCTATGAACTGGCGGGGATTGATCCGCAATTCATCGACAAGGTGTTGCAGCAAAGCCATTCCGACATGTGGGAGCCGGCCGCGCCCGAACTGCTTGCAGCGAAAGTCGTCACCCGGCTTGCCGAGCGTCCCGAATTGCTGTTGCCACCGCGAGCGGTCAGCCGGGCCGAAGTGACTGCGCGGATCGCCCAGCTACCGCTCTGGCGCCAGGTCAAGCAGAGCTATCCGAGCGAATTCGAGCGAGCCGCAGCCGATACCTGGCGGCTGGCCAACAGCGGGGCCGGGCTTGAAACCGCGATCAGCCTGACCCGCGCTGACCTGACCAGACTGATCAACCCCAGACTGCTTACCGCCAGCGACGATCTGCTGGACCGGATGCTGGCGCTGCACGCCCGCACCGCCCGCGAGCAGCGTGAGCGCGATTACCCGCTGTGTGACCGTGACCGGCTGATCGACAACCGGCCGCCCGATCCCGCCCAGGCCGCGTTCGAACGGAACGAGGACCTGCTGCTGGCCGAAGCGCTGGGCTCACCCGCAGTTTCCACTCCGCCTCCCCGGGACGTGGCGATCAACCTGCTGGCGAACGAAGTGATGCCCCTGATCGGCAAGAGCTATCGCCGGGGCGATGCCGATAGCGGCGCCGGCGGCTGCCGGATGAGCTATCGCACCTATGAAGCGATCGGTGACTTGCCCAAGGAAAAGCGCGTACGGGTCTTCCGGGCGCTACTGGCCTACCCCAAGCTTATCTAGCCGGCTGCGCGGCAAAGCTGCGTTCGTGTGCGTCGCGGCGGATCAGCGCCTTGAGATAGCTCTTGGCCAGCGCGCGCGGCTTGTCCTCGTCTTCGTCCCAGCCCTGTTCGCTCAGGTATTCAGCGAAGCCTTCGATGTCCTCGTTGCCATAGCCGCTTAGCTTGCGCAGGCGGGCCTGGTGATCGTGAAAGAAGCGTTCGATCGGCTTGAGCGAGTGGCTGCCGTCCGATTCCACGGCCTGACCGACCGCTTCGAGCGTGAGCGCGCTCATCGCATAGTCATAGGCAAGGCGGCCCTTGCTCCGGTCCCAGCCATAGGCGGCGCGGCATCGCGAACGGGCGGCATCAAGCAGGCGGTTGGCCACCACCAGATTGCGCCCCCATGATTCCGAGAGTTTTTCTTCGCTATCGGTGCGCACGAAGATCAGCAGCAGCGCAATCTCGCGGTCTTCCTGGCTGAGCGTATCGTAAGTGCAGCGCACCGTATTGGCGGCCACCGGCGGCGGTGCTTGCGCCAGCGCCGGTCCGGGCAGCAGGGCCAGGGCAACAGCCATCGAGCAGGTTCGCCAAAACATCTCCTCATGACCTTGCCGCGCGGCTCCGGCGTTGTCGAGCCTGCATGCCAGCCGGACAAGAAAATGGCCCGGCGGTCAGGGGGGACCGCCGGGCCGTGCCTGGAAGGGACAGGCAGAGGGTAAAGGCTTAGCGCAGCAGCGACAGCACGTTCTGCTGGCTCTGGTTGGCCTGGGCGATCATCGCGGTCGAAGCCTGCGAGAGGATCTGGGCCTTGGCCATCGCGGTCGTTTCGGCCGAATAATCGGCGTCTTCGATCCGGCTGCGGGCATCGCTGAGGTTGGTCGCGGTGTTGGTCAGGTTGTTGACCACCGATTCAAGCCGGTTCTGCCCCGCACCCAGCGAAGCGCGGGCCGAATTGATCGTATCGAGTTCGGTGTCGATCGTCCCCAGCAGGGTGTTCGAAGCGGCAGCAGTCGAAACGTCATAGGACCCGGCAGCACCGCCGCTGGCAGCCAGCGCGGTCAGGTCGGCCATGGCCAGATCGACCGTATCGGCCCCGTCGGCACCGGTCTGGATGGTGACGGTGGCAACCGTGCCGTCGAACAGCTGGACGCCGTTGAACTTGCTGTTGGTGATGACCTGGTCGATCTGGCTGGTCAGCTCGTCAACTTCGGTCTGCATATAGGCGCGGTCGGTGGCGTCCTGATAGGTGCCCGAAGCCGACTGGACCGCCAGTTCGCGCACGCGCTGCAGCATGTTGGTGACTTCGCTGAGCGAACCTTCGGCGGTCTGCGCCAGCGCAATGCCATCGTTCGAATTGCGGATCGCCTGGTTCATGCCCTTGACCTGCGCGGTCATCGAGGTGGCGATGGCGAGGCCGGCCGCATCGTCCTTGGCGCTGTTGAGGCGCTTGCCGGTCGACAGGCGTTCCATCGCGGTGCCCAGCATCTTGCTGGCCGAGTTCGAAGCGTTGGCAGCGCGGATCGCGCTGATATTGGTGTTGATGACAGTCATGGATAACTCCCGTGGATAGTCCCGTAAGGCCAGCCGGGCGGACCATCCGTCGCGGCTTGCCCCACAAAGAGCGGATGCGGCGCGCGAAATTTAAGGGTGGTATCGTTTTCAATATTCGATTCCAGAAAAATTCAGCGTAATTCAGAATAGTTCGGTTGAGACAGGACGTTGCATCCGTATTTATACAACGTATATTGCATATTGCGATATATTAACGTCGATATATGAATTGATTTTTAGACTAGAATAACCTTCATACACGTGCGTCTAAGACAGCAATTTACTTACAGAAATCTGACACTATTTTTTACTGTCGATTAATTACCGCAGGCTACAAGTTTCCCGGAATTTCGGGAACTCTGCCATGGCCGACCAGGAAATTATTTCGAAACTTCAAACCCTTCTTGTCCGCAGCTATGCGCGGCGAGTTGGTGATGTACTGAAGGGACTCGCCCAAGACAGGCCCGTCAGCGCCGCGTGATGTGGATCACGGCGGGGGCTTTGCTGCTCAGCCTAATCCTTGCCGCATTGCTGGTCTTCGCGCTGCGCGCCCGCGCAGAAGCCGAACGCCAGCGCGCCGAGGCGGAGGGTCTTGTGGAGTTCATGCTGACTGACCTGCGCGACAAGCTCAAAGGCGTCGGCCGGCTGGACGTGATGGATGCGGTGAACCTGACAAGACTCATCCCTTTAATCTCTATGTGTTGATTGCCCAAGACAAAGGACCTGCCCTGCCAGTCCGCTTTGATCCGGACGTTGACAATCCGCCCATATAAGCGCCAGCTGGATTGGAAATGTCATCGTCCGTGTCTTCGACCCTCCCCGCTTTGACCGCACTTGCCCGCGCGGGTGCCGTGGGGCGCGGGTGGGAGCTATTTGCCATGGCAGGCCATGCACAGCGGAGCGACGATCCTGCGGCGTTGGCAGTAAAGGGCCGCTTGCTCAAGGGCAGGGCCCGGCTCTGCGCCGGAATCGAGCAAGCCGGACTTTTTGCCGAAGCGGCAGCGGCCTACGCGTCGGCCAATACCCTTGCGCCCGCTCCCTACCTGGCGATCAACGCCGCGAGCCTGAACCTGTTGGCCGGGGATCACACTGCGGCGGCAGAGGGCGCGCGGGGCGTGCTGGCACGGCTCGATGGTCCGGAACAGCCAGAAGACACGCCCTATTTCCTCGCGGCCACCCGCGCGGAGGCCCTGCTCCTGCTAGGCGACCGCCCCGGTGCCGAAGCGGCGATGGCGCAGGCGGCAGCATTCGATCCCGATGGCTGGGCCGACCGCGCCGCGACGATCGCACAGCTGCGCGAAGTGGCCGAGGCCAGGGGCGATGATGCCGCATGGATCGATCGCTTTGCTCCGCCCGCCAGCCTGCATTTTGCAGGGCACATGGGACTGCGATCGGGGGGAGAGAGCGAAATGGCGCTGGTCCGCGCGCTCGATTCCTGGCTCGACCGCAGCTCGATCGGGTTCGCCTGGGGTGCGCTGGCCGCCGGGGCCGACATTGTCATTGCCGAACGCCTGCTGGCTCGGTGTATTGAGTTGCATCTGGTGTTGCCTTGTCCGCCTGCGCAGTTTGAAGAGCAATCGGTCAGTCCGGCTGGTGCGGACTGGGTGGCGCGCTATCGCCAGGTGCTGGACCGGGCCACTTCGATCCGTCAGGCCGCCGACAGCGCGACCTCGGTCCACGACCCGCTGGCTACGTTGCATGCCGGCGAACTGGCGATCGGCGGCGCACTGAGCAACGCTGCAACGCTTGCCTCTGCCGCTTGCCAGCTGATCGTGACCGATGCCGAGGGCGGTGGGGCCAACACCGCACGGCAGGCCCGGTTGTGGCAAGCAGTCTGGGGGCAGCAACACTGCCTGACGATTGCGCGCGATACCGCCGTCGAAGCGATGTTTCCCCCCGAACAGCCCGATCCGGCGCGGATTCTGGCGGTGCACCTGGCGATTGGGCTCGACGCCCTGATGGCCCCTGCACCGATGACCTCAGCGGCAATCCAGGAACTGACAGCACCGGTCAACGATGTTCTTGCCGAACTGCCACCGGGCGCCGTGCGGGCTTCGCCGGGTCGCTGGGACGCGGTGATCGAGGATCTCGACCTGGCCCTGTCAACGATCGCCCGGCTGGCCGGACACCCTGATCTGGCAGTCGGCGCGCACCTGGCCATCGCGCCAGTGCTGCATGACCGGCCCAGTCAGGCCATGGTACCCTTTGGGCCAGCCCCTGCCCTGGCCCAGCGCTTGATGACACTTGCGCCGCCCGGCGTAACGCTGGCCAGCGGTCACCTGGCAGCGGCCATGGCGGTACGTGGCTCAGGGCTGCTGCGCAGCGAGTTCTATCATCCCGGCGAGGAAACAGCGGCCGGGGCGATCCATGCCCTGATCGCTCAATAAACCAGCTCTTCCAGCCGGTGCGGTGCCACCAGTTCCAGCCCGCCCGCAATCCGCCGCAGCACTCCGCGCTTCTCCAGCCCCGAAACCGTCCGTGAAACCGTTTCGCGGGTGGACTGCACGTCGAGCGCCAGTTCCGAAAAGACCGGGATCGGGCTGATCGTACCGCCCCCGGCCCGGGCCCGGCGAAGCAGTTCTGCAGCGATCCGGCCCGTGGCGGACAGCAGTGCCGTTTCAACCATCCGCTGCCGCATCGCCGCAATTCTGACCGAAAGAAACCGGGCCATGGCCAGGGCAACCGCTGGATAGCTTTCCATCAACCGGACCATCACCGAGGCGGCGAAATGCAGCGCCGCGCCCTCGCCCAGCGCCTCAACCTGGGCGCCTGACTGATCGGTACCGCTGCCAGCCAGATCGCCAAAGAACTCCCCCGGGCCGATGGTATGCAGCACCAGGCTCGCCCCTTCTCGGCCATAGGCAATTTCAGCGGCACGGCCCGCGGTCAGCAGGCTGGCAGCATCGTCGCCTTCGGCGCGGGGCCACAGCACTGCGCCGCGCCCATGCCCGGCCTCGCGGCCCAGCGTCGCAATCGTTGTGGCAAGCGCATCGCCGCAGCCAAATGCACTGCGCAGGACAGCCAGCGGATCGGGCCGATCAGTCATCCTTGGCCGCCCGTGCCACACCTGCTCGCCGGCCGGCATATCCTGTGAGTGCCCAAGTGTGACATTGGTTCGATTTCCTCGCGCCGTCAGACCGATAGCCGTCGGCCCAAACTGGTGCCACGCAACACCGGGATCGGCAATCGGCAATCGCGCGGCCAGCCGCGAGAAGCAATCTCCACCTGACGTTGTTGATACTTATCAATTACACAGCGCCCAAATCACCTATCCATGCGGCATGAATCAAGCCAAACTCAAGTTCGCCCTGTTTCTCGCCACCGCTCTTGGCGCCGCTGGTGCTGCCCAGGCTGACACGGCCAAGCCGCTGACCCCTTATGCCGATATCCGTTACCGGCTTGAGATTGTCGATCAGGCGGGCCTGCCCAATGATGCCACCGCATCGACCCTCAGGCTGCGTGCCGGGGTTCGAACCGCCGAATGGAACGGGCTTTCGGCCGTGGTTGAGGGCGAGGCGATCGCGGTGCTGGGCGCCGCGAGTTACAACGACACCGTCAACGGCAAGGTGGCCTATCCGATCGTCGCCGATCGCGGCGATGTGGTGCTCAACCAGGCCTTCCTGCGCTGGCGCCCGGTCAAGCAGGTCGAACTGACCGGAGGACGGCAGGCGATCAACCTCGATAACCAGCGCTGGGTCGGTTCGGTCGGCTGGCGCCAGAACGACCAGACCTTTGACGCCGGACGCCTGGTGATGAAGCCGGTCAAGGACCTGTCGATCGACTATTTCTATGCCTGGCGGGTCAACCGGGTGTTCGGCCCGGATTCGGCCCAGGGCATCTGGCGCAACACCGATATCCATTCGGTGCGCGCCGCCTATGCGATCAAGGACGTCGGCACGCTGTCGGCCTATGGACTGTGGCTGGATATTCCCTCCTCTCCGGCCAACTCGTCACGGACCCTGGGCGTGCGGATGGCTGGCGAGCGTAAGGTCGGCAAGCAGGCCAAGCTGCTCTATGCCGTCGAATATGCTCGTCAGCAGGACTTCGGAGTCAATCCGGCCAGCTACGACCTCTCGTACTTCCTAGCCGAACCAGGTCTGGGTTATGGACCCTTCACCCTGAAGGGCGGGTTCGAGCGGCTGGAAGGCAACGGCAGCGCGGCGGTGCAGAGCCCGCTCGCCACGCTGCACGCCTTCAACGGCTGGGCCGACAAGTTCCTGACCACGCCGACGCGCGGCCTGCGCGATATCTACCTCGATGCCAGCTGGAAGGCTGCCAAGGGACCGTTCAAGGGACTGGGGCTGCGCGCCGCCTGGCACGATTACAATTCGACAGTCGGCAGCCTCAACTATGGCCAGGAATGGAACGGCCAGATCAGCTATCCGATCGGCAAGCACCTGACCGTGCTGGGCAAGGTCGCGCGCTATGACGCAGATGCCTTCGCCACCGATACGACCAAGTTCTGGTTCAGCCTTGAGGCGAAGTTCTAGTCCATATCATCGCGGACCGGATCGGGCCGCGAGAATGCTTCGAGCGCGGCGCGGTCGGTGATTGCCACTGTCGCGCCGTCAACCTCCAGCCCATGCCCGCCCAGCACAGCAAAAGCGCGCGACAGGTTTTCGGGCGTCATGCCCAGCAGCGATGCCAGCAAGCGCTTTTCGGCCTTGAGCTGAACCCGCCCGGTTCCGCCCTGGCGGATCTCCTGCTGCAACAGCAGGTTGCCCAGCCGCTCGGCCGATTGGCGCAGCTTCATGTCGGTCAAGGCCCGGACCAGGTCGCGATAGGCCAGCGCCAGTTCGCGCATGGTCGCCTGCATCAGCGCGCAGTCTTCCTTCACCACTTCGCGCACCAGCGCGGCCGGAACCAGCAGGATCCGAGAAGAGGCCAGCGTGCGCGCCGACATCAGATAGGGCATGTCGGTAACCACCGCGGCCAGGATGAAGCTGGTGACCGGCTCGACGATCCGCATCGTCGTGTCGCGGCCCGCGCTGGTGGCATAGAGTTCAGCCAGACCATCGACCAGCACGTGCAGGAAATCCGGCCGCTGGCCCATTTCGAACAGTGTCAACTGGGGCGGAAAGACCTGCAGGAACGATCCTGAAAAGATCCGTTCGCGCTGGGCATCCTCCATTTCGCGAAACAGCGGAAGATGAGCAATTTCAGGCTTTTCACCGGGACGCACGACTGGCTTGGCTCCTTGAACAGAATGGCCTCTTAGCGCCTGACTTGATGTTCATCAATCGAACTCTTGATCTCCATCGCGGCGGGCGATGCGCCAGATCATGCCAGTTGCAGATTGGTCTAACTGCCCCGGGCAATTTGATCCCGATCAAGCCTATCGTCACCGCACGGTTCATGCCGGTGCCAGACACATGCAACAGGCGGGGAATTGCCATGCCACTTCAGCAGACAGTCAGCACCGGACAGCAGAACCGGGCGCTCGGACTTAGTACATTCGCTTTCACGATCTGCTTCGCGGTCTGGACGATCTTTGCGATCATCGGGATCGAGATAAAGACGGAGCTGGGGCTCAACGATACCCAGTTCGGGCTGCTGGTCGGCACCCCGATCCTGACCGGATCGCTGGTCCGCCTGTTCCTGGGGGTCTGGACTGACCAGTACGGTGGGCGGATCGTCTTCGCCCTGACCATGCTGGCCTCGGCGATCTCAACCGTGCTGCTGAGCCAGGCGACGACCTACCCGATGATGTTGCTGGCGGCGCTCGGACTGGGCCTGGCCGGCGGCGGTTTCGCGGTCGGCATTGCCTATGTTTCCAAGTGGTACCCGCAGGAAAAGCAGGGTTCCGCGCTCGGCTTCTTCGGGATGGGCAATGTCGGTGCGGCGATGACCAAGTTCGTCGCCCCCTGGGTGATGGTGGCCTATGGCTGGACCATGGTCGCCCAGATCTGGGCCGTCGCGCTGGCCGCAACCGCGGTGCTGTTCTTCCTGTTCGCCAAGGACGATCCCGATCTTACCGCCCGCAAGATCAGCGGGGAAAAGCCCAAGGGCCTGAAGGAACAGCTTGAACCGCTCAAGAACGAGCAGGTCTGGCGCTTTTCGCTCTATTACTTCTTCGTGTTCGGCGCCTTCGTTGCGCTGGCGCTGTGGCTGCCCAAGTACCTGATCGGCGTCTATGGCGTAGATGTGAAGGTTGCCGGCATGCTGGCTGCCACCTTCTCGCTCTCGGCCTCGATCTTCCGGGCCTATGGCGGCGTCCTGTCGGACCGCTATGGCGCGCGCAAGATCATGTACGCCACCTTCGGCGTCTCGATGCTGCTGCTGTTCATGCTGTCCTACCCGGCGACCGACTATGTGATCCACGGGGTCAAGGGTGACATCCACTTCTCGACCTCGATGAGCCTGGTGCCCTTCGTACTTGCGATCTTCGTGCTGGGCTTCTTCATGAGCCTGGGCAAGGCCGCAGTCTACAAGCACATCCCGGTCTACTATCCCGAACACGTCGGTTCGGTTGGCGGGCTGGTGGGCCTGGTCGGCGGGCTCGGCGGTTTCGTGCTGCCGATCGTGTTCGGTGCGGTCAGCGATCTGACCGGGATCTGGACCAGCTGCTTCATGGTGCTGTTCGCGCTGGTCGCGGTGGCGCTGGGCTGGATGCACCTAGCAATCCGCCAGATGGAACAGAAGGCTGCGGGCATCGATACCCGTTCGCTACCGCAGTTCCCCGAAATGGCCGACATCCACGACGCCGAAGTTCATGCCGCCCATGCGGTCAAGGACAAGGTTCTGACCGACTGGCGGCCTGAAGACTCCGCCTTCTGGGAGGAAACCGGCCAGAAGATCGCCAATCGCAACCTCTACATCTCGATCCCCGCGCTGTTGCTGGCCTTCAGCGTGTGGATGGTCTGGTCGGTGGTGGTCGCCAAGCTCCCCCTCATTGGCTTCGACTATACCACCGACCAGCTGTTCTGGCTGGCCGCACTGCCCGGTCTGTCGGGCGCGACCTTCCGGATCTTCTATAGCTTCATGGTGCCGATCTTCGGCGGGCGGCTGTGGACCACGCTCAGCACCGCTTCGCTGCTGATCCCCGCTTTCGGGATCGGCTATGCAGTGCAGAACCCGGATACGCCCTACTTCATCTTCCTGGTGCTGGCGCTGCTGTGCGGCTTTGGCGGCGGCAACTTTGCCTCGTCGATGTCGAACATCGGGTTCTTCTTCCCCAAGGCGAAGAAGGGCCACGCGCTGGCGATCAACGCGGGCCTGGGCAACCTGGGCGTCTCGGTGATGCAGTATGTGGTGCCGCTGGTGATCACCGCAGGCGTGTTCGGTGCGCTGGGCGGCGAAGCGCAGGCAACCAAGGAAGGCGGCGCGCTGTGGCTGCAGAACGCCGGCTTCATCTGGGTGCCGTTCATCATCGTCAGCACGCTGCTGGCCTGGTTCGGGATGAACGACATCGCCGATGCCAAGGCGAGCTTTGCCGAACAGTCGGTGATCTTCCAGCGCAAGCACAACTGGCTGATGTGCTGGCTCTACACCGGAACCTTCGGTTCGTTCATCGGCTTCTCGGCCGGGCTGCCCTTGCTCGCCAAGAGCCAGTTCCCTGATGTCAACGTGCTCAAGTACGTGTTCCTCGGGCCGCTGGTTGGTGCGATCAGTCGGGCTGCGACTGGTTGGGTGTCCGACCGCTGGGGCGGTGCGCGGGTGACCTTCTGGGTGTTCCTGGGCATGATCGTGGGTGCGATCAGTGTGGTCCACTTCCTCAACACCAAGGACTTCATGGGCTTCCTCGGCAGCTTCGTGTTCATGTTCTTCGTGACCGGGGTGGGCAATGCCTCGACCTTCCAGATGATCCCGAACATCATGCGTCAGGAAGTGCCGCGGCTGATGCCCGAACTCGATGCGGCCCAGCGCACCCGCCAGGCTGAAAAGGAATCGGCGGCAATCGTCGGCTTCACTTCGGCCATCGCCGCCTACGGCGCCTTCTTCATCCCCCGTGCCTTCGGGATGTCGATCAGCGCCACCGGCACGCCGCACGCCGCGCTCTATGGCTTCATCGCCTTCTACGCGAGCTGCGCCGCGCTGACCTGGTGGGCCTACACCCGCAAGGGTGGCCTGCTGCACGATGTTGAACGCGGCACCGCCGCAGTTGCCCCCACTGCCCAAGGAGCTACCGCATGAGCCACCTCCTCGACCGCCTGACCTTTTTCACCCAGAAAAAGGAGCAGTTCTCCGACGGTCACGGTGTTACCACCGCCGAAGCCCGCGATTGGGAGGACGGTTACCGCAAGCGCTGGCAGCACGACAAGATCGTGCGCAGCACGCACGGGGTCAACTGCACCGGATCGTGTTCGTGGAAGATCTACGTCAAGGGCGGGATCATCACCTGGGAAACCCAGCAGACCGACTATCCCAGGACCCGCCCCGAACTTCCCAACCACGAACCGCGCGGCTGTCCGCGCGGGGCGAGCTACAGCTGGTACATCTATTCGGCGCAGCGGCTGAAATACCCGCTGATCAGGAAGCGGCTGGTCAAGCTGTGGCGCGAGGCGCGCAAGGGTCTGCCGCCGATTGCCGCCTGGGCCTCGATCCAGGCCGATCCGGACAAGCGCAAGAGCTATACCGCGATCCGCGGCCATGGCGGCTTCGTCCGCTCGACCTGGGACGAGGTGAACGAGATCATCGCCGCCGCCAATGCCTATACCGCCAAGGAATGGGGACCGGACCGGGTGATCGGGTTCAGCCCGATCCCGGCGATGTCGATGGTCTCCTATGCCGCAGGCTCGCGCTATCTATCGCTGCTCGGCGGGACCTGCATGAGCTTCTACGACTGGTACTGCGACCTGCCGCCCTCCAGTCCGATGACCTGGGGTGAGCAGACCGACGTTCCCGAAAGCGCCGACTGGTACAATTCGGGCTTCCTGATGATGTGGGGTTCGAACGTGCCGCAGACGCGCACGCCCGACGCCCACTTCATGACCGAGGCGCGCTATCGCGGCACCAAGGTCGCGGTGGTCAGCCCCGACTATGCCGAAGCGACCAAGTTCGCCGACCTGTGGCTCAACCCCAAGCAGGGGACCGACGCGGCGCTGGCCATGGCGATGGGCCACGTGATCCTGCGCGAATTCCACCTCGACCGGCAGGTGCCTTATTTCGAGGACTACTGCCGCAAGTATTCGGACATGCCGATGCTGGTCCGGCTGGTCGAAAAGGACGGCCAGCTGGTGCCGGAACGCCTGCTGCGCGCCAGCGATTTCAAGGACGAGCTGGGAGAAAAGAACAACCCCGAATGGAAATGCGTGGCGATCGACGAGGCGAGCGACGAAGTCGTCACGCCTACGGGCAGTGCCGGCTTCCGCTGGGGTGAAAAGGGCAAGTGGAACCTCGAGGAGAAGGACGGCAAGGGCAGCGACGTCAAGCTGCGGATGACCGCGATCCTCGACAAGGACCACGACGAAGTAGTGGATGTCGCCTTCCCCTATTTCGGCAACCGCGAGCATGATCATTTCCAGGGCACCGACCATCCCGACGTGCTGCTGAAGCGCGTGCCGGTGCGCGAAATGGAGCTGAAGGACGGCCGTGCCTTTGTCGCCACGGTGTTCGACTTGTTCTGTGCCAACTATGGTCTCGACCGGGGCCTTGGCGGTGAACACGTCGCCCGCGATTTCAACGATTCCGCGCCCTACACCCCGGCCTGGGCCGAAAAGATCACCGGCGTCCCTGCCGATACGATCGTCACCGTGGCGCGCGAATTTGCCAGCAATGCCGAAAAGACCAACGGCAAGTCGATGGTTATCCTGGGGGCCGGGCTCAACCACTGGTACCACATGGACATGAATTACCGGGGGATCATCAATCTCCTGGTGATGTGCGGCTGCGTCGGCCAGTCGGGCGGGGGCTGGTCGCACTATGTCGGCCAGGAAAAGCTGCGCCCGCAGACCGGCTGGCTGCCGCTGGCCTTCGCGCTCGACTGGAATCGTCCGCCGCGCCAGATGAATTCGACCAGCTTCTTCTACGCGCACACCGACCAGTGGCGCTACGAGACGCTGGGCGTGGGCGAAATCCTGTCGCCGACTGCGCCCGACGGCGATTGGGATGCCAGCCTGATCGATTACAACGCGCGGGCCGAACGGATGGGCTGGCTGCCTTCTGCGCCGCAGCTCAAGACCAATCCGCTGGAAGTGGGCAAGGCGGCCAAGGCCTCGGGCATGGAGCCCAAGGACTATGTCGCCCAGGCGCTCAAGGCCGGCGATCTGGAGCTGTCGTGCTTCGATCCCGACGATCCGGCCAACTGGCCGCGCAACCTGTTCGTCTGGCGCTCAAACCTGCTGGGCAGCTCGGGCAAGGGGCATGAATACTTCCTCAAGCACCTGCTGGGCACCGCGCACGGCGTACAGGGCAAGGACCTGGGCGCCACCGACGGGCAAAAGCCCAAGGAAGTGAAGTGGCACGACGAGGCACCGCAAGGAAAACTGGACCTGCTGGTCACGCTCGACTTCCGGATGTCGACCACCTGCGTCTATTCGGACATCGTCCTGCCGACCGCCAGCTGGTACGAAAAGGACGACCTCAACACCTCTGACATGCACCCCTTCATCCACCCGCTGTCGGCCGCGGTCGATCCGGTGTGGGAATCGAAGAGCGACTGGGAAATCTACAAGGGGATCGCCAAGACCTTCTCCGAAGTGGCACCCGAAGTGCTGGGGGTGGAGCAGGACCTGGTGCTGGTCCCGATCCAGCATGACAGCCCCAACGAGATCGCCCAGCCGTTCGACGTGGCCGACTGGGGCCAGGGCCAGGTTGAGCCGATCCCCGGCAAGACAATGGCCAATGTTGCACTGGTTGAGCGGGATTATCCGAACCTTTACAAGCGCTTCACCGCGCTTGGGCCGCTGATGGACAAGCTTGGCAACGGCGGCAAGGGGATCGCCTGGAACACCGCGCACGAGGTGGAGAACCTGCGCAAGCTCAACGGCACGGTGCTGGAAGATGGCCCGACCAAGGGCATGCCCCGGATCGAGAGCGCGATCGATGCGGCCGAGGTGCTGCTGATGCTGGCGCCGGAAACCAACGGCGAAGTCGCGGTCAAGGCCTGGGAGGCGCTTTCGGCCAACACCGGGCGCGATCACACGCACCTGGCAAGGCCCAAGGAAGAGGAAAAGATCCGCTTCCGCGACATCCAGGCCCAGCCGAGGAAGATCATCTCCTCACCCACCTGGTCGGGGCTGGAAAGCGAACATGTGTGCTACAACGCAGGCTACACCAACGTCCATGAACTGATACCCTGGCGTACCCTGACGGGTAGACAACAGCTCTACCAGGATCACAAATGGATGCGCGCCTTTGGCGAAGCGTTCTGCGTCTATCGCCCGCCGATCGATACCAAGGCGGTCAAGCCGATGCTCGACCAGGCCGATGGCCAGCCGCACGTCATTCTCAACTTCATCACCCCGCACCAGAAGTGGGGGATCCATTCGACCTACACCGACAACCAGCTGATGCTGACCCTGTCGCGCGGCGGGCCGATCGTATGGATGAGCGAGAAGGACGCCGCCAAGGCCGGGCTGGTCGATAACGACTGGGTCGAGACCTTCAATTCGAACGGCGCGCTGGTCGCCCGCGTGGTGGTTTCGCAGCGGATGAAAGAGGGCACCCTGTTCATGTACCATGCCCAGGAAAAGCACGTGAACGTGCCGGGCTCGCCGCTTACCGGCCAGCGCGGAGGGATCCACAATTCGGTGACCCGCGCGATCCTGAAACCCACCCACATGATCGGCGGTTACGTACAGCAGGCCTATGGCTTCAACTACTACGGCACCGTCGGTTCCAACCGCGACGAATATGTCATCGTCCGCAAGCTCAGCAAGGTTGACTGGCTCGAAGGCGAGCTGGCCAGCGGGGAGACCGCAGCATGAAGGTCCGTGCGCAAATCGGCAAAGTCCTCAACCTCGACAAGTGCATCGGCTGCCATACCTGCTCGATCACCTGCAAGAACGTCTGGACCAGCCGCGAGGGCGTTGAATACGCCTGGTTCAACAATGTCGAAAGCAAGCCCGGTGTCGGCTTTCCCAAGGACTGGGAAAACCAGCAGCGCTGGAACGGCGGGTGGGAACGCACTCCGTCCGGCTCGATCCGGCCCCGGATGGGCGGCAAGTGGCGGCTGCTGGCGAAGATCTTCGCCAATCCCGACCTGCCCGAGATCGACGACTACTACGAACCCTTCACTTTCGATTACGGCCACCTGCAATCGGCGCCTGAATCGAAGGCCTTCCCCACCGCGCGGCCGCGCAGCCTGATCACCGGCGAGCGGATCGAGAAGATCGAGAACGGGCCGAACTGGGAGGAAATCCTGGGCGGCGAGTTTTCGAAGCGTTCGCAGGACTACAACTTTGAAGGGGTCCAGAAGGAGATCTACGGCGAGTTCGAGAACACCTTCATGATGTACCTGCCAAGGCTGTGCGAGCACTGCCTCAACCCGACCTGTGTCGCGGCCTGCCCCTCAGGCTCGATCTACAAGCGCGAGGAAGACGGCATCGTCCTGATCGACCAGGAGAAATGCCGCGGCTGGCGGATGTGCGTATCGGGCTGCCCCTACAAGAAGATCTACTTCAACTGGAAGACCGGCAAGAGCGAGAAGTGCATCTTCTGCTATCCCCGGATCGAGGCCGGCGAGCCGACCGTCTGCAGCGAAACCTGCGTCGGGCGGATCCGCTATCTGGGCGTCATGCTCTATGACGCCGACAGGATCGAGGCGGCGGCCAGCACCGAGAATGTCGAGGACCTCTATCAGGAACAGCTCGACATCTTCCTGGATCCCAACGATCCCGAAGTGATCGCGCAGGCCCGCAAGGATGGCGTGCCCGAAAGCTGGCTGGAAGCCGCGCGGCAATCGCCGGTTTGGAAGATGGCGATGGAATGGAAGGTCGCCTTCCCGCTCCACCCTGAATACCGCACCCTGCCGATGGTCTGGTACGTGCCGCCGCTTTCGCCGATCAATTCGGCGGCCAGCGCCGGCAAGATTGCCGCGCACAACGGCATGCCCGATGTCCGCAGCTTGCGCATCCCGGTGAAGTACCTCGCCAACCTGCTGACCGCAGGCAAGGAGGCCCCGGTGATCGAGGCGCTGGAACGGATGCTGGCGATGCGCGCCTACATGCGCGGCAAGACCGTGGACGGCGTGATCGGTGAGGAGATCGCCCGCGAGGTTGGCCTGACCCCGGCCCAGATCGAAGAGATGTACCACGTGATGGCAATCGCCAATTACGAGGACCGCTTCGTGATCCCCAGCGGTCACCGCGAGGATGTGGAAGACATGTACGCCGAAAAGGGCGGCTGCGGCTTCTCGCTGGGCAATGGCTGCTCGGGCGGAACCAGCAGCGCCAACCTGTTCGGCGCACCGGCCCGCAAGAAGCTCCAGACTCCGACGCCCCAAATTTCCGGGGAGGTTTTCTGATGCGCCTGACCCTACGCGTCCTATCCGCACTGCTGCGCTATCCCGACGAGGGTGTGCACGGCGGAACCGCCGAACTGGCCCAGGCGCTGGCCGCCGATGGGCTGATCTCACCCGATCAGCGCGCCAGCCTGACCCCGCTGTTCGAACGCCTTGCCGCGTCCGACCTGCTTGATGCGCAGGAAGACTATGTCGTGCTGTTCGATCGCGGACGGGCGGTATCGCTGCACCTGTTCGAACACGTCCACGGCGAAAGCCGCGACCGCGGCCAGGCGATGGTCGATCTGCGTGATCGCTATGAAGCGCAGGGGCTGGAAATCACGGCCAGGGAACTGCCCGATTACCTGCCGCTGTTCCTGGAATACCTCTCGATCCTGCCGCCGGAACAGGCGCTGGAGGAACTGGCCCAGCCGGGCGTGATCCTGTCTGCGCTGGCCGAGCGGCTGGAGGAAAAGGGCACGCCCTATGCCGCGCCGCTGCGGATCCTGGCCGACCTGGCCGGCGCCGGGGGCGAGGCCTTCGAGATCGCCCCCGCCGACGATCCGGACAACCTCGCCCAGCTCGATGCCGCCTGGGAGGAAGAGCAGGTCCGCTTCGACGCGCCGCTCGCGCCAGGAACCGCCGATTGCCCTCAGGTCACCGCAATGGTTGACCGCATGCTTAGCCAAGAACCTGTCAGGAGCCCGATCCATGGCTGATTTCCTTCACCACCTGTTGTTCGGGATCTATCCCTATCTTGCGCTGGCCGTGCTGGCGGTCGGATCGGTAATCCGGTACGATCGCGAACCCTATTCCTGGCGTGCCGGATCCAGCCAGCTGCTGCGCCGCAAGCAGCTGATCGTCGGGTCGGTGCTATTCCATGTGGGCGCGCTGGTGATCTTCCTGGGGCATGTCGGCGGGCTGCTGACCCCGATCGCGATCTGGGATGCGCTGGGCGTGCCGCACGGGGCCAAGCAATTGCTGGCAATGGTTGCCGGCGGGGTGGCCGGGGTGATGGCGATCATCGGTGCCACCTTGTTGATCCATCGCCGCTTCTTCGATTCCCGGGTACGCGCCGCTTCCAGCTTCAGCGACAACATGGTGATCGTGCTGCTGTGGTGCCAGCTGGCACTGGGGCTGGCGACGATCCCGGTATCGGCCCAGCACCTTGACGGCCATGAAATGGTCAAGTTCATGGAATGGGCGCAGGGCATCTTCACCTTCCGCGCCGGCGCATCAGACCTGATCCGTGATGTCGCCCCGGTGTTCAAGCTGCACCTGTTCCTGGGCTTGACGATCCTGCTGCTGTTCCCGTTCACCCGGCTGGTTCACATGCTGAGCGCGCCGGTGCGCTATATCTGGCGGCCCGGCTATCAGGTGGTCCGTTCGCGCAGGCTCGCCTCGTGAACGCCGAGCCGATCCTGGTCGGCGGGCACGAGATCCCGGCCGAGGCCATCGCCGCCGAGGCGCAGAACCATCCCGCGCCCAGCGCCGAAGCGGCCTGGGCCGCGGCTGCCGAGGCACTGGCGGTGCGCCAGTTGCTGCTGGACGAAGCCGAGCGGCTGGAGCTGGAGCCGGGCGATCTGCGTGATGCGGCCGGACAGGCCCTGACCCGCGAGGACGCGCTGATCGATGCGCTGCTGGCCCAGACGATCCAGACCCCCAAGGCCGATGAGGAAAGCTGCCGCCGGTTCTATGCCAGCCATCCCGAACGCTTCACCACGCCGCTGCTGGTCGAAGCCGCGCACATCCTGATCGAGGCCGATCCGGCTGATGAGTTCGCGATGGGGCTGGCCACCGGCGATGCCCGCACGCTGATCCGCCAGCTCCAGACCGATCCGGCCCGCTTTGGCGAACTGGCGCGCGAGCATTCGGCCTGCCCATCGCGGCAGCAGGGCGGGATGATCGGCCAGGTCCAGGCCGGGCAGATGGTCAAGCCGTTCGAACAGGCACTGTTCGAACTGCCCGCCGATACCCTGTGCCCCAATCCGGTCCGCACCCGCTTTGGCGTCCACGTCATCCGCAGCGGCCACCGCACCGAAGCCCGGCAATTGCCGTTCGAGGCAGTGCAGGCGCTGATCGGCGAATATCTGGAAGAGGCCAGCTATCGCCACGCAGTGGCGCAATACATCGCGATCCTGGCCGAACAGGCCGGGGTCAGCGGGGTTGAACTGGCGAACTGATCTGCCGGCTCGTCGCCGGCAGCCAGCGCATGCGCAACCAGCTGGGTGCAAGATATCCTTGCCATCCTGAGGCCTGGCGTCATCTAATTGCGGCGCGTCCTGTTCTCGCAGGATTCTCTCGCCGCTGATCCAGGAACCGATCCGATGACCGCGCATGCCAAGTACCCGCACGTATTCTCTCCGCTCAAGGTGGCCGGGACCACGCTCAAGAACCGGATCCTGATGGGATCAATGCATACGGGCCTGGAAGACCTGCCCGATGCGGCCGAGCGGCTGTCGGCCTATTTCGTCGATCGCGCCCGGGGCGGCGTAGGGATGATCATAACCGGCGGGATCGGCCCACACCCCACCGCCGGGCATGGCGCCAAGCTGCTGAACGACGAAGACGCGGCAATGCACAGGCAGGTGACCGACGCGGTTCATGCCGCCGCGCCCGACGTGAAGATCGTGATGCAGATCCTGCACACCGGGCCACTGGCCGGGACGCCCGATTGCGTTGCGCCATCGCCGGTCAAATCCCGGATCGGACGGTTCGCGCCCAACGAACTGACCGAAGAAGGGATCGAGGAGCAGATTGCCGCCTTTGCCAATTGCGCGCGGCTGGCCAGGCAGGCCGGCTATGACGGGGTCGAGATCATCGGTTCGGCGGGCTATCTGATTTCGACCTTCCTGGTCGAAAAGACCAATCAGCGCAGCGACCAGTGGGGCGGATCGTGGGAAAGCCGGATGCGTTTTCCGGTCGAAGTGGTGCGCCGGGTCCGTGCGGCCGTTGGTCCGGACTTCATCTTCGTGTTCCGTATCTCGGCGATGGACATGCTGCAGGGCGGGCTTGCCTGGGATGAGGTGGTCAGCCTCGCCAAGGCGCTCGAGGCCGAAGGGGTGGACGTGATCTCCACGCATTTCTGCTGGCACGAAAGTTTCGTCCCGACGATCGCCACCATGGTCCCGCGGGCGGCCTTTGCCCAGGTCACCGGGCGGCTGCGCAAGGAGCTGACCATCCCGCTGATCACCAGCAACCGGATCAACATGCCCGATGTGGCCGAAGAGGTGCTGGCGCAAGGCCACGCCGATCTGGTTTCGATGGCCCGGCCGATGCTGGCCGATGCCGATCTGGTCAACAAGGCCTTCGAAGGCCGCGAGGACGAGATCAACACCTGCATCGCCTGCAACCAGGCCTGCCTTGACCACACCTTCACCGGCAAGCTGACCAGCTGCCTGGTCAACGCCCGCGCCTGCCGCGAGGTGGACATTGCAATCACGCCCGCCGCCACGGCGAAGACCATCGCCGTGGTCGGCGCCGGGCCAGCCGGGCTGGCCTACGCCACGATCGCAGCCGAACGCGGCCACCGGGTGACACTGTACGACGCGGCCCAGGAAATCGGCGGACAGTTCAACCTTGCCAAGCGGATTCCCGGCAAGGAGGAATTCCACGAAACGCTGCGCTATTTTGCCCGGATGATCCAGCTGCGCGGGGTGACTCTGCGGTTGGGAACGCGGGTCGATGTAGCCTTGCTCAAGCAAGCCGGTTTTGACGAGGTCGTGGTCGCGACCGGGATCAATCCGCGCACGCCGGCGATCGAAGGGATCGGTCATCCCAAGGTGGTCCGCTACATTGATGTGATCGCTGGCCGGGCCGAAGTGGGGCAGAAGGTTGCGATCATGGGTGCGGGCGGGATCGGGTTCGATGTGGCCGAACTGATCACCCACGCCGGGATCAGCGCCTCGCTCGATGTGGATACCTTCGCGAAGGAATGGGGGATCGATTTCAGGAACCACCCGCGCGGCGGCGTGACCGGGATCGAACCGCAGGTTGCCAGCAACGGCCGCGAGGTTACGCTGTTGCAGCGCAAGGCCACCCCGGTCGGCCAGGGCCTGGGCCGCACCACCGGCTGGACCCACCGCCTGACCTTGCAGCGCCGCGGCGTGAAGATGGTTTCGGGGGTCGAATACCACAGCATCGACGATCAGGGCCTGCACTGCACGATCGGCGGCGAACCCCAGCTGCTCGATGTCGATACGGTGATCCTGTGCGCCGGGCAGGAAAGCGAACGCAGCCTTTATGACGCGCTGCTCGCCGAAGGAATCAAGGCCCAACTGATCGGCGGCGCCTTTGAAGCCAGCGAACTCGACGCCAAGCGTGCGATCCAGCAGGCGACCGAACTGGCGGCGGCGGCATGAGCAGCGACCACGCTTCGCCGCCGCTCCTCAGGCACGATCGGGACGGGGTTGTAACCCTCGAAATGAACCGGCCGCAGCAATACAACGCCTTGTCAAATGCGTTGCTGGAGGCGCTGCAGGGCGAGCTGGACGCACTTCGCGCGGATGCAACCGTCCGCTGCGTGGTCCTTGCCGGCGCAGGCAAGGCCTTCTGCGCGGGGCACGATCTGCGTGAAATGCGGCAACAAGCCGGGATTGACGATCATCGCGCCCTGTTCGCGCGCTGCAGCAAGGTCATGGAAGCAATCCGGACCCTTCCGGTGCCGGTCATCGCGCGCGTTCACGGCACCGCGACCGCCGCGGGTTGCCAGCTGGTGGCAAGCTGCGATCTGGCGATTGCCGCGCAGTCGGCCCGGTTCGCGGTTTCGGGCATCAATCTGGGACTGTTCTGCTCAACCCCAGCTGTCGCCCTGTCGCGCAACGTCCTGGCCAAGCGGGCGTTCGATATGCTGGTGACAGGCCGGTTCATCGATGCCCCCACCGCCGCCGAATGGGGTCTGATCAACGAGGCCGTCGCCGACAGCGACCTTGACGCCGCAGTGGGCCGGCTGACCGCCCAGATCACCGCCAAAAGCATGGCCGCAATCCGCCACGGAAAGGCCTTGTTCTACAGACAGCTGCCGATGGACCTGAGCGAAGCCTATACCTGCGCCGGAGAGGTCATGGCCCAGAACATGCTGGAGCCCGACGCCTGTGAGGGAATAGACGCCTTCATCGAGAAACGCCCACCGAACCAGACGCGCTAGAGCATCAAGTCTGGGGAGGGAAAACGCGAAACGCCCCCAATCAAGGCCACCGCAACAAACCAGGAAAAGCGCCAAAGCAACACACGCACAACTTTATCGCTCAGAAACCAAACGATAAAGTTGAAGTATGGTGCCCAGAAGAGGACTCGAACCTCCACGCCGTTTCCAGCGCCGCCACCTGAAGACGGTGCGTCTACCAATTCCGCCATCTGGGCACGGAGGCAGCGGGCCATGTCGCCTGCTGCCGGGGTAGGAGCGCGCCACTAGCCGGGCGATGCGGGGGTGTCAACGCCCTCTTGAGCATTGGGGCGCAGATTGTTGCTGCCAGCCCGCTCAGGCGTTGAGATCGGCGTAGTGGCTGGGCGGCTGGATTACTTCCATGCGCTCGGCCAGCAGCGGACGGAAGCTGGGGCGGCTCTTGAACACGGCATACCAGGCCGCAGCCTGTTCGTGCCCTGACCAGTCGAGCCCGCCAAGGTAATCCGCAACCGAGATCTGGGCGGCGGCGGCGAGGTCGGCCAGGCTCATCGTTGCGCCGGCCAGCCACTGGCGGTGATCGACCAGATGATCGATGTAATAGAGATGCTCGTGCGCCAGCTTCATTGCTTCGCGCAGCACGCGGCTGTCAGGCGACATCCGCCAGACCAGCCGCTTCTTCATCCGTTCGTGCAGCAGCGGCGCGGTGACATCGCCGAAAAAGTTCTCATCGAACAGCGCGACCAGCCGGCGGATTTCCGCGCGGTTGGCCGCGGTGCCGTTGATCAACGGCTGCTTGTCGACCGTTTCCTCGAAATATTCGCAGATCGCGCGGCTATCGACCAGGGTCAGCCCCTTGGACGGATCGTGCAGCACCGGGGTGCGCCCGGCTGGATTGAGTGCCAGGAATTCGTCGCGGGCTTCCCACGGGTTTTCGCGCCACAATTCATAGGGCACGCCCTTTTCGCTCATCAGCAGGCGAACCTTGCGGCTGAAGGGGCACAGGGGAAACTGGTAGAGCTGCCACATGACACCGCCATGACGCAGCGCGAATCGGGGTTCAACCCGCTGCAAGACCGGGCGGGAAATTAATCAGGTGGAAAACTGTGCTCAGCGGTTAGCCAGCAGACCTTCACGCAGCCCCGCACGGGTCACGCTGAGACTGGCGGGCTGCAGTTCGCCGACCAGCGCCACCAGCAGGGCCGCGGCATGTTCGAGCTGTGCGGCGCGCGCAGCGTCGATCCCGGGCAGTGCAGCCAGCCGCTCCGGTCCCATCCGGCGGGTATAGGTTTTGAGCCGCCGCGCCTCTTCAGGCGCGAAGG
Source organism: Novosphingobium sp. (assembly GCF_020852455.1). Classification (GTDB taxonomy): domain Bacteria; phylum Pseudomonadota; class Alphaproteobacteria; order Sphingomonadales; family Sphingomonadaceae; genus Novosphingobium. Next base: position 126,229 of record NZ_JADZAT010000006.1, read on the forward strand.
CGGCAGCCGGATCATGCTTGCCCAGCCTGGCCTCGATCTTGGCCAGGCACCGCCACGAACCGCCAACCAGATAGAGTTCCTGACCCTGGGCCGGCGGGATCCAGTCGAGCGGGGCGAGCAACTTCTTCACCGCCTTGCGCAAACGCCCGCGACCTTCGGCGCGGATCGCCGCGACCCGCATCACGCCCAGCGGGAACGAGACGCATTCGTGCACCGCGCCGCCCGCAACCCTGGCCAGTTCGAGACTGCCGCCGCCCAGATCGGCAACGATCCCTTGCGCCTTGGGGAAATGCGCCAGCACCCCCCGAGCCGAGGCGCGCGCCTCATTCTCGCCCGAAAGCAGCTCGGCTGGCAGGCCCAATGCACTGACCGCCTTGAGGAACTCACGACCGTTAGCGGCCTCGCGCACAGCCGCAGTGGCAACGACACGCAAATGTTGGGGCTTGATCAGGGCGACCAGCGCTGCGAAGCGCTTGAGCGTAGCGAGTGCCAAAGCGCGCGCCTCACGGTCGATTCGACCGGTAGCCACGACACCTCGGCCCAGCCCGGCCAGGACCTTGTCGTTGTACAGCACCTCGCGATCCGGGCCGAACACGACCAGCCGGACCGAATTGGAACCGATATCAATGATCGCTTGACGAAAAGGCGCCCTGGACATGCCAGAGCGCCTAATCCGAAACTGCCGCGATGGCCAGTGTCAGTCGAGCCGGCGGAAATCGCGTTCCATCTGTTCGCTGATCGCTTCAAGCTGGGGCATCATTTCATCGAGCATGCCGGTCATCGATGCCATCGCCGTCATCATGCCGGGAACCCGGCGCTTGATTTCGCGGGGCATCTGCCGCGCTTCGGGGCCAGCCAGATCGCCCAGCGTAGCGCCGCGCGGAATGCGCCGCGCAGCATCCGACTCGCCCATCGCCTCCATTGCCTTGGCCAGCGGTGCGGCCTTCATGTTGAGCATCATCCCGAACATGGCGCCCATGGCATTGGCGACAGCCTGCTGGTTGCGGGGATCTTCCAGCTGGCGCGCCATCTCCGCGCCTTCATGCGATTGCTCGCGGGCCATGGCCGGAGCCGGCACCAGCGCGAGTGCAACGAGCGGCGTCAGGGCCGCAGAGACGAAACGCTTGGACATCGAATCAACCCTCCAACCCGAAAGCGGGTGCGCATGGGGCAATAGAGCGCCCGCGCTTGCGCGCGGCTGAACAGGGCGTGCAGCCTGCGCTAAGCCGTGGCTGTCTGACGGCCGAACAAAATCGCGCCCGCGCGCGGTGCGGGGACGCGCTCGGCCAGCTTGGCTTCGATGCCGCTGTACAAACGCTGAAGTGCGCGCGCGGCATCGCTGAGCGGCGCAAAGGTCCCAAGCGGTGCGCGTTGGACCGCCACCTGTTCCAGTTGGGTCGCATGAGGCACAATCGGCCAGCTTGCAGCCTGGCCTTGCCGCACGGCACGGTGCAACGGCCTCCGCCCGTTATAGAGCGAAAGCACCGGCAACAACGGTGGATGGCGATGGTGGTGTCTGGCCAGTTCGCTTCGCAGCATATCCAGTGCACGAGCAGAAAGCGGACTGGGGGGCAGCGGTACAATCAGCAGATCCGCTGCCGCGATCACCTGGTCCGACACTTCGTTCAGCCCGGCCGGGCAATCAAGCACGATCCGTTCATGTTCACGCCCGAGCAAAGTCGCCATCTGAGCCAGCCGCTTGCGCTGGCCAAGCCGGGCCAGCTGTCCTGGCAAATGGCGCAGGCTTTCGTCCGACGGCAACAGCGAGAGGCGTTTGTAGGCGGTTGGCTCGATCAGCTGGCGTGGCTTGCCTTCGCGTTGGAAGATTGCTGCGGCCCGCCCGCCCGGTACCGGTTCGCGCCCCAACAGGAACCCCGCCCCGCCTTGCGGGTCAAGGTCCCACAACAGGGTATTGCGCCCGCCAAGCGCGGCAAACCGCCAGGCAAGATCCACTGCCAAGGTGGTTTTGCCGACACCGCCCTTCATGCTGTAAATGGCGACAACCGCCATGTGCGCGACCCCAGACCCCTTTTCGAAGTTGGGTTCAGAATGCAGCAATCCATCCGATTCGCAATCAGGGCAATTGCGCTACCCCCAGTCCAGAATTGAACCAGTCTCGGGTCATATCTCGAGAGGGTCGGTGGAAGATTATTTGACCTGGCTGGCCGAAGGATCAGCCAGATAGTGACGGCAAGCCTTGAAGGCGGCATCAAAATGAGCCTTCGGATCCTTCGCTTCGATAATTTCGCGCTGAAATTCGCTGACCTGGACCTTGAACATTGCGCGCATGGCGGGCTCATCCAATTTACGCTCTGCGAACAGTCGCTGCCCGGTTGCAACGAAAAACGCCCTGCCTGGCCCCTCCATTGAAGGATAGGCATCGGCCCCCGGTTGCTTCGTAAGCTGATCGCGCGCCAGCACCGAAAAGACCGCCGCGCAGCGAACCCGCGTGTCGAGATCGTCGCTCTGTGCTTCATCGGCCAGCACGGCGGCGGGGCTGGCAGCGACGGCCAGGGCGAACAGGCATATCGAGCTTTTGCGCATGAGCTGCCTTTTAAGGTCGCGGAGCTGAACCGCAACTACCGCGCACGATTGACCCGACGCGACCAGGCGATACACGTAGCGAATCGCAACTGATGGAGAGAGCGGCATGTACAGTCACAACATGGTCGGGTCGAACGACCTGGCCAAATCGAAAGCCTTCTATGACGCCACATTCAAGGCGATCGGCGGCAACGAAGCGATCCAGGATGACAAGGGTCGTCTGATCTACATGCACAATGGCGGGATTTTCCTGGTCACTGCTCCGATCGATGGCCAGCCGGCCTCTGCCGGCAATGGTTGCACGATCGGCTTTGCGATGGACAGCCCTGAACAGGCCGATGCCTGGCACGCGGCCGGCGTCGCCAATGGCGGCACTGCGATCGAAGATCCGCCGGGCGTTCGCGAAGGCGGGATGGGCGCGCTCTACCTCGCCTACCTGCGCGATCCCGACGGGAACAAGCTCTGCGCGCTCAAGCGGATGTGAGCGAGACCTTTGAAGTAAAGCCGGACGGCACCCGCCGCGCAATCACGCGCGCGTGGGTGCCCGAGGCACCGGTGGCGCTGGAATTCAACGGTCTGTCCTATGCCGTGATGATGGCCAGCCCCTCCGATCTGGAGGATTTCGCCACCGGCTTTGCCCTGAACGAAGGGCTGGCAGCCGCACCTGCTGACATTTCCCACATTGCCGTGGCCGAGGTCGAGAACGGCTGGATCGTGCGCGCGCACCTTTCGGGCCTGGGGATCGACAAGCTGACCGAACGGGTCCGCAGCCGCGTCGCGGAATCGAGCTGCGGCCTGTGCGGGATCGACAACCTGGCCGAAGTGGCCCGCGCGCTGCCGACAGTCGCTCCGCATGCGGCGATCGAGCCTACAGCGGTATTTGCGGCGCTTGGCGCGATGCGCCCCCTGCAACACCTCACCCACCAGACCGGTGCGGCCCATGCCGCAGCCTGGGCCAGTGAGGCCGGCGCAATCGGCCTGCTGCGCGAAGACGTGGGACGGCACAATGCACTCGACAAGCTGGTTGGTGCCATGGCCCGGGCCGATCGGCCGCTGTCACCCGGCTTCGTGCTGTCGACCGCGCGTTGCAGCTATGAAATCGTCGAAAAAGCGGTGCGCGCCGGAGCGACAACGCTGGTCTGCGTTTCGCTGCCCACCTCGCTTGCAGTGGATCGCGCCCGAACGGCAGGACTCAGTCTGTGGGCACTGGCGCGCGATGACAGCGCCTTGCTGGTGAACGACGCCTCAGCGTGACAGCAGGAACACCGCGTGTTCGGCGCGCCAGGCGGCAGCAGCAGGGCCGATCCGCTTGTCACCCGAGAGGAACCATTCGCCTTCAACGCGGTAGCCCTTGTCGGCCACCAGCAGCCGGAAATCGCGCACCGTGACGTGATGGATATTGGGGGTTTCATACCAGGCGATCGGCAGCAAGCGCGTCACCGGCATCCGCCCGTTCCACAGCAGACTGGCGCGGACTTTCCAGTGCGCGAAATTGGGGAACGAGACAAAGGCCTTGCGCCCGACCCGCAGCAATTCGTCGAGCACCATGTCGGGACGCTTGGTGGTCTGCAGCGTCTGGCTGAGGATCGCATAGTCAAACGCCGCGTCGGGATAATCGGCCAGGTCGGTATCGGCATCGCCCTGCATCACCGACAGGCCTTTGGCGACGCATTCCGCAACCCCGTGCGGATCGAGTTCCATCCCCCGCGCATCAACCTGCCGCCCATCGCGCAGCACCGCCATCAGCGCACCGTCGCCGCAGCCGACATCGAGCACGCGAGAACCGGCCGCGACGTTTTCGGCGATAATCGCCAGGTCGGGACGCAGCGCGGTCATTGCGAGAGGAACCCCTGGATCACCCGGTCAAGCGCGGGAACATCGAGCAGGAAACTGTCGTGGCCGAACGGCGCAGAGAGTTCGACGAAGCTGACCGGTGCACCCGCGGCGTTGAGCGCGTGAGCGATCGTGCGGCTTTCACTGGTCGGATAGAGCCAGTCGGTATCGAAGCTCACCAGGCAGAACCGCGCCTTGCTGGCACGGAACGCATCGGCAAGCCGCCCGCCGTGTTCTTCGGCGAGGTCGAAATAGTCCATCGCGCGGGTGATGTAGAGGTAACTGTTGGCATCGAACCGGTCGGTAAAACTCAATCCCTGATGGCGCAGGTAGCTCTCGACCTGGAAATCGGCGTCGAAGCCGAAGGTCTTTTCGGTCCGGTCCTGCAACTTGCGACCGAATTTCTCGTGCATGCCCTCTTCGGACAGGTACGTGATGTGCGCCGCCATCCGCGCGACGGCCAGCCCGTTTTCGGGGCCCTTGCCCGATGGGTAATAGTCGCCGCCCTGCCACTTCGGATCGGCCATGATTGCCTGGCGGCCAACTTCGTGGAAGGCGATGTTCTGCGCGGAATGGCGCGCGGTGCTGGCGATCACCAGCACGGCACGGGTCCGTTCGGGCCAGTTGGCGGCAAAGCTCAGCGCCTGCATTCCGCCCATCGATCCGCCGACCACGGCATGCAATTGCTCGATCCCCAGCGCATCGAGCACCGCCACCTGCGCGCGGACCATGTCGCGGATCGTGATCACCGGAAAACGCATGGCATAGGGCCGGCCATCGCCGTCGCTGCTGGCCGGGCCGGTCGAACCATAGCAGCCGCCCAGCACATTGGCGCAGATCACGAAGAACCGGTCGGTGTCGATCGGCAGGCCCGGTCCGACCATCCGGATCCACCAGCCAGGCTTGCCGGTGATCGGGTGCGGGCTGGCGACGCATTGATCGCCGGTCAGCGCATGGAAGATCACCAGCGCGTTCGACTTGTCGGCGTTGAGCGTACCATAGGTCTCATAGGCCACCCGTACACCCGACAGGCTCTGCCCACCGTCGAGCGGCAGCGGAGCGGACAGTTCCAGCACCTGGCTGGCTGTGGTGATCGCCGGTTTGGCCATGGGCCGCGATTGGGGGACTACAAGCGGGCTGTCAATCGGCGAAAGGCCTGCTAAGGGCAGGCCCGCAATGGCCAGCAAGCCCACCCCCAAGCCGTGGATCGCAGGAATTCACGCCTATGTCCCCGGCAAGTCCGGTGGTGATGGTATGCCCACGGTCAAGCTGTCCGCCAACGAGAACCCGCTGGGCTGCAGTCCGCAGGCGCTCGACGCGCGGGCCAGCGCGGTCCATCCCTCACGCTATCCCGATGGTGACAGCACTGCGCTGCGCGCCGCACTGGGCAAGTTGCACGGGATCGATCCGGCTCGGATCATCATGGGGGCGGGATCGGGCGAGCTGCTGTACCTCGCCGCCAGTGCCTACGCCGGGCCGGGCGACGAAGTGCTGTTCTCTGAGTTCGCCTTTTCGCTCTATGACATTGTCGCGCGCCGCGCCGGTGCCGTTCCGGTCGAGGCTCCGGCCCGGGACTACGGCACCGATGTCGATGCACTGCTGGCCGCCGTCACCGAGCGGACCAGGGTGGTGCTGGTCGCCAATCCCAACAATCCGACCGGCACCTATTTGCCGAAGAGCGAGATCGCGCGGCTCCATGCCGGTCTGCCGGCCGACGTGCTGCTGGTGATCGACCTGGCCTATGTCGAATATGTCGATCCGGCGGACGATGACGGATCGATGGCGCTGGCCGCCACTGCCCCCAACGTGCTCGCCACCCGGACCTTCTCCAAGGCCTACGGCCTGGCAGGCGAACGGGTTGGCTGGGGCACCGGCAGCACCGAGTTAATCGAGGTGCTCAACCGCCTGCGCGGCGCCTTCAATGTCTCGAACGAGGCCCAGGCCATGGCCTTGGCCGCGCTGGAGGACCAGGCGTTTGTCGAACAGTCGCGCGGGCACAATGCCGCGGTGCGCGCGCGTTTCGTCGAACAGGTCGAGGCGTTGGGCAACCATGGCCTGCGCACGGTGCCGAGCGAGGCCAACTTCGTGCTGGTGCTCTTCGAAGGCAAGCTGACCGGCAGGGCCGCCTATGACGGGCTGGCCAGCGCCGGATACATGACCCGCTGGTTTTCTGTGCCGGGCTTAGATCGCGGGGTGCGGATCACGATCGGCACGCAGGACGATATGGACGCGGTTGCCCGGATCCTGCGCGAACTGGCGGAGACTGCGTGATGGGCTTCGAACGGGTTGCGATCATCGGCCTTGGCCTGCTTGGCGGCTCGATCGGGCTGGCCGTCAAGGAATTCCTGCCCGGTGCTATCACCACCGGCTACGACGCCGATCCCGCCGCGCGCCTACGCGCTGCAGAGCGCGGGCTGGTGAGCCGGGTCTGCGACGATCCCGCCGAAACCGTGCGCAATGCCCAGTTGGTGATCCTTTGCGTGCCGGTCGGCGCGATGGGCGCGGCAGCACGCGAGATCGCTCCGCACCTGCCTTCAGGTGTGGTGATCAGCGATGTCGGCTCGTCGAAGGAAAGCGTCGCCAAGGCCCTGGCCGAAGCGCTACCCGGCCATGCGGTGATCCCCGCGCACCCGGTTGCCGGGACCGAGCGCAGCGGGCCGGATGCGGGCTTTGCCAGCCTGTTCCAGCAGCGCTGGTGCATCATCACCCCGCCCGAGGGGGCTGACCCGGAAAAGGTCGCAGCACTATCTGCCTTCTGGGAAGCGCTGGGGGCCAGGGTCGAGGTGATGGATGCGGCCCACCACGATCTGGTGTTGGCGGTAACCAGCCACCTGCCACACCTGATTGCCTATACCATCGTCGGCACCGCATCCGACCTTGAAGGGGTGACCGAAAGCGAAGTCATCAAGTATTCCGCCGGCGGTTTCCGCGATTTTACCCGGATTGCCGCGAGCGATCCGACCATGTGGCGCGACGTGTTCCTGTCGAACAAGGACGCGGTGCTGGAAATGCTGCAGCGCTTCACCGAAGACCTGACCGCGCTGCAGCGCGCAATCCGGGTCGGCGATGGCGAACAGTTGTTCGATCATTTCACCCGCACCCGCGCGATCCGGCGTTCGATCATCGAACTGGGCCAGGACGACGCGCGGCCGGACTTTGGCCGCAGCGATCACCAGGGCTAGGACAGCAGGAATACCCCTGCGACCAGCCACATCACCGCAGTCGAAATCCAGCCACCAATCTCAAGTCTGCTTGAGATTGCAAATTCTCCCATGATTTTCCGGTTCTTGGCGATCAGCATCGTCACCACCATCAGCGGCGGGGCAAGCAGGCCATTGACCACGGCGGCCCAGTAGAGCGCTTTCATCGGATCGATCTGGACGAGGTTGAGCGCGATTCCAGCCAGCGTTGCAGCGGCGATCGCGCCGTAAAACGCCTTGGCTTCGCGCGGTTTGCGGTCGAGTCCCTCGGTCCAGCCAAAGGTCTCGCTCACCGCGTAGGCCGCACTCCCTGCCAGGATCGGGACCGCCAGCAGGCCGGTGCCGATGATCCCCAAAGCGAACAGCGCAAAGGCGAAATCACCCGCAATCGGGCGCAGTGCCTCGGCCGCCTGGGCGGCGCTTTCGATATTGGTCACCCCGTTGGCGTGGAGCGTGGCAGCTGTGGCGATGATGATGAACAGTGCGGTGAGGTGGGAAAAGCCCATGCCGACCAGAGTGTCGGTGCGAATTCGCCGCAGTTCCGCGCCGGCGCGGCGCGGCGAGACGTGCAAGGGCTTGATATGGCGGCGATGTTGTTCTTCGACTTCCTGTCCTGCCTGCCAGAAAAACAGGTAGGGGCTGATCGTGGTGCCGAAGATCGCGACCAGCGCCATGGCATGTTCGCGGTCAAAGGTGAACTGCGGGATCAGGATGTCCAAAATGGCGGTTTTCCAGGGCACATCGGCCACGAAAACCACCCCGATATAGGCGAACAGCGACAAAGTGGTCCACTTGAGGATCCGCTCATATCGAGCGTAACTCAAGAACACCTCAAGCAGCACTGAAAGCACCCCAAAGGCGATGGTAAAAGCCAGCACAGGGCCCGGAACAACCAGGGCCAGCACCGCCCCCATCGCACCCAGATCCGCCCCCAGGTTGATCACGTTCGCGACCAGCAGCATCACCACCACCACCCTGAGCAACCACGGCGGATAGTGCTGGCGCAGGTTCTGGGCGATCCCCTTGCCGGTGGTCGCGCCGATCCGCGCACAGATCGCCTGGATCGAGGCGAGCAGCGGGTAGCCGAAGAACATCGTCCAGCCCAAAGTAAAGCCGAACTGCGCGCCGACCTGGCTGTAGGTCCCGATGCCCGAGGGATCATCGTCGGCCGCGCCCGTCACCAGCCCGGGCCCCAGCACCTCAAGCGGTGACCGGCGAGGCTGCTTGCCGCTCACACCGGGTTCTGGGCGTTGATCGCGGCGTGCACCCGTTCCTCGACCTCGCCCCTTGGCAGGCCGGGTGGCAGCGGATCATGGATCCGGTAGGTGATCGTGCCCGATCGCTTGAGCCAATGATGGTAGAGCGGCCCGGCATCGACCGAGATCGGCACCACCGGCAGCCCCAGCAGCTTGTAGATCCCGGCAAAGCCCGATTGCAGCGGCGGACAGGTGCCGTGCGGCACGCGGGTGCCTTCGGGGAAGATCATCAGCGAGCGCCCCTCCCCGGTAATCCGCTTGGCTGCAGCCATCATGTGCCGCAAGGCCTTGGCGCCCTGATCGCGCTGAACCTCGACCAGGCCATAACGATCGCCGACCATGCCCCACAGCGGGATCCGCATCAGCTCCGCCTTGGCGAAGACCCCGGGGAACGGCACCACCTGCGGGATGTCGATCGCCTCGAAAAAGCTCTCATGCTTCATCGCCACGAAGACGGGTCCTTCGGGCAGCCTACCTTCAACCCTGATCCGGATCCCCAGCAGGTTGCGCATGCACCAGCGGTGATAGAGCGACCACGAATGGACCGCCTTCACAAAGGTCTGGCGCGAAGCAAGCAGCAGCGTCGCAACGCAGGCCAGCACCACGAAGACGCTGCCGATATAGAAGGCCGCATAAAAGGCCAGGTTGCGCAGCAGCCGCATGTCAGAGCTCCGCCAACCGCGCGATGAACCGCGCGACCAGCTTGTGATATTCGACGAACAGCGTCCGCCAGCTGGGCTTGGTCGCCACGGCATCCTCGATCACCGCAACGCCGTCAGGCAGTTCGCTGCGCAGTTCACCGGCCGCGCGGCGCATGTGCCAGTCGCTGGTCACCAGCCGGATCGACTGGACCCGCTGCTTGCGCACCCATTCGGCGGTTTCGCGGGCATTGGACACCGTATCGGTGGCAGAATAGCCCAGCATGACGCAGCACGCCATCTGCGTGGACGAAACATGGAACTGCGCGGCGAATTCGCCCGACTTGACCTCGCGGTAGACCCCCGAAACGAACATTCGCGGGGCCCAGTGGTTGTCGAGCACGGCCAGCCCGCGCTCAACCCGGCCGGCCGCGCCGGTCAGCACCACCACCGCATCGCTGCGCTCGGTTCCCGCCGGCTGCGGCAGAACCACCGCGAACCAGACAAAGCCCAGCGCCCAGGCCAGCAGGATCAATGAAAGCAAGCGGCGCAGCATCGGGCCCTCAAAGCATCGTCTTGAGTGCGCGCAGCACGGTCTGGCGCGCGGTAAACATGGCCAGGGCGACCCCCGCGACCGGCACCAGCGCCAGCAGGATCCAGTCGCTCCAGCCCAGCGCTCCCGAACTGACCAGCCCGGCCCCCAGCCCGCCGAACTGCCGCCCCAGCAACAGCACCACGACCAGCCCCAGCGCCAGCCCGATCGCCCCGCCGCCCGCGGCATCGAACCCGATCGAACGCTGGAACACCCGGGCAATCTGCCGGTCGGTCCCGCCCAGCAGGTGCACGATCTCGATCGTCTCGCGATTGGCACCCAGCGCATTGCGCACCGCCAGCAGCACCGCTGCGGCCAGGGCAAAGCCCAGCACACCGACCAAGGCCAGGGTCAGCCAGCGCAGCGTACCGATCGCCCCGAACACCGGTTCCAGCCAGGTCGATTGCGCATCGACCCGCGCCGATGGCGCCACCGTGCGCAGCGAGCGGCGCAGCGCCCCCAGCGTTTCGCCGGTCACCGGATCGCGCATCCGCGCATCGATCAGCGCCGGAACCGGAATGGCGGCATCACCGCCGGCCGGGGCACCCAGCCAGGGTTCGATCAACCGGTCGATCTCGTGCTGCGAAACCAGGCTGGCTTCGGCCACGCCGGGGGTGGTGCGCAGCGCCCGCAGCGCGGCCTGGGCCTGGCGGTCGCGCTCGCCAGCCTGGGCATTGACGATCTGCACCGTCACCCCGCCGGTCAGCGCATCAGAGGCATTGCGCACGGTGTTGCTGAAGGCCAGCCCGGCCGCGGCGGCAATCACCGTCAGCGCCACCATGATCGCGATCACCCACAGCATCGGGCCCGACAGGCGACCCTGCGGGATCAGTTCGGCTTCGGACTTGCCGAACGGCAGGCTGGGCAGCTTGAAGGCCATCAATCCAGCTCCGCCCGGGTCCGCGGTACGCGCGGCGGATAGCGCAGCGCGCCGGTCGGGTCAGACAGGCGCCCCTTGTCGAGCCGCATGATCAGCGAATCCGGAACCCGCTTGAGCAAGTGGACATCGTGGGTTGCCACCACCACGGTGGTGCCCAGCCGGTTGAGCGCTTCGAACAGCCGCAGCAGCTTGACCGCCATGTCGGGATCGACGTTGCCGGTCGGTTCGTCCGCCACCAGCATTTCGGGGCGATGGATCACCGCGCGGGCAATCGCCACGCGCTGCTGTTCACCGCCCGAAAGCTGCGCGGGCAAGGCGTGCATCCGGTCGGCCAGGCCGACCCATTCGAGCATATCGGCCACCGGCTTGGCGATCTCGCGTTCGGCCACGCCAGAAACGCGCAGCGGCAAGGCAACATTATCGAAGGCCGAAAGATGCTGCACCAGCCGGAATTCCTGAAACACCACCCCGATCCGCCGTCGCAGCAGCGGCAGGTGTTCGCGCGGCATGGTGATCGCATCGGCGCCGAACATCCGGATTGCCCCGCGCGATGGCCGCTGGGCCAGGTACAGCAGCTTCAACAGCGAGGTCTTGCCGGCACCGCTGGCCCCGGTGAGGAAGTAAAATCCACCCAGGAACAGCGTGAAGGAAACATTGCTCAGCACCTCGCGATCGGTGCCATAGCGCAGCCCGACATTGTCGAACTGGACGATTTCCCCTTCGGTGGAACTACTCATGATGATCGGGGCCGGTCCAGTTGGTGCGCGTCTGCGCCGGGCTATAGCGGCCAATCCATGTGGAAAAAAGGGCATTGCCGCGCCCAGCTGTGCTTCGTGCCCTTGCCCGGGGCCTTGTCCACATGCTTAACACCATTCCACCATGATTATCTGCTGTCCTGCCTGCTCCACGCGCTATGTCGTGCCCGACAGTGCCATCGGCGTGGACGGACGCACGGTGCGCTGCGCCAAATGCCGCCACTCGTGGTTCCAGGACGGGCCCAGCCTGACCCCGCCGGCTCCGGCTCCGCAGCCCGAGCCTGCACCGCCCCCGCAGGCCGAACCTGCGCCGCCGGTGGCGGAGCAGCCCGACCCGCCGCCGCCGGCAGCCGAACCCGCAGCGCCAGAGCCTGCGCCCGAACCGGCAGCGCCGATCGAGGCCGAGGCCGAGCCGGCTCCCGCTCCGGTGGCTGAGCCTGCGCCAGAACCTCAGCCTGTAGAGCCTCAGTCTGAAGAGCCCCAGCCTGAACGCGGCGCACCGGCCGAACAGTGGGAAGAGGCTCCGCCGCCACCGCCCGCGCCTTCGCTCAGCTTTGCGGAAGATTCGCTGCCCGCCCCGCCCCCGCCCAGCGTCGCACCGCTGTCAGCCGACAGCCATGACGCGGAAGAGGACTATTCGCGCTTCGCCCACGAGCCGCTGTTCCGCCCGCGCCGCAATCCGGCCAAGGTCTGGATGATCGCGGCGGTGCTGTTCGCGGTCGTCGCAATGGGATCGGTTGCGGCGGCGGCCTGGTATGGCCTGCCCGACTGGATGCCGTTTGCCCAGCAGCAGTTTGCCGAGGACCAGCCCGGGCTGAAGCTCAACTTCCCCGAAAAGCAGCAGGGCCCGCGTCCGCTGGCCGATGGCAGTTTCTTCTTCGAAACCAACGGCACGATCACCAACGTGTCGCAAAGCTCACGCAGCGTACCGGCACTGCTGGTGGTGCTGTTCAACGCGCGCGGATCGCAGGTCTATGTCCAGGAGGTGCGCTCGCCCAAGCGGGTGCTGGCACCGGGCGAAAGCGTTGCCGTGACCGAGGCGCTGATCAACGTGCCCAAAGGTGCGGTCAAGGCCAGAATCGGCTGGAAGCCGGGCAGCTGAACCCTATTCGAAGTTGATGGTAACCCGGCCCGGCTCGCGCCGGTCAACCTGGCGGGCAAGGCCGCCCTCGCCCGCACGCTCGCTGGCCACTTCACCGCGCAGGATCTCCACAGTCGCGCTGGCCACAACCCGCACGCCGCGTGGCTGCGGCTGATCCGGGAGCGGGGCCTGGGTGACCAGGGCAGCAAGGACAAAGGGTAACGCGATCGTCATCGACTGTGGTGAACGCGCTGTTCACCTTTTGCGCAACGCCGCAGTTTGCGCCGTCCCCCGCCGGGACAGCGCCACGCAGAAGATTAACGCTGCGAACAGCGCTTGCACCCCCCAAGTGCCTTTGCTAAGGGCGCGCTCCTACCCCCCCGGGGCGGCCCGAATCCCTTGCTGGAATGGCCTGCTCCGATGATTTAGCGGTCGTGGCGGAACTGGTAGACGCGCAACGTTGAGGTCGTTGTGGGCGAAAGCCCGTGGAAGTTCGAGTCTTCTCGACCGCACCAATCAGTCAGATCGAAGGAAAATTCTTCGCCTGCGGGCGAAGCTCCCGCATTGCACCGGGTGGTGCATCATGCCAGCAAGGCGCTGCACGCAGGGAGCGCATGGGCATGGCCGAAAGACTGATCGGGGCAATCGAGGCCGGGGGGACCAAGTTCGTGGTCGCACTGGCGCGGACCGACGGCACGATCCTGGCCCAGGCGCGGATCGCCACGCGCACTCCGGCTGAATGTTTTCCCGAAGTGGTCGCGTTCTTCGAACAGTCCGCGGCGGCACACGGTGCGATCGGCGGCTTTGGCGTGGCCAGCTTCGGGCCGATCGATATCGACCCGGCCTCCCCCGCTTATGGCACGATCACCACAACCACCAAGCCGGGGTGGCGCGGTTCGCGCTATCACCACGCGCTGGGCCGGTTCGGCGTACCGATCGTGGTCGATAGCGACGTCAACGGCGCAGCGCTGGGCGAATGGACGCTGGGGGCCGGACGCGGCTGCACGACGCTGGCCTACACCACTGTCGGCACCGGAGTGGGCAGCGGGGTGGTGCGCGCCGGCAAGCCGCTGATGGGATTTTCGCATTTCGAAACCGGGCACATCCCGATCCGGCGCGATCCGGCAGTCGATCCGTTTGCCGGGCACTGCCCCTTTCACGGGGACTGCCTGGAAGGCCTGGCGGCAGGTCCGGCGATCCTGGCCCGCTGGGGGCACAGCCTGTCCGATCAGCCTGACCCTGCGCGGATCGACCTGATCGGCGGCTATATCGCCCAGCTGGCGGTCAGCCTGGTGCTGCTGCACATGCCCGACCGACTGGTGTTCGGCGGCGGCGTGATGAAAAGCCCGGGGCTGATCGAGGCGGTGCGGCGTCACACCGAAGCGTGGCTGGCGGGTTATATCCAGGCACCACAGCTCGATGCCGGGCTGGAAAGCTATATCGTTGCACCCGGGCTGGGCGACCAGGCCGGGATCACCGGCGCGATCGCGCTGGGCCGGCAAGCGCTGGCAGAAGGGAAGTGAAGTCATGACTGCAGGCTCGTTCGAACGCATTCCCTATCTGATCGTCTATGACGAGGAGAGCGCCTTCAAGGACACCTACGGCGGGGCGATCGGCAAGGTGGCGGTCGAAGCGATGCACCTCAAGCCTGCCGCCCCATCCGACAGCGTGGTGATCTTCTCGCACCCGATCGGCGGCGGATCGTGGCTGCCGCTAGTTTCGAACCTGGCGCGGATGGGGGTGCATACGATCTATTGCAACACCCGCTATCGCGGCAACGAAACCGCGCTGATCATGGAACGCGCGGTGATGGATTTCGGCGCCTGCATCCGCCACGCCAGAGAGAAGCTGGGCTATGCCAAGGTCTACCTCGGCGGCTGGTCGGGCGGCGGGGCGCAGAGCCTGTTCTATCAGGCCGAGGCGCAGGACCCGCGCGTTACCCACACGCCCGCAGGCGATCCCTATGATCTGACCGCAGCGAAATTCGAACCCGCCGATGGCGTGCTGCTGCTCGCCGCGCACCTGTCGCGCAACCTGACGCTGACCGAATGGCTCGACGCCTCGATCGAGGATGAAAGCCGTCCGTTCGATCGCAATCCCAAATGGAACCTCTATGCTTCGGATGGCCCCAAGCCGCCCTACTCGGCCGATTTTCTGGCCGAGTACCGCCAGCGCCAGATCGCCCGCAACCGGCGGATCACCGCCTGGGTCCAGGACGAGCTGGCCGCACTGAAGCGCGCCGGGCTGGAAGACCACGAACGCTGCTTCACCGTGCAGGGCACCATGGCCGATCCGCGCTGGCTCGATCCCGCAGTCGATCCCAACGACCGCCCGCCCAACCACTGCATGCTGGGCGATCCCTTTGTGGTCAACGATGGTCCGGTGGGCCTCGCGCGGTTTACCACGCTGCGCTCGTGGCTGTCGCAATGGTCGTATGACCTGTCGAACGGCGACGGCCTGAAATGTGCGGCGCGGATCAGCACGCCGATGCTGGTGATCGAGAACAGCGCCGATGATGCCTGCACCCCCAGCCATGCTGCGCGGCTGATGGCGGCGGCGGACAAGTGCACGATCGATCATCATGTGATCCAGGGCGCCAACCACTATTACTTCGGCCAGGCCGCACAGGTGAATGAGGCGACGCAACTGGTCCGTGACTGGATCGCTCGGCAGTGACGCGCGCAATCGAACTGGTTGAAGTCGGCCCGCGCGACGGGCTGCAGAATGAAAGCCTGATCGTCTCCACCGACGACAAGGTCGAACTGATCCGCCGCTGTGTGGCCGCCGGTGCGCGGCGGATCGAGGTGGCGAGCTTCGTCAATCCGCGCAAGGTGCCGCAGATGGCCGATGCCGAGGCGGTGGTCGAGGCATTGGGCGAGGTTGAGGGGGTGACCCGGATCGGGCTGGTACTGAACCTGCGCGGGGCGGAACGCGCGCTGGCCTGCGCGATCGACCAGCTGGGCGCGGTGGCGGTCGCCTCGGACGCGTTCGGGATCCGCAATCAGGGGCAGACCTCGGCCCAGTCGGCCCAGGAAGCGGCGCGGATCGTAGCCCTGGCCCGCAGCGCTGGGCGCACCGCGCAAGTCACCATCGCCACCGCGTTCGGCTGCCCGTTTCAGGGCGCGGTCGATCCGGCGCATGTGGTGGCAATGGCGAAGGCACTCGCAGCGTCAGGCCCGGTCGAAATCGCGCTGGCCGATACCATCGGCGTAGCGGTTCCGGCCGAGGTCACGCGGCTGGTCGGCGCTGTGCAGGCAGTAATCGCGCCGCTTCCGGTCAGGGTGCACTTCCATGACACCCGCAATACCGGGCTCGCCAATGTCTGGGCCGCGGTCGAGGCGGGGGCGGCGACGGTCGATGCTTCACTGGGCGGGCTGGGCGGCTGTCCCTTCGCGCCCGGCGCGGCCGGCAATGTCGGGACCGAGGATGTCGCCTATCTGCTCGATCGCTCGGGGATCGCCACCGGGCTCGACCTTGACCGGCTGATCGCGGCATCGCAGTGGCTGTCCGGCGTCATGGGCAAGCCGCTTCCCGCCAGCGTCTCGCGCGCGGGCGGCTTCCCGGCTGGAGAGCATGCATGAGCGAGAATACCGGCGCGCTTGCCGGGATCAGGGTGATCGAATTCGGGCAGCTGATTGCCGGGCCGTTCTGCGGCCAATTGCTGGGCGACATGGGCGCCGACGTGGTCAAGATCGAGCCGCCCGGTGCCGGTGACCCGATGCGCACCTGGGGGAACGGAGACCACAAGCTGTGGTGGGACGTGATCGCGCGCAACAAGCGCTCGGTCAGCCTCAACCTGCGGGTTCCCGAAGGGCAGGACCTGGCCTGTCAGCTCCTGGCCCAGGCCGATATCATGATCGAGAATTTCAAGCCCGGCACGATCGAGAAATGGGGGCTGGGACCAGAGGCGCTGCACGAGATCAACCCGCGGCTGATCGTGGTGCGGATGTCGGGCTATGGCCAGACCGGCCCCTATGCGACCCGCGCCGGCTATGGCGGGATCGGCGAGGCGATGGGCGGCTGGCGCGCGATCGTCGGCGATCCGGATCGCCCGCCCAGCCGGATGGGCGTATCGATCGGCGATACCCTGGCGGCGACCTATGGCTGCATGGGCGCGCTCGCCGCGCTGCATGCGCGCGCGGTCAGCGGCAAGGGCCAGGTGGTCGATTCCGCGCTTTACGAAGCGGTGCTGCAGGTGATGGAAAGCGTGCTGCCCGAATATGATGCGATGGGGCTGGTGCGCCAGCGCTCGGGTTCGATCCTGCCCGGGATCGCGCCGTCGAACGTCTATCCCTGCAAGGACGGCGAATACATGATCGGCGGCAACGGTGACACGGTGTTCGCCCGGCTGGCCGAGGCGATGGGTCGGCCCGAGTTGGCCAGCGATCTGCGCTATGCCACCCATGTGGCGCGCGGTGAGCGGCAGCAGGAACTGGACGCGCTGATTGCCGACTGGACCCGCACCATGACAGTGGATCAGCTCGAAGCGCTGATGATCGCCCACTCGGTCCCGGCGGGCCGGGTCTATACCGGCAAGGAGATGCTGGCTGATCCGCACTTTGCCGCACGCGGGGCGATTGCCGAAGTGCCGCATCCGGTGCTGGGCAATGTCAGGATGCAGGCGCCGATGCCCAAGCTGTCCGCCACCCCCAGCGCAATCCGCCGCGCCGCACCGCGTGTGCCGGGCGAACACAATGCCGAAGTGCTGGGCGAAGAGCTGGGGCTGGACGCGAATGCGCTGGCGGAGCTTGCCGCGCGCGGGGTGCTCTAGACCCTGTACAGGGTCTAGAGCAACGCCTCGACCAGCGGCACATCCTCGGGATTGTTGACTTCCCACAGCCCGCCCTCAGGCAGATCGACCTTGACCAGATGCACTGGCAGCCCTGCTTCGAGCAGGCGCAGCTGCTCCAGCCCTTCCTGTTCCTCAAGTGCAGCAGGCGCCAGCGCGGCATAGGCCGCGAGCGCCGAAGGGCGATAGGCGTAGAGCCCGATGTGCAGGTCGAGCAGCGGCGCGCCATGCGGAATCGGCGCCTTGCTGAAATAGAGCGCGGTGCCATCACCGCGCGCCACCACGCAGGTGCCGCCGATCCGCCCCCGGGCATAGTCTGCGCGCAACTGCGCGCTCATCGCCGTGTCGCAGCGCACATAGGGCGTTGCGACCTGGACCAGCGGATCGGCAAATGCGCCGACCAGTGCCGCAATGTAATGCGGCGGAACCAGCGGATTATCGCCCTGCAGATTGACCACCAGATCGGCCTGATGCCCCAGCCGGGCATAGGCTTCAGCACAGCGTTCGGTGCCATTGCGCGCATCTGGCGAAGTCATCACCGCAGCGCCGCCGAAGGCCGCAACCGCATCGGCGATCCGGGCGCTGTCAGTTGCCACCACCACATCGGCCGGATCGGCAGCAGCCGTGGCCGCGCGCCAGACCCATTCGATCAGACTGCGGCTCTGGCCCGACCGTGCCGTCAGCATGGCCATCGGCTTGCCGGGGAAACGCAGCGAGCCTTCCCGCGCGGGGATAATGATCAGGCTGCGCGCAGACTCCCGGACCGGTTGGTCCGCGGCGGCGAGATCAGATCCATCCGGATCGAAGTTTCGGGTAAGCCCATCCATAGTTGAAGTTTGCTCTAACCGCCTCTGTCTGAACCACAACTTGCCGGATCAGACGATCCAGGGTTCGGCCCAATAACCATGGCCCGGCGCCGCCGGATCGGCCAGCAGCGGCTCATCCTGCCACGCCGGGGCTTCCATCACCGCCAGCCCCTTGGGTGCAGCCTCGCCTGCCGGGGCGAAGATGAAGTCGCCGGCGGTCAGTGTGGACATGGTCGTGCCCAGCAGCACGATCAGGTTACCCCCGCCCAGATCGATCGCGCCATCATTGCCAACCTGGATGAAGTGCGATTGCAGGCTGGCGAAATCGGCATAGATCCCGTTCAGCTGGATCTTGTCGGTCCCGTGCAGGAAATCGCCGATCACGTCGGCACCGCTGCCCGCGCCGAACACGAAGGTATCCGCACCGCCCTCGCCGAACAGCACGTCGTTGCCGGCCATGCCGTTGATCGTATCGGCACCCAGCCCGCCCAGCAGCCAGTTGCCGCTGGCGCTGCCGGTCAGCTGGTTGTCGAGCTCGTTGCCGACGCCAAAGGCAGTCGTGCCTTCCAGCACCAGATTCTCGACATTGGCGTAGAGATAGACCCCGGCATTGGCGACCGTGACATCGGCATGGACCGTGTCCACCCCGCCGCCGACCGCCTCGAAGGTCAGGTCATTGCCGGTATCGACCCAGTAGACATCGTCATCCGCGCCGCCATCCATCAGATCGTAATCGGGATTGGCCTGGCCCGACACGCCGTCAAGCGTATCGTTGCCCGCCCCGCCGACCAGAATGTCGGTATCGAAACTGTCCCCGCCATCAAGCGTATCGTCGCCATCCTCGCCATAGAGCGCATCGGCATCGGCCCCGCCGTGCAGCACATCGTTGCCCAGCCCGCCAACCAGGTAATCGACCCCGGCATCGCCGTTCAGCGTATCGACGCCGTCCTGGCCGAACAGGCTATCAACCCCGTCGCCGCCGCTGAGCACATCATCGCCCAGCCCGCCGAGCAGCAGGTTTGATCCGCTGTTGCCGGTGATCGTGTTGGCCAGAACGTTGCCCACCCCGAAATTGCCTGCCGTGCCGGTCAGCGTCAGGTTCTCGATGTTGGCGAACAGATAATAGCCGGCACTGGCGACGACCGTATCGACACCCTCGCCGCTGTTCTCGAACACCAGATCAGCCGCACTGTCGGCATAGTAGGTATCGTTGCCGGCACCGCCAAAGAGCATATCGGTGCCAAGGCCGCCGTCCATGGAATCGTCACCGGCCAACCCCATGATCGTGTCGGGCCCAAGTGCCCCGACCAGCACATCGCTGTTGGCCGTCCCGACGATTGGCAGGTAGGTCAATCCTGCCGGAGCAGTCTGCGCAGGCGGGCTTGGCGGCGCGGGGGGGGCGACTGGCGGTGCCTGGATCGTGTTGGCAGCGATCGCCGCCGCACCAAGACGAAGCGCTGCGCTGACATCGGCGACCAGAGCGCTGCGAACCAGCAGCGTATCGCTGGCCGAGAAGGTGATCAGCACGTCACTGCCTTGCTGAACGATCGACTGATAGGCCGAATAATCGCCGACATCTATCCAGTCATGGCTGGCTCCGGCCTGGAAGTCTTCGACAATGTCAGCCCCGAAACCAGCCCCGAACCGGAACGTATCGACCCCTGCACCGCCAATCAGGTTGTCGGCGCCGGCGCCGCCCGATAGCAAGTCATCACCAAACCCGCCGCGGATGGTCTGGCTTCCGGCGCCGGTCAGTAACCGATCGTTACCATCATACCCGTCCAGGGTGCCGGTCAGCGTTCCCAGCCGCCCGTCGAACACATCGTCGCCGCCGGCCAGATTGACATCGCCGTTGATCGCATTGGTGTTGACCAGCAGATCATTGTAATTGCTGAGCAATACCTGCCCGTTGAGCGTTCCGGAGTTGTAAAAGTCAAGGCTGTATGAACTGATCGAGCTGGCACTATACGTGACAATCGGAACACATTTCACGGCATAGTCGGCGGTGACTGTCCCGCTGTTCCAGACTGTCCCATGGCTTGCGATGCCGATCACCAGGCCCGCGCTATCCAGATCCGCGGTTTCATCGGTGACATTGATCGTCCCGCTGTTGACCAGGCGCGGGGCAGCATTGCCGACGCCGGCCAGATAGTCCTCGATGCCCGAGCTGGCCGAGCCGCCATGAACCGTGATCTGGCCCGAGTTGAAGATCAGTTCGGCGCTTATGCTGTTTCCGACCAGTTGCTGCATGCCGCGCGCCGCGCCGACGGCGTTCACGGTGATGCTGCCCTGGTTGAGCACCACGCTTTGATAGGAAGCGGTGCCGCTAGAACCGATATAGCCGCCGGACCTGACCCCGCTGGCATCGCCGGTCGCGCTGGACACGACGATCGCGCCATAGTTGAAACTGACATTGAATGAGACGCCAAGGGCATCCGATTGCGCGGCATCGACTTGCAGCAGCGCACCGGCCTGATTGACGAATACTGACTCGCTGCCGGCAACCCCGCGCGACAGGTCAACCGCATCACTCGTCGAATAGCGGATCGTACCGCTGTTCCATATCCCGAACCCGGTGGGATAATAAGGGGGGGAAAGCACCACTGCGGTTGAAGTTGTGGCGCCGTTGTACAGCCGCGTCGGGGCGGTGTCGGTAAAGTCCAGGACAGTTCCCGCCACGACCACGTAATTGCGATCGGTGCGAATGGTCTCATCTGGCACCTGCGGAACGACAAGTCCGGTTGGCCCGGAATCGAACAGCAAGTTCTTGGGAGTAAAGCTGCTGGCGGTAGCATTGCGGACCAGCACGCTGTCGCTGGCCGAAAGCACGATCCGCAGATCCGCGCCTTCCTGCACCAGCGACTGATATGTCGCATAGCCATAGATTTCGATCGTATCGCCGGCATTCAAATCGGTGATCACGTCGGAACCATCGCCAGCATCGAAAATGAAGCGGTCTGCTCCGGCTCCGCCGGTCAGCACATCGGCGCCAGTTCCACCCCAGATTACATCGTCGCCGCCGCGTCCGTCGATCGCGTCGTTTCCGCCGATCCCCAGCAGGAAATCCGCCGCCGCCGCACCGGCTATCGTATCGCCACCGCGCGATCCGACCACTTCCTCGAAATTGCGGACACCGTCGCGGTCCTGCGTCGTCGCCGCGATGCCGGTGCCCAGATCGACGTTGACGGCCAGGGTCGAGCCGAGGAACGAGAGCACATCGAATCCGTCACCCCCGTCGAGCATGTCGAAGCCTGCGCCGCCCTCGACAAAGTCGTCTCCGCCGCCTGCCGAAATGACGTCTTCGCCCTGGCCGCCAAACAGATCTTCCGAACCGCTGCCGCCGATCAGGGTATCGTTGCCATCCTCACCTTCGACCGATCCGGTATGCTGGCCGAGAGCACCGTCATAACGGTCATTGCCACTGCCCAGCAGCAAACGGCTGTCCATCGAGCCGGTATTGATCACCACATCATCGCCGCGCCCGGTCAACACCGCACCGTGAATCTGGCCCGAGTTAATCAACTGCTCGGCATAACCATCGGTGCCTTCAAGCGCATAGAAGGCGATATCGGCGGTGATCGTGCCGGAATTGTTGAAGGTCGAAGCGATCGTCGAACTGTTGATCTGCAGCAGCGAATTCATCAACACCCCGATCGAGGCGTAGGGCGAAGACAGCGGCGTTACCGCCGTGATCGTGCCCTGGTTGTTGAGCTGCTGATAGGAACTGGCATTGACATAGATGCCAACGGCAAATTCATCGCTGGTCGCCAGGATACTGCCGGAATTGTTGGTGTCCGATCCCGGTCCGAGTGAGAGGCCATAGACTTCGGTTCCGCCCGAAACGCTGATCGATCCCGAATTGGTGACAGGCCCGTCGGAGTAGCCGGACAAGACCGCGATCTGGACACCGGTGGGGCCATGCAGGCCGCTGGAGCGAACCGTGAACTCACCCGCATTCACGAACGGGATCGTCGCGCCAAACCCATAGAAGCCGACGACATAGCCGGCATCGGAAGTTACCGTAAAATGCCCGTCCGCTGCGTTGTTGAACAGGCTTTGCGCTGAGATCGGATAGCGCCCATCGATCCAGATCCCGGCAACGCGGGAGCTGGGATAGGGCACGCCGGTGGCGATGTTGACCGTGCCGTGATTGACGAACTGCGAATTGCCGTCACTCGATCGATAGATATAGCCCGAGCCAATGTTGTCGCGGAGCAACGGATCGATCAGCGAAACCGTGCTTCCCGCCGCGACTGTCAGGTCATTCGAAACATCGATCGGCACCGAACCAGCGAAGGGAACCAGGGGAATTCCATCAAAATTGTGGGCCGTGAACTGCGCCAGTGTGGTGTTCTGAAACCGGACTGGCGTTGTGTTGAACAGATGGATTGCGAAGGCAACCTCGGCATCGAAGGTCAGGACCACATCGGCGCCATCCTGCACCAATCTTGCGGCCCCCACGGCGAACGGGTTGTAGTAGGCCGCAAGGCCGTACTGCATAGAGAGGACATCGCCGCCATCGCCAACCTGAAAATCGGTGATGACCAGTTCGTTGTGCGATGCGCCCAGCTCTACCCGGTCGTTGCCCGCGCCCAGGGTCAACGATCCGCCCCAGGCGTTGGTCAGAATCCGGTCATTGCCGGCGCCAAGATCGATAACCAGACTGCTGGGCCCCGAGCTTCCCCCCGATGCATCAACGACGACGAGATCGTCACCGTCGCCGCCTTGGATCGAGCCGGACGCTCCCGCAATGGTGCGCAGCGTGATCGTGTCGTTTCCGGCCCCGCCCGCAACCGTATCACCCGAGGACATGCGGATGGTATCATGGCCGTCACCGCCATCCAGCAGGCTGCTTCCACCCAGCCCGACGATGTAGTCATCCCCGCTGCCGCCAGAAACCGTGTTGGCCCCCGCTCCGCCAGCCAGCCAGTCATTGCCATCGCCGCCGTCCAGCACATCGTCGCCGTCGCCGCCGTTCAGGACATCGTCACCGCCAAGACCGGCCAGTTGATCATCTCCGGCGCTCGCCAGTGCCACATCGGAACCGGCGGTGCCTGCGAATGTGTCAGCACCGCCACTGACCGTAACATTTTCAACCAGGGGATTGAACCCCAGGTTGTCTGCGGTGAAGTCGTGGATGTCGGTGTTGAGAAAGGTGACCAGTGTGGAGAATTCGCCGCCATAGTCGCCCGCGTCACTGGAGAATTGCAGCAATGTATCCGAACCCGACTGCACCAGCCGCGCCCGGCCTTCAGCAAAGGGATTGTAGTTGATGCTGCCATCTTCGCGGTAAAAATACCCGAACTGCCAGCTCGTGCGCGAGTTGCGGACAAACTCTACCCAATCCAGCACATCGCCGCCGGCGCCAGTCTGAAAATCACTGATGGTAATCGCGAAATCGGGTTGAATGGTCAGCCCACGATCAAGCGTCACGACATCACTGCCTGCGCCCAGCGAAAAGACAGCCCCCGACACGTTGGCATCGTAAACGATCGCCCGATCGTTTCCGTCACCCAGGTCGAACGACAGCCCCGTCCCGGCGAAGCCGCTGAATTCAACCAGATCGCCCCCAGCGCCGCCCAGCACAGTGCCAATGGCGCCATCGAGCAAGCGAATATTGACGATCAGGTGGTCATTGCCATCGCCGCCGTCGATGCTGGCCGCCCCAAATCCCTCATCGCGGATGGTATCATCGCCTGCACCGCCGTTGATCGTATCGCCGCCTGCACCGCCCTCGATCAGGTCATTGCCGATGCCGCCAGCAATCTGGTCGTTGCCGGCTCCGCCGAACAGCCGGTCATTGCCATCAAGCCCATCCAGACTGTCGTTGCCGTCCCCGCCGTGGATCGTGTCGGCGCCTGCGGTTCCCGCAAGGACGGCGTTGACGGTTGCAGCCATCGAAGGCGAATTGCCGGCGAAATTTTCGGCAGTCAGGGTGCTGGCCGAAACACCGCGCAGCAGGATCAGCCGATCCACGCTGTCGCTGCCGCCAGCCCCGTCCAGATCCCAGCCGACAATCGTATCGTTGCCCTGCGCCAGCAACCGCAAATGGCCACTGGCGAAGGGATTTGCACCAGCAACCCAATTATCGCTGAGCGCAAGCAGGGCGTTGAGATCGAGCACGTCGCCGCCGGTGCCGCCCTGAAAATCCTCAATCGTCACCGAGATCGGATCCGCCAGATCGAAGCTGTTGTAACGGTACAGATCGTACAATAAGCCAAGCGTGACCCGGTCTGTTCCGCCGCCCAGGGTCAGGTTGGCTGAACTGCGCGAATTGTCGATATAGACATCGTCGTTGCCCGCACCGAGATCGGCGGTAAGCCGCATGGGAACAGACGAAGTTTGACTGGCGAACTCGACCGTTACCCGCAGGGTATCATTGCCATCACCTGCCAGGACAGAGACAGTGTCAGCAAGGGCGGGCAACCATCGTTCTCGTACCGGTCGGACCAGGGTAATCGTGTCGTTGCCGCTGCCGCCATCGATCACATCGTTGCCGAACTCCGAATCCGAAATCAGATCATCGCCGTTTCCGCCAACCAGGTGATCGCTGCCTTCTCCGCCCTCGATCGTATCATTGCCTTCACCGCCATCGATTGCATCGTTGCCGAAACTGCCGCTGATGGTGTCATTGCCGTCGCCGCCGGACAGGCTGTCCGCCCCGGCCGTACCGTGCAGCCAATCATCCCCGCCAAGGCCATTGACGCTGCCGCCACCTGCCAGCGCCTGCAGCAGATCGTTGCCGCTTGTCCCGCCAACCGCAACGGCAGCCGCACTGCCGCCGGCCGGATCGAACCCGCCGAAATTGTATGCGGTCAGCTGGCTGACCGAAACATTGCGCAAGATCAGCAGTTCATCGTCGTAGGCAGGCGTATCAGGGCTGCGATCATAGACCAGCACGGTATCGGCGCCCTGTTGAACCAGGCGGAGGATTCCGGCCGCGAACGGATTCGCGCTGGTGAACTGCGCAAGCGGGTCGTCGCTGGATAGCAGCCCACCAAGCATGCGCCCCAGCTCAATCGAATCTCCACCTGCCCCGGCTTCGAAGTCGGTGATGTCGACCGGGCCGACATTGAAGCCACTCTGACCGGCCCCGAAGCCCCAGCCAAGCACCAGCCGATCGGCTCCTGTGCCAAGCGAGATCGTGACGGACTGGTAGAACAGATTGCTGATGAGCCGCTCATCGTCGAGAACCAACACATCGCTTCCCGAGCCCAGGTCAATCGCTGTCGCCCCGCGAAGTCCGGTGTCGCATGTGACAAGATCATTGCCGGCACCTGCATCGATCAGGGTGCTGGCAATATACTCCCCCATAACCGAGCTATAATTGATCGCACGGAATGTAATCCGGTCATCGCCATTGCCGGCATGGATCGTATCATGCAGCCATCCGGAATCGACGATGACATCATTGCCATCGCCCGATTCGATGGTGTCGCTGCCACCGCCCGCCTCGATCGTGTCATCGCCCGCAGTGCCGGTAATCGCGTTGTCACCGCTGGTGCCCAGGAAATCCGTCATTTCTTCACCCAATCCAGCGGTTTGATTGACCAAGGCCAGTACGTTGCAGGATCACCGCAATCAGCGACGGACTCGGCCAATGTAAGGTATGCATGACACGTAAATCTGACAAGCATTTGATCTTGACCCGAAACTCAGCAGGCCACCTGCCTTCGCTCACCCAGCGCCGCGCGCGAAAACCAGCATGTGATCGACATCCCTGGGGCCGTTCAGCAGGTCCTCGCGCCCGATCGGCACCACGCCCTGATTGTGCGAAACGATCGCCAGACTGAAGCCGTGGCTCATGATCTCGTCGAGGAACCCGGCCGGGTCTGGCAGACGCCCGACGGTGAATTCCATGAAGATCGTCAGCGGCAGGTCGCGGCGCGCAAGCCGGCCGGTCATCCCCTTCCAGACTTCGGGTTCGAAACCTTCGACGTCCATCTTGATGAATTCAACGTCGAGTGCGTGGGGGATTTCATCGAACCGGCCCATCCGCACACTGCCTGCACCCTCGCCCGTTGCAACGGTGCGGCCACCGCCGGGTTGATCAAGACTGGCCTCGATCCCGGCGGTCCCGCTCGATCCGCCCAGCGCCATTTCATGGAAATGGGTATAGCCGCCAAACCCGTTCACTTCGATGCTCTTGCGCAGCAGCCGCGCCAGATTGGGCTGCGGCTCGAACGACAGCACATGCCCTTCCGCCCCGGTCAGATCAGCCAGCAGCAAGGTGAAATAGCCCAGGTTGGCGCCGATATCGGCCACCACCGATCCGCGCCGGACCATCCGCATCATCGCCTGGGTGACCCACATTTCCCAGAACCCGTCGAGCATCAGGTGACTGGCGATCCCGACATCGCGGGTATCGACGTAGATCTTGTAACGCCCCAGCAGCCGCGCCAGCGCCTCATGATCGCCCAGATAGGCGGTGTGGCACAATGCGCGAATCTCGGCCTCGGCTTCGTCGCGAGGCTGGCTGAGAATGCGCCAGATATCGTAGATCGGTTTGCGGTTCATGGCTGGTTCCGTGATTTGACCGGGTGAGGGCGAGCGGCGTCGCCAGTTGAAACGGATCATTGTGCCTGCTCCTGCCCAGGCAGGGCCGCGCGCCGCGCCAGCGCTGATGCCAGCTTGCTGCGCAGCCCGGATGGACTGGCAACATTGCCCAGCTGCGCCAAATGACCAACCAGGTCTTCCACTTCGCAGCAACGCCCTTCGGCAGGGTGGAAGTAGTGCGGGTAGGCGATCAGGGCCCCTGCCACCAACTGGTCCAGGCTGAGCGCACGGCCGCGCCGATCGGGCGGACGAAGATCGCGGGTCAGGCCCCAGCCGGCGTAGAACGGCTGGCCGTGAACCGTGACCGGGCGATCCCGCAGCAAGGCTTCGAACCCGGCCTGCGAGGTCAGCACATGAACCATGTCGGCGCGTGCGAGCAGCGCGTCGAGATCGCTGTCTGCGACCACCAGATCGGCATCGGCGCGCACAACGCCCTGGCGAATACCGGCCACCACGTCTGGGTGCGGCTTATAGACCAGAAAGGCATCGGGTTCTTCGGTGCGGACCCGCGCGAGCATGCCCGCCACACTCTCGCCCTGCCCGCCCAGCAGGACCGAACGGTCATCATCGACCTGCCCCAGCACCAGCACCACCCGGCGCCCGGCAGGCAAGACCGGAACGCGGCCAGCAAGGTTGTATTTGGTAATTCCCGCAGCGCGGATCTGCCTGATCAAGCGCCTGGCACGCGCAAGCTCTTCGGCATTGAAACGATAGTTGGCCAGCAGCACTTCCAGATCTGATGGCCGGGTGCTGTCGTAGTGCGCACCGCGGCTGTCGAGGACCAGCGAACACGGCTGAACCAGCGCTGCACCCAGACCGGCCGAGCGGATGAAGCCGTCCTCGACCGACCAGATCGGAACCCCGGCCTGCGCCGCGAGTTCTGCCAGTCCGGCCGGCTGGCGCGAGGCCCAGCAGGCAATCGCCCCACCGCGCTCAAGCGCCAGATCCACCGCCTGCCGCGCGGTGCGGGCATGCGGCAATTCGCGCCCGGCAGACAGCATCGCGCGCACCCGTTTGCGTTTCCACGGGGCAATCCCGGCCAGGCACGCGATCTGCTCCAGCCGGGCGGCCATGGCTCAGATCCCGCCCACAACCTTGGCCGTCACCACCGGCGAAGCGATCTGATTGACCATCTCGATGAATTTCTTGAGATTGTTGGTCTTGGCATTGGCCACCAGCATGATGTCGCGCTCACGCATCTGGAACCGCTGCGCGGCGAAATAGCCCGAAGGCGCAAGCAGGTTAAGCCGGTAGATCACCGGTCGCTCAACCCATTGCCCGGCTTCTTCGCGGCGTTCGATCCGGAAGATGAACACCCCGGTGGGATCGGCCTTGTCGTCATTGAGCCCGCCAGCCCGGGCCAGCGCCTGATCCAGCGTCAGTTCGCTGCGATCGAAGGCGATCTCAGACACCGAACGCGCCGCGCCCAGCACGGTGACCGAGCGGACTTCCTTGCTGAGTTCGACATGATCGCCCGGCGTCAGCACAACATTGCGCGGATCGGCCGCACCGATCTCGCCCAGCCGGGCCATGCCAACATTGCCGCCGCGGGTCAGCTTGACCACGGTATCAGCGCCGCGCGCCTTCGATCCCCCGGCCAGCGCAATCACGTCGAGCAGCCGCTCACCCGCTTCGCTCAGCTGGACCCGGCCCGGCTTGTCCACCTCACCGTCGATCACCACGCTGTGCCCGGCGCCGGGTTCGAAAGCGATCACCACTTGCGGGAACTGCGATTTGCCCCGCAGCCCGCGCTCAACCCGCCCGGCAGCGGCCACCGGGGTCAGCCCCGCAACGCCAATCCGCCCGGCATAGGGAAAATCGATCTGGCCGCTTTCGGGCACCCGGATCGGCGGAAAGGTGCGGGTGCTGCCTCTGGCCCGCCCGGTTTCACCGGGACTGCCGTCGCTTCCGCCGAACAGCGAATAGCCGACTTCAAACACGGTCACCGTCAGCAGGTCGCCAGGCAGGATCACGCCGGCTGCGGGCGCGCCATCGGCGATCGTCCAGGGCTGCGGCTCGCTTTGGCGCGCAGCGGCGCCCGATGGCGTACCGGGAACGATGTCGATCACCGTGATGTTGTCAGCCTGGGCCGGCCCGACCACCTGCGAGGCGGTGGGCGCCGAACTGGGCAGGCCCGCACAGGCCCCCAGTGCCAGCGACAGGCCCATGGTCAGGGCTAAGGTGCGGATCGCCGGTTTCATTTGCCCAGGACCTTTTCGTACATCCCCGCCAGCCGAGTCTGATAGGCCTGCATATCGTATTTCGCTGCCTGCTTCATGCCTGCCGCCGACAGTCTGGCGCGCAGATCGGCCTGCTGGTCAAGCGCCGAAAGACCCGCGGCAATCGCGCCGACATCATAGGGATCGACCGTCAGCGCGGCATCGCCAACCACTTCGGGCAGCGAGCTGGTATCGGTGGTCAGCACCGGGGTACCCAGCATCATGGCTTCCAGCGCGGGCAGGCCGAAGCCTTCGTACAGCGAAGGAAAGGCCACCGCCTTGGCGCCGCGCACCAGCCGCATCAGCAGGGGGCGCGGCAGATAGTCGATCCGGCGGATGTTGCGGAAGGTGGCCTTGAGCGGCTGGATCTCGTCCTTCTGCAGCAGCCGCAGTTCGGCATCGCTGCCCCAGGCCCGCGCACCGACGATCACCAGCGGAGTCTTGAGCGAGAGCGAGAGATAGGCTTCGATCAGGCGGTTGACGTTCTTCTTGGGCTCCACCGCACCAAAGAACATGAAATAGCCCTTGTAAGGCAGGTTGAAGATCGAGCGGACCGAATCCTCAACCTCCTGTTCGGTGGTTTCGAGCACCGCCTTCGAAAAACGCACCGCCTGGTAGGTGTTGGTTACCCGTTCGGGATTGGTCGGGAACATCCGCAGGATATCGTTGCGGCTCGCCTCTGATACCGTGCAGATGTGATCGCCCTTGCGAATGCAGGCCCGCATCAGCTTGTAATACAGCCGCTTGTTATCAAGGCTGGCGAAGGGCAGCCGCAGCGGCACCAGATCGTGCAGGGTGTAGATGTTCTTCGCGCCGTCCAGCTTGATCGGGAACGGATAGGTCCAGTGCATGATCGCGGGCGGATCGGGCACCCGGACATGCATGAACAGGCCGTAGCGGCGAAAATGCCGCCCGGCCATCTCGAACAGATCGGGCGAGGTGAACAGGCGGTCGAAGCTGGGCAGGCGATAGGCGAACTGTTCAACTTCTACCTGTCCGCTGCCCGGTGCGGGCAAGGCCCGGGCCAGCTTCGGCCGGACCAGCAGCGACAGTTCGCGCATTCCCCTGAACTGCCAGCGTTTGACCTTGGTCGATGCTTCACCGCCCAGCGCTTCGTAGAAGACGATTTCGCGCAGTTTGGGATTGAACGGGGCGCGCAGGCCATAAAGCCCGTCCACCTTGAACCCCATCCCCTGTGCCGCCAGAGCCAGGTTGTAGCCATAGGTCGCCACCCCGGTCCCGCGCGGCAGGGACAGGTTGAAACCATCGATCATGATACGGCTGGGCGCGACCAAGTAATCACCTTTACGGAACGATTTGCATGAATAGCCGGGCGGTCCCATATTGGCAACGCACGGCTATTGCCGAATAAATCGATCGAGGGCGCGTGATCCGGTTCGAAAATGTCAGTAAGCGATTTCGCACGCGTTCGGGCAGCCATACGGTGCTCGACGGGGTCTCGTTCACGCTGGATCGCGGCGATGCGCTGGGCATCTGCGGGCACAATGGCGCGGGCAAATCGACCCTGCTCAAGCTGATCGCCGGGGTCGAGCAGCCCAGCGATGGCAGGATTGTCCGCACCGGCAGCGTTTCCTGGCCGATCGGCTATGCCAGTGCGTTCCAGTCCAGCCTGACCGGGGCCGACAACGTCCGCTTCATTGCCCGGATCTATGAACGCCCGATCCGGGAAACGCTGGAATTCGTCGATTCCTTTGCCGAGCTGGGTCAATACATGGCCATGCCGATCCGGACCTATTCAGCCGGCATGCTGGCGCGGCTGGCGTTCGCTGCCTCGCTGGCGGTCGATTTCGACTGCTATCTGGTTGACGAGATCACTGCGGCGGGTGACGCCCGCTTTCGCCAACGCTGCGAGGATGCCCTGATGGCCCGGCGCGAAAGCGGCACATTGGTGATGGTCTCGCACGATCCCCACACACTGCGGCAGTATTGCACATCCGGCGCGACGGTCGGCGAGGGACGGATGGACCTGTTCGCGACGATCGACGAAGCGATCGAGCGGCATTTCCCGGTAGCGGCCTAATCGGCCATGTGCTCGCGCACGCCCGCCAGCAGCAGCCAGCCAATCGCGAATGCCGTCGCCAGTGCCAGCAGGGTCGCCAGGCTATAAACCAATGGGCGCGGCTGGGCCGGCTTTTCGGGCAAGTTGGCCGATACCACCGGAACCAGGAACAACCGTTCGCGCGCGGCCTGATCATTGGCCCGCGACAGACGCATGCGGGCATCGTCATAGCGCTTGACCGCCAGTTCCTGCTTGAGCTTGAGCTCTTCATAAGCGGCCAGCCGGTTGTTGACCGCATTGGTGCCGCCGGTGAGCTTTCCGCGCAGTTCGGCTGCGGTCCGCTCAAGCGTGCGGACCCGGGCGCTGGCCGATACCACCAGCGGGCTCGATGCGGACAGGCTGGCGCGCATCCCCGCCAGATTGGCGCGCTCCTCAACCAGCTGGGCCTCGGCCTTCTCCAGCTGGGTCTGCGTGCCTTCGCCATATCTGGCCGGATCGATATCACGCGTCAGGTCGCGAAAGGCGGTCAGCTTGCCCTGGATCGCCGCGATCTCAACTTCGGCGCCGGCCATGTTGGCCTGGGCATCCTGCTGGGCCGCCGCAACCGCGCGCTGGTTGAAGGTGTTGACCCGCTCTTCACCCAGCGCAATCAGCGCCACCGCAATCCGCTGGGCCTCGCGCGGCTGGAAGGCGCGAACCGCAATCTTGGTGATGTTCGATCGTTCATCGAATTCGACCCGCACATGATCGCGATAGTATTCGAGCAGTTCCTCGGCCCGCGGCTGGGCCGGGGTCAACCGCGATAGCCAGTCGGCCCCGTCGTTGGTGTAAAGTGCCTCGATATCGATGCCGCGCTGCTTGAGTGCGGCGATTGCATCGCTCGATTGCATGAAATTGCGCACGGCCAGCGATTCGCCCTGCGCCGGAGAGCCTGTTCCCTGCGCAACCATGCTGGCCAGCAGACCGCCTTCATTGCGCTGCTGTTCGACCCCGCGGATCATGTATTCGGCGCGCGAAACATATTGCGGACTGGCGATCAGCCAGGTGTAAAGCAGCACCAGCACGGTCGGCAGCAGCACCAGCAGGCCGAACCAGCCGCGCCGCGACAGGCGCCGCGCTGCGGGCGCTTCACTTGCGGTTTCGGTTTCAACCTGGGCGACCGGCATATCCATCGTCTCGCGCTAAACCTGTTGCAAGGGCTTGTCAGCCTTCAATTGATTTCGATCCTTGGCCGCACCGCCCGTAACCCTGCCAGACCGAGCAGCGTGAGCAGCGCGCAGCAAGTGACCGGCCAGGCGAGTTCCGCATGATCGGCCGGATAACCCGCGAACAGTCCCATCCGCAGCAGTTCGAAAATCGGCACCGTTGGCACCCAGCCCAGCGCTGCCTGAACCCCCGGCGAAAACCACTGCACCGAAAAGAACGCACCCGATAGCGGCATCGACAGATAGAGCAGGGGATGGACCAGCCGTCCGGCAAAGGCGCTTTCATGGCTGACCGCCATGACCACCATCGAAAGCGCGAAGGAAAACCAGCCGATCAGCACCGTCGCCGCCAGCACCAGCAGTGGCTGTTCAGGCAGATCGGCATAGCCCACCAGCCAGGCCAGCGGCAGCAACAATGCCAGCACCGCGATGGTGCTGCCCAGATCCAGCAAGGCCCGCGCCAGCAGCATGTCGAACAGCGTCACAAAGCGATGGTTCAGCAGCGGACGGTTCGCCTCAAGCAGCGTTTCCGCGCGCGAGACCATCGATCGGAACATGATGAACAGCGCATAGCCGCCAATCGCGAAGGGGACAGACCGGGCCGCCCCGGTCAGCGGCAACTGCTGCGCCGAATGCAGCGCGCCGACGGCAATTGCCAGCAGCAGCGGTTCGCCGAAGATCCACAGGAAGCCGATGTTGGCACGGCCGAACCGGGTGTGCAGCTCGCGCAGGATCAATGCGCCAACCACATTGGCTTCGACCCGGAAGCCGCGCGCCAGGCTGGTGCCGCTCATCCCGTCAACCCCGCCAGCATGGCATCGACCGGCGCGAAATGCTGCGTCCAGCCAGGGGGCTGCCAGCCAGCCAGGCGGGCGAGCTGTGCGGCGCGTTGGGGTGAGTCCGGCTGGGCATAGGCCAGCACTGTGCGCTCCCAGCCGGGTCCGTCAAGCGGATCGAGATAGTCCGGGATCGCGCCGGCCGTTTCGCGATAGACCGCAAGGTCGGCCGCGATCACCGGCACACCCTGGCTCAGCGCCTCGTTGACCGGCATCCCGAACCCTTCGGCAAAGCTGGGCATCAGCAGGGCGGCAGCCCCGCCCAGCAGGCTGGACAGCGCGCGGTCGCCCAGTCCGCCCAGTTCGGTCACATGCCGCCGCACCGCCGGATTGCGATCGAGCAGGTCAAGGATCTGCTCATTTTCCCAGCCGCGCCGCCCGACGATCACCAGGCCGGGGATCGCATCGCCATGCCGCTCGGCCATGGCCCGCCAGGCGTGCAGCAGCAGCAGGTGGTTCTTGCGCGGCTCGATCGTGCCCAGCGCAACGAAATATGGCTGCTGCGGCAGTGCGAAGGCCGGATCGGGTTCGGCAGGGCGCTGGGTTCCGAGCGGAGCGACCAGCACCTGCGCACGCAGCGCGCGCGCGCCGGCAAAGCGCACCAGCGCCTGCTGCGTCGCGGCCGAATTGACCACGACCACGTCGGCCAGGTCGAGCGCGTTGTCCAGCCGCTGGGCATGCCGCGCCGCGCCGCCCGC
Source organism: Novosphingobium sp. (assembly GCF_020852455.1). Taxonomy (GTDB): domain Bacteria; phylum Pseudomonadota; class Alphaproteobacteria; order Sphingomonadales; family Sphingomonadaceae; genus Novosphingobium. Next base: position 160,137 of record NZ_JADZAT010000006.1, read on the forward strand.
CCTGGCATATTCGGGATGATCGACCGGGATCGTATCGTGCAGGAACAGCACCAGCTTGCCGCCGGGACCGGCCAGTCTGCGCAACCAGTCCGGGCGATGCCAGTTCTGGTGCGAGGGGATCAGTCCAAGCGCAGGGCCGGCCGGCATCCGCCGCGATCCGGCGAGCAGCGCGGCAGTGCCGCTGAGCGATCCTTCACCGCCGGCCAGCCAGCTCGCCTCAAGCCAGTCAAGGAACCGCGCCAGCACCGCAGGCGTCAGCACGCGTCCGCCCAGCGCCCCGGCGCGAACGACGAATTGCGTGTTCGCCCGGCCCAGAAAATGCCGGGCATAGGCCAGCTCGACCCGGTCGATCCCGCTTGGCGTGGGATGCCGCGCCCGCCAGACCAGGCGCGACAGATCGAGGCGCAGCGGCAGGCTCATGCCAGCTTCGCCAGGATGCGATCGGCTGCCAGGGGCGCGAGCCGGGCCAGCCCTTCGCGGCTGTGAAACCCGGCATTGAGCAGGCATTCGCTCCACAGCATGGCGGCAAAGCAATCATAGGCCCCGGGCTGGGGCGGCTGCGGATCGTGCCAGAACCGCGCCAGGGGCGCCGTATCGCTCAGCCCCTTGAGGCCGTAGATCGCACGCCCCAGCACATGCACCGGGCGCCCCCGCGCCAGCGCCAGTGTGCCCACAGTCGAATTGACAGTCACCACCCCGGCGCAGCTTTCCAGCAGCTGATCAAGGTCGCCATGTTCGATGAAGTGAATCCGCCCCAGCGGATCGCGCGCCGCCAGCCGCTCGGTAATCCGTCGCCAACCGGCGAGGTCGGGATCGAGCGGATGGCGCTTGACCAGCAGGTGGCAGTCCCGCGGAGCGTGAGCGACGAAATCGGTGATCGCCGCCTCAAGCGCCTCCACCATTCCGCCAAAGGGCGAGCGATGAACAAGCTGGGCATCGCCATCGATCTGCAGTGGCAACAGGAAGAAGCGCGCGCCCTTCACCCGGTCCAGCGCCTGCCGGCTCTTGCGACGCTCAGCGAATGCGCGCGCCCAGCGCCGGTTCCAGGCGAGCATTTCGAAAAACGAGTGGTGCGGGCGGTGGCTGCGATAATGCCGGAACTGCGGCTTCAGCGGCACCGCCGCCAGCCAATAGGTGATCGATTGCCGCATGCGCGGGAAGAAATGCCCGGGGATCGCCACTTCTGCTGGCCGAGCAGTTTCGGCAGCCCTTGTCCGGCACTCATCCAGGCTGGCCGGCCAGGCCCAGGCCACGCCGCGCGGCCAATGCTCCAGCGTCACACTGTTGGGCCGCAGGTAGCCTTCTTCCAGCACGAACAGATCGATGCCCTGACCGCGCGCCGCCGTGCTGGCCGCGCGGTGATGCGGTCGCTCGGCGCCGAACAGGACGATTGCCCTGATCTTTTCGGCTATCAGCAGCCGGGCAAGCCAGTCCCCGAATTGCTCAAGCGGCCCGCGATAGCAGCGGCCGCCGCCGCGCCAGTCAAACCAGTCCCCGCCATTGCAGTTGATCCGCAGCACCCGCGCACCGCGGCGCTGCAACTCGCCCGCGATCAGGCGGGAGCTGGGGCCCGGCAGGCCTTGCAGGAACAGGATTGTCGGGTCTGGCACGTTCAGGCTGTCCGGCGCCCTTGCAGCGGCGGCAGCGGAATCGTGCGCTTGGCAGGCCCCGTCACGGCATCAATCGCCAGCAGGTTTTCAAGCAGCCCGCCCAGCTCTCCGCTCGGCCAGACAGTAGCCGCGTCGGATAGCGCCTTGCCGGGTTCGGGATGGGTCTCGATGAACAGTCCATCCACGCCTGCCGCCACAGCGGCCCGCGCCAGTGCCGGGATCAGGTGGCGCTGCCCCCCGCTGCTGCTACCCGCAGCCGACGGCTGCTGCAGCGAATGGGTGCAATCGTAGATCACCGGGCAGCCGAATTCGCGCATCTGCGCCAGCCCGCGCATATCGACCACCAGATCGTGATGACCAAAGCTGGTGCCCCGCTCGCACAGCAGCAGGTGCCGGGTTACGTCCTGGCCCCCGGCAAGGCCGCTGGCCGCCTTGGTGACTACCTGTGCCATATCGCCCGGGGCCATGAATTGCCCCTTCTTCACCAGCACCGGCTTTCCGCTGCGCATTGCGGCAAGCAGCAGGTCAGTCTGGCGCGAGAGGAACGCGGGGATCTGCAGTACATCGGCAACCTCAGCCACTGCTGCGACCTGGGCAGTTTCGTGCACATCGGTGATCACCGGCAGGCCGAATTCGTCGCGCACCCGGGCCAGGATCTTTAGCCCTTCATCCAGCCCCACCCCGCGCGGCGAATTGACCGACGTGCGGTTGGCCTTGTCGAACGAGCTTTTGTAGATCGCCGTAATCGGCAGGCGCGCGGCAAGCGTGGCGATCGTCTCCGCCACGTTCAGCGCAAGTGCTTCGCTTTCGATCGCGCAGGGGCCTGAAATAACCAGCATGAATTGGGTGCGTCCCTTTCGGGCACGGTATTAGCCTTCGCCCTGCAAGGCGAGCAAGGCGAAAGAGGCGAGCCAGTGTTCGCCCATGTAATTACCGGCGATATGCGGCATGGCGGAATCGAGGTGCCACTTGACCGTTGCGTCGATCAGCGGTTTGAGCCCGCTGGGATCAAGCCTTTGCCCGATCCGCCGCCAGCACCACGCGCGCGACAGGTTCAAGCCATCCAGGTGGGCGATCTTGCCGTCACTGCGGTCTGAAACGAAGGCTGGTTCGAACAGGGCCGTCGGCCGGGCCGATGCCGCTTCGGGCATGAATGCGCCAAACCACGCGGCAAAATCGTCTTTCCCCAGCACACGGCTCATCAGCATGGCGATGGAGAGGGCTGGCGAGAGGAACTCGTCCCCGCCCGGTTCCCAGGCCTGACCGATCCGGGCATGGGTAAACCAATCCCGTGCGCGCTGCTCGATCAGCAGCAGCAATTCGGGATCGTGGTTCATCGCCCAGACGTGCGCCAAGGTCAGGGCAAAGGCCGAGTTGTAATGGGTGCCGGTGTAGATCGGATAGGTCTGCAGCGGCAGGAATGCCTTGAACCGGCTCGCGAAAGCTCGGGCAAAGTGATCGGCATGGTGAGCCCAGGGTGCATCATGCCGCACCATCTCGCCGTGCAGCGCCAAGGCCCAGGCCCAGCCATAGGGCCGCTCAAACCCGCGCGTGGTAGGCCGGGCGAGGTAGGCGGTCTCGGCCGCGAAATTGGCCTCGGTCAGCATTTGGGAGGCGCGCTGGCGGACCGCTTCGGCATCGGGCAAGTCGGGATACAGGCGGGCCAACCGCAGCACCTGCCACCAGCCGTGGACGCAGCTGTGCCAGTCAAAACTGCCGTGGAAGATCGGATGGAGCGCAGAGGGTGTCTGCGCGTCGTCAGGTCCATCGAGCACATGGTCAAGCTTGTGCGGGTATTCGCGCCCCACGTGGCCCAGGGTGAGCGCCATGAACCGCGCGGCAAGGGCCGGATCGAGCGCGGTCATGGGAAGGCGGCCCACCAGATCAGCGCGACATTGAAGGCGAGCAACGGCAGCGCGGTGCCGACCTGCGCCTTGACCACCGCGTTGCGATCCCTGAGTTCGAGCAGTGCGGCCGGAACCACGTTGAAATTGGCCGCCATGGGGGTCATCAGCGTACCACAAAAGCCACACAACATGCCCACCGCCGCGACCACAGCGGGCGATCCGTGGTACTGCTGGATCAGCAAGGGTAATCCGATCGCCGCCGCCATCACCGGGAAGGCGGCAAAGGCATTGCCCATCACCATCGTGAACAGGGCCATGCCCAGACCATAGGCGATCACCGCGCCCACCAGCGAGCCAGCAGGGATTACCTCGCTCATCAATCCGCCCACCACTTGCCCGACCCCGGCCAGCGCGAAGACCGCGCCCAGGCTGGCCAGCATCTGCGGCAGCACCGCCGCCCAGCCGACCGCGTCCATCAGCCGCCGTCCTTCCTGGAACGGCACCACCGGGCTTTCGCGCAGCCAGGCAAGGCCCACCGCCAGCCCCAGCAGCGCACCCAGCGCCAGGCTAACCAAGGTGACCTGCTTGGGATCGATCCAGTGGGGCACCTGCTTGAACAGGAAAGTCCCAGCCAGCGCAGTCAGCGGGATCACCAGCGCGAGCAGGAACAGCCGGTTGCCATGGCGTGCGGCGCGCTCGGCGCGGGCCGCCTGGTCATCACCCGCTGCCCCGCGTCCCATCCCGCCCAGACCGGCAATGCCGACCAGCGCCAGCACCAGCACGCCGTTGCCCAGATCGCCCAGCCGGTCACCCGCCAGCATCGACAGCGCCAGCAGCGCCCAGAAGGCGGCATTGCTCCAGCGCCGGGGATTGCTGGCATCGCGCGCTGACAGCACCGCGAAGATGCCAAAGACCAGTCCCGCCAGCAGATAGACCTGCGCCAGCCCGATCATCCGCGCCTCCGCCCGAAGCGCCACAGGCGCAAACTGTGGATCGCGAAGGCGGCGATGGCCGTGGGGATCGCCCAGACCGACAGGTCGAACGGCGCCAGCACGATCCCCTGCTGCTCCATGAAACCCTTCATCAAGAGGATCGAGCCGATCGCGATGAAAATGTCCTCGCCAAAGAACAGCCCGACATTGTCGGTTGCGGCGGCCATGGCCTTGATCTGATCGGCTTCGTCCTGATCCTGTGGCTGGGCAGCGGCTTCGGCCATCGGCGCCACCAGCGGGCGGACGGTCTGCGCATGCCCGGCGATCGAGGTCAGCCCCAGTGCGGCGGTGGCCTGGCGCAGCAGCAGATAGCCGGTCAGCAGGCGCGGCAGCGTCGCCCCCTTCAGGCCCGAAACCAGCGTACGGGCGCGCTCCTGCAGTCCCTGGCGTTCCATCAGCCCGATCACCGGCAGGACGATCCAGACCACGCTGACATAGCGGGTATCGTTGAAGGCCTTGCCAAAGGCGGCGATCACCGCGAGCAGGTCCATCCCCGCCGCCAGCCCGGTGGCCAGTGCGGCGGCCAGCACCACCACCAGCGGGTTCACCCGCAGCACAAAGCCGCCGACCATTACCGCGATGCCGATCAGGACCCACAGGTTCATGGCTGGCCGTACCCTCCCCCGCCGGGCGTTTCGATCACCATGACATCGCCGGGGGCGACTGTCACGCCGGCGGTGGCGGGAAGCACCTCCACCTCGCCCGAGCTGCGTTCGACCCGGTTGATCCCGGGCAGGGCATCACCACCGCCAGCCAGCCCGAATGGACGGTTGACCCGCCGCCCCGCCAGGATCCCGGCCTCCATCGCTTCGAGGAACCGCACCCGCCGTACCGCGCCATCGCCGCCGTTCCAGCGCCCCGCCCCGCCCGAACCGCGGCGGATGTGAAAGTCTTCCAGCAGCACCGGAAAGCGGCTTTCCAGCACTTCGGGATCGGTCAGCCGGCTGTTGGTCATATGCGTCTGCACCGCATCGGCCCCGGCAAAGCCCGGCCCGGCGCCCGATCCCCCGGCGATCGTCTCGTAATACTGGTAGCGCGCATTGCCGAAGGTGAAGTTGTTCATCGTTCCCTGGCTGGCGGCCATCGCGCCAAATGCGCCGAACAGCGCATCGGTTACCGCCTGGCTGGTTTCGACATTGCCGGCCACCACCGCAGCCGGATGGCGCGGGCGCAGCATGGTGCCTTCGGGAACCACGATCGTCACCGGGGCCAGGCAGCCCTCGTTCATCGGAATCGGATCGTCGATCATCGTGCGCAGCACATACATCGTCGCGGCGCGGACCACGCTGAACGGCGCGTTGAAATTGTTCGGCAGCTGCGCGCTGGTGCCGGTGAAATCGACCGTCACGTGGCGCGCCGCCTTGTCGATCCGCACCGCCACCGCGATCGTGGCGCCGCAATCCATGTCGAGGCTGAACTGGCCATCCTCCAGCCGCGAGACCAGCCGCCGCACCGCTTCCTCGGCATTGGCATGGACGTGCTGCATATAGGCCACCACCACGTCGCGGCCATGTTCGGCGCAGGCCGCGCCAAGCCCCTGGGCACCGCGCGCACAGGCCGCGACCTGCGCGGCGAGATCGGCCAGGTTCTGATCCGGATTGCGCGCGGGATGCCCGCCCGCGGCCAGCAGCGCGCGCATTTCAGCCTCGCGGATCCGGCCCTGCTCGACCAGCAGGAAATCCTCGATCAGTACACCTTCATCCATGATCGTCCGGCTGCCCGGCGGCATCGATCCGGGCGCGATCCCGCCGACATCGGCATGGTGCCCGCGCGCGGCGACGAAGAAGCTGGGGGCATCACCATCGCCGTCCACAAAAACCGGCGCGATTACGGTAATGTCGGGCAGATGGGTCCCGCCGGCATAGGGCGCGTTGAGCACATAGGCATCGCCGCGCCGGATTCCCCTGCCGTCATTGGGACCATCGCGGCCCGCCCCGCGCGAGCGCAGCACGGTGGCCACGCTTTCACCCATCGAACCCAGGTGCACCGGCATGTGCGGGGCATTGGCGACCAGCCGTCCAGCACCGTCGAACACCGCGCAGGAAAAATCGAGCCGCTCACGAATGTTCACCGAACTGGCCGAACGCGCCAGCGCAGTGCCCATTTCCTCGGCAATCGCCATGAACAGGCCGTTGAACACCTCTAGCCGGATCGGATCCACATCGGTCCCGCTGGCCGTGCTGCTGCGCGGCGCGGTGCGACCCAGCCGCAAGGTGCCATCGCCATCGACTGTCACCGCCCAGCCCGGTTCGACCACCGTAGTTGCCAGCGGATCGACCACGATCAGCGGACCTGCGGCGCTGAACCCGGCCGCCAGACCGGCCCGATCGTGCACCGGCACTGCATGCGCTGCGCCTTCCATCCAGCACCGCGCGGTCAGGATCGGCGGTGCGCTTTCAGCAGGCAGCGGCCAGGCCAGCGTGCCCGCGCCGATCTCTTCGGCCACCGCCTCCACCCGGACCCGGTCGACCACCAGCGCGCCGCTGCCGTCGAAACCGAATTCGGCCCGGTGCCGCTCGGCAAACAGCGCCGCAAGTTCGTCGGCCGGGCCGGGTTCCAGCTCGATCGTGCTTTCGCTGCCGTCACGCCGCACGAACAGCCGCGCCTCGATCCGGGTCGCCGGGGTGCCAAGCTGGGCGGCAGCCTCATCGGCCAGCCGCGCGCGCAGCGCCTCAACCTGGGGTTCGACGCCGGGCACCAGCGGCAGTCCCAGCCCGCCTTCGCGCACCGCGGCTTCGCTGGCGAGGCCCATGCCATAGGCCGAGAGCACCCCGGCAAAGGGGTGGACCAGCACCGTCTCGATCCCCAGCGCATCGGCGACCAGACAGGCATGCTGCCCGCCCGCCCCGCCGAAGCAGGACAGCGCATGGCTGGTGACATCGTGCCCGCGCGCGACCGAGATCTGGCGGATCGCATGGGCCATGTTGGCCACCGCGATCCGCACGAAACCTTCGGCCAGATCTTCGGGCAAGATTGCCTGCCCGGTCTCCTCCGCGACTTCGCGGGCCAGCCCGGCAAATTTGTCTTTGACCACCTCCGCGTCGATCGGCTGATCACCGTCAGGGCCGAACACCTGCGGGAACTGGCTGGGCACCAGCTTGCCCAGCAGCACGTTGCAATCGGTCACGGTCAAGGGCCCGCCATGGCGGTAGCAGGCCGGGCCCGGCACCGACCCGGCGCTTTCGGGGCCAACCACCAGCCGTCCGGCATCGAACCGGCAGATCGATCCGCCGCCCGCGGCAACGGTGTGGATCCGCAGCATCGGGGTGCGGATCCTGACCCCGGCAACCCGGGTTTCGCTGTCGCGTTCGTAGTGCCCGGCATAGTGGCTGACATCGGTCGAGGTGCCGCCCATGTCGAAGCCGATAACCTTGTCCGCGCCCGATTGTTCGGCGGTGCGTGCCATCCCGACGATCCCGCCGGCCGGCCCCGACAGTATCGCATCCTTGCCGTGGAACCGCGAACCCTCGATCAGCCCGCCCGAGCTTTGCATGAACAGCGGCCGCGCCGCGCCGCCCAGCCGGGCGGTGAACTGATCGACATAGCGCCGCAGCACCGGTGAAAGGTAGGCATCGACCAGCGTGGTATCGCCGCGCGCCACCAGCTTGATCAGCGGGGCCAGCTCGTGGCTGACCGAGACCTGGCTAAACCCCGCCCCGCGCGCCAGCTGGGCAAGCCGCGCTTCGTGCGCCGGGTACTTCCAGCCGTGCATCAGCACGATTGCGATCGAATCAAGCCCCGCTTCGCGGGCGGCGGCCAGCCCTTCGCGCGCCGCCGCCTCGTCCAGCGCGGCCAGCACCGTGCCATCCGCCGTGACCCGCTCGATCACTTCGAGCACGCGGGCGTGCGGCGGGCGCGGCAGGTCGATCCGGCGCACGAACAGGTCGGGGCGTTCCTGCGTGCCGATCGTCAGCGCATCGGCAAAACCGCGGGTGATCGCCAGCAGGGTAGGTTCGCCCTTGCGTTCCAGCAGGGCATTGGTGGCAACGGTTGTGCCCATCCGCACTGCGCAGGGCGGCAGTTCCCCCTGCCCGACACCGGTCAGCTGGCGGATCGCGGCGACCGCAGCGTCTTCGGCGCGGGCCGGATCTTCGGACAGCAGCTTGGCCGTGCGCAGGGCGCCATCGGGCGCGCGCGCGACCACATCGGTAAAGGTACCGCCACGATCGATCCAGAACTGCCAGGCGCCGCCGGTCATGATCGACAGCGCCGGCTGGATCAGTTGGCGTCGGCCGGGGTGACCACGATCACCACACGGCGGTTCTGCGCGCGGCCTTCGGGCGTATCATTGCTGGCAATCGGCTGGGTCTCACCCTTGCCGATCGCGCGCACTTCGGCTTCGGCCATCCCGGCCTTGACGAATTCGGACTTGACCGAAGCAGCCCGGCGTTCGGACAGCTGCTGGTTGTATTCGGCGGATCCGGACGAATCGGTGTGGCCTTCAACCCCGGCGCCGTGAATATCGACGCTTTTCAGCACGCTGGCCAGCTTGTCCACCTTGGCCGCGGCTTCGGGCACCAGGTCACTCTTGTCGACATCGAACAGCACGCGGTCCGACAGCCCCAGTTCGTAATTGTCACCCACCTGCTTGAATTCCTCAGCAGTCAGGGCAGCGACCTGTTTGGCCGAAAAGCCGGGTTTGGGCGGGACGGTCTGGCAGGCGGCGAGTGCTGCGGTTGCAAGCAGCACCAGGGCTTTGCGCATCGTTTCAGGCTCCTTGCGGGTCTTGTTCTTGGCGACTCCGCTTGTCGCGGTACATCGCCGAATCCGCATGGGAAAGCATTTCTTCGGCATTGCCCCCATCTTCAGGGAAAACCGCCACCCCCACGCTGAGCGAAGCCGTGGCCAGCTGGCCGTTGGGCATGCGGTAAGGCAGCTCCATCGCCTTGCGGATCCGGTGGACCACGCCATCGACATGCGCGCGGTTGAAGAACGGCGCCAGGACCACCGCAAATTCGTCTCCGCCCAGCCGGAAGGCAGCATCGATATGCCGGATCGCCCCGCGCAGACGCTCACCCACCGCGATCAGCGCGGCATCGCCCGAACTGTGGCCGTATTCATCGTTGACCTGCTTGAAGCGATCGACATCGAGATAGATCAGCGCGAAGGGCGTACCGCTGCGCTGGGAATGGGCCACCGCATCGGCCAGCACCTGTTCGAACAGCACCCGGTTGCCCAGCCCGGTCAGCCCGTCGTGGGTGGCGCGGCGCTGCAGCTCGGCATTTTCCGAGGTCAGGCCAGCGTGCCAGCCCTGCAATTCGGCCAGCAGCGCGTTGAAGTCCTGCCCGAAGCGGTCGATCTCGGCGATGCCCGAAGCCGGCACGCGCTTTTCGAAGGCGCGCTCCTGCCGCACGGCGTGGGCGACCTGGGCCACATGATCGAGCGGTGCGATCACTTCGTTCTGCAGCCGCCGCGCCAGGATCCGCGTGGCCACCACCGTCAGCCCGACGCAGGTCAGCGCGATCAGCAGGGCGGCCAGCATATAGCGCAGGATCCCGCCCGAATTGCCATAGACCTCAACCCGCGCGATCAGCGTGCCGCCCTGGCGCACATCGGCACGGGCCGGTTCGGGCCAGATCACACTGTTGGCAGCATCAAGCAGCCAGGCAGGGCCTTCATGGGTACGATCCCAGTGCGCCAGGCTGTGACCGGCTGGATCGACCACCTCGATCTGGTGAACTCCGGTTGAGACGCCGACCGAAGTCATCCCCTCACGGATCGCCTGACGGTCCTGGAACACCACCGCCGGTTCGACGGTGTAGGCAACATTGCGCGCGGTCAGTTCAAGGTTGCGCTGCGCGTAGGATCGAATCACCATGACGCCCGACAGCATCAGGCTGGCCGCGGCCAGGATCACGGTGAACAGGATCAGGCGCAGGTGCGCGCGGGCCAGCAGATCACGCAGCGTGGGCAGTTTCGACGGAGGTGTCGGTGCCATGGCTCAGCCCCCTCCCGTCGCGACCCGCAGCACGCGCGGATCGACCTTCATGCCCGACCGCGACACTGCATCGATGTTGAGGCGGAAACTGAGCGCGTTAGGCCTATAGGTTAAGGTGAACATGGCCTCGCTGCTATTGTCGGGATCGGCTTCGGCGATGGTCAGGACCGCCTTGCCGCGCACGGCGGCGGTCAGCTGGCGTTGCACCGGCACGGTCAGCTGGCCGAGATAGACCACGTCGCAGCCGGCCAGCCCCGCGACATTGGCCGCGACGTTGCGCCGCTGGACCTGCCGCCCGTCAGCCATTCTCCAGTTGGCGATCTGCCCCGCGTGCCGCACTGGCCCTGCCACGCACAGCACCAGCGGATCGCGGCGCTGCGGCCAGCGGGCATATTCCATGATCCCCCTGACAGTGCGCGCGGCGGCGGCCGCATAGGGATCGCTGCCCGGCGCGACCGCACCCAGGGGCATATCCGCCGCAGCCTCAAGCGGCGCGGCACAGAAAACCGCAAGCGCGGCGACAAGGCGGATATGGCGGACCATGAGTTGCAGAACGCCCGATAGCGCAACCGATCCTTACCGGAAACAAACAAGAGGGTTAATTCGACCTGTGTTTTTTGACAGGTTGGCAGGCGATTGGTTTCGTCTGCAACCGGTGCTAGGGCACCGCCATGTTTTCTCCCCTTGATCGTACCGCACTGCGCCTGGCCTACCGGATGGAAGAGGAGCTGTGCATCGCCCAGCGCCTGAAGGAGGCGGCTCCTGCTGCTCAGGCCCACTCTGAAGCCCGCAGAATCGCCGCCCGGCTGGTCGAAGGCGCGCGGGCGCATAAGGCCAGCGGGCTCGATGCGTTCCTGCAGACCTACGGCCTGGGCACCGACGAAGGCATTGCCCTGATGTGCCTGGCCGAGGCCCTGCTGCGGGTGCCCGACGCGGCCACCGCCGATGCGCTGATCCACGACAAGCTGGCCGGGATCGACTGGGGCGAACATGTGGGCGAAAGCACCAGCACTTTCGTCAATGCGGCGACCTTCTCGCTGATGCTGACCGGCCAGGTGCTGCACCAGCGGCGCGACGAGGCAGCGGGACTGGGGGCCAGCCTCAAGCGCGCGGTTGGCCGGCTGGGTGAGCCGGTGATCCGCCAGGCGACCCTGCAGGCGATGAAGATCCTGGGCGGACAATTCGTGTTTGGCCGGACGATCGACGAAGCGCTGGAACGCGCCGCGCCCGAACGCAAACAGGGGCTGACCCACAGCTTCGACATGCTGGGCGAAGCGGCGATGACCTTCGCCGATGCCGACAAGTACCTCGCCAGCTACCACGGTGCGCTCGATGCGATCGCGGCTGAGGCTGGTGCGGGGATCGTGCGCAGCCCGGGGATCAGCGTGAAGCTCTCCGCGCTTTATCCGCGCTACGATTTCCTCCACGCCCCCGCCGCGCGGGCTGCGCTGGTGCCGATGATCAAGGCGCTGGCGCTCAAGGCCCGCGATGCCGATGTCCACTTCACCATCGATGCCGAGGAAGCCGAACGGCTGGAACTGTCGCTGGACATCATCGAGGATCTGGTCGCCGATCCCGAACTGTTCGCCGGCGGCTGGCAGGGTTTCGGCCTGGCGCTGCAAGCCTATTCGAAGCGCGCGGTGCCGCTGGTCGAATGGGTGACCGCGCTGGGGCGCAAGTATCACCGCCGGATCATGGTCCGGCTGGTCAAGGGCGCCTATTGGGACAGCGAAATCAAGCTGGGCCAGGTGGGCGGGCATGTCGACTACCCGGTGTTCACCCGCAAGGTTGCGACCGACGTTTCCTACCTGGCCAGCGCGGCCAGGCTGCTCGCTGCGCCCGATGCGATCTACCCCGCCTTCGCCACGCATAACGCCTATACGATCGGCGCGATCAAGGCGCTGGCCGGGGCGGCCGAGTTCGAATTCCAGCGACTGCACGGCATGGGCGAGGACGTCTATGCCGAGCTAGCCCGGCTGGAAGCCGATGCCGGCCAGCCGCGCACGCCGGTGCGGATCTATGCGCCGGTCGGCGGGCACAAGGAACTGCTGGCCTATCTGGTCCGCCGCCTGCTGGAAAACGGCGCGAACAGCAGCTTCGTCAACCGCATGGCCGATGCCGAAGTACCGGTGGACGAACTGGTCGGTTGCCCGGTGGCAGAGCTTGCAGCGCTGAGCCCGCGCCGCAACCCGGCGATCCCGCTGCCGCGCGATATCTTCCCCGGCCGGGTCAATTCGCGCGGGCTGGATCTGGCCGATCCTTTGGTGCGCGAACCGCTGCTGGCCGAGCTGGCAGACTGGCGCGGCGAGCACGACTGGCCTTCCGCCCCGACCGTGGAGCACAGGCAGGCGGGACCGGTTTCCAACATCTGCGCGCCGTTCGACAGTGCCGATGTCATTGGTCAGGTGCGCGAAACGACCGCTGCCGAAGTCGATGAAATGATCGCCCGGGCTGTCGCTTTCCAGCCCGGCTGGGATGCGGCGGGCGGCGCGCTGCGGGCCGAAAAGCTGGAAGAGGTCGCCGATCTTTACGAAGCGCACACCGTCCAGTTCCTGTCGCTGTGCCAGCGCGAGGCCGGCAAGAGCCTGGTCGATGCCGTGCTCGAACTGCGTGAGGCGGTCGATTTCCTGCGCTATTACGCGGCCGAGGCCCGTGCGCACTTCACTGCCGAAGGCGTGGCGCTGCCCGGGCCGACCGGTGAAAGCAACCGCCTGACCCTGCACGGGCGCGGCGTGGTGGTGGCGATCGCTCCGTGGAATTTCCCGCTGGCGATCTTCACCGGGCTGATTGCCGGGCCGCTTGCTGCCGGCAACACGGTGATCGCCAAACCGGCCGAACAGACCCCGCTGATTGCCGATCTGGCGATCCGCCTGTTCCATGAAGCCGGGATCAGCGATGGTGAGGTCCAGCTTGCCCCGGGCGATGGCAAGGTCGGCGCCTTGCTGACCGGCGATCCGCGCATTGCCGGGGTGGCCTTCACCGGATCAACCGAAACCGCGCAGGCGATCAACCGTTCGCTGGCCGCGCGCAATGGCCCGCTCGCCACGCTGGTTGCCGAAACCGGCGGCCAGAACGCGATGATCGTGGACAGTTCGGCGCTGCCCGAACAGGTTACCCGCGATGTGCTGGCTGCAGCCTTCCAGAGCGCTGGGCAGCGCTGCTCGGCGCTGCGCGTGCTCTACCTGCAGGACGATGTCGCCGATGGCATGATCGAGATGATCTGCGGCGCATTCGCAGCGCTGGTGATCGGCAGCCCGGAAGATCTTGCCAGCGATGTCGGCCCGGTGATCGATGCCGAAGCCAAGGCCAAGCTTGATGCCCATGTCGCGGCGATGCAGGCGGCGGGCCACACGGTCTGGCAGCGCGAACTGCCCGAAGCGTGCCAGGGTGGCCACTTCGTTGCCCCGGCGATTATCGAGATCGGATCGATCCGCGAGCTGGCGAACGAAAACTTCGGGCCGATCCTGCATGTCGCCCGCTTCAGGGCCGAAGCGCTGGAGCAGGTAGTCGACGATATCAACGCCACCGGTTTTGGCCTGACGCTGGGCCTGCACAGCCGGATCGACGCAACCCGCAAGCTGGTCCAGGCCAGAGCCCGGGTCGGCAACTTCTATGTCAACCGCAACCAGATCGGCGCGGTGGTCGGCAGCCAGCCGTTTGGCGGCGAAGGCCTGTCGGGCACTGGCCCCAAGGCCGGTGGGCCGCACTATCTGGCGCGGTTCGCGACCGAACGGGTGACCTGCATCGACACCACGGCGGCGGGCGGCAATGCCAGCCTGATGGCGTCAGGCTAACCTTCGGCAACAATCAGCTTGGCCAGTTCGTGGCGGAACCGCAGCGGGCCGGCGTCGGTTGCGATCGAGATGTAATCGTCGCCCGCCTCGTCCATGCCCTGCTGCACGGCGTTGAGCACCGCGAGATCTTCAGAGAAGGCCGCCAGTACGGCCTCGGACATCTGCGCGCTTAGCGCGGCATCGTCCGGCCGGACATTGCGCAGCTGGAACCAGTAGTAGCGGCTGTGACCGTCATCCTCGGGCGTGATGAAATTGTACGAATCCATCAGGAAGCTGCTGGCCGGATCGGGTTCAGTGCCCGGGCCGCCCTGCCCGGCCGGAACGAACACCGCCTTGATGATCGCATGCGCGGGATAGCGGACCTCGTATTGCTGCAGCCGGTCGGCATTGCCGGCAAAGGGCACCAGATCGCGATAGAACGGCGCGACCGGGGCATCGAGGATCCAGCGTGATACCGTCATCCCCAGCTGGTCGCGCCGGGTCTGCGGCGGTACCGCCTCGCACGCGGTATCGCCGAAGCTGGACTGGTGAACCCAGGCGACATGCGAGGGATCGAGCAGGTTGTCGGTGATGTAGAGGTAGTTGCAGGCGTACTGCATTGCTGCGCCGCGATTGTAACCCCAGTCCGGATTGCCCCAGTTGGGAATCTCGACAATCGCCGCGGGATCGGCGCGATCCGGATCGCCCATCCAGATCCACAGCAGGTTGTAACGCTCGGCCAAGGGATAGGCGCGCAGGTCTGCGCCATCGGGAACATTGTGCTGACACGGCACGCGCACGCAGCGGCCATCAGGCGCGAAAGTCAGCCCGTGATAGCCGCAAGCGATCGTGTCGCCCTCAACCCGGCCCATCGCCAGCGGCAGGCGGCGATGCGGGCAGAGGCCGGCCAGAGCCACCGCGCTGCCATCGCCGCACCGATAGAGCACCACGCGCTCACCGATGATCCGGCGTTCCACCGGCACAGCGGTGACTTCGTCGGCCCAGGCGGCGACATACCAGGCATTCTTCAGCATCAGGTCCCTCCGTCATAAGCCTAGCAAGCTCGGTTGCATTGCGCCACCTACCGGTTACACCTGCTCAAGCAACGGAGAGGGAGCGGGCGATGAAGAAGTGGGTTCTGGCACTGGGCGTCGGGGTAGTGGCGCTGGGCGGCACCTTGGCGGCGCGGACCGCGCTGTTCCGGCCCGATGCGGTGGGCGATGGTTCGGGCATCGCCGTGGCCCAGCCCCCGGCATTCGATACGCAGGCCGCCGCCCAGCACCTGAGCCAGGCGGTGCAGATCCAGACCGTCAGCCATCAGGATCCGGCCGAGGATCAGCAAGGCGAATGGACCCGGCTGCATAGCTGGCTGGCCAGCACCTATCCCAAGGCCCATGCGGCGATGCAGCGAGAGACGCTGGGCCAGACCCTGCTGTTCACCTGGCCGGGCAGCGATCCCGCCGCCCAGCCGATCATCGTCATGGCCCACCAGGATGTGGTGCCGGTAACGCCGGGCACCGAGAAAGACTGGAAGTATCCGCCCTTCGCCGGGACCATTGCCGAAGGCGCGGTCTGGGGGCGCGGCACGATCGACGACAAGGGATCGCTGATCGCGCTGTTCGAGGCGATGGAGGCTCTGGCCGCGCAGGGCTTCAAGCCGAAGCGGAGGGTAATTCTGGTTTCCGGGCATGATGAGGAAGTGGGCGGCACCGGCGCGCAGGCCGTGGCCAAGGCGTTGGCCGCGCGCAAGGTGAAGGCGCTGTTCACGATCGACGAGGGCGGGCTGATCACCACCGATACGCCGATGATCAATGGCAAGGCCGCGATGATCGGTGTGGCCGAAAAGGGTTATGCGACGCTGCAGGTCACCGCCCATGCGCCCGGCGGGCACAGCTCTGCCCCGCCGCCTGCCAACGAGATCGGCTCGGTCAACCTGGCCAAGGCGGTGCTGGCGATCAGCGCCAAGCAGTTCCCGATGCAGCTGCGCGGCCCGGCCGAAGGGATGATTTCAGTGCTGGCAGCCAAGGCTGGCGGCGCGACCAAGCTGGCGGTGGCCAATCGCTGGCTGCTGGGCGGAATGGTCATGTCGAAAATGGCCGAAAGTCCGGCCTCGGCAGCCATGCTGCACACCACCATCGCGCCGACCATGCTGACCGGCAGCCCCAAGGAAAACGTCCTGCCGCAAAGCGCCAGCGCCTTGATCAACTATCGCATTGCCCCGTGGGACACATCGAAGGATGTGCTGGAACGTGCCCGTGCCGCGACCAAGGGCCTGCCAGTCGAGGTCAAGTTCACTGACCGTGCCCCGCGCGAGCCAAGCCCGGTTTCGTCCAGCAATTCGAAAGGCTGGAACCTGATCGCGGCCAGCGCCAGGGCCGACCAGCCCGACCTGGTGATCGCTCCCTATCTGGTGGTGGCCGGCACCGACAGCCGATCGATGTCGCCGGTTTCGGACGACGTCTATCGCTTTCAGGCGATCGGTCTGGCCAGCGGCGACATCAAGATGATCCATGGCACCAACGAGCATATGACGCTGGCCAATCTGGAAAGTCTGATCCGCTTTTACGCGCGGCTGATCGCCACAGCGGCGGGGTGAAGTCTGTCCTCACCTCCCCCTTGATGGGGGAGGGATACCGTAGCTTGCGAACTTGTTCGCTAGCGCAGGTTGGGCGGGGGTGATTTCGCGACATGGCACAGTGCTTGGCGGCACCATCACCCCCATCCAACTGCGGCTAGATCGCTGCGCTCTCAAGCCTTCGTATCCTTCCCCCATCAAGGGGGAAGCGAAGGTTAGCCCTTGCCTCCCTTAATCGCGCAGTTAAACTCCTCGCCAACGGGAGAGACGAATGGACGACGCGACCTATCAGCGGCTGCTGGCCAAGGCCCAGCGCACCAAGGACCTGTTCACTTTTGACGAGTTCATCCGCTTCTGGGCCAAGGACCGGCCCGAGCGGCTGGCGATGGAAGGCGATGACCTGGCCTTCAGCTATGGCGATCTGGAAGATGCCACCGCCCGGGTGGCGTCGGCACTGCTGGCCGCCGGGGTGAAGAAGGGCGAGCGGGTGGCCTGGTTAGGCAAGAACAGCGCGACCTATTTCACGCTGTTCTTCGGCGCGGCGCGCGCCGGGATCGTGATGGTCCCGGTCGGCTGGCGACTGGCCGAACCCGAAGCCGCCTTCATCATCGACAACGCCGAAGCCAGGATCCTGTTCCTGGGCGAAGGGTTCGAAGCCTGCCAGTCCACCCTGGGGCAGCGCCCGGGCCTGATCGGCTGCCATACCGTGCCCGAAGCGCAGGCCCGGTTCATCAAGGCGCCGCGCGGCAGCTTCGATCCCTCCGGTCCCGACGATGCCGTGCTGCAACTCTACACCAGCGGCACCACCGGCAATCCCAAGGGCGCGGTGCTGTCCAACCGCAACCTGTTCGGCCTGCGCAAGGCGGGGCTTGAAAACCCGGCGCCGCACTCGCTGTGGGACGAGGACGAGGCGGTGCTGGTCGCCATGCCCTGCGCGCATATCGGCGGGACCGGGCTGGGCATCGTCGCGCTGGCAGCCGGCCTGCCAGGTATCGTGCTGAGCGAATTCGAGCCAACCCGGGTGTTCGACGCGGTTGAGAACCGCGGCTGCACGCGCTTTTTCATCGTGCCGGCCGCGCTGGCGCTGCTGCTCAACCACCCCGACTGCGCGAAGACCGATTTCAGCCGGGTCAAATACATCATGTATGGCGCCAGCCCGATCCCGCTTGAACTGCTGCGCCAGTGCATCGCGATGTTCGGCGCCGAATTCGTCCAGAACTATGGCATGACCGAAACCACCGGCACTATCTGCGTGCTGCCGCCCGAGGACCACACGGTCGAAGGCAACCAGCGGATGCGCTCGGCCGGTAAGCCGCTCCCGGGAGTTGAAATCGTGATCCGGGGCCGCGATGGCACAATCCTGCCGCAAGGCGAGATCGGCGAGATCTGCACCCGCTCCTCCTCGAACATGCTGGGTTACTGGAAACTGCCCGAAGCGACTGCCAGCACCATGGATGCCGATGGCTGGATCGCTACCGGCGATGTCGGCTATCTTGATGAAGACGGCTACGTCTACATGTATGACCGCGCCAAGGACATGATCATCACCGGCGGCGAGAACGTCTACCCGGCCGAGGTCGAAAGCGCGATCTATGGCCATCCGCAAGTGCTGGAAGTCGCCGTGATAGGCGTACCTGACGAGAAATGGGGCGAGGCCGTGAAGGCGGTCTGCGTGCCCAGGCCGGGTGAGACAATCGATGCGGATTCGATCATCGCCTGGACGCGTGAGCGGATCGCCGGGTTCAAGGTCCCCAAAAGCGTCGATGTGATCGACATGCTGCCGCGCAACCCCAGCGGCAAGATCCTGCGCCGCCAGTTGCGCGAGCCCTATTGGGAAGGGCGCGAACGGCAAGTGAATTGATTTGACTCGCACAAAGACACAAAGACACAAAGACACAAAGACGCACGCACGCTTCGGATGCCTTCAGCCCCTGGAAAGCAAACGATAGCGTGATTGAATCAAGGCGGCTTTGCCGCATCCTTCGATCTTTGTGCCTTTGTGTCTTTGTGCGAGATATTCTCCGAACCGCTTAGCTAGCCAAGGAAAAGTGCCATGTCAGAACCCCTTCCCGGCGCGCAGGCGCATATCGAGGCCGCGCTGAAGCTGGCCGCCACGATCGACGATATCCCGGCCGATACGCCGCTGATCCCGATCGGCAAGGTCGGCGTGATCGGTGCCGGCACAATGGGCGGCGGGATCGCGATGAATTTCCTCTCCGCCGGGATCCCGGTAACGATTGTCGAACGCGAACAGGCCGCGCTGGATCGCGGCGTGGCGGTGATGGGCAAGAATTACGAGGCCAGCGTCAAGCGCGGCCGGATAGAAGCGGCCGTGGCCGAAGCGGCGATGGCACGGCTGACCCCTTCGCTCGAATTCGAAAGCCTGGCCGACTGCGACCTGGTGATCGAGGCGGTTTACGAATCGATGGAGGTCAAGAAGGACGTCTTTGGCCGGCTCGACGGGATCGTGAAGCAGGGCGCGATCCTGGCGTCGAACACCAGCTACCTCAACGTCGATGAGATCGCTGCGGCCACCAAGCGGCCCGAAGCGGTGCTGGGCATGCACTTCTTCTCCCCCGCCAACATCATGAAATTGCTGGAAGTCGTGCGCGGCAAGCTGACCGGGGCAAGCCAGCTGGCCACTGTGATGCAGCTCGCGGGGACGATCCGCAAGGTGCCGGTGGTTTCGGGCGTGTGCCATGGCTTCATCGGCAACCGCATGCTGTCCAAACGCCAGGAACAGGCCAACACGCTGCTGATGGAAGGCGCGGCCTATTACGATATCGACCAGGTCCTGCTTGATTTCGGCTTCCCGATGGGCCCGTTCCAGATGGGCGATCTGGCCGGGCTCGACATCGGCTGGCACCGCGATCCCAGCAAGGTCACCACGATCCGCGAAGCGCTGTGCGCCGCCGGGCGCTGGGGCCAGAAGACTGGCAAGGGCTTCTACGACTACGCCGAAGACCGCAGCCGCAGCCCTTCGGACGAGGTCAAGGCGATCATCGCCGACTTCGCCGCCAAGAGCGGGGTTACCCAGCGCGCGATCAGCAAGCAGGAAATCTTCGAGCGCCTGCTCTATCCGATGGTCTCGGAAGGCGCGCTGATCCTGGAAGAAGGCATCGCCCAGCGCGCCAGCGACGTCGATCTGGTCTGGCTCAACGGCTATGGCTGGCCGGCCTGGACCGGCGGGATCATGTACTGGGCCGACCATGAAGGGCTGGGCAAGATCGCCGATGGCCTGAGGCGCCACAACTTGCCGGTCGCCCCGCTGCTGGAACGGCTGGCGGCCGAAGGCGGAAAGTTCAACGCATGACCAGCGGTGCGGCGCTGCTGGCCTTCACCGCCACCGCAGCGTTGCTGACCGTCACTCCGGGGCTCGATACCGCGCTGGTGCTGCGCACCGCCGCGGCTGAGGGGCCGCGTCGGGCGATGCTGGCAGCGGTCGGCATCGCGCTGGGCTGCCTGGGCTGGGGCCTGCTCGTCGGCGCCGGATTGGGCGCGCTGCTCGCCGCATCGCAGCTCGCCTACGAGGTGCTGCGCTGGGCCGGCGCACTCTATCTGTTCCACCTCGGTCTCAAGCTGATCCGTAGCCCGCGCCAGGCAATCGAGCTTGGCGCAGCGCAGGCACCGGTCGCAGCCCGGCCCAATTGGCTGCTGCGAGGATTTCTGACCAACATGCTCAACCCCAAGGTCGGCGTGTTCTACGTCTCGTTCCTCCCCCAGTTCATTCCGGCGGGAGCGAGCGTGCTGGGCTGGTCGGTGCTGCTGGCATCGATCCACAACCTGCTCGGCCTGGTCTGGTTTGGCGCGCTGGTGATGGCGACCCGCCCGCTGCTGGGCGCTCTGCGCAAGCCCGGAGTCATGGCCTGGCTCGACCGGCTGACTGGCGGGCTGTTCATTGCCTTCGGGCTGAAACTGGCGCTCGATGCGCGAGCGTGACGGCATAAACCGACCTTAAGACGAGCTGTGTAGGATGGGTATGGGGGACAATCCTATGCTCGATGTGGTCTACAAGCGTTCAAATCTTGTGATGCCGGCGATTGGCTGCGTCCTCTTCGCAGTGGGCGGCGGCTGGGTAGCCCTTCAGGACGAGGCTGACTGGATCTACCGCCTGATCGGCGCAATGTTCGCGCTGGCGCTGCCCTTCGTAGGTTACGCCGCAGCCGCGCGCGCCGCCAGTGGTGTCAGCGCGATCAGGGAAACCGCCAGCGGCCTTCAGCTTTCCACGCTCTACGCCTCTACCCATGTGCACTGGGATCAGATTGTCGGCATCCGCCGCGAAGTGCTCCAGCAAAAATCCGCGTTCGGTCTGATAAAGCAGAATCTGGGCCACTATCTCGTCTTCGAGGCCCACCTTCCGGGCGAAGGCGAACTAAAGGTCAAGATCCAGGAAGATCTGATCGACATGCCCAAGGCGCGCCATGCCCGGCTGTTCGACCAGCTGAATGCCATGTGGGCCCAAGGTGGCAGCCCGCAACCAGTGGCGCCAACCCGGATATCGCCACCAGTTGGTGCGCCGCGCGCAGCCGGTTTCGGTCGTCGCGGCCTTTAGCGTCCACGCGGAATGCACTGCTCGCGCGGCAGGCCTTTGAACGTATCGCAGTTGTAGAGCACGATTTCAGCGCCGGCGGGATCGCGGGTGTAGCTGAATTGCAGGCTGTCGCGTGCGGCCCGCGGCAGGGGGAAGCTGGCGGGCACGTCAATCCGGTTGGCCCACCCCATCACCCGGCAGGTGCCCTCACCGGTGCAGAGCTTCTTCGCCGTTCCCAGCGCCGTCTGCGGGCTGGAGCCGCTGGCCACGACGATGAAATTGGCCTTGCCCGAGGGTAGCCGCATCACCACCTCGCCGCTGGTCACCTTGGGCGTATCAATCGGCAGCGGTGCAATCGCAGCGGAAGCATCGGCGTCGTAATAGTCTGGCAGGCCGCTCATTTCAGCACTCGGCGCCGGGCCTGAGGTCAGCGCGGCAAACGATGGCTCGCCGCCGCGATAGCTGGTCCAGTTCTGCGCCGTGCCCCACCGACCCGGCCAGCGGAAGAACAGGTGGGTTTCGACCTGGGTGAGCTTCTCCAGCTTGGGGCTCCAGGAAGGATAGACCCAGTCGGTATGATAATGGGTTGCCTGGCCGACCTGGCCAAAGACCGAACCGCCCAAAGCCTGCGCGGCGCGCGAGCGGGCTGCAGCCCAGGCCTCTTCACCATAACGCCGGGCCAGCGATCCATCGCAGGTAAAGGTAAACTGGCAGCCGGTGGCGCGCTGCGATCCTTCGAAGACCACGCCGCAGACTGTCTTGGCAAAGGCGGGATGGCGCACCCGGTTGAGGATCACCTGGATCACCGCACGCTGGCCAATGTCGCTGGGCCCGGCTTCGGCCATGGCAGCCAGCGCCAGACATTCGCGGGCGTTGTACTGATCGGCGACTGAACCCGAGAACCGGAACGGTGGGGCCGGATCGATCGGACCGGTGACAAAGGGATTGCCGGCATTCGCCGCGCGGGCGGCATCCATCGCATCGAGACTGAGCATGCCCGGAGCCAGCTCCAGCCCGACCACCGGCGCTTCGCTGGCATTCCCAGGCAAGGCCGCAAGTTCGGCCGCCAGTGCGGCCTCAGCCTTGCTGCGCGGCGGGACAAAGCTCTGGCAGATCCAGGCGAACAGCACGATCGGCAGCAGCGCGAGCAGCGCCACGATCATCCGGCGGTTCAGCGGATCGTCCATTACAGTCCTCTAGCCGCAAGAGCGGCAACAAAAAACCCCGCCGAAGCGGGGTTTTATGGATGGTTGCGGGGGTAGGATTTGAACCTACGACCTTCAGGTTATGAGCCTGACGAGCTACCGGGCTGCTCCACCCCGCGTCACCAAGAGGCCACTTAGGGCCATTTTATCGGGAAACAAGTCCCCAGAGACACAAAAAGGGCCGCAAGCGGCCCTCAAAGTGCGGGCAAATGCCCTGACATGTGAATGGGTTTATCCCGTGCCCGCCGGCTATAATGCCTGGCGACGTCCTACTCTTCCAACGCTTGAGCGGTAGTACCATCGGCGCTGTCAGGTTTCACGGCCGAGTTCGAGATGGGATCGGGTGGGTCACTGACGCTATGGCCACCAAGCAATAAAGCAGGCGGATACGGGTTTTAATCGATGCACGTTTACGTGTTTGTAGGCGTATCTGGCTGTGATGACCGTCCGGTCAACGACAGCAGAGCTGTCATTGATGGTGGGATTCATCAAGCATGATCAGAGTTATTAGGACTGGTTAGCTCCACACGTTACCGCGCTTCCACATCCAGCCTATCAACGTGATGGTCTATCACGACTCGAAGATACCTTATCTTGAGGGAGGCTTCCCGCTTAGATGCTTTCAGCGGTTATCCCGTCCATGCATAGCTACCCTGCTGCGCGGCTGGCGCCACGACAGGTACACCAGAGGCATGTTCACCCCGGTCCTCTCGTACTAGGGGCAACTCCTCTCAAGTATCGACGCCCACGGCAGATAGGGACCAAACTGTCTCGCGA
>NZ_JADZAT010000007.1 GCF_020852455.1 Novosphingobium sp.
ATGCCCCCAGACACGTTGGCCGGCGATCTCGGCGGGGGTCTTCCCGCCCAGTTTCGAGTGCGGCCTGACCGTGTTGTAATCGTGCCGCCAGGCAGCGAGGACGAACCGGGCGTGAGCCAGTGATGTGAACAGCGTCTCGTTGAGGCATTCGTCCCGCAGGCGACCGTTGAAGCTCTCGACGAAGCCATTCTGCATGGGCTTGCCCGGCGCGATGTAGTGCCACTCGACCCGGCGCTCCTGCGACCAGCGCAGGATGGCCGACGAGGTCAGTTCGGTGCCATTGTCGCTGACCACCGTGTGTGGCTTGCCGCGGCTGCCCATCAGGCTGGTCAGTTCCCTGGCCACCCGAGCCCCCGACAGCGACGTATCGGCCACCAGCGCCAGGCATTCCCGCGTGTAGTCATCGACCACGCACAGGATGCGGAAGCGCCGACCGCAGACCAGGCTGTCAGAGACGAAGTCGAGCGACCACCGCTGGTTCGGTCCATCTGGCAGCACCATCGGTGCCCGTGTGCCCAGCGCCCGTTTCCGGCCGCCACGGCGACGCACGCGCACCCCTTCCTCGCGGTAGATGCGCAGCAGCTTCTTGTGGTTGGGTGTGATGCCCTCCCGCGCCAGCAGATAGCCCAGGCGGCGATAGCCGAACCGGCGACGCTCTGCCGCCAGCTCGCGCAACCGCTGCCGCAGCGCCCCGTCATCCGGCCTCGTCGGCTCGTAACGGATCACCCTGCGGCTCACACCAACCAGTGCGCACGCCCGACGCTCGCTCACCCCGTGATGCTCCCGGGCATGGGCGACGGCTTCCCGCTTAGCGCCGGGCGTTACCATTTTTTTGATGCCAGATCCTTCAGCACCGCGTTGTCCAGCATGGCCTCGGCCAGCAGCTTCTTGAGCCGCGAGTTCTCCTCCTCGAGTGACCGCAGCCGCCGGGCCTCGGACACTTCCAGCCCGCCGAACTTCGACTTCCACTTGTAGAACGTTGCCGAGCTGATCCCGTGGCGGCGACAGACCTCGGCCGTCGCCATGCCCGCTTCCTGCTCCTTCAAAATCGCAATGATCTGCTCTTCGTTGAACCTGCTTCGCTTCATATCGTCCGACTCCTTGCGTCAGACTCTACCAAAAAGCGGTCACATTTCAGGGGAGCACGTCAGCGGCTTGCGACTGATGCAGGTAGGCTCGCGAGATCTAGCTTTCGGTTCGCTCTACGCGACAGGGTATTATCGCTACGAGCACCCACACGGAATCCTGCCTACGTTGCATCAAGCTTGGGGTGAAGCTGCAGCTGGTGGCTACTTCAATATCGACCTCTTACACCCACCTCGCATTTCCGAATGTGATACCGTCGCAGCATTCAATAAGGGACGGCCCGTGCTCGCAGCCGCACATCGGATCGATCCTGCCACCCTTGTGATGGCGTTCAGTTACCACCTGGCGACCGAATTTCGGAATTCGTTGGTCTATTCTTGGCTAATCGTCGAGCAGCTTATCGGTCAAATTTGGGACGAGCTCTTTCTTTCCCAACGGATGTCGAAATTTCAGGAAAGGATCGGTCAATTGCAAGCAAGCGCTCGTTCCGCAGCAGTGCGGATTGAATTTCTTACTGAAGCTGGCTTTGTAGACCGAAAGCTGTACCGCTATCTGCAACGCGCTCGAAGCGCACGCAACGACCTGATCCATAAGGGCTCAAAGCCTAGCCAAGGCGACTCCTATTTCTCCCTTGTTGCGCTAGCGCTCCTATTGGAGTTGATTTGCATCAAACGTTCCGTTCACTTTGACGCAAAGGCTTTGCTAAAGGGGTTCAGCAAAGGCGGTAGGCAACCAAAGCTTAAAGGCGTGATTCGGGCAGAGGAAGCGAACTGGTCGGCGGTCACACATTGGCGTGCGGTGAAGCCGATTCCCGGAGAGAAGCAATGGTCTGTCAGCTACGAGATGCGCCCCGGACTTGAGCTGGTGCGAACGGATCGCTGAACCATTCAACCCCGCTATCGGTGGCAACAATTGAGTCGTTGTTGGCTTGACGTCTGACTTTTCACTTCAAGTCTATCCATGTCATTAGAAGCCATAGTGATAACCGATGCCCTCCATCAGGTCATATAACTCCCGCCATTCGCCGTAAGCACCGAGCCCGTCACAAAGCTCGCATCATCGCTTGCCAGGAAGGCGACCGTCGCGGCGATCTCTGCCGGATCGGCCATCCGGCCCAGCGGGATTCCCGCTTCCATCGACTTGATCCATTCGTCCGGAATCCCCGCCATGATCGGCGTATTGGTCGGCCCGGGGGCGACCGCGTTGACGCGGATTTTGCGGGGGGCGAGTTCGCGGGCCAGTTGCCGGGTCAGGCCCAGGATCGCGGCCTTGCTGGCGCAGTAGTGGACCGAGCCCTCGCCCGAAAAGGCGCTGGTTGAGCTGATGTTGACGATCGCGCCGGGGTTGCCGTCCTGGGCGAGCACCTTCACGAACTCGCGGCACAGATAGAATGCGCCGTTGAGGTTGACCGCCAGCACCCCGGCCCAGCCGTCATCCCCCATGTGGATCAAGTGATCAACGATCACGTCCGAGCTGCCCTTCTCCGCCAGTTCAGCATTGCGCTGGCCCATCGCGGCGTAGAACGCGTCCGAGCCATCGCCATCTGCGCGGCCGGTTCCGGCGTTGTTGACCGCAATGTCGAGCCGCCCGAAGGTCTTGCGCGCCGCGGCGACGCAGCGGGCGACATCGGCGCTGTCGGCCACGTTGCACTTCAGCGCCAGATCGGCACCGCTGGCCTTGGCCGAAGCCTCGTCCATGTCGAGCGCGGCGACCTTTGCGCCATCGGCCTGCAAGCGTTTGACGATCGCGGCGCCGATCCCGCGCCCTGCGCCGGTGACGATTGCTGCGCGTCCTGCCAGTCTTGCGGTCATTTCCACCTGCTCCTCAAATTCACCAAATCTGATCCAGTTCCGTTCGTCCTGAGCCTGTCGAAGGACCGCTTTTCTTCAAGCGGCAATGCGGGAGGCTCGAAGAACAAGAACAGTCCTTCGACAAGCTCAGGACGAACGGGCTTGGGGGACGGACTGGGGGTCGGGGATCAAGAGCTCCCCTCCCCTGCCCTCACCCATTCGCCCCGGTCATCTCACGCGCGGCGACATAGCCGAAGGTCATCGCCGGGCCGATCGTCACCCCCGCGCCCGGATAGCTTTCGCCCATCGCGCTGGCCGCGTTGTTGCCCACCGCGTAGAGGCCGGGGATCGGCTTGCCGCCCTTGCCCAGCACCTGCGCCTTGGCGTTGGTCTTGAGCCCGCCATTGGTGCCGATATCGCCGGGGTAGATCGGCAGGGCATAGAACGGCCCCTGATCGAGCGGACGCAGGCACGGATTGGGAGTTTGCGATGGATCGCCGTACATCTTGTCATAGGCCGCTTCGCCGCGGTGGAAATCGGGGTCCTCGCCCTTGGCGGCGTGCTGGTTGAACCGGGCGACGGTGGCCGACAGCGCGGTGGGATTGACGCCCATTTCGCGCGCCAGGGCCTCGATGCTGTTGCCCTTCTTGAGGATCGTCTTGACCGCACCGCTGAGCAGGAAATCGGGCCAGCCGGGATAGACCGGTCCCATCGGGAACTTCTTGCGGTAGGTGCCATCGAACACCATCCAGCTGGGGCTGGCATCGCCGTGTTCGGCCTGACGCCGGGCCATCGCCTGCCCGGTGACGTGGTACGAGCTGGCCTCGTTCCAGTAGCGTTCGCCCTTCTGGCTGACCATGATGCAGCCGGGCAGCGCGCGCTCGATCGTGCACAGCCGCCCGCCGGGTTCGCCCGGCACGTAGAACACCGGGGCGGCCCAGGTGCTCTGCATGTTCAGCGTTTCGGCGCCCAGCGCCTGCCCGGCGCGGATCGAATCCCCGGTGTTCGAAGGGACCCCGCCCGAATAGGTGGCATTGGGATAGAGCGGCATCTCCGCCCCGCGCATTTCGGCGTTCTTGTCGAACCCGCCGGCAGCCAGCACCACGCCCTTCTTCGCGCGGATCCGGAACGGCTTTCCGCCCCGGCTGATCACTGCGCCGGTAACCTTCCCGTCTTCCTCGACCAGTTCCTGCATCGGGTTGCTCAGCCACAGCGGCACGCCCTTCTGGTTGAGCGCAAGGCGCAGTCCGCCCGCCAGCGCATTGCCCAGCGTCAGGCGCCGGTCCTTGCGCGACTTGAAGCGGAACGGCAGGTCCAGCCAGTACCGCGCCAGCGACTTCACCAGATGCAGGAACCAGCCCTTCTGCTTGTAGAGCAGGATGTAGGTCTCGTCGAAATGCCAGTTGAGATAGCCGAACAGGTTGGCTGCGG
This sequence comes from Novosphingobium sp., assembly GCF_020852455.1. GTDB lineage: Bacteria > Pseudomonadota > Alphaproteobacteria > Sphingomonadales > Sphingomonadaceae > Novosphingobium. The sequence continues at coordinate 4,308 of NZ_JADZAT010000007.1, forward strand.
GGGATGAGAAGCGCAGCGTTTCGACATCCTTGCCCAGCTGTTTGCCATCGAGCGGCAGCGGCATGTGGGTGCGAAAACCGGTGGGCGATCCGCCGGGGTTTTCGGCATGGTAGTCCGGATAGGGGAAGGCCATGTATTCGATCGCGGTATGCTCGGTCACCCAGCGCAGCATCGGCGCGGCGTTTTCGACGAAGGCGCGGATGTTCTCATCGGGCACGTTCTTGGCCGAGAGGTTGCGGACATATTTGAACGCATCGTCCAGGTTGTCCTCGAACCCGGCGGCGCGGGCCTGATCGCTCCCCGGAATCCAGATCCCTGCACCCGATGTGGCCGAGGTGCCGCCCCACAGCCTGTCCTTTTCAACGATCAGCACATCGGCCCCGCTGCTGGCCGAAACCAGCGCCGAGAGCATCCCGCCCGCGCCCGATCCGATCACCAGAACATCGACTTCCTTGTCCCACTGGGTGCTCATTGCGATTGGCCTTCTGCACTGAAATATTCGGGAGACTGCCCGGCCAGGATCGCCTTGTTGCGGATCGAGAAGATCGGCTCAAGGCTTTCGGGCTGGGGAATGATCCAGTAGTCGCCGCGTTCGACCGCGTCGTGGACCAGCACTGCGAATTCATCCGGGGTGAGCCCGTTCTGATCGAGCAGCGCGGTCAGATACTGGTGGAACTGCGCCGCACCTTCAGGTGGCGGCTCGCGGAAGATCTCGGTCTTCACCGGCCCCGGGGCGAGCAGCGAAACCTCAACCTTGGAGCCGAGCATTTTCAGCTCGCCCGCCAGGCATTCGGTCAGCGCGACCACCGCGAACTTGGTCGCCGAATAGGGCGCCATCAGCGGCGATGGCAGGAACCCGCCGACCGAGGCGGTGTTGACGATCCGCGCCGGGCGGTCCGCCGCGATCAGCCGCGGCACGAAGGCGCGCATGGTGCCCACCACGCCCGCCAGGTTGACCTCGATGACCTTGTGCCAAGTCTCGACCGGGATCTCCCAGCTGAAGCCCGTGGCGAGCACCCCGGCGTTGGCGAACAGCAGATCGACCTGGCCATGCGCCGCCCAGGCCGCGTCGGCCAATGCTTCCAGCGCGGCAGGATCGGTGACATCGCAGGGGACTGCCAGAGCCTGAGCGCCGATCTCCCCCGCGACCGCAGCCAGGGCGGCCTCGTCGCGGTCGGCCAGCACCACCTGCATGCCCCGCCGCGCCGCCTCGCGCGCCAGCCCCGCGCCAATCCCGCTGGCCGCGCCGGTGATGACCGCCACGCTCACCCGCTATCCCCCGAACTGCGCCGCGACATCGGCGACCGCGTTGGCCACATCGTTGCGGGCATAGCCCAGCAGCGCCACCTCGTCGGCCGGGGGATTGACCCGCACCCAGTTGCCGCGCCCTTGCGGGATCGCGACATCGGGCAGCAAGGGCTGTTCGGCATCGCGCTCCTCAACCGTCACGTCGCTGCCCACGGCATCGAAGAACAGCTGGAAATAGTCGCGGAACGACAGGTTCTCGTCGCCGACCAGATAGGCCTTGCCCGGCTCCCCGCGCAGCAAGGCGCCCTCGATCGCCTGGCTGAGCGAGCGGAACGACATGAAATTGGTCCCGCCGGTGGGGGCATAGGGCTCGATTCCGATCTGGCCCTTGGCCCATTGCACATAGGGCCCGAATATCGCCGAGGGCAGCCCGGGAACCGATCCGACCATGAACGGCGCGTTGACGCTGATCACGTCGAACCCGGGCGCGCCCTCGGCCCGCGCGCCTTCGCAGGCGGCCTTGCGGCTGCGGATATAGCCGTTGTGCTCCAGCAGGCGCGGTTCGGCCTGGTGGTAGTAGGAACCAAGCTGGATCGCGCGGCTAACCCCGGCTTCGCGGCAGGCCTTGAACAGGGCCGGCACGGCCACATGGTTGGCCTGGTAGAGGAATTCGGCAAAGTCCGACCCCGGCGGCACGTGGCGCGGATCGTTGCCGGCGGCGAAGACCACCCAGTCGAACCCGGACAGCCGTTCGGGCGTGTAATCGCCGGCGATGTAATCGCCCTGGACAAAGGGCATCGCCGCCATCGGCGTAGCGGGATGCGCGGGGTTGCGCCCGCCGATGCTGACCTCATGCCCCTGCGCGGCCAGGTGGATCGCGGCGTGCCCGCCCAGCGCACCGGTGCCGCCGATGACCAGTACCTTCATTGTCCTGCCTCCACCTGGGCCTTGATCGGCCGGACTTCTTCCCAATCAACGATCAACCGGCGGTGGGCAAAGCGCCAGGTGCCTTCATCCTTGCGCCACTGGTCTTGATACCTGATCGCCCAGACCAGCAGCTGGTCACTGTCCTTGAGCACGTGCTCGGCGCTGCAATAGGTTTCGCCGCTGGCCCGGTCGCCGTCGACTTCGGCCACCACCTGAAAGATCCGGTGCTGGGTTACCTTGAACATCTGCCCCAGCACATCGAGCAGGCCCAGCACGGCTTCGCGCCCGGTATGGCAAAAGCCGGGGCCTTCCAGCACCACATCCTCGGTCATCACCGCGCTCCACAGCGCCGGGTCGCGCCGGTCGGCGCCCAGCGCATAGAGTTCGGCGCAGCGCCGCAATTCGTCCATCGCTTCAGCCTTCCGGAAATTCGATCGCGTTGCCGCTGATCAGGGGGGTGTTGGTCCATTGCCCTTGCGGCGTGCGGTACCAGCCCGAAGCCGCCAGCGCGCCGCCATCGACGTGGATCGTGGTGCCGGTGACCCAGCCCGACAGCTCGCTCGCCAGATAGAGCGCCGCGCCCGCACAGTCCTGCGGCTGGCCGAACCGGCCGAGCGGGATCCACTTGTCCAGATGCGCGCGGTTCTTCGCCGGGAGCACATAGTCGAGTGCCAGCTGCGGGGTGTCGGTGGTTTCCGGCGCGATCGCGTTGACGCGGATGCCCTCCGGCGCCAGCTCGAGCGCCAGGCTTTGCGTGAAGCCGGTAATCCCGGCCTTGGCTGCGCCATAGACCACGCAGTTGGGAATGCCCCGGAACGCCTCGATCGAACTGACGCTGATCACGCCCGATCCCGGTGCGGCCTTGCGCAGCAGCGGGATCAGCGCGCGGGTAACCTTCATCACCTGGGTCAGGTTGGTCGTCAGCACCCGGTCGCAATCGTCCTCGCTCATCGTTTCAAGCGGACCCATGACGAGGAAGTCGCCGACATTGTTGACCAGCAAGTCAAGCTTGCCGAAAGCGCGTTCCGCTTCGCCCACCAGCGCGCTGACATCGGCGCTGCGGGTCACATCGCCATCCAGCACCAGCACATCGGGCATCTCCGCGCGCAGGGCATCGGCGCGGTCGGCGCGGTGCTCGATAGTCATCACCCGCGCGCCCGCGCCGGCAAAGGCCTCGACAATCGAGCGGCCGATCCCGACCCCGCCCCCGGTAACGAGAACGCACTTGCCCGAAAAGTCGAAGCTTGCGCTCACGACGGAATGTAGAGCTGCGCCGCCTTGCCGCCATCAACCGGCAATGCCACCCCGGTGATGTAGCTGGCCGCATCCGACAGCAGGAAGACGATCGCTTCGGCCAGTTCGTTGGGCTGGCCGCCGCGCTGCATCGGGATCGCGGCCATGGTCCGCGCGGCAGCATCGCCGGCCTTCTGGGCCCAGTCCTCGGTCGCGGCGGTCATCACCTGGCCGGGGACGATCGCGTTGACGCGGACATTGGCCGGCGCGCCTTCCATCGCCGCGCAGGCGGTGAAATGGGTCAGCGCGGCCTTCGAAGCCGAATAGCTGGCCATATAGGGTGCAGCGCGGATTCCGGTGGTCGAGGAAATGTTGACGATCGAGCCGCTGCCGGCCTTCATCATGATCTTCATCGCCTCACGCGTGCCGACGAACACCGCCTCGGCATTGACGGCGAAATCCTTGCGCCAGTGGTCGGTCGAAAGGTGGGTCAGCGGCGCGTAGTGCACCGACATGGCATTGTTCACCAGCATGTCGAGCCGCCCGTGGCGCTGGGCAATGTCCTGGATCAGCGCAATGAACGCCGCCTCGTCCGACACGTCGAGCTGATGCGCTTCGAAAGTACCGAGCCCGCCCAGTTCCTTGGTCGAGGCATCGAGCAGTTCCTGCCGCCGTCCGCAGATTGCCACCACTGCCCCGCGTTCGAGCAGCAGCCGCGCGGTTGCCCGGCCAATGCCATCGCTGCCCCCGGTGACCAGCGCCACCTTGCCTGAAAGGTCTCGACTCACGATAAAGTATCCTTCTCCCTATCCTTCGACGCATTTTGCGGTTAGAAGGGGGTGAAAGTCAACGCCATGCGTAACAATGGCGAAAAGAAATTACGTGATTGGGGATTTGCAGGTGAGCCAGCTGAACGACAAGGTAGCAGTGATTACCGGCGCCGGACAGGGCGTTGGCCAGGGGATCGCCACGGCCTTTGCCGCTGAAGGCGCAAAGGTGGTGCTGGCCGGACGGACGCTGGCCAAGGTCGAGGCCGTGGCCCAGCAGATTCGCGACAATGGCGGCACGGCGCTGGCGCTGGAATGCAACGTCAAGCAGGCTGAAAGCCTGACCGCGCTGGTCGATCGCACCGTGTCCGAATTCGGCGGGATCGACGTGCTGGTCAACAATGCGCAGGAAGTGCCACTGGGCAAGCTGGCCGAGGTGACCGACGAGGCTTTCATGGCCGGGTTCGAAAGCGGGCCGCTGGCCACGTTCCGGCTGATGAAGCTGGTCCAGCCGCACCTGGCCGCGCGCGGCGGCGGCACGATCATCAACCTCGCCTCTTCCGCCGGGATCCGCTGGGACATGACCGGCTATGGCGCCTATGCCGCAGTCAAGCAGGCGATCCGCGCACTGACCCGCGCCGCTGCCGCCGAATGGGGCCGCGACGGGATCCGGGTGCTGACCATCGCGCCGCATGCCGAATCGCCGGGGCTGAAGTGGTGGGTCGATAACAACCCGGAAGAAGCCAAGGCCTTCTTCAAAACCATCCCGCTGGGCCGGATCGGCAAGCTGGAAGAAGACATCGGCCGCGCCGTGGCGGCGCTGTGCGGCAGCGACCTGTCATACCTGACCGGCGCGACGATCCCGCTCGACGGCGGGCAGGCGAATTTCGATTGATGGCGTACCCCTCTCCCCTGCCCTTCCAAGATCGTCACCCTGAACTTGTTTCAGGGTCCATTTCTCGGCTTGCCCTGCTCACGCCTGAGTGGACTGATGGCTGGGTCAGCGTTGCCCAAGACACGGCTGGCCGTGGCGCACGATGGACCCTGAAACGAGTTCAGGGTGACGGGCATTGGGGGCTGGAGGTCTAGCGCATGGAAAAGGTCATCGCCGCGCTCTGGGCTGATGGGACACGTGATGCGTTCAACGCGCGCCTGCTCGCTTCGCTGCCCCGGGCGCTTGCTGAGGCTGGCGCCAGCCAGGTGCGGATCAATCTGCGCGATGACGCGGTGGAACCTGCCGCCGGTCTCATCCAGCGCTGGCAGGATCCGCAGCAGGACGCGGTGGTGCAGTTCTGGCTGCCCAGCGCCAACGCCCGCTTCCGCGGCGCAATCGACGCCGCGCTGGCGGCGCATTCGGCGCGCTTCGCGTTGTGGCTGGTGGCCGAATCGACGATCATTCCCAACACGGCCCATCCGGTGCCCAGGGGCGCGCGCGGCTGGGGCTGGTCACAGGCGAGCTTCATCTCGTTCCGGCCCGACCTGCTCCGCCAGGACGCGATTGCCTTCTGGCACGGGCACCACACCCGGATCGCGATCGAGACCCAGGCCAATTTCGAATATGTCCAGAACCTGATCGTCCGCCCGCTGACCGACAATGCCCCGGCCTATGATGCCTTTGTCGAGGAATGCTTCCCCGCCGAAGCGATGACCTCTCCCGCCGCCTTTTTCGATGCCGTGGGTGACGAGGACAAGTTCAGGGCGAACCTGGCCGCGATGATGGATTCGTGCGGCCGGTTCATCGATTTCACCCGCATCGACATTATCCCGACCAGCCAGCATGATTTCTGAAGCGATCCGCACTGCCCCGCGTGCCGCGGAGGCCAAGGTGGCCGGCGAGGCCATCATCCCGCCGCGCGTGCTGGCCGAACTGGTCACGCCCGATGCCACAGTGCAGATCCTGGAATGGGAATGGCCGCCGGTCTTTGCCGCGACTTCGGTTGAACGCAGCCTGATGCTGGAAATGTCGCTGCCGCCGCTGGCGGGAATTGCCGAGGCCAGCTTTCCGACGATTGCCCCCGGGATCGTCTGCCAGTTCGGACTGATCTTCCTGCGCTATCCGGGGATCGCGATCCGCACCCATGCCGAGGGCGGAACCTTGCGGATCCTGCGCTGCACTTTCAGCCGCGACTGCCAGGAGACTTTGCTGGCGGGCCGGCACAGCCCCTCGCTGGCACTGCTGCAGACCTTGATGAACCTCAAGAGCGATACGCTGCGCGCGCAGATGCGGCTACTGCAGCGTGAGCTGGAAGCCCCCGGCACCGCCAGTGCCGAGGCCGCTGCCGCCCTCACTCGGCTGCTGGCGATCGAGATCGAGCGGCTGCTCAACCAGGACCTGCCGCCCAGCCCCGGCGGGCGGCTGGCGCCCTGGCAGTTCCGCCGGATTCGCGAGCGGCTGGAAGTGGCCGGCGATCGCCCCAGCGTGCCCGAACTGGCGCAGCTGTGCGGGATCAGCGTGCGGCACCTCCACCGCCAGTTCCTGAACCTGACCGGGGTGACCATATCGGACTATGTCGAAGGCCAGATCGTCAGCCGGGCCAAGGCCTTGCTGACCTCTACCCCGCTGCCGGTGCGGCAGATCGCGCAGGACACCGGGTTCGATCATCCGAACAGCTTTTCGCGCGCGTTCCGGCGGCGGACCGGGATGACCCCGCTGCAATATCGCCAGCAACGGACCCTGCGCCCCTTGAGCGCCAGCAAGTGACAAAATGAACATATTCGGCCAAAATTCTCGATTTACGCAGCATGGCCAGCCATGATACCTGCACTTCAGCGGCAGAATCGGTTAGCAAACGGCGTTATGCGTAAACTGAACGGCCCATTGATCCGCAAATAGCGGACGAACCAGAGGATCGCCGGCCAATTGCCGGAGCGGGAGAGGCAAGGAACGATGAGCAAGGACAAGGTCGCACTGGTAACCGGCGCCAGCCGTGGAGCGGGCGCAGGGATCGCGCGCGGACTGGGTGAGCTGGGCTATACCGTCTATGTCACCGGGCGCACCGTGACGCCGGGCGACGCCAAGGGCTGGGACGGCACCGTGCTGCCCGGAACCGTTTCCGAAACCGCCCAGGCGGTGACCGAACGTGGGGGCAAGGGAATTCCCGTGCTGTGCGACCATGCCGACGATGCCCAGGTCGCCAAGGTGTTCGAACAGATCAAGGCCGAGGCCGGCCGGCTCGACATTCTGGTCAACAACGCCGCCTTCATCCACCATCAGCTGATCGAGAAGAAGCCGTTCTATGAAAAGGAACTGGCCGCGCAGGGCATCCTCGATGTCGGGCTGCGCTCGGCCTATGTGGCCAGCTGGCATGCCGCGCAGATCATGGTTCCGCAGGGGTCGGGGCTGATCGCGATGGTCAGCTCGTTCGGGGCGACCTGCTATATGCACGGTCCCGCCTATGGCGCGCAGAAGGCCGGGCTCGACAAGCTGGCGCACGATATGGAATTCGACCTGCGCGGCAGCGGCGTGGGCGCGGTTTCGATCTGGCTGGGGCCGCAGATCACCGAGCGCGCGCTGATCGCCAGGGAAGTGAACCCGGAACAGTACGAAGGCTTCATGGCCATGGCCGAGAATCCCGAGTTCACCGGCCATATCCTCGATGCAATCCTCAGCAGCCCGCGTCTGGCCGAGCTGTCGGGCGAAACGCTGGTCGGGGCCGAGATCGCCCGCGAACTGGGCGTGCAGGATCGCGGGCAGGACAAGCCCTCGCACCGCGAGATGCTGGGCAGCCCGCGTCCCAAGAACCCGGCGGCGGTGTACTGACGCGATGGCCAGCCAGTTCCACCTAGCCGACCTGTTCGAAGGCGTAGCCGCTGCGGTTCCCGATCGTCTAGCGCTGGTGGGCGACAGCTCACGCCAGACCTATGCCGAATTGAACGATCGCTGCGACCGGCTCGCCGCCGGCCTTGCCGCGCACGGTGTGGGGCGCGGCGATACGGTGGGGCTCTATCTCTACAACGGCCCGGCCTATCTGGAAGGGTTCATCGCCGCCTGCAAGCTGGGCGCGGTGCCCTACAACGTCAATTACCGCTACCGGGCCGAGGAACTGCGTTACCTGTTCGCCAATGCCCAGAGCGCGGCGGTGATCCACGGCGCCGAATTTGCGCCGATCATGCGTGAGATCCGGGGCGATCTGCCGACACTGAAAGCAACGGTCGCGGTGGACGACGGTTCGGGCGAGGATATTGCCGGCTCGGTGCCCTATGCCGAGCTGCTGGCGCACGAACCTGCTGGCCCCTGGCCGCGCAGCGAAAGCGATTTCGTGCTGTGCTATACCGGCGGCACCACCGGCATGCCCAAGGGCGTGATGTGGCCGCACAAGGCCTTTGTCTTCGCCTGTGCGGGCGGCGGCGGCTATTTCAACCCGCACGGCGTGCTGGTTGAGCCGCAGGACATCGATAGCCGCGCGCGCGATGGCTATCAGCTCAAGATGTTTCCGCTCGCCCCCCTGATGCACATGGCGGCGATGTGGGCGGTGTGGTCGGCGCTGCTCAACGGCGTGACCATCGTGCTCGACGAAGGCCGGGTGTTCAGCGCCGAACGGATGCTCGACACTGCCGAGCGTGAGGCGGTCAACATGATCCAGTTCGTCGGCGATGCCATGGCGATCCCGCTGCGCGATACGCTGCGCGCCAATCCCGGGCGCTGGAACCTGGCCAGCGTGTTCAACCTGGGATCGGGCGGCGCGGTGTTTTCGCAGCATCTCAAGGACGAGCTCAAGGAACTGGTTCCCTCGGCCGGGATCACTGACGGGCTGGGCGCGTCGGAAACCGGCATTTCGGGCATGGCCGAAAAGAGCGAGGAAGGCGTGATGCGCCTGCCCGCCGATGAACGCCAGCAGGTGGTGGTGGATGGCCGGATCGCTCGCGTCGGCGAAATGGGCTTCGTCGCGCGGACCGGGCACACGCCGATCGGCTATTTCGGCGATCCCGAAAAGAGCGCCGAGGTGTTCCAGACGATCGAGGGCAAGCTGTGGGCGGTATCGGGCGATGCCGCGCGGCTCGACGACGATGGCAAGATCACCCTGTTCGGGCGCGGATCGACCTGCATCAACACCGGCGGCGAAAAGGTCTTTCCCGAAGAGGTTGAAGAGGCGCTGCGGACCCATCCGGCAGTGTTCGACGCGGTGGTGGCCGGGCAAAAGGATGAACGCTGGGGCGAACGCGTGGTCGGCGTGGTCTCGCGCCGTCCGGGCGTCGCGACGCCCAACCTTGATGACGTGAAGGCGCACCTTGCCGCCCGCCTCGCCGGTTACAAGGTGCCGCGCGCGCTGGTCTGGGTGGATGAAATCAAGCGCTCGCCCGCCGGCAAGCAGGACTATCGCTGGGCCAAGGACATGGCGGAGCAGGCGGTATGAGCGTGAACGATCCGATCCTGGCAGAAGTGACCGGCCCCGGCATGCCGTTCGAGATCGCCGAGCGTGACGGACTGCGCCAGTTCGTCAACATGCCGGCCGATCTCAACCTGCTGATCGACGCGGCGCGGCGCCATGGCGACAAGACTTTCCTGGTCGAGGGCGACCGGCGGCTGACCTTCGAGCAGGTCTTCACCTGGCGCGACCAGCTGATCCCCCTCTTGGGGATCAAGCGCGGTGACCGGGTGGCGATCTGCATGCGCAACCGCACCGAATGGATCGTGGCCTTCATGGCGGCGGTCAAGGCGGGCGGGATCGCCGCCCTGCTCAACAGCCGCGGATCGCCGGCCGAACTGGTGGCGATGATCGAGGAGGTGACCCCCTCGGTGGTGCTGGCCGACAGCGAGCGCGCCGCGCTGCTGCGCGAAGGCGGCTATCAGGGCCGGATCTATGATCTGACCCAGCCGCCCGAAGAAGTGCCCCACGGCCATCCCGAGCTGGTCGATACCACGCCCCCTGCCCCCAATGATCCCGCCGCGATCCTGTTCACTTCGGGCACCACGGGCCGGGTCAAGGGCGCAGTGCTGACCCATCGCGGGCTGTCGACCGGGCTGCTGTCGATGCAGCTGTCGGGCGTGATGGTGGTCCACAACATGGCCCGGCAATACGGGATGAAGCCCGAAGAGCTGATGGCCCAGTTCCCGCAGCAGGCGGTGCTGCTGGTCTATCCGCTGTTCCACATCTCGGGCCTGGGCTCGGCCTTCCTCTCGCCGCTGTTCGCCGGATCGAAGGTGGTGATCATGCGCCGCTGGGATGCCGAAGAGGCGGTGCGGATCATCCACGACGAACAGATCACCATGTTCACCGGCGTGCCGACCATGCTGTGGGACATGCTGCACAGCGCCAGGCTGGCCGATGCCGACCTGTCCAGCCTGCGCAATGTCGCCAGCGGCGGACAGGCGCTGCCGGTCAACCTGCTGGAAGAAGTGCTGGCGGTCTGCCCCCACGCGCAGATGGGTACCGGCTATGGCATGACCGAATGCTCGGGCGCGATAGCCCAGGCGGTCGGCCCTGATTTCCTGCGGCAGAAGGCTTCGGCCGGGCGGATCCTGCCGCTGGTCGATGTCCGGATCGAGGCGCCAGATGGCCGCGTGCTGCCGGTGGGCGAAGCGGGCGAGATCGTGGTGCGCGGCGCGCAAATCATGAGCGGTTACTGGAACCGGCCCGAGGATACCGCCGCGGTGCTTTCTCCCGATGGCTGGCTCAAGACCGGTGACGTCGGCTTTGTCGATCCCGAAGGCTATGTCTTCATCGTTGACCGGACCAAGGACATGGTCATTTCCGGCGGCGAGAACATCTATTGCGCCGAGGTTGAGCGGGTGATGGGCGAAATGCCCGGGATCACCGAATGCGCCGCCTTCGGCATTCCGGACGAGCGGCTGGGAGAACTGCTGGTTGCGGTGGTGGTGGCCCAGGATCTGACCGGCGAAGCGATCATCCACGAAGTCGGCGAAAAGCTGGCGCGCTACAAGGCGCCCGGCCGGATCGCCTTCTCCAATGAACCCCTGCCCCGCAACGCCGTGGGCAAGATCGACAAGAAGCGGCTGCGCGAAATGTGGCCAACACTTTCAGGGAACAACTGACCATGCCCATGCCCACCGACATCAAGGTTATCGACTGCATGCTGGGGATTCCCGAAGCAGAAGACCGGGGCGACTGGTTCGCCAGTTTCCGCCCGCTGATCAAGGATGCACAGACGCTGCAGCAGTTCTCGATGCCGGCGCAGTACATGTTCAAGGACGTGCCGCAGACCGGCAATCCCGGCGATTTCGTCAAGTGGACGGTCGAGCAGATGGACCGCTTCAACATCGACAAGGCGCTGATCGGCTGGAACGAGAACGATACCTCGCGCCGGGCCAAGGAACTGTTCCCGGATCGCTTCTTCTTCGATCTGCCCTGCGATCCCAACAAGGGCGTGGATGAAGTCCGACGGATCAAGCGGATCCATTCCGAAGTCGGCCTTTCGGCGATCAGCGTGTTCCCGTCGGGCACGCTGCCGCAGGTGGCGATCAATCACAAATACATGTTCCCGCTCTACACCGCTGCGGCTGAACTGGGCATCCCGATCTGCCTCAACGTCGGCATTCCGGGCCCGCGCATTCCGATGGAAACGCAGAAGGTCGAACATCTCGACGAGATCTGCTGGTTTTTCCCCGATCTCAAGATCGTGATGCGCCACGGGGCTGAACCGTGGGAAGCGCTGGCGGTGAAGCTGATGCTCAAGTGGCCGAACCTCTATTATTCGACCAGCGCCTTTGCCCCCAAGCACTACCCCAAGGCGATCATCGATTATGCCAACACCCGCGGGGCCGACAAGATCATCTATGCCGGCTATTTCCCGATGGGGCTGAGCCTGGACCGCATTTTCGGCGACATGCCGGGTGTCCCCTTCAAGGACGAGGTATGGCCCAAATTCCTGAGAGAAAACGCCATGAAGGTGTTCAACCTGACGTAGAAGAATAGGTGAGGAGAAGGGAGCCGGGAAGTCTGCTCCCTTGGATGATCGATACCGGCCCGGTGAGACAACCCCCCGGTCCGGCCCTCCCCGAAGGAACGGGGAGGACAAGCGAGGAGACAGATGATGTCCGATGCCGCAAACCGTCCCGCCGGCGATGCCCGCACCCCGCCCGTCGCGGTCTGGTCAGTGCTCGAAAAGCTCAAGGGTCAGGACCTGATCGACTGGCGCAAGGCCCCGGTCGAAGGCCGCACCTCGGTCGCCGAGCGCAATCTCGATATCGGCTTTCCGTTCGGCTGGTACCCGGTCGATCTCTCGGTCGATCTTGAAGTGGGCGAAGTCAAGCCGCTGCGCTACTTCTCCAAGGACCTTGCCATGTGGCGCGGCGAGGATGGCCAGGTGCGGATCATCGATGCCTGGTGCAAGCACATGGGCGCGCACATGGGCCATGGCGGCAAGGTTCACGGCAACCTGCTGGAATGCCCGTTCCACGCCTGGCGCTATGATGGCGAAGAAGGCACGGTCAAGGAAATCCCCTATTCCAAGTCGATCCCGCCGCAGGTCAAGCGCAAGTGCACCCGCACCTGGCATGTGACCGAGGCCAACCGCTGGATCTGGGTGTGGTACCATCCCAACGATGAAGCCCCGCTGTGGGATGTGGTCCACCTGCCCGAAGCGAGCGATCCCGACTGGACCCAGTACGACGTGTTCGAATGGAACGTCTATGGCTCGATCCAGAACATGGCCGAAAACGGCGTCGATGTGGCCCACTTCAAGTACATCCACGGCACCGCCGATGTGCCGCTGGGCGATCTGCGCTGGGGTGAATGGGGCCGCGGCGCCGATGTGAAGGCCAAGATGGGCACCCCCTGGGGCGAAGTCGATGGCCAGATCAGCTATGACACGATGGGCCCGGGGCAAAGCTGGACCCGCTTCACCGGGATTTCGGAAACGCTGCTGGTCGCCTGCCTGACCCCGGTCGAGCTGGATCACGTCCACGTGCGGTTCTGCTTCACCCAGCCCAAGAGCCAGGCCGAAGGCGAACGCGCCGGCGTGGCCAAGGCGATCATCCGCGACATCTGCAAGCAGTTCGACCAGGACAAGGTCGTCTGGGACCGGATGAAGTACGAACCCAACGCGCTGATCTGTGAAGGCGACGGGCCGATCGCCCAGTTCCGCAAGTTCTATGCGCGTTACTATGCCAGCGAAGACGGCAACGTCACCCCGCTGAAGGCCGCCGGGTGAAGCTGACCCGCCGGGAAAGTCTGGCAGCCGGGGTCGCCGCAGTGGCGGCCCCGGCGCTTGGCGCAGGTTCGGGCAGCATCGACGGCTTGCTTGACCAGCACGATGCCATGGGCCTGGCCCTGCTGGTCCGCCAGCGCAAGGTCAGCCCCGGTGAGCTGCTGGAAGCCGCGATTGGCCGCGCCGAAGCGCTTAATCCGCGCTTCAACTTCATGGCCCAGAAGCATTACGACTATGCCGCGAAGCAGATCGGCAAGGGCCTGCCCAAGGGAGCCTTCACCGGCGTCCCGCTGCTGCTCAAGGATCTCTACACCTACATCGCCGGCGAACTGACCGAAGGCGGCAGCCGCCTCTACAAGGGCTATCGCCCGGCGGTGACCTCGGAACTGGTCCGGCGCTATGAAGCGGCCGGGTTCGTGGTCTTCGGCAAGACCACCACCCCCGAATACGGCCTGACCGGAACCACCGAAAACAAGCTGACCGGCGATACCCGCAATCCCTGGAACAGGGCGCACAGCTCGGGCGGATCGTCCGGCGGGGCGGCGGCGGCTGTGGCTGCGGGAGTGATCCCGGCGGCGCATGCCAGCGATGGCGGCGGCTCGATCCGCATCCCCGCGTCATGCTGCGGGCTGTTCGGGCTCAAGCCCAGCCGCGGCCGGGTGCCGATGGGGCCGCTGCGCACCGAAGGCTGGGGCGGGCTTTCGACCAACCACGCGATCACCCGCTCTGTGCGCGATAGCGCTGCGATGCTGGATATCAGCCACGGGATCGAACCGGGTTCGCGCTATGCCGCCCCGGCCCCGCGTGAAGGCTTCCTGGCCCAGGTCGGCAAGCATCCCGGCAAGCTGCGGATTGCGCTGATGACCCGGCCAATTGCAGGATCGCCGGTCGATCCGGAGTGCGTCGAGGCGGCCCGTGCCACCGCACGGCTGTGCGAAAGCCTGGGCCACCATGTCGAGGAAGCGCAGCTCGAGCTCGATGCCGCGCGGCTGGGCTGGGCCAGCTTCGTTTCGATCGGCCCCGCGATTGCCGCCGACATCGCCGATCGCGGCAAGGTGCTGGGCCTGACGCCGGGATCCGATCTGGTCGAACCGATCGTCCTGGCCTTTGCCGAATATGGCAAGACCTTCACCGCGATGGATGCCGCGCGGGCCAGCGGCGTGCTGCAGGATGCGGCGATCAAGGTCGCCCAGTTCATGCAAGCCTATGACCTGATCCTGACGCCCACGCTGGCCGCCCCGCCGATCGCGCTGGGCAGGATCAACCTCAGCCCCGATTGCAGCTTTCAGGAATGGGGCCAGCGCGCGGCGGTCTATTCACCGTTCTGCCAGCTGGCCAACCTGACCGGCCAGCCGGCCATGTCGGTGCCGCTGGGCATGTCGCAGGCGGGCCTGCCGATCGGATCAATGTTCACCGCACGCTATGGCGAAGAAGCGCTGCTGTTCAGACTGGCGGGCCAGCTGGAACAAGCCGCGCCGTGGAAGGGGAGGAGACCGAAGTTATGAACCATGTCATCGGATTGCTGGGCCTGCTGGGCCTGATCGGTCTGGCCGGGCTGGCCGGCATCAAGAACCCGGTGGCCAAGGACCGCCCCGGCGCGGGCATGCGCCTGCTGGGGATTCTGGGGCTGGCCGGGCTGGCCGGCTTCTGGATCGTCGGCGCGGGCGCCGCCGGGGCCTTTGGCGCGATGGGGCTGTGGAACCACCAGGATCCCAAGCTGGCCAAGTGGGGCCAGGCCGGGCTGCTGGGCGTGGTCGGCCTGCCCTTCATCGTCCAGCACTTCCTTTAGGACCATGCTCAAACGCCTTGCCGCCGCGCTGGTGCTGCTGGGCACCGCCAGCCTGGCCGCAGACAGCAGCCTCACGCCCTCACCCGACGATGTGCTGGCGCGCGAGGGCCGGTTGCTGCTGGCGCGAGAATATCCCGATGTGCTGGCGCATGTCTTCCGCAAGGACGGCTTTGGCGGCCCTCCCTCGCCGCTGATCGCGCAGAACATGCTTTCGGCCTCGCCCGATCGGGTGGCGGCGGCGCGCAAGGCGATGACGGTTGAGCGTCATGGTCCCAAAGCCGACAATGGCATGTGGTTGCTGCGGTTTCCCTACGTCAATGTCGCGGTGATCGAGACCAAGCGAGGTCTGGTGGTGTTCGACACCGGCTATGCCGCGATCGGTCCGGTGCTGGCCGAAGAGCTTCCCAAGCTCAGCCCCAAACCGGTCACCCACATCGTGGTCAGCCATGTCCACATCGACCATGCCTATGGCTGGCCGGCGCTCAAGGCCAGGTGGCCCGGCGCGAAAACCGTGACCAGCGACCTGTTCCCGGCGATGGCCGCCAAGGAAGTGCGGCTGGGCGGATCGATCGGTCGCTACAACAACCAGCCGCTTGAATCCTGGCCGACCGACACCGCGCGTCTGCCGCATCCGGACATCGTGTTCCGCGACACATTGAACCTGAAGATCGACGGCGAACGCTTTGAATTGCATCATGCTCCCGGCGAAACCGAAGAGCAGATCTGGATGGCGCTGCCATCGCGCGGGGCGATCTTCACCGCCGATTACTACCAGGGATTCCTGCCCAACACCGGCAACGGCAAGCGGATCATGCGCCATGTCGATGAATGGGCCCTGGCTTTGCGGCAGATGCTGGCGCTGAAGCCCGGCCACCTGATGACCATGCACGGCGCGCCGATCGACGATCCCGCGACGATATCCGAAGCGCTGGGGATCGAGGCCGAAGCGCTCGAATATGTCTCCAATCAGGTGGTCGAACGGCTCAATCGCGGCGAGCGCAAGGACCAGATCGCCGCAACGCTGGTCTGGCCCGAACGCTTCGCCAAATCACCCTGGCTCGACCCGCAGTACAACCGGCCCGAGGATATCGCCCGGATGGTCGCGCTGCGCTGGACCGGTTGGTGGGATGACATCCCGTCACACTTCGCGGCGATGCAGTTCGAGGACGAGGCCCGCGAGGTGTTGCACCTGGCTGGCGGGATCGAAGCGGTGGAGCGGCGCGCGCGCGAACTGCTGCCCGCCAACCCGAAACTGGCCGCGCGGCTGGCCGACTGGGCCTATTACGGCGCCCCCAACGATCCTCGCGCGCTGCGGCTCACGGTCGATGTCTATCTGGCGCGGATGGCCGAGCCGGGAATGCCGCTGCAGGAATCGCAGGTCTATTTCGTCCACGCCAGCAAGGCGCGGGCTCAGCTGGCGCGGCTGCAGAAGAGCGGCGGCTAATCGCCCAGGTCGGGCGCCCAGGCGACGCCGTTGATGTGCCCGCCGCCATCGGCGAACAGCGTGTTGCCGGTGACATAGCGGCAATCCTCGCTCGCCAGGAACAGCGCGACCGGGGCGATATCGCTTTCAGGATCGCCCATCCGGCCCATCGGGTTGGCCGCTTCGATCCGCGCCATCATTTCGGGCGCGACATCCTCGATCCGGCGCGAGGCGGCGCTTTTGGCCGCGGGGCAGATCACGTTGCAGCAGATCCCCCACCCGGCCCATTCGCGCGCAGCGGTACGGGTCAGCGCGCGCATGGCTTCCTTGGCGCTGTTGTAATCGGCGCTGCCCATGTGGGCGTTGACGCCGTTCAATGAGCCCATGTTGATCACCCGGCCCCAGCGCTGCGCCTTCATGTGCGGCAAGGCGGCTTCCATGGTCCACTTGGGGGCCCAGAAAGCCATCAGCATCGCGCGATCAAAGATTTCGTCCCCCTTGCTCTCCAGCCGGCGCGGGCCATCGCCGGTATAGGCGTTGTTGACCAGCACATCGACCGGCCCGGCAGCCTCCATCATCGCCAGCACCGCCGCCTTGTCCATCACATCGACTTGCAAAGCGCGCGCCTGTCCGCCGGCGGCGCGGATCGCGGCGGCCTCGGCCTCGGCCTTTTCGCCGTTCCAGTCGGCCAGCACCACGTCGGCGCCTTCACGCGCGAACAGCCGGGCGATCCCCAGCCCGATCCCGTCGGCCGCACCGGTGATCAGTGCGCGCCTGCCGGCCAGTCTTCCGCTCATGCTCCCTCCCGTGCCGCGCCCTGCAGCTCTCCAGTATCCAGTTCGCGTAGCGTTCCCAGCATGCCGTACCACTTGCGCGGCAGCAGGCTGTGATCGCGATCGCGCATCGCCAATGCCTGCACATCGCGGCGCAGCCGTTCAAGCATTTCCGCCAGCTCGGCCGCGCCAAGCGGCGAAAGCTTAACAACTTCGGACACAAAAACCGCATCGGCAGCGGAAAAGTCCATCGCCAGGAACTGCGGCTTCATCCGTTCGTTGAACAGCGCGCGCATCGGCGACTTGCGCCACATTACCGTCCGGTCAATCCGCGCGCGGACCCGTCCGCCGGGGAGGCGATCGATCAATGCCAGCCGCTCAAGCCGGGCCAGCGACAGCTCCATCACATCCTGCGGCACGGCAAAGTCCGCCGCGATCTCAGCCGGGGTGGTGCCGCCCAGGATGGTCATGAACAGGAACGAGAGGAACGTATCGCTGGAGAGCGCGCGTTCCTGGGCCAGGGTCAGCTCCTGCGCGAGGCCGCTGGCGGGATGCTCGGCCTCGCGCGCGAGGTCAGCCAGTGACAGCCGGCACAGCGCGGCCAGAGCCTCCAGCCGGTCAAGCGTGAGCCCCTTGCCCGCCAGCCAGCGCTTGGCCGTCGCCTCGCCAATCCCGAACTGGGCGGCCAGCCGCCGCGCGGTCCAGCCTTCCTGCCGCAAGGCCTGGCGCAATACGCCCAGCAGCGCTGCCGATGTGGATTCGGATCGTTTCATGATCCGAATTCGAATATATTTCGATCCCTTTGGCAAGGCGCGATTTCAGGGCTGCGAGCCTTCGGGGTTAGCCTTCGGATCATGCGGCAGAGAGTCGGTTGACCGGCCCGCCGCGCTGTCAGCCCTTGGGAGAGAAGCAATGACCGATATCCTGATCAAGCACGGCACCGTGGTCGATGGTACCGGCGCCCCCGCCTTTGCCGCCGATGTCCGGATCAGGGATGGCCTGATCGCCGAGGTCGGCCCGGACCTGGCGCCGCAGGGCGAACGCGTGTTCGATGCCAGCGGGTGCCAGGTCACCCCGGGGTTTATCGAAAGCCACACCCATTACGATGGTACCATGTGGTGGCAGCCCGATCTCGATCCGCTGCCGGGCTATGGTGCGACCACAATGATCATGGGCAACTGCGGCTTTTCCCCCGCGCCCTTGCACAAATACATGCCCGCCCAGCGCGAGATGATCGGGATTTTCAGCTTCTTCGAAGACATCCCCGAAGGCCCGTTCATGCAGAACCTGCCTTGGGACTGGAACCTGTGGAGCGAATACCGCGCCTCGGCCGAACGCAACGTCAAATCGCCGCTCAACTATGCCGCCTACGTCGGCCATATCGCCCTGCGTCTGGCCGCCATGGGGGTGGAAGCGTGGGAGCGCGAGGCGACGCCGGAAGAGATCGCAAAGATGGCCGAACTGCTCGACGATGCGCTGGCCGCGGGCGCGATCGGGATGTCTGACAATCTGCATGATCACGACGGGCAGAACCGTCCGGTGCCCACGCTGCTGGCCAGCGATGCCGAATTCCTGGCGCTGTTTGACGTGATGGAACGCTATCCGGGCAGCTGTTATCAGGTGATCGTCGATACCTTCATGCGGATGACCGGGCCGGCCAACCTGGAACGATTGGCCAGGCTGCTTTCGGGCCGCACGATCAAATGCCAGATCGCCGGGGCCATCCCGACGCTGGAATTCCAGAAGGCGATCCTGCCGGCGATGCAGGAATCGGTCCGCAAGATGCGCGAGGCCGGGGTCGATGTCTGGCCCGGCTATGCCCACGTTTCGCCCACCAACGTGCTGTCGATCGTCAAGTCACTGATCTTTGCGCAGTCGAACGACTATGTCTGGCACGAGGTGGTCAACGCCGAAACCCATGAGGAAAAGCGCGCACTGCTGTCCGATCCCGAATGGCGCGCGCGGGCGCGGGAAAGCTGGGATACCCAGGCCTGGGATCATTCCCCGCTGAAGAACCCGCACGAACTGCTGCTGCTCGACAGCGAGAATGGCGCGGGCCCGCTGGGCATCACGCTGAAGGATTTTGCCGACAGCCGCGGCCTGCACCGCAGCGACGCCATGGCTGACTGGATCCTGGAAAACGGCACCTATTCGACCGTGCACATGGCCCCCTTCCCCAAGGACGAGGCACTGACGATCGAACTGATGCGCGATCCGCAAACGGTGGGCAACATCTCCGACGCGGGCGCGCACCTGCAGATGCTGTGCGGCGCGGGCGAGAATGCCCTGCTGCTGACCCAGTATGTACGCGACGAACAGAAGCTGACCCTGGAAGAGGCGGTCCATGTGATGACCGGCAAGCTTGCCCGGCACTTCAACCTGACCGATCGCGGCGTTATCGCGCCGGGCAAGCGCGCCGACATTGCGGTGTTCAACCTGGACGAGATCGAGCGCCGCCAGATGGAAAAGGCCCACGACGTGCCCAACGGCAAGGGCGGCTTCACCTGGCGCTTCACCCGCAAGGCGATGCCGACCCGGCTGACGCTGGTGAACGGGGTGTCGACCTTTGAAAACGGGGCCTTCACTGGCGCCATGCCGGGCAAGTTCCTCTCGCCGGTCAACGATCAGGTGCCGGCGATGGAAGCAGCGGAGTAAGCGCGATGGAAGTCAAAGTCGGCGAAGGCGAACGCGCCTATTTCAACGGGGCGATCCGCCAGGTGGAGAGCGACAGCTCGGTGCTGGTCAGCTCTTCGAAATACCTCAACAACAGCGAGCTTCGGCACCTGATCGCGCAGGAGATGCTGCGCCGCAACGGCCCCGACCTGCCCAACACCGCCTACATCCCGGAAGTCGCCCAGGCACTGATGATGCTGGAAGACTATGGGCGGATCATGGCACTGTTCGAAGAGGAAAAGGCCCGCCTGCCGCTGTTCAAGCAGTGGTGCGACAAGCGCACGCTGTCAGACTTCAAGAAGGCCGAGGTCAAGAACTGCGCGCCCGGCACGCTGGGCGCCGCGCTCTATGACTGGATGGAGAACAGCGGCTATGAACTCGACCTGTTCTACCGCGAGATCGAGGTGGTCAACGACCTGACCTTCTACCTCCGCCAGGCCGCGCTCAACCACGATATCGAGCATCTGGTGACCGGGTTCGGCCCCAACCACGGCGGCGAGATCGCGCTGCTCAATGCCAACCTCTACAGCCGGGTCCGCTATTTCCATCCCGAGCTGGCGGCCTTCTTCAACCGCATCCAGTCCTACCTCAAGGCCAAGACGATCATGAAGGACGCGCTGCATTATCCCGAAGCGGCAGCGCTCAACGTCGAGGCCGAATTCGTCGGGGCCAGTCAGGCGCACAACTGGAAATTCCCGATCATGCTGGCTGACTGGCGCAGCATGGTCGATTGGCAGATGGCTGATATCCGCGCGGAACTGAACATCACCCCGGTCCCGCCTGAAGGACTGTGGGCCGATACCAACCGGCTCTGCAACGAGAATGACCCCAACTTCGGTGTGGCCCTGGCCGAAGCGGCGGAATAACCCATCCTGCCAAATTGCACCGCACCAACCGCCCGGCGGATTGACGCGGCGCGCGGGCTTTGGGAAGCCCTGTCCAAATATCCCGGGAGAATGAAATGCGCGGATTGAAGGGCAAGGTCGGTATCGTGGCAGGCGGAGCGCGCGGCATCGGCGCGGCGACCGCGCGGCGACTGGCCGAAGAAGGCGCCCATGTGCTGATCGGTGATCTGCTGGTCGAACAGGCCGAGGAAACCGCCGCCGCGATCCGCGCCGACGGTGGTTCGGCCGTGGCGGTGCGGCTTGATGGCACCGACGCTGATTCCCAGAAAGTGATTGTCGCTGCCGCGGTGGCGCAGTTTGGCGGGCTCGACTTTTATATTTCAAACCTCGCGGGCGGCACCGAAGGCGATATCGACGCGCTCAACTGCCCGGTCGAAGTGCTGGACAAGAGCTTCGCGATCAACACCAAGAGCCACTTTCTGGCCACGCAGGCCGCGCTGCCCGCGATGCTGGAACGCGGCGGCGGGGCGATGATCTATACCTCCAGCGGCGCGGCCAGCGGCGGCGCGCCGTGGCAGGTCGCCTATCCGATGACCAAGAACGCGATCCACGCGCTCGCCCGCCATGTCGCCAGCCGCTGGGGCAAGCAGGGCATTCGCGCCAATGCGGTCTGCCCCGGACTGGTGCTGACCGAAGCGGTCAAGATCCACCTGACCGACGAATATGTCGAAAAGGGGCTGAAGGCCGTGCCGCACACCCGCCTGGGCCAGCCCGAAGACCTCGCCGCCGCGCTGACTTTCCTGGCGTCCGATGATGGCGCCTGGGTCAACGGACAGGTCTGGCACGTCAACGGCGGCGCGCAAATGCGTGACTGAGCTGGCAGGCGCCCGGCCTCTTTCCAACAAATGGGTGGTGCTGGCGCTGATGCTGGCCATCGCCCTGCTCAACTACGGCGACCGCTACCTGCTGGCCGGCCTCGCACAGCCGATCAAACTTGAATTCGGCATGTCGGACGGCTTCATGGGGCTGCTGATGGGGCCGGCTTTTGCCCTGCTCTACTCGCTCGTCGCGGTCCCGATCGCGATTCATGCCGACCGCACTTCGAAAGTGGCGATCATCTGCGCGGGCTGTGTGATGTGGAGCCTGTTTACAGTACTATCGGGGCTGGCCACCAGCGCCGGTGTGCTGGCCTTGGCGCGGGTCGGAGTGGGGATCGGCGAAGCGGCGTTCCAGGCCCCGGCCTATGCCTTGCTGGCCGCCTATTTCCTGCCCGAACAACGCGGCAAGGCCTATGCGGTAATGGGCATGGCGGTCTATTTCGGGCAATTGCTGGGCTATGTCGGCGGCCCGGCGATCGCTGCGCGCGGAACCTGGCACGATGCATTCGAAGTTCTGGGCGGCATCGGCATTGCGATCGGCGTTCTGGCGTGGCTGATCCTGCGCGAACCGCCCCGTCCTGCTCTGCCCACAACCAAGGTTCACGAGCCGCTGTGGCCCCAGTTTCAGCAGCTCTGGGCCGCGCCCAGCTTTCGCTGGATGTCGCTCGGCATGGCGCTGGGTACGCTGTCTGGGGTCAGCTTCGGAATGTGGGGTCCTGCCCTGTTTGAGCGCGCCTACGGGCTTAGCACCCAGCAGGCATCGGGCACCTTCGGCCTGGCCTTTGGCCTGCCCGGGCTGCTTGGCATGCTGGTGTTTGGCTTTGCCGTAGATCACCTGGCCCGGCGCGATCGGCGCTGGCTGCTCCGGCTTGCGGCGGGTGCATTGTTTTCGGCAACCGCCTTGATCCTGCTGGTCACCTGGATGCCCAGCATCGTTGCCGCGCGCTGGCTTGCGGTACCGTCGGGGCTGCTGGGCGGTGGCTGGTCGGTGGGGATTTTCACCGCCCTGCAATATGTCCTGCCCGATCGCAGCCGTGTAACCGGAACCGCGCTGGCGATGCTGGTGATCAACCTGCTGGGCTATGTCACCGGCCCTTTTATCGCCGGGCAGCTCAGCGACATGGTGATGGGCGAAGGCGCCTATGGTTTGCGCGTGGCACTCAGCCTGGTAATCCCGCTGGGCTTCGTCGGCGCTGCCCTGATGTGGCTGGCCGGGCATTCGCTTGAGCAGGATCGGGCGCGGTTGGCCTAAGCAAATGGATTGGTCGGCGCCCCCGGCATGGTCATGTAATAGTGCCCGGCGTTGAGCCCGCCATCGACCGCCAGTTCGGTGCCCATGCAATACTTGCCATCGTCCGACGCCAGGAAGGCCGCCGCCGCGCCGATGTCTTCGGGATCGCCAGCGCGCTGGGCCGGGTAGATCCAGAAACCCTTGTCATAATATTCGCGCGGGATGTTGGTGGGGTTGGCCATCGGCGTGAAGATCCCGCCCGGATGGATCGAATTGACCCGGATCTTGCGGTGCCCCAGTTCGAGCGCGCAGGCCTTGGTGAAGCCGCGCACCGCGAATTTCGACGCGCAATAGACCGACAGCGAGTTCGCGCCCGAAATTCCGTCGGCGCTGCTCATGTTGACGATTGATCCGCCTCCGGCCCGCTCCAGCGCCGGGATCGCGGCCTGGGTGCCGTTGATCACCCCCATCAGGTTGATGTCCAGCAGGCGGCGGATTTCGGCTTCGGTCAGATCGTCGATCCGCTTGAACACGATCACCCCGGCGTTGTTGACCAGGCAATCGAGCCGCCCCCATTTCACCTCGACCGCCGCAACCGCCGCGTCCCACTGGCTGCGATCGGTCACGTCGAGATGGAGAAAGGTCGCGGCATCGCCCAGTTCGGCGGCCAGCGCCTCGCCTTCTGCGTCAAGCACATCGGCGATCGCCACCCGGGCGCCTTCAGCCACGAAACGCCGCACGATCCCTTCACCAATCCCGCGCGCGCCGCCGCTTACCAGTGCCACCTTGCCAGTCAGACGATCCATCGTTTACTCCTCTTTTCCGCCATCCGAATTAGGGGCTGGAATTCGCGGCGGCAATACGCAATCATCGGGCGGTATCGCCAATTCATCGCATGGATGCGAATCCAGTACGAACCAATTCAACGCAATTCATCAGATCGGGAGACAATCAGCATGCCGCTCAACCCGCAAGTCGAGGCCCTGCTGGCGATGATGGCAGCCATGCCCAAGACCGACTATGCCACGGTCACCCCTGCCGAGCTGCGCGCCCAGCTTGATACGCCGATGGGCTTTGGCGAACCGCCGGCGGTGGCCGAAGCGCGCGATCTGGCGATCGCGCTGGACGGACGCACCCTGCCCGCGCGGTTCTATCGCCCCGATGGCGCGGCGGCTCCGGCGCCGCTGGTGGTGTTCTTTCACGGCGGCGGCTGGGTGATCGGTACGCTTGATACCCACGATGCGACCTGCCGGGCGCTGGCCCGGGCGAGCGGCGCGGCGGTGCTGTCGGTCGGTTACCGGCTCGCGCCCGAGCATCCCTACCCGGCCCCGGTTGAGGATTGCTATGCCGCGCTGGAATGGGCGGCAGCCCATGCCGCCGATCTCGGCTGCGATCCGGCCCGGCTGGCTGTCGCCGGAGACAGCGCGGGTGGAAACCTTTCCGCGGCGGTTTCGATCATGGCGCGCGACCGGGGTGGACCGGCGCTGCGCCATCAGTTGCTGATCTATCCGGTGACCGACGATGACCATTCGCTGCCCTCCTATGCCGAGAACGGCGGCGGCGACTACTTCCTCAGCACGGATTCGATGAACTGGTTCTGGGGGCACTATCTGATCGGCGATGAAGAGGCCCCGCTGGCCCGCGTGGGGCGCACGCCGAACCTGTCCGCCCTGCCCCCGGCCACGGTGATCACCGCTGAATTCGATCCGCTGCGCGATGAAGGCATGGCCTATGCCGCGCGGCTGGCCGAAGCGGGTATTGCGGTCGATGCGGCAATCGCGCCCGGGATGATCCACGGGTTCTTCTCGATGTTCCAGGCGGTACCCGATGCCACGGCCTGGATCGAGCGCGCCGGCGCCAACCTCAAGCGGGACCTGGCGTGATGCAGGGCCTTGCCGGCAAGGTGGTGCTGGTCACCGGCGGCGGATCGGGAATCGGCCGGGCCACCATGGAGCTGATCGCGGCGAGCGGCGGGACCGCCATTGCCGCTGACCTTGCCGCACCGCAGGACCTGGGCGCCGGGGCCGAGGGCGCCGCGCTGGATGTGACCGATGGCGCGGCGACCGACCGGCTGGTTGCCGATATCCTGCAACGTCACGGCCGGATCGACGGACTGGTGACCTGCGCCGGGATCGTTGCGACCGGCGCGATCGACGCCATGGACCTGGCCGACTGGGACCGCGCATTGAAGGTCCACCTGACCGGAACCATGCTTTCGGCCCGCGCGGTCGCACCGGCGATGAAGGCGGCGGGCAGCGGCTCGATCGTCACCATCGCCAGCATCTATGGGATGACCGGTTCGGCCGGAAACACCCCCTACAACGTCGCCAAGGGCGGGATCCTGCAGCTTGCCCGCAGCCTGGCAGCTGATCTGGGGCCATTCGGGGTGCGAGCCAATGCGGTCAGTCCGGGCTATATCACCACGCCGATGACGACGATGGTCGAAGGCTACAAGCCGGTCCACGATGCTTTCGTCGCGATGCACCTGCTGGGACGGCCGGGGCGGCCCCAGGAAGTGGCCGCAGTGATCGGCTTCCTGCTGTCCGATGCGGCCTCGTTCGTGACCGGCGCCAACATTCCGGTTGACGGCGGCTTTTCGGGCGCACAGGTGATCAAGCCGCAAATTTGAGTAACGGGGCAATGAAACAGGACTTCTCCTTCGACGAGACCGATCTCCAGATCGTCGCGGAACTGCGCAAGAACGGGCGCGCAACCAACCAGCAAGTGGCCGAACGGCTGGGGCTGACCGCCACCACCGTT
Organism: Novosphingobium sp.; assembly: GCF_020852455.1. Lineage (GTDB taxonomy): Bacteria > Pseudomonadota > Alphaproteobacteria > Sphingomonadales > Sphingomonadaceae > Novosphingobium. Next base: position 29,963 of record NZ_JADZAT010000007.1, read on the forward strand.
TCCTCGCGGATCCGGCGGATGGAAGATGCCGACCAGCTGCGGGTGGTCGCCGTGTCAGACTTTGCCGCGCACGGCTTTGACGTGCTGATGCAGCTGGCGATCGAGGTTGACAGCCGCCCGGCTTCGGAAGTGGCGCACGAACTGGCGCAGTTTCCGGAAGTGTTCGCGGTCCACATCGTGACCGGTCGCTATGACATCGACGCGCTGATCGTGCTCAAGGATTTCGAGGATATGTCGCACTTCCTGCTCGACCGGCTGGGCTCGGTCCGGGGCATCCGTTCGGTCAGCCCGTCGATCGCGGTCGATATCCTGCGCTACCAGTTCGATGTCGCGCCAATCGAGGGGCGTGCGTGATGGCCAATGTTGTGCTTGATGAACTCGACCGCCAGCTGATCGACCTGCTGGCCAGCGACGCCCGCGTTTCCAACCGCAAGATCGCGACCAAGCTGGGCGTGACCGAAGGCACCGTGCGCGGCCGGATCAAGCGGCTGCAGCAGGACAAGCTGATCAGCTTCACCGCAATCACCGGGCTGCAGATGGCGCGCAAATCGCAGCTGGCCTTCATCTATGTCCAGGCCGAAGTCGAGCGGACCCGCGAAGTGGCCCGCCAACTGTCCGAAATGGCGCCGATCAACGCGGTGCTGGTGACCATGGGCCGCTTCAACATTCTGGCGATGACCCTGTTCGAAGAGCTTGATGAGCTGGTCGAAGTGGCATCCGACAAGATCCTGGCGATCCCGGGCGTGCACCACGTCGAAACCTCGATCGCGGTAAAGACCGTCAAGTACAATGCGCGGGTGGCCAAGATCACCGAGGCCAGCGCGATGGACGGAAACGGCGACGAGGACGAATGATGCGTAACTGATCGGCCATTCAAATACGCAAAATCGACAATACCTAGCTATTGCCCTCCATTCTCCGTTACGCTATCCCGGTAGCGTTACGAACAAGGCGCCGCAGACGCCTGCAGAGGAGATTGGCATGGCTACCACCGCCGAATATGGCCTGGGCGAATTCACCTATCCCCGCGGCTGGTTCATGATCGGCACCTCGGCCGATGCGACCACCACGCCCGCCGCGGTGCGCTATTTCGGCGAGGATCTGGTGCTCTATCGCGGCGAAAGCGGCCGGGCGCACCTGCTGGCAGCCTATTGCCCGCACATGGGCACGCACCTGGCGAAGAACACCACGTCCTATGTGGTGCTCGACAAGAAGCATGTCGAAGGCGACAATATCCGCTGCCCCTATCACGCCTGGCGGTTCGGCCCGGACGGGCGCTGCAACGAAGTCCCCTACTCCCCCGCCCCGCCGCCCAAGGCCGCCTGCGTCAAGTCGTGGCGGATTGTCGAGCGCGCGGGCTGTCTGTGGACCTGGTACTGCCCCGAAAATGGCGAGCCGGACTATGACCTGCCGCCGTTCGAAATGTGGGATCAGCCGCACTGGGTGAACTGGAACGTCTCGTGCCTGGGCGAACTGGCCTCGCACCCGCAGGAAGTGGTCGATAACATGGCCGACAAGGGCCACCTCGAACCGGTTCACGGCTCGATCGACATGGTGCGCTTCGAGAACGAGTTCGACGGGGTGAAGATCCGCCAGATCCTGCTGGCCGGACACAAGACCCTGGCCGGTTCGGGCGCGGAGCCGATGCTCAACGATACCTGGTACACCGGGCCGGGCATCCTGCAATCGATCATGGTCGGCGAATATCCTTCGCACATGCTGATCGCGCACACCCCGATCGACGATGGCGTGATCAAGGTCTGGTACGGGCTGTTCGTGAAAGTCGCGAATGCCGAGCCGACCGCTGCCGACCGCGAAATGGCCGCCGGCTATGAACAGGCCGGGATCGCCGCCTTCGCCCAGGATTTCGAGATCTGGGGCAACAAGCGCCCCTGCATCAACCCGATGATGGTGCGCGGCGACGGACCGTTCGACAAGGTCCGGATCTGGTATCGGCAGTTCTACAATCCGCGCGCCCGCGCGCAGGAGTTCCAGGCCCGCGTCAACGGCCACTATGTCACGCGCGGCACGGGTGAAGCGCCGTGGGACCAGACCGCCTGACCCGATCGAGCAAAGATTTGCGCGCCTTAAAGGTGATCAAACGTCACATTTGGGCCGCACAGACCTGCTCGTTTGGCGATTTGCGTAAACAGATTTGACTTTGATTACGTTTTTTGGGAAAACCACGAGGCAAGGGCAGCAAGCAGTCTGCCCGATTCTGGAGGGGAACTTCATGCAGGTACGACGCATCTCTTCGCGCATGGCACTTCTGACCGGTGTCGCCATCGCTGCCATCGGCACTCCGGCCTATGCGCAGGACAAGCCCGCGGACACGACCGAGGGTGGCCTGGTCGAAATCACCGTCACCGCCAACAAGCGGTCCGAAAACCTCCAGCAGACGCCGGTTGCGATCTCGGCAATTCCTTCGGAACAGCTTGAGCTGCGCCAGCTGAATGAAGTGAAGGACCTCGGTTCGATCGCCCCCAACGTGGCGGTCAACGGCGGCACCACCAACGCGACTGCGGCGGTGATCACGATCCGCGGTATCCCGACTGCGGCCGATGAAACCCAGGGTTACGATTCGCCGATCGGGGTCTATCTCGATGGCGTTTATCTGGCCCGGTCCTCGGCAGCGAGCTTTGACGTTGCCGATATCGAGCGCGTTGAAGTGCTGCGCGGCCCGCAGGGCACGCTGTTCGGCCGCAACACCACCGGCGGTGCGGTCAACTTCGTCACCAAGGCTCCCGAAAACGAACTTGGCGTGCGCGTGAAGGCCGGCCTGGGCAACTTCGGCATGTGGCAGGTCAAGGGCACGCTCGAAACCGGCACGATCGGCGATGTGATGCGGATGTCGATCACCGGCATGCACAAGCAGCGCAACGGCACGGTCAACAACCTGCTGCAGCCCAAGGACAGCCTTGATCCGGGCGGCTACAAGATCGACGGGTTCCGCATCGCGGCCGAGCTTGATCTGGCTGACAATATCAAGCTGACCAACATCTTTGACTGGACCCGGATCAAGGGCGTTCCGCCGGCCAACCAGCTGTCGGCTGTCGGCAATGGCACCTTCCGCCCCAACGTGACCTTTGGCACCGCGCAGGTTGCGCAGGTCCAGCCGGCCAATGTCGCCGCCTACCTGGCCACCGCGTCGGTCCTGCAAACCCAATGCGGAACCCCGCTTTCATCGGTCAGCCTGACCCGGCTCGATTCGATGTGCCTCGATCAGGCCGGACTTTCGACTGACAAGATCTGGGGCAACCTGACCCGGATCGAAGCGGACATGGGCGGCGTGAAGCTGCGCAGCTCCACCGCGCTGCGCCGCTGGCGCAACAAGATCGAAGGCAGCGATCTTGACGGCCTTGGCACGCTGCGCGGCCCGGTGCTGACCAGCGCCACGACCCTCAACGGCATGCCGCTTGCCACGCTGGAAATGCTGTTCGGGGTTGGTTCGCCGACCGCCGCATTCCTGGCCGGATCCTCGGTTCCGAACGGCAACATGTCGCTGTTCCAGGCCAACAACGATCGTGAACAGGATCAGTTCAGCCAGGAATTCGAATTGGTTTCGGACACCGATGGCGACTTCCAGTGGGTGATCGGCGCATTCTACTTCAAGGAAAGCGGCCGCGAAGTGAACCCGCAGAACTTCGCCTTCATCCTCGACACCAACGATCAGGGGCCGCTGGGCGTGTTCAACCCCACCAACTTTGGCGGGCTTGCACCGCTGCTGGTGGCCGGCAACCCGGTTCGCTATCGCGCTTCGGTGCAAAGCTCGACGCTTGGCTACACGGCCGGCGGGGACTCCAAGGCGCTTTACGCTCAGGGCACCTATCGTCCGGGCGGCAAGGACGGCGCGCTGGGCATTACTCTGGGGCTGCGTTACACTTGGGATCACAAGTGGGTTAAGCGGTTCCAGAACGGCACCACCGCCTACACCAACCCGACCGACATCGCGTTGAACAGCCGCGAGGTCAACTTCAGCGCGCCAACCGGCAACCTGTCGATCGACTATCGTGCCAGCGAAGACGTCAACCTCTACGCCCGCATTGCCCGCGGCTATCGCTCGGGCGGCTACAACCTGCGTCAATCGACCCAGAAGGACAATCCCGCAACGCTGCTGATCGACGAGACGGTGCCGCTGCTGCCCTTCAACGAAGAAAAGATCTGGTCGTACGAAGTCGGCGCCAAGATGGAATTCGCCCGCCGGTTCCGCCTCAACATGGCGTTCTTCTACAACAAGTACAGCGATCTGCAGGCCACCATCCCGATCCCGATTTCGGGCGGCGGCAGCTTCGGCACCCAGGTGGTGAACGCCGGTGCGATTGACTACATCGGCTTCGAAGTTGAAGCGATGGCCAAGGTCAACGACATCATCACGCTCGATGGCTCGGTCGGTTACACCCACAAGAACGTCAAGCAGTTCCCCGGCACCGATACGCTGGGCAACACCATCAACATCGCTTCGGTGATCACCCCGGGCAACTCGCCCGACTGGACCGCCAGCGCCGGCGTGAACGTCAAGGTCCCGATGGGCAGTGCCGATGGCACCTTCCGCCTGGGCTGGAGCTATGTGTCGGAACAGGTGATGTTCGGCAACCCGATGACTGCGCCGTTCCAGGCTGAGACCGCTGCCGGCAGCCGCAGCCTGCTCGATGCGCAGTTCCGGATCGACGGGATCAGCATCGGCGGGGTCAAGGCCGGCCTGACGATCTGGGGCAAGAACCTGACCGACAAGGAATACGTCAGCCGCGGTGTCGACTTCGGCCAGCTGGGCTTCGGTTCGGTGATCTATGGCGATCCCCGCACCTTCGGCGCGACGCTTGATCTGAACTTCTGATCCGAACCGGAAGCGGATCAAACTGAAAGGGCGGCCTCGCAAGAGGCCGCCCTTCTTCTTTGTAAATCCTCCCCATTTGGGGGAGGTGGGCCGCCGAAGGCGGGTCGGAGGGGGCATTCGGTCTGCGCGCCCCCTCCGTCAGTCCTGCGGACTGCCACCTCCCCCATTGGGGGGAGGATCTTTGTCGGTCAGACCGCGGTCGATCCGCCGTCGATCAGCATGGCATGGCCGGTGACGAAGCTGGCCTGATCCGAACAGAGCCAGACCACCGCCGAAGCGATTTCCTCGGGCTTGCCCATCCGGCCCATCGGGGTGAGCGAATCGAGTACCTTCTTCATCTCCGGGTTGGCGGTCAGCGGCGCGGTCATCGGGGTTTCGATCACCCCAGGGCAAACCGCGTTGACCCGGATCCCTTCCTTGGCCCAGCGCAGCGCGCCGTGGCGGGTCAGCCCGATCACCCCGTGCTTGGTGGCGACATAGCCCGGCTGCGCCCCGTTGCCGGTCACGCCGTTCATCGACGAGGTGTTCACGATCGCCCCGCCGCCCTGGCGCAGCATCACTTCGCTTTCCTCACGCATGCACAGCATCACCCCGGTCAGGTTGACGCTCAGGCTGCGGGCCCAGACTTCGTCCTCGTACTCATTGGCGCCCAGGTTGTTGATCCCGGCGTTGTTGAAAGCATAGTCCAGCCGGCCAAAGTGTTCTACTGCAGCCGCCACCATCGCCTTGACCTGATCGGGGTTGCTGACATCGCAGGTCTGGAACCGGGCCTTGCCGCCCATCTGGGCGATCAGTTCAACGGTTTCCTCACCCCCGGCCTGGTTGACGTCGCAGACCAGCACGGCCGCTTCGGACGCAGCAAAGGCCAGGGCCGCCGCGCGGCCGATGCCGCCGCTGGCACCGGTAACCAGCGCAACCTTGCCGTTCATCCCATAATTGACCATCACTGCGTCCTTTTCCTTGATTTGCGTACCCTGAGGATTAGACTTCATCGCAAATCGTGGTCAATCGAATAAATTTTGCGGAGGATGCGAATGTTTGAGGCGCTGTTCAGTCCGGTCACCCTGGGGGCGCTGCAATTGCGCAACAAGGTGATCATGGCGCCGATGACCCGGGATCGGGCCGGACCCGGTGATGTCCCCACCGCCGCGATGGTAGACTATTATCGCCAGCGCGCCAGCGCCGGATTGCTGATCACCGAAGGCGCCCAGCCCTCGCCCGAAGGCAAGGGCTATTGGCGCACCCCGGGGATCCATTCGCAGCAGCAGGTCGATGGCTGGGCCATGGTGGCCGACGCGGTCCACGCCGAAGGGGGACTGATCGCGCTGCAGCTGATGCATTGCGGACGCGTGGTGGTGCCGGCCAATCGCGGCTTTGAGGCCGACGTGATCGCGCCAAGCGCGCTGCCCTGCCCCGACAAGGTCCCCGGCCCCGACGGCGTGCCAGCCGAATGCGCCAGCCCGCGCGCGATGAGTGCCGACGACATCGAATGGACGCTTGATGTCTATCGCCAGGCGGCACGCAATGCCCGTGCGGCGGGGATCGACGCGGTCGAACTGCATTGCGCCAGCGGCTATCTGATCAACCAGTTCCTCAATCCGGCCAGCAACCAGCGCACAGACCAATATGGCGGATCACCCGCTGCCCGCGCCCGGTTTCCGGCCATGGTGGTGCATGCGCTGGCCAAGGCGATCGGCGCGGACCGGGTCGGAATCCGGATCTCGCCGGGCAACCCCTACAACGCGATGGATCCGGCCAATCCGGCCCCCAGCTTCGCCGCCTTCCTCGATGCGCTGACCGATCTAGACCTCGCCTGGGTCCACGTGGTCGATATGGGGCTGCCCGATCTCGATGCGCTGGCGCTGGTGCGCGAATATTCTTCGGCTCCGCTGATCGCCAACAACATGCTCAAGGCCGATAGCGCCGAAGCGCTGCTGCAGGCCGGACGCGCCGATGCGGTCTCGTTCGGCCGGGCCTTCATCGCCAATCCCGATCTGGTCGAACGGATCCGCAGCGGCGCGGCGCTGGCCAAACCGGATTACGATCTGCTCTACACCGGCGAGGAGCGCGGTTATACCGATTACCCGGCCATGGCCGCAGCCCAGTGAGCGACTGGGCGCCGATCCTCGCCGAGCTTGAACGCCGCCGCGCCGCCGGACGGGCGATGGGCGGGGTCGAGCGGCTTGCGGCACAGCACCATGCGGGCAAGCTCGACGCCCGCCAGCGTGCTGCGGCGCTGTTTGACCTCGGCACTTTCGTTGAACTCGGCACGCTGGCCGGTGCGCCGGGCGATTGCGGCCTGCCGCCAGCCGCCGATGGGATGATCGCCGGTTCGGGACTGATCAACGGCCGCCCGGCGCTCTGCGGGATTGAGGACTTTACGGTTCTGGCCGGATCGATCGGCGATGCCGGGGCGAGCAAGCGGAGGCGGCTGACCGACCTTGCCTTGCAGGAACGGCTGCCGCTGGTCTTCATGCTCGAGGGCGCGGGGCACCGGCTGACCAACCACCATGCGATCCCGGCACCGGGTGACCTGCAGGGCCTGGCCGACCTTTCGGGCCAGGTGCCGATGGTCTGCCTGGTGCTGGGGCCGAGTGCCGGGCATGGCGCGCTGACTGCGCCGCTGTCTGATTTCGTGGTGATGACCCCGGCGGGATCGCTGTTCGTGGCCGGGCCGCCGATCGTCAAGGCCGCCATCGGCGAGACTGTGACCAAGGAGCAGCTTGGCGGGCCTGAAGTGCACCTGCAATCCGGCGTGGCGCACAACCTGGCCGAAGACGATGCGGCGGCGATCGCCCTGGCACGGCGCTACCTGGGCTATTTCACCGGACCGGGCGAGCCTGAAGGCGAGCGCCTGCTCGATACCGTGCTCGATCTGATCCCGCCCGATCCGCGCGTGCCTTTCGCGGTGCAGCCGGTGCTTGAGCTGCTGGCCGACAAGGGTTCGCTGCTCGAAGTGCAGCCGCGCTATGGCGGCGCGCTGTGCACCGCGCTGGCGCGGCTGGGCGGACGCAGCGTTGCGATCATTGCCAGCAATCCCGCAGTCAACGCCGGCTCGATCGACGCCGCCGCCGCGCAAAAGGCCGCGGCCTTCATCACCACCGCCAGTGCCCATGGTCTGCCCCTGGTGTTCCTGGCGGATACCCCCGGGGTGATGCCCGGAACCGCATCGGAGCGCGCCGGAATGCTGCGCCACGCCGCGCGGATGTTCGCCGCGCAGCACGCGGCCCGGGTGCCCAAACTGCACGTCACCCTGCGCAAGGCCTTCGGCTTTGGCTCCTCGATCATGGCGATGAACCCGTTCGACAACCAGACGCTGTCGATCGCCTTCCCGGCAATCAGCCTGGGCGCAATGCCCGCCGCCAGCGGCGCGGCCGCAGCCGGGCTCGACGCCGAGGCCGCCGCCCGGGCGCTGGCCGAGCAGACCGCCAGCGCATGGAACCTTTCCGGCAAGCTGGCCTACGACGAAGTGATCGACCCGCGCGAGCTGCGCAATGCGCTGCTGGCGGGTCTGCGGCTAACCACCACAAGGGATTGAAACGATGGGCTATACTCTGCAGCAACTGTCCGACATCGAGGAAATCCGCCAACTCAAGAGCCGCTATTTCCGCTGCATCGACACCGGCAACCACAGCGAACTGGCCACCTGCTTCGCCGATGATGTAACGATCGACTATCGCGGCGGCGGCTATCGGGTGCAGGTTTCGGGCAAGGCCGACATGATCGAATTCATCGCCTCAAGCTTCAATTCGGACGTCGTTGCGATGCACCACGGGCACACCCCCGAAGTGACCTTCGTGGACGAGAGCACCGCCAAGGGCACCTGGTACCTCGAGGACCGCTTCATCAACCCCGAACGCAACGAGGATACCGTCGGATCGGCGCTCTATTACGACACTTATGTCCGCACCGCAGATGGCTGGAAAATCCGCCACAGCGAATACGACCGGGTCTATGAACTGGTCTCACCGATCGGCGACAAGGCGGAACTGCGCACGCACATGTTGGCACGCACCGGACGCCAGAAGGACCAGCGCAGCGACACCACCAAATGGCTGGAATGGTTCGACGAGGCCTAGGCGGTAGGCGGCCTAGGCCGCCTTGTCGGCCGCCTTGCGCTTGTCCACCGAGGTGTGGATCCCGTTGACCCGGTCCTGGAATTCCTTCGCCCGGTCGCGCGGGTTGTAGAACTGGCGGTACCAAATCCGCTCCTTGTGGAACGGCCCGTCATCGGGCACCTGCAGGATCGTCAGCGCCGGTTCCTTGTGCTGCCACAGCTCAAAATCCTGGGCGAAGGCATCGAGTGCCACGTCCTGATAGGAACGCGCCATCGACACGCCGGCATCGTCTGCGCGGGCACTGCCGATCTTGACCATCAGCGCATACCAGACCCGCACCACCCCATCATCGACGGGCGTGTTGCAGATCATGATCACCGAGGGATGCTGGCCTTCCATGGTCGAAAGCAGGATCCCCGGGCCGGTGTACCAGGTATCGTTGACCAGCACGTCGGCATCGGTCTGCACCAGGGTGCGGTGCCCGGCACCGAAGCGCTGGCGGATGATGTGCCCGTCAAACTCGTTCTCGAAATAGACGATATCGCGGCTGCCGTGGACCGGGATGAAGTGCGCCAGGTCGGCCATGTTATCGAGGATTTCCTGCGGATGGATCGGCAGCGTCCCCAGGTGGTCAAGCCGCCAGCGTACCCAGCCCTGCTCCTCCAGATCCCATTCGGCGAAGGCCGGCAGGTCGAAATCAGGCGCTCCGCCTTCCATGTCGTGCCACATCCAGATGCAGCCGGCCTTTTCGACCACCTTGTGCGATTTGACGCAGGCCGCCTTGGGCACCGTGCCGGTGGTCGAATAGGGGATGTCGTCGCACTGGCCATCGGCATTGAAGCGCCAGCCGTGGCCGGGGCAACGGATCGAATCGCCTTCCATCTGCTCGCCGTCCTTGACGATGTAGCTGGTGGTGTTGCGCGCCAGGTGCACCCGCATGTGCGGGCAATAGGCATCGAGCAGCACCACGCGCCCGCTCTTGCCGCGATAGAGCACCATTTCCTTGCCGAAAAAGCGCACCGGCTGCGGTTTGGTGGTCACCTCTTCGGCCACCGCCACCATGAACCAGCCGCGCGGAAAGGCGTATTCGCCAAGCCCGTATTCAGCCGTTGTTGCCATTGGTCCTCTCCCCGTAATCGATCAGATGAAGTTGTCGGTGTTCTCACCGCCCAGCGTGAAATTGCCGATGTTGCGGCCCACCGCGTTGGGATTATTGGCCACATGGGTGCGGCCGGTGTGAATGTCGCAGAAGGTCCGCGCGATCACGTTGCCCCGGCTGATCCCGTCGGCCCCGCCCAGATGGTACATCCGCGTGATCAGTTCGCCGCAGCGCCCGGCGATCTGCGCCGACTGGAAGCGGAAACGCAGCCGGGTTTCGATATCGGCCTGCTGCCCGGCGCGCGCCGCCTCGTTCAGCACCGCGAAGTTGCGGAACAGCACGCATTTCATCTCGTCGATCGCCGCGGCAACCTCGGCAATCAGCACCTGCACATCGGGATCGCCCGTCGAACTGGCACCGGTGTTGTTGCTCTTGCGCTTGGCGCCATTGGCGATGAAGTAATCGAGCGCCCCTTGCAGCGCGCCGATCGAGCTCGATGAAACCGCGCGGACGAAGACCTGCCCGAACGGCAGCTTGTACAGCGGACCGGGATTCGACTCTGCCCCCGGATTGGTCGCGGCAAAGCCGTCTTTCGAACGGTGCGTGCGATAGGCCGGAACGAAGGCGTCCTTGACCTCGACATCATGGCTGCCGGTGCCACCCAGGCCGATCGTGTTCCAGCAGCGATGGACGATGAAGTCCTGCCGCGGGACCAGGAAAGTCACGAAATCGGGCACCCCGGATTCGGCATCGGGCACCAGCCCGCCCAGGAAGGCCCACTGGCAATGATCGACCCCGCTGGAAAAGCCCCAGCGGCCTGAAATGCGATAGCCGCCCTCAACCCGGGTGACCTGCGCCTTGGGCATGTAGGAGCTGGAGATCAGCGTCGTCGCGTCATCGGCCCAGACATCGTCCTGCGCCTGGGGTGAGAACAGCGCGAGCTGCCAGTTGTGCACCGCGACCACGCCCAGCACCCAGGCCGAGCTCATGCAGCCTTCCGCCACCTTCATCTGCACGTCGTAGAATGCCTCGACGTCCATCTCGTATCCGCCAAAGCGCTTGGGCTGGAGGATCTTGAAGAACCCGGCGGCCTGGAAATCGGCGATCGTTTCGTCGGGCACCTTGTTGCCGGCTTCGCATGCGTCGGCCCGGGCGCGCAGGCGCTCAAACATGGCGGCGGCGCGGGCGACCAGCTCTGCGCGGGTCGGAATGGCGACAGTGGTGGCGATGTTCATCTCTCTCTCCCTGAAGGTCAGGCTGCGTCGGCCAGCGCGGCCGCTTCGTCGGCCCCGAAGCCGACACTGAAATCGTGGCCCCACAGGCTCACTGAAGTGCTTTCGAACAGCACGTGGTGATCCCAGTCGATGGTCCGCCCGCCGAACCCGTATTCAAGCGCGAAACCGCCGGGGGTCATCATGTAGAAGCTGGTCATGTGATCGTTGGTGTGCTTGCCCAGCGTCGCCATCAGGCGGGTGCCACTGGCCAGCATCCGGTCATAGGCGCGGCCTACTTCGTCGAGCGTCGGCACTTCGACCATCAGGTGGACGCAGCCCGAAGGCACCTCGCCCTCGAACAGTGCCAGGCTGTGGTGGCGGCCATTGCCGCAATGCATGAAATCGATCCGCATCTCAGGCCCGCCCGGCCCCAGCGGGCGGTGGATCAGAATGTCGGACAGGCCAAAGCCCAGCACGTCGATCATGAACTGGCGGGTTTCGGTGATCTTGGGCGCGGGCAGCACCATATGGCCGTAGCCGAGCTGTCCGGTGACGAAGCCCGGAACCCCGGCGGGCGAAAGGAAGCGATCGAAGGCCGTGGCATAGCCCAGCGCCAGTTCGTGCCGGTTGCCCGAGGGATCGAGGAACCAGATCATGTCGAACACGTGGCGCAGCGCGATCTCGTCAGCGCTGCCCTGCTGGAAAGCCACACCATGCCCGGCCAGCTCGCGCTTGGCTTCGGTGAAGTCAGCCTCGGTCGCCACTTCCCAGCCGCTGGCGGCATAGCGATCGGCCTTGCCCGGAACCACAAACAGGCGCCCGGCCCGCTCATCGATCCTGAGCGCCAGCCCGCCCGGCAGGTCATGCGCGGAAAATCCCGCAACCTGCTCGCCAAAAGTGCGCCAGGCCTCAATATCCGTCGAATCGATTACCGAATAGGCCAGCGCCGTGATGCGCATTGCCCGCTCCCATCCCATGGCTAGGCCGCAAGCTTCACCATTCGGGCTCCGCGAAACATTGACCTAAATCAATTGAGCGGACTTTTGCGTTGCAAATACACTTTTCAAATACGCACTTTGCAGCAAATCCTTGCCATCGAGGCTTGATCGGCGTAATTTTCATATCAGACCGATGCGCATGGGAGAGCATATGGAACTGACCCTGGAAAGCCTGGCCGCGCGGATCGCGGCGCTGGAAGACATCGAGGCCATTCGCCAGCTCAAGGCCCGCTATCTGCGCGGCTGCGATCTCAAGCAGCCCGATGTGGTGCGCGACACCCTGCTGCCGCGCGGCGCGGTCATTGCCTATGAAGGCTTTCCCGCCTTTGACGATCGCGAGGGCTTTGTCGAAGTGTTCACCGCGATGGGCTGTCAGCCGGGCGTCCACGATATCCACCACGCGACCAACAGCGAGATTGCCCTGACCGGGCCGGACAGCGCGACTGGCAAGTGGAGCCTCAATTTCCGCTCGATCATCATGGCCCAGCGCAGCGTGATCTCGATGGGGGTCGAATATGAAGACCGCTATGTCCGCCAGGACCGGCGCTGGTGGATCGCCGAAACCCGCTCGCATCGCACCGGCTGCCTGATCGAGACGGTTGACGAAGCCGGCCAGCCGACCGTGGTGGTGATGGGCGATCCGCCCGCCACTTACGGCGAAGGGTAACCGGCTTGACCAGAGTGGTCCGGATCGGCGGCGGCAGCGCCTTTTTCATCGACAGCGCGATGGCCGTGCCGCAGCTGCTGGGCGCCGGCGTCGATTACATCCTGCTCGATTATCTGGCCGAAGGGGCGATGGGACTGTTCGGGCGGGCGCGGATGGCCGATCCGGCGGCGGGCTTTCCTGCCGATCTGCTCGACGTCCATATCGGCCCGTTCCTCAAGCAGATCGCCGCGCAGGGGGTGCGGATCGTCACCAATGCCGGCGGGGTCAATCCCGAAGGGCTGGCCGCGGCATTGCGCCAGCGGATTGCCGAGGCCGGGCTGACGCTCAAGGTCGCCTGCATTTCGGGCGATGACCTGATGGGCCAGCTCGACCAGCTGGCGGGTCTGACCGACATGTTCGGCGGGCAGCCCTTCCCGGCCGAGGGCGTGACCAGCTGCAACGCCTATCTGGGCGCTTTCCCGATTGCCGAGGCTTTGGCGCGCGGCGCAGACGTGGTGATCACCGGGCGGGTAGTCGATTCCGCGCTCGCGCTGGGTCCGCTGATCCATCACTTCGGCTGGCAGCGCGGGGAATGGGACAAGCTCTCGGGCGGCACTCTGGCCGGACATCTGATCGAATGCGGCGCGCAAGTGACCGGCGGCACCTTTACCGACTGGCGCGAGGTTGAAGGCTGGGCGACGATCGGCGCGCCGATTGCCGAATGTCACGCCGATGGCAGCTGCGTGATCACCAAGCCCGAAGGCAGCGGCGGGCTGGTCAGCTTTGGCACCGTGGCCGAGCAACTGCTCTACGAAACGGCGGATCCGCAGGCCTATTTCGTCCCTGACGTCACCTGCGACTGGTCAGGCGTCGAGATCGCCGAGATCGGGCCGGACCGTGTGCGGGTCAGCGGGGCGTGCGGCACTCCGCCGCCCGCCACGCTCAAGGCCTGCGTCACCTGGGACAAGGGCTGGCGTGCATCGGCGTGGCAGCCGGTGATCGGCCCCGCCGCGCGTGAAAAGGCGCAGAAGCAGGCCGATGCGCTGTTCGAACGCAGTCGGCTGATGCTGCGCGGGCGCAACCTGGCGGACTGGAACCACTGCGAAGCGGTGCTGGCCGGCGGCGGCGAGGAGGTGCTGCTCAAGCTGGTGGTCGAGCACGACGAAATGCTGCCGGTGCAGATGTTCCTGCGCGAACAGTTCGCCGCGATCTCGGCCATGGCGCCGGGCACCAGCGTGGCCTTTGCGCCCATGGTCCAGCCGATGATGCACCTGCTGAGCTTTGCCGTGCCGCGCGATCTGGCGGTGCCGCTGCTTGATGGCGAGCCGCTGGAGGATAGCCATCCGGCGTGGTTCGATCTGGCGCTGATCAAACGCCCGCCAGCCCCCGCTGCGCCGATCCCGGGCCACACCTTCGCCACGCTCGAAAGCCTGGCCTGGGCGCGTTCGGGCGAAAAGGGCGAGACGATCAACGTCGGCGTGATCACGCGTCAGGCCCGGCACCTGCCCGCGCTGCGCGCCGCGCTGACCGAGGCAGCGCTGCGCGAATGGCTGCCCGATCTGGGCGCGTTCACGCTGGCGGTCTATGACCTGCCCGGCATCAACGCGCTCAATCTGGTGCTCGATGGCGCCCTGCCCGGCGGGCTCAACGCCAGCCAGCGGCTTGATCCAGCGGCCAAGAGTATCGCGCAGCGGCTGATGATGTTCCCGGTGGCGGCGGGCGTTTAGCTACGCCTCGCCACACCAACGCCAACCACAAGACCTATCGTCGCGCGGGGCGACGGTGAGGGAGTGTGGGATCCGGGACTAGTTCCCGGCCGCACCTCTGATCAGCGCTCCCGGCCGCGCGCCGGTGGCTTCGTCGAAGCGGCGGATCACCTCGCCCGAAACCAGGGTTGCGGCATAGCCCCTGGCGGTCTGGTCAAGCCGGCGCCCGCCAGCGGGCAGGTCGTGCACGATCCGCGGCAGGTGCAGTTCCAGGTTGTCGAGATCGATCACATTGCAATCGGCCTTGGCACCGACTTTTAGGACGCCGCGGTTCAGCCCTACGGCCCGCGCCGCCTTGGCAGAAAGCATATGGACCGCCTGTTCGACCGGGATCGCCTGCTCGCCGCCGCGCGCAAAATGGCGCAGCAGGAAGGTCGAATAGCTGGCATCGCAGATCGCGCCATAGTGCGCCCCGCCATCGCCCAGCGCCGGAACGCAGAGCGGGTGGGTGAGCATTTCGTAAGCGGAATCGAGCGTGCCGCCTTCAAAATTGCCCAGCGCGGCCAGGTAGAGTCCCTTGCCGTCGGTTTCGAGCATCCGGTCGTAGTAAAGCTCTTGCGGAGTGCGACCCTGCGCTTCGGCCATCGCGGCAAAGCTGCGCTCGGGCGGCGGGGAATAGTCGGGCGGATTGTCGAGCGGGAACATCCAGCGCCAGATCCGCCCGAACTGGTTGAAGGGATGGCCCTCTTCCGGCTCTTCGCTGATCAGCGCGGCGCGCAGCTCGGGATCGCGCATTGCGGCGATCTTTTCGGCCAGCGGCAGATGCGCGATCTTCTGCCATGACGGGCACAGAATGAACGGGTGAACCGACAGTTCCAGCCCGCCGATCAGCCCGATCGGGCGCGGCATGACCTGCGCGATCACCTGCCGCCCTTCGGCCTGCGAAGCGGTCATCATGTCGAGCACACTGCGCCAGCGCGGCGGCCCTTCGTTGCCCGAGGCGAGCGTGAAGGTCGCGGGCCGGCCGCAGCTTTTCACCACTTCGTCGATCACCGGGTATTCGTTGTCCCAGCCGCGGAAGGCGTCGAGCACGACCTGGAAGGTGCCCTGCCCGGCATCGGCCATCCCGCCGCAAATCGCCTTCAATTCAGCCACATCCGCTTCGAAGGTCGGGATCGATCCGCCATCCGAAGTCTTGTGGATCGAGAGACGCGAGGTCGCAAAGCCGATCGCCCCGGCCTCCACCGCTTCGCGGCACAGGCGGCGCATTGTCGCCAGGTCCGCGTCGATCGCCTTTTCGCGGTTCGCGCCGCGTTCGCCCATCGCATAGACCCGCAGCGGGCTGTGCGGCAGATAGGCGGCAACATCGATGTCGCGCTTTCCCGCAGCGACCCGGTCAAGGTATTCGGGGAAGGTTTCCCAGTCCCACGGCAGGCCATCGGCCATGACCACTCCGGGGATATCCTCCACCCCTTCCATCACCTTGATCAGCATGTCGTGATCTTCGCGGCGGCAAGGGGCAAAGCCGACCCCGCAATTGCCCATGATCGCAGTGGTGACCCCGTGGGCCGAGCTGGGCCCCAGCTCTTCCGACCAGATCGCCTGACCGTCGTAATGGGTGTGAACATCGACAAAGCCCGGGGTGACCAGCAGCCCCTTGGCGTCGATTTCCTCACGCCCCCGGCCCAGTCCCTGGCCGATTGCGGCAATCCTGCCGGCACTGATCGCGACATCGGCGTCCTGGAGCGCGCCGCCCGTTCCATCGGCCAGCGTACCGCCGCGAATGACCGTGTCGAATTCCGCGCTCATGTCAGTTCCCCGTATAGCTGGAAGTCAGCCCGCCCCAGTAATCGCCCGCGGCCTGGGTATCGAGATCGACCGCACCGCGCACCTGCAGCTTCTCGCGCGCTTCGGGCACGGTCAAGCCCCAGACGTCTTCCATCTTGGCCATCCAGAACGGTCCGCTTTCCCGGCCGATCCTGATCCCTTGGGCGATGCATTCCAGCGCGGTTTCCCAGACTTCGGGGTAATGCAGCATGGTGCGGATGACATAGCGCATGGTGCCGAAGATCGACAGCACGCTCATTTCCCCGGCCAGTTCCTTGTTCTGGATGTGGGTGTGAATCGTCGCCAGGCGGAACCAGTAGGGGATCAGCTCGCCCATATAGTTGAACCCGCCGCCGCACAGGATGTGGTCATAATCGTGGGTCTGCCCGCTGCGCAGCGAATAGTATTCCCACTGGCTGCGCGGCTGAAAATTGGGGACGATCTGGATCTCGTAAGAACCCTCAGTCGCGATCCGGTAATAGGTTCCGGCGACGGTATCGGGAGCGTAGTCCTTCAGGTCCTCGATCTTGTAGTCAGAGATGAAGCCTTCGGTGAACCAGGCATCGAAGGCCGGATTGACCTTGCGCTCTTCGGTGATCATCGCCTCGATATGATCGAAATCGCGCAGCTCGGCCAGGATCTGGATCAGCTCGTGCATTTCGGCAGCGGGGGGAAAGTCCGGCCCGTTGCGGCGCAGCGCCGCCAGCGCCACCCATTCGCGCAGCCGCGCGTTGTTGAGGTACTTGGACGAGGAGACCAGCACGCTGGAATCGGTGCCCAACAACTGCACCCCTCGCGCGAGATAGGGAACCTGGTTCATCGTCTCACCTCCGTTACAACGCGCAACTTGATGCGCTGATGCGATACGCAAATCAATGCCGATGTGCAGTTTGATTGCGGATTTGCATCAACGAGAGGGATTGCAGCAGCGAATTGCCTTAAGGATCAGCGCCCCTGCCACTTTGGCGCGCGCTTTTCGGCAAAGGCGCGTGGGCCTTCGCGGGCATCCGCGCTTTCCATCCATTCGACGAAAGCCGGATCATTGCGCTGGGCCTTCATCGCGGCCGCCACATCGGCCAGGCCCAGCCCCATCTGCACCAGCGCCTTCGAGGCCCGGATCGAAACCGGCGAGGCCTTGAGCACATCGGCGGCGAAGCGGGCCACGGCAGCCTCCAGACCGTCCTCGCCCGCCACTTCGGTCACAAAGCCCAGTTGCTGCCCTTCTGCCGCACTGACCCGGCGCGAGGTCAGGATCATGCCCATCGCCTGCTTGAGCGGAACCTGCCGCGCCAGCCGGTGCAGCCCGCCGCCCAGCGCCACCGCGCCGACCAGCGGTTCGGGCAGACCGAAGCTGGCACCTTCGGCGGCAATGATCACATCGCAGGCCAGCGCCAGTTCGAACCCGCCGCCCAGCGCGAGGCCGTTGACGGCGGCGACGAACGGCTTGGGGCAATCGAACCGTTCGATCAGCCCGGCATAGCCATGCTCCGGATAGGGCTGGCGGCCCTCGGCCACGGCAGCCTTCAGGTCAGTCCCGGCGCAGAACGCGCGGCCCGCGCCGGTGATGACGCAAAGATGCTCGTCACCAGCGGCGGCGTACTGGTTGAAGGTCTCTTCCAGTTCGGCATGCATTCGCGCGTTGATCGAATTGAGCACTTCGGGGCGATTGAGCGTGACCTTGCGCACCCCGCCGCTGACTTCGACCAGAATCGTTTCCATCGCCCTCTCCCCGTTACGCCCCGCAGCGTTCCACAATTCCCGCCCTGCCGCCAGATGGCGCGGCTGTTTTCCTACATGAACCGATTTGGTTATATGAACCGTTCCAACAAACCATTTGGAGCATTTTATGGCATTGCTAGACGCCCTGATCGGACCTGTGATCTCGATCATCGACAAGGTCATTCCCAATCCCGCCCAACGTGACAAGGCCAAGCTGGAACTGCTACAATTGCAGGGTTCGCAGGATCTGGCCGAAATCCAGGCGCGGCTTTCGGCAATCGTCGCCGAGGCCAATTCGCACGATCCCTGGACCAGCCGCGCGCGGCCCAGCTTCCTCTATGTCATGTACGTCCTGCTGCTGTGGGCACTGCCGATGGGCATCCTGGCGATGTTCAGCCCGGATCGTGCCCAGGCGATCGCAGCGGGGATGAACGCCTACCTTTCGGGATTGCCCGAGCCGCTCTATGCGCTGTTCGGCACAGGCTACCTTGGCTACACCGCCGCGCGCCAGTGGGGCAAAATCGCCGGCAGCGACAAATAGACCGTACCAGCGCCTGCCTTGGTTATTTTCGAGTAATCTTTTGCCGCTATAGCCCGAACCCAGGGCACCTCAGGTCGCATCGGGTGCCATGGGAGTTCAAGCGTGAGCGGATTGAAGCAAATTCGGCCCAAGGCAGGCCACCTGGCGCTGGCAATCGTGCTGGCCGGCGCGCCGCTGCTTGGTGCCTGCTCCGATCGCGATGCCGCGACGCTGGAAAGGACCGCAGCCGCCCAGGCCGCAGCGACGCGGGCAGAACAGGCTGCAATCCGGGCCGAAAAGGCTGCAGCCAAGGCCGGTGGCGGCCAACCCCAGGTGGTCGAACCCGAACCTGAGCCGGAGCCGGAAAACGACCCGAACGAATCCTCGCAGGCCGACATGACCCAGCCGCAGGATCCCGATTCCGAAAAGGGCTGACGCGCCTGATTGGCGCGGCTAAGGCTTGGGCCGGCATTCCGCCGCGGAGCAAGCACGCGTGACCCAGCGCACAGTCATGGTCCTCAACGGCCCCAATCTCAATCTGCTGGGCACCCGCGAGCCCGAGATCTATGGCCATGACACGCTGGACGACATCGCCGCACGGCTGGTGGCGCGGGGCGCGGAACTGGGCATCGAGATCGACTGCCGCCAGACCAATCACGAAGGCATGCTGGTCGATTGGCTCCACGAAGCGCGCGAAGGCGGGGTTCACGCGGTGCTGCTCAATGCCGGGGCCTATACCCACACCTCGATCGCGCTGCTTGATGCAATCAAGGCGATCCAGCTGCCGGTGATTGAAGTCCACCTGTCCGATCCGGAAGCCCGCGAAAGCTTCCGCCATCTGTCCTATGTCGGCATGGCCGCGGTCGATTGCGTCAAGGGCCTGGGCCCCGACAGCTACCTGGTTGCGCTGGACAGGGCGGCGGCGCTTTAGGCTTGCCTCCCGGGCCGCTCCGCCGCATAGGCAGTGGCCCTGTTCAAGATTTAGGGGATCGCATGAGCGAGACAAAGGGCGCCAGCCGTAACGGCGGCATGAACATCGACAGCAAGCTGGTGCGCGAGCTGGCCGAATTGCTGGCCGAAACCGGACTTTCCGAAATCGAGGTTGAAGACGGTGACCGCAAGATCAAGGTTGCCCGGCAGATGACCGCCGTGGCTGCTCCGGCGATGGTTCATGCAGCGCCCGCCGCTGCCCCCGCCGTGCCGCTGCCCGCCGCCGCCGCGCCCGAACCGGTTGCCGCCGCGATCGATCCCAATGCGCTCAAGTCGCCGATGGTCGGCACAGCCTATCTTTCGCCCGAGCCCGGCGCTGCCCAGTTCATCGAAGTGGGCAAGCAGGTGAAGGCCGGCGATACGCTGCTGATCATCGAGGCGATGAAGGTGATGAACCCGATCACCGCCGACAAGGCCGGCACGATCAAGGCGATCCTGGTCGAGAACGCGCAGCCGGTCGAATACGACCAGCCGCTGGTCGTGATCGGGTAAGGCGCCAAACCCATGGGCATTTCGCGGATTCTGATCGCCAATCGCGGCGAGATCGCACTGCGCATCCATCGCGCGGCGCACGAAATGGGGATCGAGACGATCGCGGTGCATTCCACCGCCGATGCCGATGCCATGCACGTGCGGCTGGCCGACCATGCCGTGTGCATCGGCCCGCCGCCGGCCAAGGACAGCTACCTCAACGTCGCGGCGATCATCTCGGCGGCCGAAATCGCCCATGCCGATGCGATCCATCCCGGCTATGGCTTCCTGTCCGAAAACGCGCAGTTCGCGGAGATCGTCGAAAGCCACGGGATCACCTGGATCGGGCCCAAGCCCGAACACATCCGCACCATGGGCGACAAGATCGAGGCCAAGCGCACCGCCGGCGCGCTGGGCCTGCCGCTGGTCCCCGGCAGCGACGGGGCGGTCAGCGATATCGACGAAGCCAAGGCGATTGCCGAAGCGGCCGGATATCCGGTGATCATCAAGGCCGCCAGCGGTGGCGGCGGGCGCGGCATGAAGGTCTGCAACGGACCCGACGAGCTGGAAACGCTGATCCAGCAGGCCGGCAGCGAGGCCAAGGCCGCGTTTGGCGACGCCACGGTCTATATCGAAAAGTACCTGGGCAATCCGCGCCACATCGAATTCCAGGTGTTCGGCGACGGTGAAGGCAACGCGATCCATCTTGGCGAGCGCGATTGCTCGCTTCAGCGCCGCCACCAGAAGGTGCTGGAAGAAGCGCCCTCGCCCGTGATCAGCCCCGAAGAGCGGGAGCGGATGGGCGGGATCGTGGCCAAGGCGATGGCCGACATGGGCTATCGCGGGGCCGGCACGATCGAGTTCCTGTGGGAAAACGGCGAGTTCTATTTCATCGAAATGAACACCCGCCTGCAGGTTGAGCACCCGGTGACCGAAGCGATCACCGGGGTCGATCTGGTGCGCGAACAGATCCGCGTGGCCGATGGCAAGCCGCTGTCGGTGCGTCAGGAAGATATCGAATTCAACGGCCACGCGATCGAATGCCGGATCAACGCCGAAGATCCGTGGACCTTCGCTCCCTCGCCCGGGCTGGTCAGCGCCTATCACCCCGCCGGGGGCATGAATGTGCGTGTCGATTCAGGGCTTTATGCCGGATACAAGATCCCGCCGTACTACGACTCCATGATTGCCAAGCTGATCGTCAAGGGCCGCACCCGCGAAGGCTGCATCATGCGCCTGCGCCGCGCGCTGGAAGAAATGGTGGTAAGCGGGGTGAAGACTTCGATCCCGCTGCACCAGGCGCTGATGAGCGAACCGGACTTCATCCACGGCGACTATACGATCAAGTGGCTGGAGGAGTGGTTGGCGGGGCGGGCGGGTTAGTCCGTCCGCTTCGACCAGCCGCCGCGGCGGATCAGTCGGATATGCAGCAGGTGGCCAGCGATAAACCCCGCTGCTACGAATGTGAAAACGCCCAGCATCGCGAGCGTCGCCGGTTCCCAATGCACTGGCATAAGAAACGCGATGCCCAAAGACGTCAGCACATAGAGTGCGGGCGTAAAGGCAAGTGCAATTCTGCGCGGCGCGTTCCAGGTTGGCCGTCCGTCGAACCCCCATTGCATAGGAAGTCTGTCGGACGCAGGTAGCCTACGGTTGGCGCGAAATGAAATGGCAGCCAAGGCAACTGTAAAGACGACCACCAGGGCAAGATAGGCTGCCAGGCCCACCCTCCCTACTCCAGCGGCACCCCGGGCATCTGCTTGGCCGTCCTGATCGTCAGGCTGGTCTTCACGCTCGCCACATTGGGCGCCGGGGTCAGCTTGCTGGTCAGGAATTCCTGGAAGCTCTGCAGGTCTCGGCTGACGATCTTGAGGATGAAGTCGATCTCGCCGTTGAGCATGTGGCATTCGCGCACTTCGGGCAGGTCGCGCATCGCCTCTTCGAACTGGCGCAGCGAATCCTCGGCCTGGCTCTTCAGGCTGACCATCGCGAAAACGGTGATCGCAAAGCCCAGCTTCGAGGCGTCAAGATCGGCATGATAGCCGCGGATCACGCCCGATTCTTCCAGCGCACGAACCCGGCGCAGGCACGGCGGCGCGGTAAGGCCAACGCGCTGGGCCAGCTCGACATTGGTGACGCGCCCTTCGTCCTGCAATTCGGCCAGCAGGCGGCGATCGATCGAATCGAGATTGGCCATCGGAATCACCCTTTCGTGCCGCCAGACGCAGCGCAGTGCCGTACTTTGGCAACTTTTACCGCGCTGCGCATCCCCTCGCGATAATATTATTGTTTATGGCGGCAACTGTCCCGCTTTGCAACGCACCTTTCGCAAGCCCCCCACGCTGGGGACAAGTCTGGTAAGCGCCCTCGCGCGCGCCATGCGCGTTCGACTAGGGAAC
Source organism: Novosphingobium sp. (assembly GCF_020852455.1). Classification (GTDB taxonomy): domain Bacteria; phylum Pseudomonadota; class Alphaproteobacteria; order Sphingomonadales; family Sphingomonadaceae; genus Novosphingobium. Next base: position 52,444 of record NZ_JADZAT010000007.1, read on the forward strand.
CCGGATGCATTTCGACGATCGCCTTGGAACCGTGCTGCGCATGCGCGCCGACGGACCGGGCATGCAGCGCATCCAGTTCCGCCAGCTGCTTGACCTGCTGGGCACCTTGCCGGTCGATGCGCACGGAGAGCAGCTTGACGCCGCCTATGACCGGCTGGGCGCGCTGGGCGCGATCATCCCGCCGAACGAGCGCGCCGCAATGCTGCGTGAACCGGCGCTGCGGCTGCGTTCGCCGCGATTGGTTGCGGCGCTGGCCAGCGGCGAACCCAGGGTGGCGGCCACCGCCTTGCAGCGCGCACAGCTGGAAGAAGAGCAATGGCTTGACCTGATCCCCGCGCTGCCGCCCGCCGCGCGCCCGGCGCTGCGCGAGCGTCAGGACCTGGCCCCGGCGGTTGCCGGCCTGCTGGTGCGGCTGGGAATCAACGATCGCGGCTTGCCCCCGGCTGCGGCTGCGCCCCCGGTCGCCGACGCAGACAGCCGCCCCGCCGCTGAAGTCATCGAACTGCGCCAGCCCGCTGCCGCGCTTGAGCCTGACCAGACTGGCAGCGATGTCTTGCAGCCCGAACCGGCCAGACCCGAAGACGGGATCGGCGCGATCGTGCGCCGGATCGAAGCCTATCGCCGCGCCAAGCAGGTGGTCGAGCACGAACCCGCGCACGATTCGCCGCGCCTGCCGCTGGGCGAGGAACATATGCTGGCGGTGCCGGGCGAAGTGCGCGCCTGCGATTTCGCCACCGATGCCGACTTGCGGATCAACTGGTGCGACGCAGGGGTCGCCCCGATGCTGGCCGGAACCCGGCTGCATGGCGATGCCCAGTTCGACCGGCTGGCCCGCCAGCGCCAGCCCTTGCGCAGCCAGATGATCGAACTGGGCGGCGCGCCCGCAATCGCCGGACGCTGGCACCTTGACGCGGCGCCGTGGTTCGATCCGCTGACCGGACATTTCCTGGGCTATCGCGGCCGTCTGCGCCGTCCTCCGGCCAAGCCCAGGGCCGCCGCCAACCCGCCGGTGCCCGACAGCCAGGCCGACCGGATCCGCCAGATGCTGCACGAATTGCGCAACCCGGTGAACGCGATCCAGGGCTATGCCGAACTGATCCAGCAGCAGCTCTATGGCCCGACCCCGCATGAATATCGCGCGCTGGCCGCCGGGATTGCCGGTGATGCAGCGCGGATGCTCTCGGCCTTCGAAGAGCTTGAACGGCTGGCCAAGCTTGACAGCGCGGCGATGGAGCTTGACCCCGGCGAGACCGATCTGGTTGCGGTGATCGAGGCGACGTCCGGCCAGCTTGGCACCCATACCAAAGGCCGGGGCAGCGGGTTCGAACTCAGGATCGATGATCGCCCCCTGCCGGTGGCGCTCGACCGGATCGAGGTTGAACGGATCGTCTGGCGGCTGCTGGCAACGCTGGCCGGGGTCAGCGCGCCGGGCGAACAGCTTAAACTGCGGCTGCGTGCCAAGCATGGTCTGCAACGGCTCGACATGGCCCTGCCCGCCCAGCTGGCCGCGCGGGACGAGGAGCAGCTGTTCCACGCCGCCGCCGGGTCAATTCCCCAGGTGGTTGCAGCCGGAGTGTTCGGGGTCGGCTTCGCCCTGCGGCTGGCCCAGGCCGAGGCCCGCGCGGCCGGCGGCGATCTGGTGCGCAAGGGTGATCGGCTGCGGTTGAGCCTGCCGGGCTTGACCCATGCGCTCCCCTCCCATACCCAAGCCGCCGATGAAAACCGGGCCTAGGCCCGCTTTGGCAAGACAGGGGTAAATACTTTGGCAGCCGTGCGGATTCCCGATCTGCCCAGCAATCCCGATTTCGTGCGCTTCCAGCCCGAGTGCGGCCAGCGGTTCGTGCTGACCGTCGATACCGAAGAGGAATTCGACTGGCTCAAGCCGATCGCGCGTGAGGAGCACACGGTTCATACCGTTGCCCGGCTGGCCAAGTTCCAGGAATTTTGCGAAGGCCAGCAGGTGGTGCCGATCTACCTGATCGACTACCCGATCGCGACCTCGCCCGCCGCCCAGGAAATCCTGCGCCCGGCAATCGCTGCGGGCAAGGCCGAGGTCGGCGTGCAGTTGCACCCCTGGGTCAATCCTCCGCATGAAGAGGACGTGACCGAATACAACACCTTTGCCGGCAATCTGCCGCACGATCTGGAACGCGCCAAGTTCCGCACTCTGCGCGATGCGATCGAACGCGGTTTTGGCGCCACCCCGCTGATCTATCGCGCGGGCCGCTATGGAGTTGGCCCCAACAGCGCGGATATCCTTGCGGATGGCGGGATCGCGATCGACAGCTCGGTCCGCTCCAGCTTTGACTATTCGGCCGGCGGCGGTCCCAATTTCCGCGGCTTTCCGCTGCGGCCCTATTGGCTCAACCGTGACAAGGCACTGATGGAGATGCCGCTGACCACGGTTTACTGGGGGCCGCTGCGCCAGCTTGGCCCCTGGCTCTATCCGCAAATGTGGCGGGTGCCGCGCCTGCGCGGGGTGCTGGCCCGGATCGGCCTGCTCGAACGGATCCCGCTGACCCCGGAAGGGGTCACCAGCGAAGAAGCGATCCGCGGGATCGACATTGCGATCGACGAAGGCCTGCCGGTGCTGGTGTTCTCGTTCCACAGCCCCTCGCTGGCGCCCGGCTATACCCCCTATGTGCGCAGCGAGGACGATCTTGACCGGCTCTACAGCTGGTGGCGCGATGTCTTCGGCTATCTGAAACAGCGCGGCGTGGCCAACACCCGCGTCAAGGATCTGATCGCATCGGTCGCGCTTGCCTAAGCGCGCACACCAAGCTAACGCCCCGGCTCGCTTTGCGCGCATGGGCCTGTAGCTCAGTTGGTTAGAGCTGGCCGCTCATAACGGCTAGGTCGCGGGTTCGAGTCCTGCCGGGCCCACCAGCGCAAAGTGAAGATACCCCGGTCGGGGAGTAGCGCAGCCTGGTAGCGCATCTGCTTTGGGAGCAGAGGGTCGCAGGTTCGAATCCTGTCTCCCCGACCAATTTCCTGTTTGTGGTCACTCCGCAGCGCGGGCGCGAATGCGGCTGGTCGCCGGTCTGGTCATGGTGTAGCTTTCGGGGATCGTCCCGGCCAGGAATACCCCGCATGCCCAGCCATTTGAATGACATCGCTGCCAGGATCCCCGCCCGATGAGCACAGCCGCGCCAGACATTGTAGCGGATACGCCGCCGCCGCTGCCCCCGGAAGAGCGCCGCGTGCTGGGCTGGCTGACTACTACTGCGGCGGTTGCGCTGGCCGTGATCCTGTTTGCCTTCTGGTCGCCGCTGCTGTGGGCGGCGATCCTCGCGCTGGTGTTCCGGCCGGTCTACCTGCGCCTGGCAGCCGGCGGCAAGACCGGGCGGGCGGCGATCGGCACGGTCGTGCTGGTTTTGCTGAGCCTGATCATCCCGGCGCTGATCATCGCGCTGATGATCGCCAGCGAACTCAGCACGGTTGTGAAATCGCCGCTGCTGACCGATCCCCAGGCCCTGGGCGTCAAGGCCGCAAGCCTGTTCGCCAGCCTGCCTTCATGGGCCAGCGACTGGCTGGCCAGCCGCGGCGTTGCCAATGTCGGCGATCTTGGCCAGTACCTTGTCGCCCAGATCCAGGCCAACCTGCAGACGATCAGCAAGTCCGTGCTGTCGATCGGCCAATCGGTGATCAGCCTGTTCTTCTCGATCCTGATCACGCTGTACCTGCTGTTCTTTTTCCTGATCAAGGGCCGGACGATGGTCCGCCAGTTCTGGACCGTGATGCCGCTGTCCCCGCCAACCAAGCGGCATCTGGGCGAACGGATCGCTTCGATCGTGCGTAGCACAGTCAAGGGCACGGTGCTGGTGGCGCTGCTGCAGGGGACGATCGGCGGGATCGTCTTCGCGCTGCTGGGCCTGCCTTCACCGCTGATCTGGGGCACAGTGATGGCCTTCGCCACCTTGCTGCCGGTAGTCGGTACCGGACTGATCTGGGTGCCAACCGCGATCTTCCTGCTGGCGACCGGCCAGATCTGGCAGGGCGTGACGCTGATCGCCTGCGGGATCTTCGTGATCGGCGGGGCGGACAATGTCGTCCGCCCGATGATCGTCGGGCGCGAGACCGGCCTGCCTGACTGGCTGGTGCTGATCGCGACGCTGGGCGGGGTCGGGCTGTTCGGGTTCCACGGGGTGATCCTGGGGCCGCTGGTTGCAGGGACCGCGATCGCGCTGTGGGAACTCTATCACAATGCACTCGCCGAACCGGGCGAGGAAGAACCGGCCTAAGGGAGCAGCGCCGCGCGGTGCTGCTGCACGGCATCGGCCAGCCAGTCGCGCCCGGCCCGCACCCGCGCCAGGTTGTGGGTGTCCTTATGGGTTACCAGCCAGAACGAGCGGCGGATCTGCCGCTCGGGCAGGACCGGGACCAGCCCCGGATCGGCATCACCGATAAAGCACGGCAGCACCCCCAACCCCGCCCCGGCCGCGATCAGGTGATGCTGGGCGTTGATGCTGGATGAGCGCAGGGTGGCGGTGAGCCCGGGGTGGATCTCATCAAGATAGCGCAGCACCGGATCATAGAGCAGATCGGGGATATAGCCGATCAGGCGGTGCTGCTGGGCCAGTTCGGCCGGACGCTGCGGCAGGCCGGTGCGGTCAAGGTAGCTTGGGCTGGCATAGAGCCGCAGCGTATAGTCCGAAAGCTTTCGCGCGATCACCGGCCCGGCCTTGGGCCGCGACAGGGTAACCGCGACGTCGGCCTCGCGCTTGGACAGGCTGAGCAGGCCCGAATTGGCGACGAGGTCCAGCGTCAGCGCGGGGTGGGCCTGCGTGAAAGCCTCGATATGCCGCGGCAGGAACCAGCCGCCGAAGCCTTCCGGCACCGAGATCCTGAGCGTGCCCGAAAGCGCCGCCGCCCCGCCCTGCCCCTCGGCAATTCCAGAAGCGGCCTGGGCCATCGCCTCGACCCGGGCGAGCAGCGCTTCCCCGGCTTCGGTCAGCACCTGGCCTTCGCGGGTCTGTTCGAACAGCGTGACCCCCAGCCGCGCTTCAAGCCGGCGCAGGCGGCGGCCCATGGTGGTGGCATCGACCCCCAGCGCGGTGCCGGCGCGGGCCAGTTGTCCGGCCCGGGCAATCGCCAGAAAGGCCTGATAGTCGCTCCAATCAAATGCCTGCATAATTGCAGGTCATAGCCGCAAAAATTCGCCTTGTCTGCAATGCTGTGCGGGTGCAGGGCTGCATGCAAAGGGACTCGAGAGGAGCCGTATCATGCGTCTGGTCGATCATTTCATCCACGGTGGCACCGCCGGGCTTGCCGTCACCCGCAAGCACGCGGTGATGGACCCCAACAACGGCGGCCAGCAGGCCGAAGTCGTGCTGGGCGGCGCCGATGCGCTGGACCGCGCGGTGGCTGCGGCGCAGGCCGCCCAACCCGCCTGGTCCGCGATGAACCCCCAGCGCCGCGCGCGGGTGATGTTCGATTTCAAGGCGCTGGTAGAGCGCAACATGAACGAGCTGGCCGAAATGCTCAGCGCCGAACACGGCAAGGTGATCGCCGACAGCAAGGGCGATATCCAGCGCGGGCTGGAAGTGGTCGAATTCTGCTGCGGGCTGCCGCATGTGCTGAAGGGCGAATTCAGCCAGGGCGCGGGCCCGGGGATCGACGTCACCTCGTTCCGCCAGCCGCTGGGGATCGGCGCGGGTATCACCCCGTTCAACTTCCCGGCGATGATCCCGCTGTGGATGGGCGCGGTTGCCACCAGCGTCGGCAACGCCTTCATCCTCAAGCCTTCTGAACGCGATCCCTCTGTGCCCAATCGCCTGGCCGAACTGTTCCTTGAAGCGGGCCTGCCCGAAGGGATCTTCCAGGTGGTCCACGGCGACAAGGAAATGGTCGATCTGATCCTTGATCACCCGGCGATTGCGGCGGTCAGCTTCGTCGGCTCTTCGGACATCGCGCACTACGTCTATGAGCGCGGCGTGCGCGCGGGCAAGCGGGTCCAGGCGATGGGCGGCGCGAAGAACCACGGGATCGTGATGCCCGATGCCGATCTTGACCAGGTGGTTGGCGACCTGTGCGGCGCGGCCTTCGGCTCGGCCGGCGAACGCTGCATGGCGCTGCCGGTGGTGGTACCGGTGGGCGAAGAGACCGCCGAGAAACTGAAGGCCAAGCTGATCCCCGCGATCGAGGCGCTCAAGGTCGGTATTTCGACTGATCCCGAAGCCCAGTACGGTCCGGTGGTCACCGCCCAGCACAAGGCCAATATCGAACGCTGGATCCAGACCGCGGTCGATGAAGGCAGCGAACTGGTGATCGACGGGCGCGGCTTCACCATGCAGGGGCATGAGGAAGGCTATTTCCTGGGCCCGACGCTGCTTGACCGCGTCACCCCGGACATGACCAGCTATCACAACGAGATCTTCGGCCCGGTGCTCCAGATCGTCCGCGCCAAGGATTTCGAAGAGGCGCTCGCCCTGCCCTCCAAGCACCAGTACGGTAACGGCGTCGCGCTGTTCACCCGCAACGGGCATGCCGCGCGCGAATTCGCCGCGCGGGTGAACGTCGGCATGGTCGGGATCAACGTGCCGATCCCGGTGCCGGTCGCCTATCACAGCTTCGGCGGCTGGAAGCGTTCGGGCTTTGGCGACACGGACCAGTACGGAATGGACGGGATCGGCTTCTGGACCAAGAAGAAGAAAATCACCGCTCGCTGGCCCGATGGTGGAAGCGACGGTTCGAACGCGTTCATCATTCCGACGCTGGGGTAAGGCCGCCTTGCTGGCCCGCCTGGTCCTGCTGATCGCGCTGCTGCTGGCGCCCTCTGCGGCGCTGGCGGGCAAGCGGGTTGCCCTGTCGTTCGACGATGTGCCGCGCCAGCGCGGGGCTTTCTTCACGCCCGAGGAACGGTCGCAGCGGCTGATTGCCGGGCTGCGACAGGCGCGGGTCAGGCAGGCGGTGTTCTTCGTCAACCCGGGCAGGCTTGCCCAGCCCGACGGTGCAGGCGGAGAGGCCAGGATCATGGCCTATGTCGCGGCCGGGCATCTGATTGCCAACCACACCTTTTCGCACCAGAGCCTCAACCAGATCAGCGCCGAGCAATTCCTGGCCGATGTCGACCGCGGTGAAGCCTGGCTCAAGGGCCGGGCCGGCTATCGAGCGTGGCTGCGCTTTCCCTATCTGCACGAAGGCGGCCCCGACAAGGTCAAGCGCGATGCGGTCCGCGCGGGGCTTGCCGCAAGGGGGCTGCGCAATGGCTATGTCACTGCCGACGGGGTGGACTGGCACCTTGAACAGCTGACCATCGATGCCGCCAAGGCCGGCAAGACGATGGATATGAAGGCGCTGCGCAGGCTCTATCTGCAGATGCAGCTGAGCGCGCTGGAATATCATGACCGCATGGCAGTCAGTGCGCTGGGGCGCTCACCCGCGCACGTGTTGCTGCTGCACGAAACCGATCTTGCCGCGCTCTACATCGCCGATCTGGTAACCGAACTGAAGCGCAACGGCTGGATCGTGATCACCGCTGACCAGGCCTACCGCGATCCGCTCGCCAAGGCCTTTCCCGATGTGCCCTGGGCCGGTGGCACCTTGACCGGAGCGCTGGCCTGGGAAAAGAACCTCGATCCGCCGCTTTTCCCCTTGTGGATCGGCGAAACCGTGGCCACCCCCCTGTTCCAGCGCCGGGTCCTGAAAGAGACGAACAGCCAATGACCGACCAGTTTTCACTCACCGAAGACCAGCTTGCGATCCAGGACATGGCGCGCAAGTTCACTGCCGACCGGATCACGCCCTTCGCGGCCGAATGGGACGAGCAGAGCCACTATCCGGTCGATGTCTGGAAGGCCGCCGGCGAACTGGGATTTGGCGCGATCTATGTGTCCGAAGAGAACGGCGGGATCGGGCTGGGCCGGCTGGAAGCCGCGCTGATCATGGAGGCCATGGCCTATGGCTGCCCGGCGACCAGCGCCTATATCTCGATCCACAACATGGCGACCTGGATGATCGACACCTATGGCTCGGCCGAGCTCAAGGCGCGGTTCCTGCCCGAACTGGTCTCGATGGAAAAGATCGCCTCCTACTGCCTGACCGAACCGGGCTCGGGCTCGGACGCGGCGGCACTCAAGACCACCGCGCGGCTGGACGGCGATCACTATGTGCTGAACGGCACCAAGCAGTTCATTTCGGGCGCGGGCTACAACGATCTCTATGTCGCCATGGTCCGCACCAGCGATGACCGGGCCAAGGGGATCACCTGCCTGGTGATCGAAAAAGGCACCCCCGGGCTGTCGTTCGGTGCGCCTGAGAAGAAGCTGGGGTGGAACGCTTCACCCACCGCGCAGGTGGTGTTTGAGGACTGCCGTGTACCGGTGGCCAACCGCGTCGGGGCCGAGGGCGAAGGGTTCCGTTTTGCCATGGCGGGCCTCGATGGCGGGCGGCTCAACATCGGCGCCTGCTCGCTGGGCGGGGCGCAGCGCTGCCTGGACGAGGCAGTGGCCTATACCCGGGACCGCCAGCAGTTTGGCCAGCCGATCGCCGATTTCCAGAACACCCAGTTCATGCTGGCCGACATGGCGACCGACCTCGAGGCCGCGCGCGCGCTGCTCTACATGGCCGCCGCCAAGGTGACCGCCAATGCCCCCGACAAGAGCCGTTTTTCGGCCATGGCCAAGCGGCTCGCCACCGACAGCGGCAGCAAGATCGTCAACGATGCGCTGCAGCTGTTCGGCGGCTATGGCTATCTCAAGGACTATCCGATCGAACGCTTCTGGCGCGACCTGCGGGTGCATTCGATCCTTGAAGGCACCAACCAGGTGATGCGGATGATTGTAGGACGGGACCTGCTGCGCCAATGACAGACGAAATGATCATCCGCCGCGAAGGCGCGGCCGGGTTCCTGACGCTCAACCGCCCCAAGGCGATCCACGCGCTGACGCAAGGCATGGACCACGCCATGACCGAAGCGCTGCTGGCCTGGCGCGACGACGCTGCGGTGCAGGTTGTGATCATCGATCACAGCGAAGGCCGCGGTTTCTGCGCAGGCGGCGATATCGCCTTCCTGCGCAATTCGGCGCTGACCGACGGCGGCAAATCGGGGCTGAAGTTCTTCTATGAGGAATACCAGCTCAACCACCTACTGATGACCTATCCCAAGCCGGTGGTGGCCTTCATGGACGGGATCACCATGGGCGGCGGCGTGGGGATCAGCCAGCCGGCGCGGTTCCGCGTCGCGACCGAGAACACGCGCTTTGCCATGCCCGAGACGGGCATCGGCCTGTTCCCGGATGTCGGCGGCGGCTGGCACCTGTCGCGGTTGCAGGGTCGGATGGGCCAGTTCCTGGCGCTGACCGGCGCGCGGCTCGATGGCAGCGAATGCCTGTGGACGGGCCTCGCCACCCATTACCTGACGCAGGAAGCGCTGGCCGATGCCAAGGCGCGGCTGGTGGCCGGGCACGATCCCGCCAAGGTGCTGGCCGCGCTGTCGGTCACCCCGCCCCCGGCCCGGATCGAAGCCAATGCGGCGCAGATCGCCAGGCACTTTGCCTCGGACCGTTATGAGGACGTGCTCGCCAGTCTTGAGGGCGACGACAGCGAATGGGCGGCCAAGGAACTGGCCACACTGCGCACCAAATCGCCGCAGACCTGCAAGGTCGCGCTGCGCCAGCTGCACGACAGCCTGCTGTGCGAAGACTTTGCCGCGAACATGATGATGGAATACCGCATCGCCAGCCGCGTCCTGACCCGCCCCGACTTTGCCGAGGGCGTCCGCGCGGTGATCGTGGACAAGACCATGGACCCCAAGTGGGACCCGGCCACGCCTGAAGGCGTTTCCGACGAACTGATCGACAGCATCTTCGCGCCGCTAGGCGCAGGCAACGAATGGCAGCCGCTGTGACGTCCCGCACCTTTCCTACACCCGGCCTGACTGTCATCATCGCCGCTACGGCGGAAATCGGGCACTTTTTTGATTTCTGAACCCTGTGAACTTTGTCAACTTCCACATCCCCCGGTGCAAGACTGGAGACTGACGTGAGCCAATACGAAACCATCCTCGTCGAACAGCAGGGCGCGGTCACGCTGATCACGCTCAACCGGCCGCAGGCGCTCAACGCGCTCAACAGCCAGGTGCTCGAAGACCTGATCGCCGCTTTCGCCGCATTCGACGCCGATGACAGCCAGCGCTGCGCGGTGCTGACCGGCAGCGAAAAGGCCTTTGCCGCCGGGGCCGACATCAAGGAGATGTCGGAAAAGAGCTTTGGCGACGTCTACGGCGGCGGGCTGTTCGCCGGTTATGACCGCGTCACCGCCACCCGCAAGCCGTGGATCGCGGCGGTGGCCGGCTATGCACTGGGCGGCGGCTGCGAGCTGGCAATGATGGCCGATTTCATCATCGCGGCAGACAACGCCAAATTCGGCCAGCCCGAAATCAAGCTGGGGGTCACCCCCGGCATGGGCGGCAGCCAGCGCCTGACCCGCGCGGTGGGCAAGGCCAAGGCGATGGAAATGTGCCTGACCGGGCGGATGATGGGCGCCGAGGAAGCCGAAGCCGCGGGCCTGGCCGCCAAGGTCGTCCCGCTGGCCGAACTGAAGGATGCCGCGCTCAAGACCGCTGCCGAAATCGCTGCGATGCCCCCGCTGGCCGCGATTGCCGCCAAGGAAATGGTCAATGCCGCGTTCGAGACCACCCTGACCCAGGGCGTGCTGTTCGAACGCCGTCTGTTCAACGGGCTGTTCGGCACCGAAGACCAGAAGGAAGGCATGGCCGCGTTCATCGAAAAGCGGCCCGGCAACTGGAAGGGGCGCTAAACCATGAAAATCGCCTTCATCGGCCTCGGCAACATGGGCGGCGGGATGGCCGCGAATCTGGTCAAGGCGGGGCATGAGGTCCATGCCTTCGACCTGTCCGAAGAGGCGCTTGCCCGCGCCAAGGACAACGGCTGCGCCACCTACACTTCGGTGCGCGAGGCGGTTCAGGGCGCCGAGGCGGTGGTTTCGATGCTGCCCAATGGCGCGATTGTCGAAAGCGTGTTCAGCGCCGATGTGATCGGCCAGGCGCCGACCAGCGCGCTGCTGATCGATTGTTCGACGATCGACGTCGATACCGCCCGCAAGGTTGGCGAAGCGGCTGGTACAGCCGGTTATGCGATGGTCGATGCCCCCGTCTCGGGTGGGATCGCGGCGGCCAATGGCGGCACCTTGACCTTCATGGTCGGCGGCAGCGACGATGCCTTCAAGCGTGCCGAGCCGATCCTGGCCGCAATGGGCAAGGCGGTGATCCACGCCGGTGCATCGGGCGCGGGCCAGGCTGCCAAGATTTGCAACAACATGATCCTGGGCGCGACGATGATCGCCACCTGCGAAGCCTTTGCACTGGCCGACAGGCTGGGGCTGGACCTGCAGACCTTCTTCGACATCTCGAGCAAGGCCTCGGGCCAGTCGTGGTCGATGACCGCCTATTGCCCGGTGCCGGGGGTCGGCCCGCAAAGCCCGGCCGATAACGGCTATCAGGGCGGGTTCGCCGCCGCACTGATGCTCAAGGACCTCAAGCTGGCGATGGAAGCAGCCAGGAGCGCCGGAGCGGATGTGCCGATGGGCCAGCGGGCCGAAGAACTCTACGCCGCCTTTGCCGAGGCCGGGAACGGTGGCACCGACTTCTCGGGCATTATCAAGACCTTTCAGTAAGAGGCTGAATTGACGGACAGTCCTGCCCCGGTCGGGCCGCTTGCGGGGATCAAGGTGCTCGATCTGTCGCGCGTGCTTGCGGGGCCGTGGTGCACGCAGATCCTGGGCGATCTGGGCGCCGAGGTGATCAAGCTGGAGCAGCCCGGTCAGGGTGACGACACCCGCCGCTGGGGTCCGCCGTTCCTCGACGATGGCTCGCGCGATTCGGCCTATTACCTCTCGGCCAACCGCAACAAGCGCTCGATCGCGGTCGATATTGCCCGGCCCGAAGGCGCGGAACTGGTCCGATGTCTCGTCGCCGACGCCGACGTGGTGATCGAGAACTTCCGGGTTGGCGCGCTGGCCAAATACGGGCTCGACTATGCCGCACTCAGTGCAATCAAGCCCGACCTGATCTATTGCTCGATCTCGGGCTTTGGCCAGTACGGCCCCGACAAGGACAAGGGCGGGTACGACTTCCTGATCCAGGGGCTGAGCGGGCTGATGAGCGTGACCGGCACCGAGGAAAGCGGCCCGATGAAGGCCGCCGTGCCGGTGGCCGACCTTTCGACCGGGCTCTACGCCACGATCTCGATCCTGGCCGCGCTGCAGCACCGGGGGCGCACCGGCGAAGGCCAGCAGATCGACGTGGCCTTGCTTGACAGCCAGCTGGTGATGCTGGCCAATCAGGCCTCCAACTGGCTCAACGGCGGGCTTGAGCCGCGGCGGATGGGCAACCAGCACCCCTCGATCAGCCCCTATCAGGACTTTGCCTGCAAGGACGGGCGGGTGCTGGTGGCGCTGGGCAATGACCGCCAGTTCCGCGACTTCTGCAAGCTGCTGGGCCGCGCCGACTGGGGTGAGGATCCGCGCTTTGCCGTCTCCAGCATCCGCAGCGCCAATCGCGGGGACCTGCTCGCGCTGCTTGAACCGGCGATTGCCGAATGGACTTCGGATGATCTGATTGCGGCGATGGATGCGGCCAAGCTGCCCGGGGGCCGGATCAACACCGTGCCCGAAGCGCTCGCCCTGCCCCAGGTGGCAGCGCGCGGGCTGATCCATGACATGGCGCGCGAGGATGGCACGCCGGTGCGGTTCCTGGGCTTTCCGGGCCAGTTCTCGCGCAGTCCGGCCAGCTACCGGATCGCTCCGCCGCGATCGGGCCAGGATACCCGCGCGGTGCTGGCGGAAAGGCTCGGCCTTTCGGAACAGGAACTCGATGCACTGACGGCCGCCGGGGTGATCGCCGACAAGTTGTGAGCGCGTCAGCCAGAGTTCAGGCGCGACAATGAATTACACTTTGCGAAGAGACAGCTGACCCCTTGGTCGGCACAAGGCCCCCAACAGCAACGGGAGTGCGGCATGGACAAGATCGCAACGGCGCTCAACCGCTTTGGGCTGGGCGGCAAGCTGGGCGAAAGCCCGCCCGCCGATCCGCGCGGCTGGCTGGAGGCACAGTTCGCGCGGTTCGATCCCCGTCCCGCCGCGATCGCCGCGCAAACCGGCACACCGCAGCTGGTCACCATGCTGCGCGAGGCGCGCGACGATCGGCGTGAGCGCAAGGACGAAGCCAAGCAGGACGGCACCGACCCGAAGGCCAAGGTCGATGGCGAACCGGGTCCGTTCCGCGACCTGCGCGATGCCTATACCAGTGCAGTCGGCGCGCGCACCGATGCCGCGCTGGCCAGCGATACGCCCTTCGTCGAACGGCTGGTGCACTTCTGGTCGAACCATTTCGCGGTGTCGGTGGATAAGGTCGCGGTGATCGGCCTGGCCGGAGCCTTCGAATTCGAAGCGATCCGCCCGCATGTGCTGGGCCGGTTCAGCGACATGCTGAACGCGGTCGAGCGGCATCCGGCCATGCTGCTCTACCTCGATCAGGCCGAATCCGTTGGCCCCGAAAGCCCGCTGGCGCAGCGCGCATCGCGGCGCGGGCGCGAACGCGGGCTCAACGAGAACCTGGCGCGCGAGATCCTTGAACTGCACACGCTGGGCGTGCGCACCGGCTACAGCCAGGCCGATGTGACCGAGTTTGCCCGGGCGCTGACCGGCTGGACCGTTGGCGGCCTGGCCAAGCAGCCGCTGCTGCGCGGCCCCGGTCCCGGGTTCTGGTTCGCCGCGCCGATCCACCAGCCAGGCAGCCGGTCGATCATCGGCAAGCGCTATGGCCAGGCGGGCGAGGCGCAGGCCCAGGCGGTGCTGGACGATCTGGCCCGCCACCCTGCCACGGCCCGGCATGTGGCCACCAAGCTGGCGCGGCACTTCGCGGCCGACGATCCGCCGCCCGCGCTGGTCGCCCGGCTGGAGGCGGACTTCCTGCGCAACGGGGGCGATCTCAAGTCGCTCTACCGGGTCCTGCTGGCCTCGCCCGAGTGCTGGCAGGGCGCCCCCAAGTTCCGCACCCCGTGGGACTGGACCCTGGCCGCGCTGCGCGCCACCGGGATCAAGGCCTTGCCCGGGCGCAACGCCGCCGGCGGCTTTCAGCAACTGGGCCAGGCGATCTGGAAGCCCGGATCGCCCGCCGGCTATGACGATGTGGCGCCCAGCTGGGCTGGCCCCGATGCGCTCTATCGCCGGGTCGAAGTGGCCCAGCGGATCGCCGATCGCGCCGCCCCGGCGATCGATGCCCGTACGCTGGCCGAGGCTTTGTTCCCGCAAAGCCTGAGCCAATCGACACGCGAGGCGATTACCCGCGCCGAAAGCGGTCCGCAGGCGCTCGCGCTGCTGCTCGCCTCACCCGAAATGATGCGGAGGTAACCCCCATGCTGCTTCACCGCCGCCAGATGCTTGCCGCCGGCACCGCCGCGCTGTTTGCCCCCAGGATCGCCTTTGCCAAGGCCGCGACCGAACGCCGGCTGGTCTTCGTGATCCAGCGCGGCGCGGCCGATGGGCTTGCCACCCTCGCCCCCACCGGCGATCCGGCCTATGCCGCGCTGCGCGGCGATCTGATCCCCGAACTGCTGCAACAGCCCCGGCTGGGCGGCCTGTTCGCGCTGCATCCGGCGCTGAAGCAGGTCGCGGGTCTGTATGGAGCCAAGCAGGCGCTGTTCGCCCACGCGATTGCTTCGCCCTATCGCGATCGCTCGCACTTCGATGGCCAGAACGTGCTCGAAACCGGCGGGCTGCTGCCCTATGACCGCAAGGACGGGTGGCTGAACCGCCTGCTCGCACTGCTACCGCGCGAAACGCGCGGACTGGCGATCTCGGCGACGATCCCCACCGCGCTGCGCGGCGCGGTGCAGGTCTCCAGCTATGCCTCCTCGAACCTGCCCGATGCCTCGCAGGATCTGCTGCAGCGCGTTACCGGGATGTATGCCCAGGACCAGCAGCTCCATGCCCTGTGGCAGGAGGCTTTGCAGACCCGGGCGATGGCCGGTGACCTGGCCAGCGGCGGCGCGCGCGGTGCAGCCGCCGCCGGGCAGCTGATCGCGTCGCTGATGAAGGGCGCGGATGGCGCGCGGGTGGTGATGGTCGAAACCACCGGCTGGGATACCCACGCCGGGCAGAAGGCGCGGCTCAACAACCAGCTGGAAGGGCTCGACGGCCTGCTGGCCGCGCTGCGCAGCAATCTGGGCGAAAGTTGGGCCGATACGCTGGTGGTGGTCGCCACCGAGTTCGGTCGCACCGCTGCGGCGAATGGGACCGGCGGGACCGACCACGGCACCGGATCGCTGGCCATGCTGCTTGGCGGCACCGTGGCGGGCAGACGGATCCTGACAGACTGGCCGGGTCTTGGCCAAAACCAGCTTTACGAAGGACGCGACCTCAGGCCGACCGCCGACCTTGACGCGCTGATCGGCGGGGCGGTGGCAGCGCACTTCGGGCTCGATCCGCTGCGCGTCGCGCCCGGGCTGTTCCCGGGCAGCAAGGGCAAGCCGATCGAGGGGCTGATCCGGACCTAGGCCCTACTCGGCCGGCTTGATCGGTCCCGCCTCGTTTGCCACTTCCTTCAGCACCACGGTCCAGGCCGCGACGTTCTGTTCAAGCTGGACCGGATCAACCTTGTCCAGCGTATCGTCGGGCGTGTGGTGCAGGTCGAAATAGCGCGTCCCGTCCTGGTCGAGATCGATCACGCCCGGCTTCTGCGCAGCGATGATCGCGCCGGTGTCAGCCCCGCCGTTGGCCTTGTCGGCCGCCGGTACGATCCCCATCAGTGCCAGCCCGGCCGCGATCCGGTTGCGCAGCGGCTGGTTCGCCATGGAGAGGTTGAACTTGACCCGCCAGACGCGGTCGGCGCCAAAGTCGCTCTCCATCACCAGGGCATGCGGTTCGGCGGCATGGGCCTTGCCATAGGCGGCCCCGCCGAACACGCCGATCTCTTCCGAACCCGCCCACAGCACCCGGATCGTGCGCAGCGGCTGGCCCTGGCGCTGGGTGCGCAGCGCTGCCGCCGTGATGATCCCGCAGCCGGCGGCATCGTCAATCGCGCCGGTACCCAGGTCCCAGCTGTCGAGATGGCAGGCCAGCATGACCGGCGGCAGCGTGGGATCGCGCCCGGGCAGTTCGGCAATGACATTGCCCGACGGCATGTTCGCTTGCGGGCGGCCTTCCAGCACCAGGTCGATCATCATTGGCTTGCCGGTCTTGGCAATCCGCGCGATCAGCAGGGCATCGGGGATCGAGACCGCCCCGGCCGGGATCGCCTTCGCCGGATCGGTGAAGCTGGCAACCCCGGTGTGCGGATCGCGGTTGTGATCGGTGCCGACCGAGCGGATCACGGCTGCTGCCGCACCCTTGCTGGCGGCGATCGCCGGGCCCTGGCGGCGCACCGCTCCATAGGGGCCATAGCCGGCACCGTCCTGGCTGGCGACGAAGGCATGGTCGATGAACGCGACCTTGCCCTTGAGCGAGCCTTCGGGCGCGGCCTTCAGTGCATCGAGCGTGGGGAAATAGACGAGTTCGGCCTTCAGCCCGCCCTTGGGCGTCGGCACCGAATAGCCCAGCGCGGTAATGTGCAGCTTGTGCGGGTAAGGCGCGGTCAGCTCGGCGGTTTCGGCGCCGCGGACAAAGCCGGTGACAGTGAAGGGTTCGACCCGCACATTCCTGAAGCCCAGCGCGGTCAGCCGCGCCACCGCCCAGTCACGCGCCCTGGCTTCACGCTCAGACCCGGCAGGCCGCGCGCCGATCTCGGTCGTCAGCCCTTCGGTGATCTGCCAGGCCAGATCGTCAGGCGCCGGGGCGGCCTGGCTGGCAGTGGCGGAAAGCAGGGCGGAAAGCGCAGCGGCGCGGAAGATGTTTCGCATCTGTTCCGCCTAGCCGGGTCGTTCCGGTTTGGCAACCGGCTCAGGGCGTACCTGCCCCCGGCACCGCGACTTCGGCAACCAGCAGCACCGCGCTGGGCTGGGCCGCGATCACTGCCGGATCATGGCCTTCGGACGAGCAGATGAACAGGTGCCGCCGCTCGGGCCCGCCCAGCGCGACGGCATAGGCGTGATGCTCCAGCTCGATCGTGTCGGTCACTTCGCCGCCTTCACGCACGCGCAGCACCGATGGCCCCTGCTGGCCCGGATTGGCCACCCAGACCGCGCCTTCGGCATCAAGGCAGATCCCGTCGGGCTGGACGCCTTCGGGCAGCTGGGCATAGACCCGGCGGTTCGCCAGGCTGCCATCTGCTTCGATATCGAAAGCGGTCAGGCAGAAACCGTTGGTTTCGCCGATGATCAGGGTCTTGCCATCGGGTGTGATCACCAGTCCGTTGGGAAAGCGAAGATCGCCGGCAACCCGGGTCACGCCGCCATCGGGATCAATCCGCGCGATCACACACGTTTCGGCCGGTGGGGCATCGGGGTTCCAGAAGTTGTAGCCGATATCGCTGACCCAGGTCCGGCCCTGCGGATCGGTGACCGCATCGCTCAGACAGAAGACGCAGGTCTGCGAAAGATCGGCCAGGTCATGCAGCGTCGATCCGTCCCAGCGCTTCATCGCCAGATGCAGCGCATCGCTGAACACCAGTGACCCATCAGCCATGAAACCGAGACCGTTGGGCTTGAACGGCAAGGCAATCTCGGTGCGCAAGTCCCCAGCCAGGCTGACCGATTTGATCGCACTGTCGTGGATGTCGATGAACCACAGCCGGTCACCACGCCAGCGCGGGCTTTCGGTAAAGCGCAGGCCCTGACCCAGGCCGATCAGCTGTTCAGGCTTGTATGCAGTCATGGTCCGCTTCCCTTCGCTTTCTGAAGATGTGGACGACCACTGTCGACACTACAACGCCTAAATTGCCGTATCTGTTCGCAGCCTCCACAATCGCGTGTCAGGCCACACGAGCGAAGCGATGGTGCGCGGCGAGCTGCGGCGGGGCTGAACCCGCGCTTGCCCCACGGCCCCTGCCCGGCTAGAGGGCGCGGCAAATCTCCACAACCTGTTTGCCCTCAAGAGGAAACCCGATGTCCGCCCAGTACGCCTTTGTCATGAAGGGCATGACCAAGACCTTCCCCGGCGCCCAGAAGCCGGTGCTTTCGAACATCAACCTGCAGTTCTACCAGGGTGCCAAGATCGGCATCGTCGGGCCGAACGGCGCGGGTAAGTCGACGCTGATCAAGATCATGGCCGGGATCGACAAGGACTTCACCGGTGAAGCCTGGCCGGGTGAGAACATCACCGTCGGCTATCTTGAGCAGGAGCCCGAGCTCGACACCAGCAAGACCGTGCTGGAAAACGTCAAGGACGGCGCGCGGGCAACCGCCGATATGGTCGAGCGGTTCAATGCGATCGGCATGGAAATGGCCGAGGAAGACGCCGATTTCGATGCGCTGGGCGCCGAAATGGCCGAGCTGCAGGACAAGATCGACGCGGTCGACGGCTGGACGCTCGACAACCAGCTCGAAATTGCGATGGAAGCACTGCGCTGCCCCCCGGGTGACTGGGAAGTGGGCAACCTTTCAGGCGGTGAGAAGCGCCGCATCGCGCTGACCCGGCTGCTGATCCAGAAGCCCGACATCCTGCTGCTGGACGAACCGACCAACCACCTTGACGCGGAATCGGTCGAATGGCTGGAAAACCACCTCAAGGACTATGCCGGTGCGGTGCTGATGATCACCCACGACCGCTACTTCCTTGACAACGTGGTGGGCTGGATCCTTGAACTCGATCGGGGCAAGTACTTCCCCTACGAGGGCAACTACTCGACCTACCTTGAAACCAAGGCCAAGCGGATGGCCCAGGAAGAGCGCGAGGAAAGCGGCAAGCAGAAGGCGCTGGCCCGCGAACTCGAATGGATCCGCCAGACCCCGGCGGCCCGTCAGACCAAGAGCAAGGCGCGTATCCGCAAGTTCGAAGAGCTGCAGAACGCCCAGGACAACCGCGCGGTCGGCAAGGCCCAGATCATCATCCAGGTGCCCGAGCGCCTGGGCGGCAAGGTGATCGAGGCCAAGGGCATTTCCAAGGCCTATGGCGACAAGCTGCTGTTCGAAGATCTCAGCTTCATCCTGCCCCCGGGCGGGATCGTGGGCGTGATCGGGCCGAACGGCGCCGGCAAATCGACCCTGTTCAAGCTGCTGACCGGCAAGGAGCAACCCGACAGCGGCACGATCGAGATCGGCAGCACGGTGCGACTGGGCTTCGTCGACCAGAGCCGCGATGACCTGAACCCCGCCAACAACGTGTGGCAGGAAATCTCGGGCGGGCATGACTACATGACCGTCAACAAGCAGGAAATGAGCACCCGCGCCTATGTCGGGGCGTTCAATTTCAAGGGCCCGGACCAGCAGAAGAACGTCGGCAAGCTCTCAGGCGGTGAACGCAACCGCGTGCACATGGCCAAGATGCTCAAGGAAGGCGGCAACGTGCTGCTGCTGGACGAACCGACCAACGACCTCGACGTCGAAACGCTGGCCGCACTGGAAGACGCGATCGAAAACTTCGCCGGCTGCGCGGTGGTGATCAGCCACGACCGCTTCTTCCTTGACCGCCTGGCCACGCACATCCTGGCCTTCGAAGGCGACAGCCACGTCGAATGGTTCGAAGGCAACTTCGCGATGTACGAAGAAGACAAGCGCCGCCGCCTGGGCGACGCGGCGGATCGCCCGACCCGGTTGGCGTACAAGAAGCTGACGCGTTAAGTTTCGTCACCGCGAAGCTGAACGCAAAGCTTACCAATTCGTTCACGCTGCCGACAGCGCGAATCGGATAGCCCTTCATCTGTGGTCGCCGGGAATCGCTCCGGCGCGATGGATGGAGGAACGGCCATGGCCGTTGTAAGCAAGAACAATCTGCGCCGCACCAGCCTGGTTGCGCTGGCAATCGCGGCACTCACGCTGCCCGGCATGGCCCAGGCGGGCGATGGTCCCGGCTGGCGCCGTGGCAACGATGAAGGCCGCCAGGTTCGCCAGGAACGCCAGGACGATGGCGGTTCGCGCCGAACGAGTTGGTCTCCGCAGCCGCAAGCTCAGGCCCCCGCGCCTGCTCCCGCCCCGGCACCGCGCTGGAGCGGCGGCAATTCAGGATGGAATGGCGGCAATCGCACGCAGACCGCGCCGGCCCCGGCGCCCGCACCGGCCCCGCGTTGGAACGGCGGCAATGCGGGTGGCGGCAACAACGGTGGGAACCGCACCTGGGGCGGCTGGGGCGGCAACCGCACCCAAACCGCACCTGCCCCCGCCCCGGCACCGGCCCCTGCTCCGCAGGGTGGCTGGAACGGCGGGTCGCGCAGCGGCGGCGGCTGGAGCGGCACCGCAACGCCTCCGCAAGGCGGTTGGAATGGCGGCGGCGAGCGGCGCTCGCGCGGCTGGAACGGTTCGCAGACCACCCCGCAGACCCCGCCGGCGCAAGGCGGGTGGAGCAACACCGAACGCCGCAGCGGCGACAGCTGGCGTGACCGGCGCGAACGGACCCGCGATGGCGATGACCGCCGCCAGGATCGCGGCTGGACCGAAAACGTGCAGCGCCGCGATCGCGACCGCGACAACTGGCGCGATCGCAACAGCAGCGGCGATCGCAACTGGTTCGATCACGTCAGGAACAACGGCGGCTACGATCGCGATCGTGACCAATGGCGCCGCTATGGCGGCAACCGCGATTACTGGCGCAACCGCAACTGGTCGAACCACTGGGATCGCTCACGCCATCACAACTGGTCGGGCTGGTATGGTGGCTGGAACTGGACCTGGGGTAGCAACTACAACCGCTGGGATCGTCACTGGCGCAACAACAACCGGTATGACTGGTATGGCTGGCGTTCGTATCATCCCAGCTACTTCCAGGTCGGGGTCTATTATGCGCCCTACCGCAACTATTCCTACCGACGCCTGAGCATCGGGCATGTGCTGGATGCGCTGTTCTTCGGTGAGGACTACTGGATTGCCAACCCGGGCTACTACCGCCTGCCCGACGTGTATGGCCCCTATCGCTGGGTGCGCTATTACGACGATGCGGTGCTGGTCGATATCTACACCGGCGAAGTGGTTGACGTGATCAACGACTTCTTCTGGTAAGGACCCGATCCGAAAAGCGAAGGGCCCCCGCACTGTGTGGTGCGGGGGCCCTTTGCATTGGCGTGACGAGCGCTGAACTATTTCAGCCAGGGCACCATGCGCCGCATCGTGGTATCCTTGTCGATCCAGTGATGCTTGAGCGCAGCAACCACATGCAGCACGAACAGCAGCACCATCAGGTTGGCCCCGATCTCGTGCATTTCATGGAACATCCCGTTGGTGGCCTTGTCATAGGCCACCGGCAGCGCGGGCATGTTGAACAGGCCGAACATGCTGATCGGTTTGCCCTGCGAGAACGAGGACGACATCGCCCAGCCCGACAGCGGTAGCGCCAGCATCAGGAAGTAGAAGCCGACATGCGTCACCTTGGCCAGTGCCGCTTCCCACGCCTTCAGCGTATCGACCAGCGGCGGGGCCTGATGGGTCAGCCGCCAGGCGATCCGCACCAGCGTCAGCAGGATGATCGTGATCCCGATCGCCTTGTGATTGCCGATGATGAACGAGCGGTCTTCCTTGGGCATATCTTCCGAAACCCAGGCGGCCACTGTGTTGAGCACAATCAGCACGGCAATCAGCCAGTGCAGGATGACGGCACCGCGCGAATAGCGGGCGGTAGCAGAGCTTGCGTTTTCCATGGCCGCACACGCTGGCGCAAAGCGCGGCGCGGGGCAAGAGCCTTGTCAGCAGGCGCGCAATTGGCAAGACTGGATCCATGCACAAAAATCGCCTGATCCGATGGGCTGCGGCCCTGACTGCGCTGGCCTGCGCCCAATTGGCCGCGCCAGCGCTTGCCGCTGACACCTGCCCCACCTTCGACGCCAAGGCATCCTGGGATGAAGTGCGCGCCAAACTGACCGAAAACTATGCCTATTGGGACCGGATCGATTCGAACCGCCTGTTCGATCAGGCCGCCCCCTCCATGCTCACCGCACCTGACCGGCTGACCTTCGCCGACCGGCTGCAGACCCTGCTGCTGCTGTACCGCGACGGCCACCTGCACGTCAGCCCGACCAGTGCCCCGGCGATGGCCTGGGCGCCATCGGCTTCGGACCTGTGGTTTGAGGGCATGATCGCGCAGCCGATGGTGCGCGATGTCAAACAGGGCAGCGTCGCGGCTGAGCGCGGGGTCCGTCCGGGCTGGCGCCTGCTGTCGATTGACGGACAGGCTCCGGACAAGGCGGTGGCCGCGCTCTATGCCCAGATCGGGATCGTTCCTGATGCGCAGCAGGCGCTCTATGCACTCAACGCCCTGGCCACGGGGCGGCTCAAGCAAGCGCGCCACTTCGCCTTCATGGCCAGTGACCGACAGGTCGTGATCGAGCTGCCGCCGGGCTATTCCTCGGTCAAGCGGCCCAAAGACTTGCTGACCGTTTCGCGCCGGATCGACCAGGCCGGGCATGTGGTCGCCGTATTCCGGATCAACAATTCGCTGGGCGAGAACGGGCTGATCGGCGCATTCGACCAGGCAGTCGCCGCGCTGCCCGCCAGTGCCCATGTGATCCTGGACCTGCGCGATACGCCAAGCGGCGGCAACTCCACCGTCGCGCGGTCAATCATCGGTCATTTCATCGCCAGCCCCCAGCCCTACCAGCGCCACGAATTGACTGCCGAGCGCACCCGGTTCGGGGTCCCGCGGATCTGGCTTGAGTATGCCCAGCCGCGTGCCCCCCGGTTGCGCCGACCGGTGGTACTGGCCGGGCTGTGGACCGGATCGATGGGCGAAGGCCTGTCGATCGGCCTGAACGCCGCCGCCGGCGCGCCGGTGGTGGGATCGCCAATGGGGCAATTGTTGGGCGCGATCATTCGGGACGATCTGCCCACGGCCTGCCTGACAGTCAGCTATGCGAATGAACGGCTGTGGCACGTGGACGGTACCCGGCGCGAAGCCTTCGTCCCGCAGCACTTCGTCGGACCTGCTGATACCGCCGTCGATGGCAGCGACCAGGCGCTCGCCCAAGGCCTTGCGCTCGTGCACAAAAGCGATAGGCAGGCGAAGTGACCAGTCCCTATGCCGATGCTCCCAATCCCGACAAGGTGGCGCTGCTGCGCACCGGCGCGCATGTGCGTCGCCGGCTCGATGGCGATCCCCGCGCGCAGCGGATCGAGACCGACCGGGCCGAGATCTGGGGCGTGCCCGATTTCCTGACCGCAGAAGAATGCGATGCGCTGATCGCGATGATCGATCGCACCGCAGTGCCATCCAAGGTGCTGGACCACGGCACCAACGAGATCTGGCGAACCTCGTCATCGGGCGATGTCGATCGCTATGATCCCTTCGTCCACACGCTGGAAAGCCGGATCGACGAGATGCTGGGCATCCCGCATCCCTGGGGTGAAACCATGCAGGGCCAGCGATACCAGGTGGGGCAGGAGTTCAAGTATCACCTTGATCTGTTCTGGACCAAGTCGGACTACTGGAAAGAGGAAACCCGGCGTGGCGGGCAGCGGGCGATTACCGCCATGTGCTATCTGAACGATGTGGAAGAAGGCGGCGCAACCGCTTTTACCAACATCGGGATCGCGGTAGCGCCGCAGCGCGGCACCTTGCTGGTCTGGAACAACAGCCTGCCCGATGGCCGCCCCAACGAAGATACCATGCACGCCGGGACCCCGGTGGTGAAAGGGACCAAATACGTGATTACCAAGTGGTACCGGACCCGCAAATGGGGCTGATTCCCGAGCCTATGCTGACCCGCCGCCGCTTTGCCGCCAGCACCCTGGCCCTGGCCGGCAGCACGGTGCTGCCGCTGTCCGCCCGCGCTGCCGAAAGTGGCGAGGACGCGCGGCTGATGGCCCTGTTCCGCGAAATCGGGGGCAAGGAAGACGCGCTCGATCCGCTGACAGGGATCTACAAGGGGCAGGCTCCCAACATCGCGGCCTTCCGGCTGCTCTACAGCGGCGCGCAGGTTCGCGCCCGGCGCAGCGTGGTCCACGCGGCACTGGCTGGGCTCAAGCGGATCGACCGCCGCAAGCTGAGCGCTGACCGGCAGATCTCCTACGATGTGTTCTTGACCGATCAACGCCGCAGCGAAGCGATGCTGCGTCCGGACATGCTGGCGTTGACCGAAGTTCGCCCCTTCACCCATTTCGGCGGACTGCACATCGATTTTCCCTCGATCGTCGCCAAGGGTGGCCCGCTGCCCTATGCCAACGAGGCTGACTATCGCAGCGCGCTGGCGCTGATCACTGCATTCCCGCAGGTGCTCGACAACGCCATCGCCCGGTTCCGCGAAGGGATGGACAGCGGTGTGGTCGAAAGCAAGCTGACCGTGCGCAACATGATCGCGCAGATCGACAATCTGCTGGACCAGCCGCCGGTTGATTCCCCCTTTGCCTCAGCCACGCGTGATTTCCCCGCGGCGGTCCCCCAGCAACGCCGGGGCGAGTTTGCGCAGCGATACCACATCGCGATCACCGATCAGGTCTATCCGGCCTATCGCCGGCTGCGCGCGTTCCTCAACGACGAATACCTGCCCGCCGCGCGCGAGCAGGTTGGCATTTCGGCGATGAAGGGCGGAACGACCTATTATCGCCAGGCGATCCAGAACCACACCACTCTGCGGCTGGAGCCCGAGGCGATCCACCAGCTGGGGCTGGCCGAAGTGCGGCGGATCCAGACCGAGATGGACAAGGTCAAGACCGCGCTGGGCTTTGCCGGTTCGCTCGGAGCCTTCTTCGAGGATGTGCGGACCAATCCGCGCTATCACCCCAAGACCCGCGATGAACTGGCCCAGGGCTTTGCCAAGGTCGCCCGCGAAGTCGATGCGCTGGTGCCGACCTACTTCAACCATGTCCCCCGGACCAGGCTGCTGATCCAGCCCTATCCCGAATATCGCGAAAAGTACGAGGCCGGCGGCAGTTACAACCAGGGCTCGCCCGACGGATCGCGTCCGGGGGTGTTCTTCTATAACGCCTATGATCTGCCCAGCCGGTTCCTGACCGGGGTCGCCACGCTGTACCTGCACGAAGGCGCGCCGGGGCACCATTTCCAGATCAGCCTTGCCCAGGAAGACACCAGCCTGCCCGATTTCCAGCGCTTTGGCGGCAACAATGCCTATGTCGAAGGCTGGGCGCTCTATGCCGAAACGCTGGGATACGACATGGGCCTGTTCAAGGACCCGATGCAGCACTGGGGCACGCTGGACGACGAGATGCTGCGGGCGATGCGGCTGGTGGTCGATACCGGGCTGCACGCCAAGGGCTGGACGCGTGAACAGGCGATCGATTTCATGCTGGGCAATTCCGGCATGGGCAAGAGCGACGCCACCGCCGAGGTTGAACGCTACATCGTCTGGCCCGGGCAGGCCCTGGGCTACAAGATCGGCGCGCTGACCATCCAGCGGCTGAAGCAGAAGGCCCGCGACGCGCTGGGCACCCGTTTCGACATTCGCGCCTTCCATGACCAGATCCTGGGATCGGGCGCGCTGCCGATGCCGGTGCTCGAAGCCAAGATCGACCGCTGGATCGCGGCAACGAAAGCCACATCATGACCACCCGCCATTTCGCCTGTACCCAATGCGGCAAGTGCTGCAACCGCCCGCCCGAAGTTGAACTGGGCGAAGTGGCCGGCCTGGCCGACCAGTTCGTCTGGCAGGTGCTGTTCCGGCAATACAGCCTGCCGCGCAGTCTGGCCGACTATGTCACGCCCGGGGTGGCGCGCGAACAGGCCAGCGCCGAATTCTATGAAAGCCGCAAGCTGCTGGGTGCCTTTGCCGCGCACAGCTGGAACGGCAAGACCCGGATCGGCGACAAGCTGGAAGAGCGGACCTTCTACCTGACCATTTCCGCGCTGCCGCTGGACAGTGGCACCGGTGCCTGCAGTGCATTGGGGGCTGATGGGCGCTGCTCGATCTATGACAGCCGGCCGCACTCCTGCCGGTCGGTGCCGCTGCACTATTCGCGCGCGCAGCCCTATGCAGTGGCTGACTTCGATGCCTTCATCCGGTTCGAAACCCACCATTGCGACAGTTCTGGCAGCGCGCCGCTGTTGATTGAAAATGGCCAGATCGTCGATCCGGCGGTGCTGGCCGCCCGCGCCGGGGCGCTGCAACAGGCTGAAGCCGATCGGCGCTGGAAGCATGCCCTGCTGCGCGCCATGCGTACCGGGCGTCCGGGTTTTCCCAGCCTGGCCCAGGTCGAGCAGTACGCCGGGCAAGGCGCGCTATCGACACCGATGCAGTTCGGCTGGGACGTGGCGGTCGAATCCGGCCTGCTGAGCGAAAGCGATCGCGATGCCCTGCTGGAACGTCAGCGTGCCGCGGCCGATCGTTTGCTCGCCAATCCCGCGATCAGCGACAATGCGCGCAACCTGGCGCTCGACGTGCGCCGGTTCATCGGAATGCGCGGTTAGGGGCAGGCCTTTTCGCGCAATTGCGCGGCGGCAACCGCCTGCAATCGCACAGTGACTTTCGGAGCCAGCCCCAGCTCGCGCGCGGCGCGCTCGTTCCGGCCCAGCCGGCGCGGGTCGATCCCGGTTACCGCGCCGAACACGGTCAGCGCTTCAAGGTAATAGGCCGCAGTGCTGGCGTGATAGTGATCGGCGCCCCACAGGTCGATCTGGCCCGGCGCCAGGCCATCATAGGGATTGGGATCGGCCAGCCGCTGGCGCATTGCCCGGCCCCAGGCCTGCCCGACCGGCACGGGCTGGCCCAGCAGGCCATTCGCAGCGGTGATCCGGCAGTTGGCCAGGGCCAGGTCCTGCGCCATGCGGTGAATGTCCTGCCCGTACCAATGCCCGCCCGGTTGCCAGGTCAGGTCGGCGCGCGACCAGGTCGAGACCAGCCGCACGGAGACGCGCGGATTGGCGGCGCGCAGCACAGACACCAGCTCTCCCGCCGCCGCGCCATGCCGCACAGAATCGCCAGGACGTTCGCGATCAAGCGTCGAATAGCCTTGCAGCAACACCACATCCCACGGCCGCGCGATCACATCGCGGCGCTGGGCAAGATGCCAGGCCAGATCCTTGCCCGGCGAGGTTTCGAGGCTGACCTGCCAGTCAAGCTTCAGCTGCTGGGCAAAGGTCGCAAACAGCGCCGGGACGCCGCCGATCCCCTCGCCACCCAGATCGCGCACAAGTTCCGGCCGATAGCGCTGCACCGGCGAGCCTGCGCCGTAGGTAAAGCTGTTGCCGACAAACAGGATCGTCCGCGCCCCGGCCGGCGCGCTGAGCGCCAGTGCCGCGAGTGCGAGGCCGAACCGGCCGATCACGCCAGCGCTTCGGCGATCAGTTTGCGGGTGTTGTCAACGCCGTAAAGCGCGATGAAGCTGCCCATGCGCGGGCCCTGGCTCGATCCCAGCAGGGTCTCGTAAAGCGCCTTGAACCAGTCGCGCAGGTTTTCGAAGGCGAACTGTTCGGCCTTGCCGATTTCGTAGACCAGGTTCTGCAAGTCCTCGGCGCTGGCATCGTCGCCCGCCTTGGCCAGCTCGCCGTCGAGCGCGGCAAGCGCTGCGGCTTCGGTTTCGCTTGGCTTGCGGCGCTGCAGCGTCGGGGCGATGAAATCGCGGTTGGTGGCCAGCGCCTTGTCAACCAGCGCATCGAGCGCCGGGTGCTGCGCAGGATCGGCATTCTCGACATAATTGCCGAGGTAGGACCAGACCTGCTCACGCGTTGCCCCTGCCCCCAGCACGCCGACCAGGTTAAGCAGCAGACTGAAGGTCACCGGCAGCTTGTCGCCGGCGCCTTGCGTGTTGCCATTGGCGCGCAGCAGGTGCCAGACCGGGTTGCCCAGTTGCTGCTCGATCGGCTGGCTGGCGAGCTTTTCGCGGAACTGCCAGTATTCATCGACGTTCTTGGGGATGATCCCGGTGTGCAGACTCTTGGCGCTCTTGGGTTCGCGATACAGGAACAGCCCCAAGCTTTCCTCGCTGCCATAGGTCAGCCACTGGTCGATGGTCAGGCCATTGCCCTTGGACTTGGAAATCTTCTGGCCTTCCTCGTCGAGGAACAGCTCATAGATCAGCCCTTCGGGCGGCACGCCGCCCAACGCGCGAGTGATCCGTCCGCTTTCGCGCACGGAGTCGGTCAGGTCCTTGCCGCACATCTCGTAATCGACGCCCAGCGCAACCCAGCGCATCGCCCAATCGACCTTCCACTGCAGCTTGCTGTTGCCGCCCAGGATGCAGCTTTCGACCGTTTCGCCGTGGTCTTCGAAGCGGACGATCCCGGCTTCGGCATCGACCACTTCGACCGGCACCTGCAGCACCTGATGGGTCTTGGGGCTGACCGGCAGGACCGGCGAATAGGTCTGCCGGCGTTCCTCACGCAGCGTGGGCAGCATGATATCCATGATCGCCTGCCAGTGCCGCAGCACACCCTTCAGCGCCTCGTCAAAGGCGCCCGAATTGTACTGCTCGCTCGACGAGACGAATTCATACTCGAACCCGAACCGGTCGAGGAATTCGCGCAGCATCGCGTTGTTGTGGTGGGCAAAGCTTTCGTACTTGTCGAACGGATCGGGGATCCGGCTGAGCGGGTGGCCCAGGTAGGCCGTCAGCAGACCCTGGTTGGGCAGGTTGTCGGGCACCTTGCGCAGCCCGTCCATGTCATCGCTGAAGGCGACCAGCCGGGTCGGCGCGCCGCCGGTCAGCACTTCATAGGCGCGGCGCACCAGCGTGGTGCGCAGCACTTCCTGAAACGTGCCGATATGCGGCAGGCCCGAGGGGCCATAGCCGGTTTCGAACAGCACCGGTGCGCCACCAGGTTTGCCCTGGGGGTACCGCTTCAACAGCTTGCGCGCTTCCTCGAAGGGCCAAGCCTTGGAAACCTGGGCGGCATCATGCAGTGCGGTGTCAGTCATAGTCGGCGGGCTTTCGCGGAGCCGGGGCAAATGTGCAAGGCGAAATGCGTGCCCGGGCATCGCCGGGCCTGCCGCGATCGTCAGATTGGCACGTCCTGCCGAGCTGTCCCGGTTGTCCAGAATTGGGACTACCGGGACACTTCGCCCTTTGTAGAATCGCCGCAGGCGTGCCAGCACGCGCTCCGTTTCGTACCAAAATGAGAATGCCCCCTGTGCCGCTGGATCTGATAGCCGAGCTTGCCAAAGCCTCCGACGTTCCCACGATCAGGCGGCTGGCGATCGACTTCGGCACGGCCCAGGGGTTCGGCGGCTTCTTCGTGGTCACGCCGGTGGCGCGCGACAGCCGCCAGGGCCGGATCGTCTATAGCGAAGGGTTCGACCGGCGCTGGGAAAAGGCCTATCGCCGCTGCCTGCACCGCATCGATCCCCTGCCCGAGATCGCATTGGTCCGGTCCGCACCGTTTCGCTGGAGCCAGGCCGGCAAGCTGCGCAAGCTCAGCCCGGCCGAGCAGCGCTATATGGCAATCCTCACGCGGCTGGGCATGGGCGACGGGCTGGCATTCCCGGTGGTGGGCGCCGGATCGCGGTTCGGGCTGATCGGCTTTGGACTGCACCCTGATCTTGACGCCGTGCCAGAGCAGACCGTTCTAAAGATGCAGCTGATCCTGCAATCCGCCTACCTCAACTACAGCCGGGTGGTGGCCAGCGCATTTGCCCCCGACGATCAGCTTTCCGCGCGCGAAATGGATGTGCTGTTCTGGTTGACCCAAGGCAAGAGCAACAGTGCGATCGCCACTATTCTTTCAATTTCCCCCGCAACTGTCGATACTTACATAAGGCGCGTGTTTCGCAAGCTGGGCGTGGCCGATCGGGTTGGCGCGGCGATGGCCGGAGTCCAGCACGGTTACGTAATCGCCGGCGACTATCCGCGGACCGCCGCGCCCGATCCGAAAAGCTGATCGCGGCCTGACCTGTCCCGCAACCACGGGACTAGCCGGGAGTCACTCCCCCTCATAGCTTCCCGTCCAACCTGGAACGATACCGGGCGAGAGGGTTGCAAGGCTTCGACCAGTCCGACTGGCCCGATTGCCCGTGCTCCTTTTTGCGGCGGCGAGCGGACCAGTGGGGGAGAAGACAAGCGTGAATGACCAGCCATCGGAGCCGGCAAGTGCCGATTATCGCCGCCTCGCCGCCGAAATGCTCGCGCGGCGCCGGCTGCGCGGTCAGTTCTTCGAACGCCAGTCGTTCAGCGAACAGCGCTGGGATCTGATGCTGGCGCTGTTCACGAACCCGGCCAGCAACAGCAGCGTCGAACAGGTCAGCATTGCACTGGGGATGACCGCTGCCACCACGCTGGCGCTGGCCCGGATCCTGGCCGGGTTCGAACTGGTCGGCATGGGCGATTCCGATGGCGGGTGGAGCGACATTCCGCTGCGCCTGACCGACAATGGCCGAGAGCGCATGCAGGCCTATTTCGCCGAACTGCTGGCCCAGGGTATGCTGGCCTGAACGCCGCGTCTGGGCCGGTTGCCAAGGTGCGCCGCGCTGCCTAAGGGGCGCGGATGGATAGTGCAGTCTTTACCCCCGAAGCGGCTTACACGCTTGACCAGCTTGAAGCGAAATTCCCGCCGCGCGATCTGCCCGCAGGCGCCTGCGTTACCCGCTTCGGCCCCAGCCCAACCGGCTTCATGCATATCGGCGGGCTTTACACCTCGCTGGTCTCGCGCCGGCTGGCGCACCAGAGCGGCGGCAAGTTCTTCCTGCGGATCGAAGACACCGACAAGAAGCGCGAGGTTGAAGGCACGGTTGACCTGATCCTGGCCAGCCTGGCGACCTATGGCCTGTCCCCTGACGAGGGCGAGATTGCCGACGGGCAGGAAGTGGGCGCCTATGGCCCCTACCGCCAGAGCGAACGCAAGCCGATCTACCAGAGCTGCGTGCGCTGGCTGCTTGACCAGGGCCACGCTTACCCCTGCTTCGCCACTGCCGATGAACTGCAGGCGCTGCGCGATGAGCAGACCAAGCGCAAGGTGCCGCCGGGCTATTACGGCGCCTGGGCGATCTGGCGTGACAAGAGCGCGGACGATGTCGCCGCAGCGCTGGCCCAGGGCCTGCCCTTCGTGATCCGCCTGCGCGCCACCGGCGGGCGTGACGAACGGGTCACCCTGCCCGATACGATCCGGGGCGATCTGGAATTCCCGGCCAACCAGACCGATGTCGTGCTGCTGAAGGCCGATGGCATGCCGACCTATCACCTCGCGCACGTGGTCGATGACCATTTCATGCGCACCACCGATGTGATCCGCGGCAACGAATGGCTGGCCAGCTATCCGATGCACGCACAGATGTTCGCATTGTTCGGCTGGGCGCCGCCGCGCTTTGCCCACATCAGCCCGATCGAGAAGCAGGACGGCGGATCGCGCCGCAAGCTTTCCAAGCGCCACGATCCCGAAGCTTCGGTCGGCTGGTACATGGAGGCCGGCTATCCGCTGGGCGCGGTGACCGAATACCTGCTCAACCTGATCGACGGCCGGTTCGAGGACTGGCGCGCCGCCAATCCGGACCTCCCCAACACCGAATTCCAGATCGAGCTTGAACGGATGAGCCGATCGGGCGCGCTGTTCGATCTGGTCAAGCTGGACAGCGTCTCACGCGAAGTGGTCGGCACGATGAGCGCCAGGGCGATCTACGACGCCGCGCTGGTCTGGGCGAGCGGCCACGATCCTGAGTTCGCGGTGCGCTTTGCCGCCGACGCTGACTACAGCCAGCGGATCATCGATATCGAGCGCCATGGCGAACGTCCGCGCAAGGACATCGTCCGCTGGGATCAGCTGCCCGCCGACATCGGCTATTTCTTTGACGATCGTTATGCCGAGCTGCTGGGTGAGGCGAAGGAGACCTTTGCCGCCCTTCAACCGGCTCCGGCCGAAGGACTGCTGGCGGCGGTGGCCGAAGGCTATGATCCCGCGCTCGAGCGTGACCAGTGGCTGGAATGGCTGCGCGATCTGGGCCTGACGTTCGGCTATGCCCCCAACGCCAAGACCTTCAAGCAGGCGCCAGACCAGTATCGCGGCCACTTTGGCGATCTGGCCAGCGTCCTGCGCGTCGCACTCGCCGCCCGGCGCAACACGCCCGACCTGCACGAGATGATGCAGGTGCTCGGCAAGGAGCGGGTGGTGACGCGGCTTACTGCAGCGATCGGCTGGTAAATCAGCCGAAGATGAAATCGCCTGCGTGGAGCTGGTCGGCGGTAACGCCGGACAGCACCACCAGCCGGCCATTGCCCAGATCGATCGCTGTGCTGCCGCCATATTCATGCAGCGAATTGAGCACGTCCTGCCAGGAATAGCCCAGATCGCGGATATCGATCCGGTCTTCGCCCGGGGTGAAATCACCGATCAGGTCGGCGCCCGATCCCCAGCTGAACACAAACGTGTCCGCCCCGCTCTCACCGAACAGCACATCGTTGCCGGCACCGCCGATGATCCGGTCATTCCCTGCACCGCCGAGCAACCAATTGGCTGAGCCTGAGCCGGTCAGAACATTGTCGAGTTCATTGCCGACGCCAAACGCGGTATTGCCTTCAAGCACCAGGTTTTCGACGTTGGCGTAAAGGTAAACCCCGGCATTCGGCACGGTAACATTGGCATAAACCGTATCGGTGCCGCCGCCCGCAGCCTCAAAGGTCAGATCGGCGCCGGTATCGACACGGTAAATGTCATCACCGCCCCCGCCGTCCATCAGGTCATAGTCCGGATCGGCCTGACCGGAGATGCCGTTCAGCAGGTCATTCCCGGCTCCCGCGACCAGGATGTCGGTATGAAAGCTGGTCCCGCCGAACAGCGTATCATTGCCGTCCTCGCCATAGAGCGCATCAGCGTCCTCGCCCCCGTCGAGCAGATCGTCACCAGTGCCGCCCACCAGATAGTCGATGCCCGCCATGCCATAGAGCCTGTCGTTGCCTTCCTGCCCGAACAAGGAATCGCCCAGGTCTTCAGCTTGCGGCATCCATTCGAACCCACCATTGATCAGGTCGTTACCGGCCCCGCCGATCAGCAGGTTTGCGCCAAGGTTGCCGCCGATCTCGTTGTCGAGCTCGTTTCCAACGGCGAAACCGTCGCCGGCCTCTGCATAGAGATAGAGGTTTTCGATATTGGCGAAGAGGTAAAGACTGGCCGTGGATCCGACCCAATCGATTCCCTCTCCCGGATTTTCAAAGATCAGGTCCAGACCGTCGGTTTCGAAATTTTCATCGCCGGCCCCGCCCACCAGCCAGTCTGCACCAGCACCGCCATTCAGACTGTCATTACCTTCATCACCGTACAGCCGGTCGTCGCCGTCCCGCCCGTAAATGGAATCCCCGCCAAGACCGCCATGCACCGTTTCTGCCAACGACGAGAACGAGAGCGAATCCCCTCCGCTGCCGCCAATGAACAGAATCTGTTCGAACCCTTGATAGTAAGAACCGCCGATCCACTGGCCAGCAGGGTTCGTAACCAGCAAGCTGTAGGCGGAAACATCGGTCAGGAATTGCAGGCTGATACTGTCAAAAGTCGATGAAAGATCGACCGTCAGGATATCAAAGCCAGTCCCGCCATCGGCCGAACTGAGCGGATTGAAAAATTGCACAACGTCGTTGCCGCCGCCGGTTAGCGCGTCGAGCTCCAGGCCGCCCACAATCTGGCCGGCAACCAAATCGGTCGCAGTGTCGTTGCCGTCGCCCAGATAGATCGTCAGCGATTCCACATTGCGAACAACGCTGCCATCAGCCAGCGTCAGACCAGCAGCCGTGCTGAAGCTGCCATCGACGACGAACGACTGGGTGTTGAAGAACCGGTGCAGGATCACCCGGTCATGGCCGCTCCCACCGTCAATCAGATCAACCCCCTGTCCGGATCGGATCAGGTCATCGCCGCCGCCCGCATGGATCTCGTCGTCAATCTCATAAAGCGCTGCCGCAACCGGATCGATCAAGGTTTGATCACCCTGGTAGGTGTCAATGATATCAATGCCTTCGCTGCCATAGATGATCAGCCGCTCAAAGCCCGCGGCCCAGCCTTCGGTCAGCAGCGAATAGCTTCGGGTTTCATCAAGTTCGCGGAAGTGGATTGAGTAGCCGCCTTCATCGCCGACGCCCGGTGAAACCACATCGCCGGTGCGCGCCGTCAGGTTGGAAAGGCGCAGCACGTGATCGGCATTGCGAAAATCGATGATCAGCGTGTCCGTCCCCGTCCCGCCATGCAGCACCGTGTTGGTGCTGAACACCGTGACCGCATCATCCCCGCCAGCCAGATCCAGTTCGACTGTCAGGCTGGTCGGCAGCGCGCCCAGCCCTACGGTGTCATTGCCGCTGCCGGTCGAGAAGTTGACCCGTTCAACCCCGTAGAGCCGAGTGCCATCAAACAGTTCGACGCCATCGGTGATCGCATGGCCAAAGGCGGCGATGGTCTGGGGGCCGGGTGCGTCGAGCCGGTCATAGATCACCGTGTCAGATCCCATACCACCCTGGACGCTGGAGGTGCCGCTGGCTGAAATCACGACCAGGTCGTTGCGTTCAGTGGTCACCAGATCGCGGGATGTTCCTGTGGCAAGCACGACCTGGCCCGATGAACCGGCGCCCGATCCTGCCAGCATCAGATCCTGGCCTTCACTGTTGCCGATGAAGCGCACATCATAGTCGCCATAGCTGACATCGGGCGGCGTCGTTTCGACCGTCTGTGCAACGAGCAATTGCAGCCAGGCCCGACCGGCGTCGCTGAGCAGCACCTGCGGGATGATGCTTGAGGAAAACCGGCTGAGGATCAGATCCACTACCGGCCCGGTAAACTGTCCGATCAGCGCGTCAAAGATCGCATCCTGGAGCACTTCGCTGCCCACCGCGACCGCCCCGCGCAGCATATTGCTGTAACGGATCGTGTTGATCTGGTTGTAATCGAAGGTCGGGGCATTGGGATCGGTAATCGCGTCAGTCAGTTCGCGGATCGCGGTCGATACGAAGATCGAACGGTTGAAGCCGACCGAGCCGAAAAAGCTCTCGCCCCAGGAAATGTTCCCATCCAGATTGGTGTCGCGAAAGTCACGGTCGCTGATGAAGGCCACGATATCGTCACCGTTGAACAGCACCATGCCGATCACCTGATTGGCCGGATTGGCTCCTTCATGGATCGGAAATACCCATTGTCCCGTCGGCATTGACACCCCCACTCACCCGCTAGACCGATTGGCTAGCAGTCCGGCAGACTGCGCTCAAGAATAGAGAATTTGCACGCAGCGGGTCTGCTGTGCCAAATCGGGGTCATGCAGGGAGAGACAAGATGGGCGCATCGAAAAGCAGGCTGGCACTAACCACAACCGCATTGCTCGCGCTGGCAACATCGGGCCAGGCCGGAAAGCCGCTTGCCCCAGCCAGCCTGTGGTTTGACGGCACGATCATCACCATGGATGGCCCCGCCCCGCGCACGGTGCAGGCGGTGGTGGCGCGTGATGGCCGGATCGTCTTTGCCGGGCCGCTGGCAAGAGCCCGCAAGATTGCCGGGGCAAGGCCCGAACTGCACGACCTTGATGGCGCGACCATGCTGCCGGGATTCGTCGATGCGCATTCGCACTTCGCCATGGCGATGCAGGTGGCCGGCGGGATTGATCTGGCCGATCCGGCGCTGGCACCGAAGGACGCGGCTTCGCTGGCCGAAGTGCTCAAGACACAAGTGGCGGCGCGGGGCATTCCGCCAGGCAGCTGGGTGGTCGCCTGGAACTATTCCGAGCAGGGACTGCCCGGAAAGCAGCACATCACCCGCAACGATCTGGATGCGGCCCTGCCCGGCTACAAGGTGGTACTGGTCCACTTTACCGGTCATGGCCTGGTCGCCAACAGCGCGGCGCTCGACCTTGCTGGGATTACCGACAGCACTCAGGCTCCGTCCGGCGGGGTGATCATGCGCGATGCGGCAGGGCGGCCGAACGGCGTACTGTTCGAAAATGCGATGATGCCCCTGGCGATGAAGATTCCCCAGCCGACCGCCGCACAGAAGCTGGCGATGCTGGACATGGCTCAGAAATACTACGCCAGCGAAGGCTATACCCATGTCCAGGAAGGCGCGACGCAGCTGCCCGACATCGCGTTCCTGACCAGCGACGCGGCCAAGGCAAGGCTCAAGCTTGATCTTGCGATCCTGCCGTTCGCTTCGACCTTGCCCGAACTGCTCAAGCGCACCGATCTGAATTTCGGAGCCTGGTCGGGACACGTGAAGCTGCAGGGGATCAAGTTCGTGCTGGATGGCTCGCCCCAGGCGCGCACAGCTTTCTTCACCCGCGACTATGCCAACGGTTCGCCGCAGGGTGCGCATCCATGGCACGGTGAATCGAACATGACCCAGGACCAGTTCGACACCGCCGCCAAGCAGGCATACGACCGCGGCTGGCAGCTGTTCGTCCACGCCAACGGCGATGCGGCAATCGACATGGCGATCAAGGGCTTCGACAAGCTGGGGATCAAGGCCGCCGACAATCGCCGGCCGGTGGTGATCCATTCACAGTTCATGCGCCCCGATCATTTGCAGGCCTATCGCCGGATCGGGGTGGGTCCATCCTATTTCTCGAACCATACCTACCTGTTCGCCGATATCCATCGCACCAATTTCCCCGCAAGTGTGGTTGATTTCATCAGCCCGTTGAAAAGCTCGATGCGCCAGGGCCTGCACGCCTCCAACCATTCGGACTATCCGGTGACCCGGCTCGATTCGATGCAGCAGCTGTGGAGCTCGATGGCGCGGACCTCGCTGACCGGCGTGGTTTCGGGTCCGACCGAGCGGCTGACCGCCTATGAAGGCCTGCAGATGCTGACCACCGGTCCGGCCTGGCAGGTGTTCGAGGAAGGCCGCAAGGGCCGGATCAGGGCCGGCCTGCTGGCGGACTTCGTAGTGCTCGACAAGAACCCGCTGACCACCCCGCTGGACCAGATCCGCAGCATCAAGGTCAAGATGACGGTGAAGGAAGGCAAGGTGGTGTGGGTGCGGGGATAGAGCCTGTCCTGATTGGGTGGAGGCATCGTCATCGCATCAGGAAGGCCGCTGGATAGGAGCGGCGTGCGGCAGGGGCTGGTTGCCCCTGCAAGCGACGCGACGCCGCCAGCGGCCTTCCTGATGCGACCCCGCAGGGGCGGGCCGAATTTGGCCCAGCGCCGCGTTGCTCGTCGGTCACTATGCAACAGCATGGCTCCCTTCTCGCGCCTCACGCTGAGCCAAATTCGGCTCCGTGCCGACGCCTCCACCCAATCAGGACAGGCTCTAGCCCCCCAGGATCACCCCCGCCCCCGGTTTGTGGGTGCGGATTTCTTCCTCGGTCAGCCCGCAAAGCTCGTGCGGGAAGACCAGCCATTCCTCGGTCTCGTGGACGAAGAAGTGGGGCTTCAGCCCGGTCTTGTTGCGGCTGGGCTTGTAATAGGCGGTGGCGATCTTGACTGTGCGGGGCATGTTGTGCCGGCACCGTGAGGCGAGTTCGCCGATGAACGCCTCGATCGAGCGGCCGGTGTCGAACACGTCGTCGATCACCAGCAGGCGGTCTTCGGGGTCGAGCACGTCGATCAGATAGCCCAGCGCATAGACCCGGACTTCTTTTTCCTGCTGGTCGATCCCCGAATAGCTGGCGGTGCGGATTGCGATGTGGTCACACTCGATGCCCTTGTAGGCCAGCAGTTCCTGTACCGCGATTCCCACCGGCGCGCCGCCGCGCCAGATGCCGACGATGTGGGTGGGGCGAAAGCCGGCATCGATGATCTGGTGGGCCAGGCGAAAGCTGTCTTCCAGCAGCCGGTCGGCGGTCAGGTAAACCTTCTCAACCACGGGCCACCTCGGCAATCTCGGCCAGGTGCTGGATCTGGTCGGCCATCGGCAGGAACGATCCGGTAAAGCTGTTTTCGGCCAGCCGCACCACCTCTGCCTCGCTGAGGTCCAGCGCATCGGCCACGGCGTGGAAATTGGCGCCGATGTAGCCGCCGAAATAGGCCGGATCGTCCGAATTGATTGTCGCCTTGAGCCCCAGATCGAGCATCCGCTTGACCGGGCTGTCCGTGATGTCCCCGATCACGCAGAGCTTGAGGTTGGACAGCGGGCAGACCGTCAGCGTCAGGCCTTCCGCAGCGATCCGCTCAACCAGCGCCGCGTCCTCCAGCGCACGGTTACCGTGGTCGATCCGCTCCACCTCCAGCAGGTCGAGCGCTTCGTGGACGTACTCTGGCGGCCCCTCCTCCCCGGCATGGGCGGTGACATGCAGGCCCAGCTCACGCGCCCGGGCGAAGACCCGCTGGAACTTGGCCGGCGGGTGGCCGACTTCGCTGCTGTCGAGCCCGACGCCGTGGATCCGCTCGAGATGCGGCAAGGCCTGCTCCAGCGTCGCGAAGGCATCCTCTTCAGACAGGTGCCGCAGGAAGCACATGATCAGCCGGTACGAGATGCCCAGCTCGGCCTCGCCCGCCTTCAGCGCCGCCTCGATCCCGTTCAGCGCGGTTTCGAATGCCACCCCGCGCTCGGTATGCCCCTGTGGGTCAAAGAAGATCTCGACATGGCGGACATTGTCGGCCTTCGCCCGTTCCAGATAGGCCCAGGTCAGGTCGAAGAAGTCCTGCTCGGTCAGCAAGACCGACATGCCCTGATAATAGATATCGAGGAAATCCTGCAGGTTCGAAAAGTCATAGGCCGCCCGCACCGCCTCAATCGTATCGAACGGGATCGCCACCCCGTTGCGTGTCGCCAGCGCGAACAGCAGCTCGGGTTCCAGCGAGCCTTCGATGTGGAGGTGCAGTTCGGCCTTGGGCAGCCGGTCGATCAGTGCAGAGCGGGATGGATTCGTCATTTACCCACGCTGGCCTGCTGTTCCGGCTGGGTCAATGGCTTGCCACTTGTTCCATTTCCGTTCTAACTGCGCCGGTGAGCGAAGCGCTGCCCCTTCCCGCGATCCACGCCAGCCATTCGGGCTGCTGGCTGCGCGACGGCGCCGGCAACACCCGGGTTGCCAGCAAGGGCGATGCGATCGTTGCGGCGGCCGATACCCCGCTGCTGATGCTCAACGCCCCGCTGGTGGCAACCCGGCTGGGCTATCCCGACCTGTCGGGGCTTGACCTGCTGGAGCTGCATGCCTTCGTCCGCCCGGCCCGGTTCATGGTGCCGACCCCCAAGGGGCTGGCCCATGCGCTCAACCTGCCTGAACCCGAAAGCGACGACGCGGTGCCGCAACTGCTGCAACGCGCGGCCGAGGCCTTGCTGGCGCAATGTCAGGCGAGCGACTGGCCCGAGCGGGAGGGCGCCTGGACCGCGCTGCAGGCGCTGACCAAGCTGCGCTGGCCCTGGGCACCGCTGCTGACCGCGCGGCTGGCTCCGCCGGCCCGGGGAGAACGCTGGCTGTTCGCCCGCCTGCCCGAATGGGACGAAGCGCCCGAACGCCCGCAGCCCGGTCAGGTGGCTCTCGATCCCCAGGCCGTCGCGGTGCGGCTGGCGGCGCTGACCGGCTCCGGGGCCGAGGCCCGCCCGGCACAGGTCGCCTATGCCCGGGAAGCCGCCCAGGCCTTTGCCCCGCGCGGCCGCGATGGCCAGCCGCACCTGCTGCTGGCCCAGGCCGGAACCGGGATCGGCAAGACGCTAGGCTATCTCGCCCCCAGCTCGCTGTGGGCCGAACTGTCGGGCGGGACGGTCTGGGTATCGACCTATACCAAGGCATTGCAACGCCAGCTGCGCCAGGAAAGTCGCCGCGCCTGGCCAGAACGCCGCGCCGATGGCAGCCAGCCGGTGGTGGTGCGCAAGGGGCGCGAGAATTACCTGTGCCTGCTCAACCTGGAAGACGCGCTGCAGGGCGGCTTTACCGGCCGCGCCGCGGTGCTGGCGCAGCTGGTCGCGCGCTGGGCGGCCTACAGCCAGGATGGCGACATGATCGGCGGCGATCTGCCCGGCTGGCTCCCCACGCTGTTCCGCCAGCGCGGGGTTGCGGCCTTGACCGACCGGCGCGGCGAATGCGTCTATGCCGGCTGCCCGCACTATCGCAAATGCTTCATCGAACGCGCCACGCGCGCTTCGGCCCAGGCCGATCTGGTGATCGCCAACCATGCCTTGGTGATGGTCAATGCCGCGCGCGGCCGCGATGCGGCGCAGCGCCCCACGCGGATCGTGTTCGACGAAGGCCACCATGTGTTCGAGGCCGCGGATTCGACCTTCGCCGCTGCGCTGACCGGCAGCGAAACGATCGAGCTGCGGCGCTGGGTGATCGGGCCGGAAAAGGGCTCCAAGGGTCGCCGCCGGGGCCTCTCCGCGCGGCTCGCCGATGTGGCCAGCTATGACGAGGCCGGCGGCAAGGCGATTGCCGCCGCGCGCTATGCGGCCGAGGCCCTGCCCGGCGATGGCTGGTTGCAGCGGCTGGGTGAGAATGCACCCTCCGGCCCGCTGGAAGAGCTGCTGGCAGCGGTGCGCGCCGCCACCTATGCCCGCGATGAAAGCGGCGGGCAGGATGCCGGTTACGGGCTGGAGACCGAGGCCGCGCAGTTGGACGGCGCCTTCATCGAACGCGCCGGGGCGGCCCAGGCCGCGCTGGCCGAATTGCGCACACCGCTGATCCGGCTGGGCGTGCGGCTCGAGGCAATCCTGGCCGAACCGCCCGACTGGCTTGATGGGGCAGGCCGCGCCCGGATCGAGGGCGCGCGCCATTCGCTGGCCTGGCGGATTGACCTGATCGCCGCCTGGGAGGCCCTGCTCGAACGGCTGGGCGGGCCGGCCGATCCCGAATTCGTCGATTGGCTGGCGGTGGACCGGGCCGAAGCGCGCGAATTCGATGTCGGGATCCATCGCCGCTGGCTCGATCCGATGAAGCCCTTCGCGCAGACCGTGCTGCAGGGCGCGCACGGGGTGATGCTGACTTCGGCAACGCTCAAGGACGGCAACGACTGGGACAGCGCGGTGGTGCGATCGGGCGCCCCGGCGCTGGGCCTCGCCCCGCGGCTTTCGAGCTTCGACAGCCCGTTCGACTATGCCCGCCAGGCCGAAGTGCTGATCGTCACTGATGTGCCCAAAGGCGATGTGGCCGCGCTGGCCGGGGCCTATGGCCGGCTGATCGAGGCCGCACAGGGCGGCGCGCTGGGGCTGTTCACCGCGATCCGGCGGCTGCGCGCGGTGCATGGCCGGATTGCCGACCGGCTGGCCCGAGGCGGGCTGCCGCTCTACGCCCAGCATGTCGATCCGATCGACACCGGCACCCTGGTCGATATCTTCCGCGACGATCCGCGCGCCTCCTTGCTCGGCACCGATGCCCTGCGCGACGGAGTGGACGTGCCGGGCCATTCGCTGCGGCTGGTGGTGATGGAACAGGTGCCATGGCCCAAGCCTTCGATCCTGCACCGCGCGCGGCGGCTGGCGGGTGGCGGCGCGGCGCATGATGACCGGATCATCCGTGCGCGGCTGGCCCAGGCGTTCGGCCGGCTGATCCGCAGCCGCGACGATCACGGCCAGTTCGTGGTGCTGTCCTCGGCCTTTCCCAGCCGTTTGCTGTCCGCGTTTCCCCCCGGCACGCCTGTCACGCGGCTGACACTGGAGGAGGCTTTACAACGCGTGCGATCAGGTGTTTCAGGATCGCCCAACGAGAGAGAGCGCCTGACTTGAAAATCCTTGGCCTGTTCCGTCATGCAAAGAGCGACTGGCAAGACCCGCGCGCGCGCGATTTTGACCGCCCGCTCAACGAACGCGGGCGCAAGGGCGCGGCGATCATGGGCCGCCATGTGCGCGACCATGGGGTGCGCTGGGAGCGCATGGTCTCCTCCCCCGCGATCCGCTGCGCCGAAACGATCGAGATCGCCTGCCAAGCCGCCGGCCAGCCGGTGGCAGTCAACTGGGACCGGCGGATCTACCTCGCCAGCAGCGTAACCCTGGCCGATCTGTTGCGCGAACAGGGCGGCGATCCGGCCTCGATCCTGATGGTCGGCCACAATCCGGGCTTGGAAGACCTGATCTTCGATCTGGTCCCCGATGACGGCTCAAGCCCGCTGCGCGATGTGGTCGAGGAAAAGTTCCCGACCGCCAGCTTTGCGGTGCTGGAACTGGATATCGACAGCTGGGCAGACCTCAAGGACCGCTGCGGCAAACTGGTTCACCTGACGCGGCCAAGGGACCTGGATGCGGCGCTGGGGCCGGAGTTGGTGTAGTTTGCCAAGCACTCATCTTGCATGTCGCTATCGAGCGCCAAGCAGTGTTGTTACTTTGTTGCTGCTTGTTCTACAGCGACGATATCGTTGCTTATAATTTGGCCATTAGCGTGACGGACTTGTGATAGGGAAAATCATGCGGATCAACATCGTCCAGAGAAATATGTTGGTTGCGGCATCTGCTTTACTCGCAATCCTTTGGATCGTGCAGGTCGCCGCAGAAGGACTTGAGGATTCACATTGGATCGCCATCGTCCCGATGATTGCGGGGCTAATGTTTGTTGCTTTGTCATCGCAGCTTGAGCGCAAAGAAGCTCCAAAAGCGTTGGCGGTCACGCGGGATCTGTTTGCTGCGAACAATCGCGATGAGGGGTCTGCAATCGTCGCCCTGCGGTTCGACGAATGTGCGCGTCAGTGGGAAGCCTTCATCAAATCGTCAATGGTGGATCGGATACCAAAGGCTACCGCCAAAGATCGGGACGACATGGCTCCGTTTTTGGACATGGCAGCGACCAAATTGGCCTTCGCCAATTACCTGCTTATCATCCTGCACCGCGGCGCCGAAGCTCACAAGAGCGATGATTTGAAAGCGCTGCGAATCCATGCTGCTGGCAAGCTTACCTACGCCATCCACCAAAATTTGATCCATATCTCCACGATATTATCGGGATTGGAACCGCCAAACCGGCAAGATAGTCTGTCGATGGCGATGCAGCAGATGGCCGAATACGAGGCGCTGATCAAACTTTGTCAAACTAATTTCGCTTCGAGTAGCCCCTTCCCACTCGATCCACTTTACACCAAGGTCAACGATGAGGTGAAATTCGCAATAGAGAGTGCGGCTGATCGAGAAACTTTCTTTGGAATAAAATATCGGGAGGAAACAGGCAGGCTACTGCACCCAAAACCAGGGATTACCAGGGTATGACTTCGAGCGATCGTCGGCCCCTCAACTGTTCGCATCATTCGACTCGGCGTAGAATTTATTGGATGCCCAATTAGGTCGTGATGCGCCTAGACCACCTCAAGCCATATGGATCGCCTTGGTCGCCAGATAGCTGTCCATCCCCTCGATCCCGCCTTCGCTGCCAAAGCCTGAATCCTTGACCCCGCCGAACGGTGCATCGGCGGCGCTGACCGCGAAGGTGTTGACGCCGACCATCCCGGCTTCCACCGCATCGCCCAGCAGGTTGGCGGTGCGCAGCCCTTCGGTGAAGGCGAAGGCGGCGAGGCCGTAGGGCAGGCGGTTGGCCTTGCTGACCGCGTCGGCCAGGTCAGAGAACGGCGCGGCGACCGCGACCGGACCGAACGGTTCATTGTTCATGATGTCGGCATTGTCGGGCACGTCGGCCAGCAGGGTCGGCTGGAAGAAGAAGCCCTGGTTGCCGCGCTTGCCGCCGGCCATCACCCGGGCGCCCTTGGCCGCAGCGTCCTCGACCAAGGCCTCGATCGCGCCGGGGCGGCGGACATTGGCGAGCGGGCCCATGCGGGTTTCCGCCTCAAGCCCGTGGCCAGTGGTCACCCCCTGGGTGCGCGCGGCAAAGCCATCGACGAAGCGCTGATAGATGCTCTCCTGAACATAGAACCGGGTCGGCGAAACGCAGACCTGCCCGGCGTTGCGGAACTTCTGCGGCACCACCATATCGAGCGTCTTTTCCAGATCGCAGTCCTCGAACACCAGCACCGGGGCGTGGCCGCCCAGCTCCATCGTCACCCGCTTGAGCCCGTCGGCGGCCAGCCGCATCAGGTGCTTGCCGACCGGGACCGAGCCGGTGA
Organism: Novosphingobium sp.; assembly: GCF_020852455.1. Taxonomy (GTDB): domain Bacteria; phylum Pseudomonadota; class Alphaproteobacteria; order Sphingomonadales; family Sphingomonadaceae; genus Novosphingobium. The sequence goes on from NZ_JADZAT010000007.1 coordinate 96,231, forward strand.
AGCTGACCTTGCGGATCACCGGCGAGGCGAGCAGGTGGCGGCTGACTGCATCGGGCACGCCGTGGACCAGCTGGACCACATTGGCCGGCAGCCCGGCATCGATCAGGCAGCGCACCAAGGCACCGGTGCAGCCCGGAGTCTCCTCGGGCGGCTTGGCCACCACCGAACAGCCGACCGCAAGCGCCGGAGCGAGCTTCTTGGCCATCAGGTAGATCGGGAAGTTCCACGGGCTGAAGGCCGCAACCGGGCCGATCGGCTGGCGGGTGACCAGCGCGCGCTGGCCGGTCGGGCGGACCAGGGTGCGGCCATAGATCCGGCTCGCTTCCTCGGCGCACCAGTCAAACAGCTGCGCGCTGGAGGCGACCTCGCCGCGCGCTTCGGCGATCGGCTTGCCCTGTTCCATGGTCAGCAGCCGGGCGATCCCATCGGCGCGCTCACGCAGCAGCGCGGCGGCTTTCTTGAGCACCGCCGCGCGGGCCTCGACCGGGGTGGCGCGCCACAGGGCAAAGCCCTTGTCGGCGGCGTCCAGCGCTTCGTCGAGGTCGGCGGGGCTGGCCAGCGGCACTTCGGCAATCGCTTCGCCGCTGGCCGGATCGACCACCGGGAACATGTCGCGGCCCTCGCCGATCTTCCAGGCGCCATTGATGAAAAGCGCCAGGTCGGCGTCGTAGCTCTTGCTCATGGGGAGGTACCTCACTTTCGTGAGGACGATTTAGGCGTCGTGAAGCGCGTTGACCAGTGTGGTCCGAAGCGCAATCAACCGTGCGCGATAGGCGAAGTTGGAATTGACCGGCAGGTCGGTGGCGGGCTGTGCCGATACTGATGCGGCCATGGGCGCGGTGGGTGCCTGCGGTGTGGCGCTGGTGTTACTCTGGAGTGCCTTCTTGGCGCCCTTCAGGGTATAACCCTCGCGGTGGACCAGCCGGTCGATCGCCTCGACCATGCGGACGTCCTCCGCCCGGTAGTATCGGCGCCCGCCGCTGCGCTTCAAGGGCTTGAGCATCGGGAACTGTTCTTCCCAATAGCGCAGCACATGCTGGCGGATTCCCAGCGCCTTGGCCACCTCGCCAATCGTGCGCAGCGCCTCCGGATCCTTGCCGTCGGCGAAGGTCGGAGGCGCCATCTCGCTCATCCCTTGGCGATCCGCTCTTTCAGCATCTGGCTGGCGCGGAAAGTCAGCACCCGGCGGGGCGTAATCGGCACTTCAACGCCGGTCTTGGGGTTGCGACCGATCCGCTGCGCCTTGTCACGCAGCAGGAAGGTTCCGAACCCGGAAATCTTCACGTTTTCACCCTGTTCGAGCGCGCCGGACATGTGATCGAGAATCGATTCAACCATGCTGAGCGATTCCGAACGCGAAAGCCCAAGCTTGCGGTTCAGTGCTTCGGCCAGATCGGCCCGTGTGAGAGTACTCATGGAGCGCATCAGCCCCTTCCCTGGCAAAGTTCGCACGACCCGTGATTCGAAGCATAGCCCAATGCGCTGCGATTGCAACGCAACTGTCGGAAATCGGTCGCGGAAATCCGCGGCTCAGGTGCGCAGGACGCAAGCGCCCCAGGTGAAACCGCCGCCCATCGCTTCAAGCACCAGCAGCTGACCCGGCTTGATCCGCCCGTCGCGCACCGCCGTATCAAGTGCCAGCGGCACCGAGGCGGCCGAGGTGTTGGCGTGCTGGTCAACCGTCACCACCACCTTTTCGGGCGGCAGGCCGAACTTGCGCGCGGTCGCATCGAGGATGCGCTGGTTGGCCTGGTGCGGCACCACCCAATCGACATCCTTCGGCTCGATCCCGGCGGCGTCGAGCACTTCGGCCAGCACATTGGCGAGGTTCACCACGGCGTGGCGGAACACTTCCTGCCCCTTCATCCGCAGATGCCCGACCGTGCCGGTGGACGAGGGCCCGCCATCGACGCACAGCAGGTCACCATGCGCCCCGTCGGCATGCAGTTTCGACGCAATGACCCCCGGCCCGTCTTCGGCCACATCACGGGCTTCCAGCACCACCGCGCCGGCTCCGTCGCCGAACAGTACGCAGGTGGTGCGGTCTTCCCAGTCGAGGATCCGGCTCATCGTTTCGGCGCCGATCACCAGCGCGCGCTGGGCCATGCCGGTGCGCAGCATCGAATCCGCGACCGAAATTGCATAGAGGAAGCCAGAGCAAACCGCGGCAACATCAAAGGCGATCCCGCCATTGGCGCCGATTGCCTGCTGCACCTTGGTGGCAGTTGCAGGGAATGTCTGGTCGGGCGTGGCAGTGGCCAGCACGATCAGGCCGATATCCTTGCCGTCGACACCCGCAGCCGCAAGCGCCTGCTGCGCCGCTGCGATCGCCAGGGTTCCGGTGGTCTCACCCTCACCCGCGATGTGGCGGTTGCGGATCCCGGTCCGCTCAACGATCCATTCGTCGCTGGTATCAACCTTTTCCGCGAGTTCCGCGTTGCTGACCTTGCGCTTGGGCAGGACCGAGCCCGTACCGATCAGGACCGAGCGGCGAATCATGCCGAGGCCTGCGGCGCCTTGCGCAGGTTTTCTTCACCCAGGCGTGCAAGGTCGGCGGCAATACGTTCGGTCAGGTTTGCCTCCAGCAGGCGGGCGGTAACGGCCACGGCATTGGCGACGCCAAGGGCATTGGCCGAACCGTGGCTTTTCACCACGACGCCGTTCAGCCCCAGGAAGACCGCGCCGTTGTGGTTGTTGGGATCAAGGTGATGCTTCAACAGTTCGGTCGCCGGGCGCGAGACCAGGAATCCGAACTTCGAGCGCAGTGAGCTTGCGAAGGCGCGGCGCAGCAGATCGGTGACGAAGCGCGCGGTGCCTTCGACCGCCTTCAGCGCGATATTGCCCGAAAAGCCGTCCGAAACCACCACATCGACATCGCCCCGCCCCAGCTTGTCAGCCTCAACAAAGCCGTCGAACGAGATCGACAGGTCGCCGGCCGCAGCCTTGAGCTGGGCGGCGGCAAGCTGGAGATCTTCGGTGCCCTTGGTTTCCTCGCTACCGATATTGAGCAGTCGCACGCGCGGTGCTTCGCGCCCGGTGACGATCCGCGAATAGGCCGCGCCCATCACCGCGAACTGCACCAGATTGCGGGCATCGCATTCGGTGTTGGCGCCCAGATCAAGCATGACCAGATCGTTATCGCCCAGCGTCGGCAGAAGCGCGGACAGCGCGGGGCGATCGATCCCGGGCATGGTTCGCAGCGCCAGCTTGGCCATGGCCATCAGTGCGCCGGTATTGCCCGCGCTGACTGCGGCGCCGGCATCGCCAGCTTTCACTGCATTGATCGCCAGACCCATCGAGGTGGTCTTGGCGCGGCGCAAGGCTTGTGTCGGCCGTTCCTCTCCGCTCACCACATCGGGGGCGTGGAGGATTTCAGAAGCCGAACGCAGATTGGGGTGATTCTCGAGCGCAACCTTGATCCGCTCTTCATCGCCGACCAGCAGGAATTTGAAACGATCGTGGCGGCGCCGTGCCAGCGCCGCCCCTTCGATCATCACGCGCACGCCTTCATCGCCGCCCATCGCATCAACAGCGATACGCGGCAGGCTCATTTGCGCAATCTCCGGCTAAGTGGGCTTAGAGCCCGACCGCGATGATCTCGCGCCCGTTGTAGTGGCCGCAGGCGTTGCACAGGTTGTGCGGACGCTTGAGTTCGCCACAGTTGGGGCATTCGTGGAAAGCTTCGACCTTCAGCGCATCATGGCTGCGGCGCATGCCCCGACGGCTGGGGGAGGTTTTTCTTTTGGGGACAGCCATTGCGGCACCTGTTCCTGCAAATTCCGGTTTCGTCTAGGTAAGCCATGCCCGGGCCCTAGGGTCGGCGGCTTGCGAAGGCGCGCCTATAGCGAATTTCTTGGCCGTTGCAAGCACTGTCGTCCCCATTTTCGGGCGGGCCTGACAGGGGAGAGAATGCGATGGAACTGCTTTTGCCCACTACGCTGTGCATGGCTGCGGCCGCAGCACTGATCAATTTCTGGCTGGCACTGCGCTGCGGACAGGTCCGCGCCAAGGAAAAGGTCAGCATCGGCAGCGGCGGGAACGAGCTGCTTGAGCGCCGGATGCGCGCCCAACTGAACTTTGCCGAGAACACCCCCTGGGTGCTCGCGCTGGTCGGCCTGATTGAGCTGGCCGGCAAGGGCGGAACCTGGCTGCCCTATGTCGCCGGTGCCTATCTGCTGGCGCGGATCGGCCACGGCCTGGGCATGGACGGCGGCAAGCTGGAGACCGGACGCGGGATCGGCGTGATGGTCACCATGCTCAGCCAGATCGGCCTGGCGGTGGTCGCCATCATGGTTGCCCTGGGCAAGATGTAACGCCTGCGGTCCTTCCCGGCTCGCCCGGGAGGGACCGTTCAGCCCTGCTCCAGCGCGTAATCGCTGACGAAGCCGTTGACCTGCCGTTCGCGGCCGAAGGTGCTGGTCGGGCCGTGCCCGGGAATGAAGGTCACGTCATTGCCCAGCGGCCACAGCTTTCCGGTAATCGAATCGATCAGGTCCTGGTGGTTGCCCTTGGGAAAGTCAGTCCGCCCGATCGAACCGGCGAACAGCACATCGCCAACGATCGCCAGATGCCCGTCACGGATATAGAACACCACGTGGCCCGGCGTGTGGCCCGGGCAGTGGATCACTTCGAGCACGGCTTCACCCACGGTCACTGTGTCACCATCGGTCAGCCAGCGATCGGGCTCGAAGCTTTCGGCGTGCATCCCCCAACGCTTGCCATCATCATCAAGCTGGGAAATCCAGAACCGGTCATCTTCGTGCGGGCCTTCGATCGGCACGCCCAGCTCTTTCGCGAGGATGCCAGTCTGCCCGCAGTGATCGAGATGCCCGTGGGTGACCAGCAGCTTTTCGATCGTCACCCCAGTCTTCGCGACCGCGGCCTTGAGCTTGTCGAGATCCCCGCCCGGATCGACCAGCGCCCCCTTCATCGTCTTCGTGCACCACACCAGCGAGCAGTTCTGCTCAAGCGGGGTAACGGGAATGATCCCGACGCGGACGGGCGGTTCGGCTGTTTCAGTCATGCCTGCCGATGTGACGATTGCCGGGGATTTGGGCAAGACCGATTTACCCTGCCCGCACTCGAATGGACACAATGGACACAGTCAAAAAGGCAAAAACGCTGACCAGCCGCATCGCCTGCTACCCGGCGCAGAAGCGGCGGATTCACGACCTTTCCACAATTTCAAAGACGCGGGTGATCGTATCACCCCGCGCCCCGGTAGGAAAATGCCCTGAAGCCTCCGGGGCAGGCCACGCCCGCCCCGGTCACACCTTACATCGCGGTATCAACAGCCTTGCTGACCAGGATGTTCACCGAAACGCGGCGGTTCTGTGCCCGGCCTTCTTCGGTATCGTTGCTGGCCAGCGGATCGGCCTTGGCCATCCCGGTGGGGGTCAGCATGCGATAGGGCTTCCAGTGACAGACCTGCTGGAGGTAGTTGATTACAGTCGAAGCGCGCTTTTCGCTGAGCGTCTGATTGTAATCGTCATTGCCGACCGAATCGGTATAGCCGACCACCAGCATCAGCGCATTGTCGGTCGCTTCGGCCTGGGTGGCAGTGGCGCACAGTTCCTGCTTGGCCTGCGGCGAAAGCGCCCACTTGCCGGTATCGAAATAGACGTTCGTTGACCCCTTGAGGTTGTACTTGTCGATATCGCCCATCCGCCCGCGCAGCGCCTCGGTGGCGGCGCTCTGTTCCTCGAACTGCTGGGCCGTACCGTTGCGGATCATCATCGCGGTCTTGTGATCGCCGGTCTTGAAAGTAACCTGGCTGGCAACCAGTCCGCCGCTCCACTGCAGGGTTTTCACGGTAACGGGTAGGCCGTTGATCAGTGCATCGGTGGTCAGCTTGGACTTGCCGCCAAACAGGCCTCCACCCGCCTTGATCTTGGTGGCTTCATGGATGCCGACCACGGTGCTCGCACCATCAGCGCTGCGGATCTTGATCTTGTCACCATTGCGGGCAACGATCGTGCCCTTGACATCAGGCCCTGCGGGCAAGCCGGCGAGATCGGGATAGCGTTCGCCTTCAACAACGATACTGGTTTCCTGAGGTGCCTGCGATTGGGCGATAGAACCGGTCCAGGCCGGCACCGCCAGCACGGCGGCAAGAGCGATAGCTCCTGACTTGCGGGGAGCGAAATGCATTGGGTAACTCCTTATATCTGCTGACGCAGGCGACCCCTATCTGACCCTCTTGGGGTTGCTGGGGCTGCTACATGAACACATAACGGCACAGGAATGCCGCTTTGGACGGTTTGAGCGCGACTTGCGGTGAACCGAGCGAGTCGCCCCGCTGCTGCGACGAACTGCGCGGTCCGGCACGGTGAAAATCAGAGTCGCCCGCTTTTCCAGACCACCCGCCCGATCACTTCAACCTCTGCCAGGGGCAGTTCGATCGTCCGGTAAGCCGGATTGTCGCTGACCAGTGCCAAGGTGCCGGGGCGCCCCAGGTCGATCCGCTTGACCAGCAGCGCATCACCCACCCGGACCACATGGATACCATCGCGCAGCCCGCGCGGGGTGCGATCGACCAGGATCTCATCGCCATCGCGCAGCGTGGCTTCCATCGAATCGCCTTCGACCCGGATCGCCGAAAGCTGGGCGGGATCGAGCCCCTGTTCACGCAGCCAGCGGCTGGAAAAGCGAAAGGCGCCGATCGGCAATTCCTCGCCTGCCAGCAATCCCGGTCCGGCCGAAGCACCCAATGGCAGGCGCGGGACATCAACCCAATCGCCGCGCGGGGCCTTGCCAGCTGCAGGCACAGAGGAAAAATCCTCCGGCGCGCCAAGCTCTGCCTCATCGACACCAAAGAACCGCGCCAGCGTCCGGCGGTCGGTCTCTTCCAGCTTGCGCGGACTGCCCTTGCGCACGAACTGCTGGAGATAGGTAGAATTGCGCCCGATCAGCTCGGACAAGCCCGAGAGTGAGGCATTTTGCTCGCCGGCCAGTTGCAACAGCCGCGCGCGAGGATCGTGGGTAACCATGATTCTTTCCTAGCCGATGTATTTTTCCTAGACAAGTAGGATTTCAGGCAAGACAAAAGGAATATTCCTATCACGAATCGCCTCATGCAACCGGGCCCAGACCAAAGGAGGCACCCTGCAATGCTGATTACCCGGATCGAACGCTTCTTGCGCGACACCGGAATGCCCTGGACCAAGTTCGGACGGCTGGCCACGCACGATCCGCGCTTTGTCCAGGACCTGCGCAACGGCCGCATACCTCGCGATGCAACCGCGGAACGTGTGGAACATTTCATGAACATATATCGCGAGCAATGCCATGCAAATTGATCTGACGGCCGATCAGGCCATGCTTTCCGCCGCCCGCCGCAAGGCCCGCCGCACCCCCTGGATGCCATTGCTGTCAGCCGTGCTCGAGCTGGCGCAGGGCCAGGCCGAACTGCTGCGCCACAGCGAACGTGCCTGGGCCAGCGTAACCTTTTCAGGCTCCAAGCATACCGTGGTCCTCGCCTTCGATGGCGCCGATAAGGTGCTGGCCGGAGAGACGCTGATCGATGCGCTGCCCGAGCATGAATTCACCCTGCCCCGGCTGCTGGTGGCGGACGCGGCGGTGGTGCGGGTCGAGCACAGCGCTTTGCCCCAGCCCCGGCTGGAAGTTGAGGTAGAACTGCTGGTGCTGGATGAGGCCTAATAGCCTGCCGCATAGTCGACCTGCGGTTCCAGCCGTTCGCCTTGGCGATAGCGCTCCAGATTGACCAGAAACCGTTCGGCTGCGCGTTCGAACACCCGGTCCTGCGCCCGGCCGGACAGGTGCATGGTGACCTGGGCGTTGTCCAGGGTCCACAGGGGATGATCGGCGGGCAGCGGCTCGGGCGTGGTCACGTCAAGCAGCGCCCCGCCGATCTGCCCCGCCTCCAGCGCGTTGACCAGCGCCGGCTGGTCAATCACGCTGCCGCGCGCGACATTGACCAGCACCGCATTGCGCTTCATCGCCGCCAGCTCGTCAGCCCCGATCATGCCCTCGGTCTCGGCAGTGGCCGGCACTGCAATCACGATCCAGTCGAACTGGCCCAGTTCAGCCCGCCACGCATCGGGCCCCAGCGTGCCCGGCCCGGGTGAGCGGCGCACCCTGGTGACTTCCACTCCGAACGGTACCAGCCGCCGCTCAACCTCTTGCCCGATTGCGCCATAGCCCAGGATCAGCGCCTTGCTGCCGAACAGTTCGCGCTTGCCGGGCGAATCGCGTAGCCATTCGTGCCGGTCCTGCGCGCGCACGACCTGGCGGTACTGCTTGGCCTCGGCCAGCATCAGCATCACGACATATTCGGCGATCGGCACCGCATTGATCCCGGCGCCGTTGGTCAGCACGGTGCCGCGTGCAGCCAGCACATCGAGCGGGAAGGCTTCGACTCCGGCATAGACCGAATTGAGCCACTTGAGCCGCTCGGCAAGCCGGAACACCTCGGCCATATCGGCCTTGGAATGCATGTCGAACCAGCCGATCTCGGCAGCGGGGGCCAGCGCGAAGGCCTGCTCCTTGGTCTCGTACCAGCGGACATCGACCCATTCGGGCAGCCGCCGTTCAAGCAGCGGGCGCAGCACGGCGTTGAGAACGGTGACGGTCACTTCGGCTCCCGGAAACTGTCAAGCATTGGCGGGCGGTGCAGGCATTCGGCAAAGTCGAACGGCCGGGTGGTCAGCGGCGCGACCCGCGCGGCAGCGGGATGGCGCGGGTTCAGGTAAATCACGTCCGCCTCGGGCAGAACTCTCGACCGGATTGCGCAGGTCAGCGAACGGCGGCTTTCCAGCCAGTCACCCACGAAGGCCCGGATCGTATCCTCATCGGGATCGGGCACCCGTTCGGGCGGGCTATCCACCTCGGTCCAGCCCAGCACGAAATCATCGGGAATGCCGACCAGATCCTGCGGCTGGTACCGCAGCGCCACCAGCACCGCGAGCCCGGCCTCGCTGGCCAGGCTGACCACCGGATGGCCGCGCGGGGCATAGCGCGCGCCGTGCAGTTCCGCACCCTTGCCGTCAAGCGCGACGAAGGGCGCGCGGGTAAGCCGCCACAGCTTCATCAGGTGCCCGGGACCTCCTTCAATTCCTTGCGCAGCACAGCCTTGACCCCGGTCGGCACCGAATCGCTGAACAGGTCATCGATCAGCCAGCGCCCGCCCTCGTTGACCATGATCAGTCGCTGGGTCAGCAGATCGTCCCAGCCCGCGCTGAGCCGAACTTCAACCTCAACCTTGCCGGGGGCCAGCTGGCGCGCCGCAATCCGCTTGTACTTGAACTTCTTGTACTGCCAGTCCTGGCATTCGCAGAACCAGCCATAGCTCGACAGCCCGGTCAGTTCCTCGCCATTGTGCTTGTCCCAGGCGCGGATCAGCGCCTTGGTCTTGGCAGAGAACACCGGCTGGTCCCAGTCGCCGCCGGTCGGCCCGCTTTCGCGCAGGTAGCCGCCATAGGCCTTCTTCAGCGTGACATCGATCTTGGCCAGCACCGGAGCGGCAGGTGCAGCCGCAATCAGCGCGGCCGGCGCAGCGGCAAGGATCAGCATCTTGAGCAAGCGGTTCATCGAATGGCCCCTGTAACGTGACGATAGGAGCACAGCCTAACGCGCCAAGGCAAGCCGGGCTTGCACGGAGGCGTCAATCACCCTTCGCCCAGCTTCCAGTCCCACCCCAGCGGATCACCGTCCATCACTTCTACCCCGGCAGCGGCGAGTTCATCACGCAAGGCATCCGAAGTGGCGAAGTCCTTCGCAGCGCGGGCCTCCTTGCGCTGGGTGAGGATAGCTTCGATTTCGGCTTCGGCGATGGTTGCAGCCTTGGGCCGGATGCGGAGTTCTTCGCGCCGCAGTGTCAGAAGATCGAGCCCAAGCGCGCGGTCCATGGCCGCAAGAGCTGCCAACTTCTCACCGCTGTCGGTCTTTTTCAAAGCCGCAGCCTCTTCCAGCACGGTCAGCGCCACGGCGGTGTTGAGATCGTCAGACAGCGCAGCCTCAAAGCGCTCAAGGTAAGGCGCAAGGCGTGCGCCGGGTGCATCGGCAGGCTCGGCCTGCGCCCGCAGTCCGCTTACGGTCATCACCAGTCGCTTCAGTCGCACAAATGCGGCCTGCAGCCCTTCCCAGCTGAATTCCAGCTCGCTGCGGTAATGGGCCTGCAAGCAGACCATCCGGTAGGCAAGCGGGTGAAATCCGGCGTCAACCAGGTGCTGCATTCGCACGGTGCCGCCCTCAGACTTGGACATCTTCCCGTCGCGAATCTTGAGGAAGTTGTTGTGCATCCAGATCGTCGCACCGGTGTGTGCCGAGCATTCGTGTGCCTGGTTCTGGGCGATTTCATTGGGATGATGGATTTCGCGATGGTCGATCCCGCCGGTGTGGATATCGAACGGCATGCCCAGTTCGGCACTGCTCATGACCGAGCATTCAAGATGCCAGCCGGGAGCGCCGCGGCCCCAGGGCGAATCCCATTCCATCTGCCGGCTCTCACCGGGTGGGGTCTTGCGCCAGATCGCGAAGTCGGCCTGGTGCCGCTTGCCTTCGATCTGCTCGATCCGCCCTTCGCCTTCGTCGGTGGCAGCGCGGGCCAGGCGGCCATAGTCCGGCACTGTCGTCACATCGAAATAGAGCCCGCTATCCAGTTCATAGCAGTGCTTGTCGGCGATCGACTTTGCATAGTCGATCATGGCCGGGACATATTCGGTTGCGACCGTCCACTTGGCTGGATCGGTGACCTTCAGCCAGCCCAGGTCCCGCTTGAATTCGGCGGTAAAGAAGGCTGCGATATCCCAGGCGGTCTTGCCGGACTGTGCGGCAGCCTTTTCCATCTTGTCGTCACCAGCGTCAGCATCGCTGGTCAGGTGGCCGACATCGGTGATGTTGATCACATGTCGCAGGGCATAGCCCTTGAACTTCAGCGTACGGCCCAGGGTATCGGCAAAGACATAGGCCCGCATATTGCCGATGTGCTGATAGCTGTAGACCGTCGGCCCGCACGAATAGACGCGCGCTTCGCCCGGGTGGACGGGCTGGAAAGGTTCCAGCTGGCGGGTCAGGCTGTTGAACAGCTTGAGGGGGACAGTCTCAGTCATGGTCCGCGCCATAAGCCGACTGGCGCGGCGGTCAAGCGGTGGGGCTCAAAACCCCTCCCAGCGCACCGCCTCGTCGATCCCCACGCGCGGCACCGGGAAGCTGTTCACCGCCGCCTCGCGGTCGCCCCAGCCGATTGCCACGCCGCAGAAGAAGATGTGATCGTCCGGGATCGCCGTAACTTCGCGGATCTGCTTCTGGTAAACTGCCCAGGCTTCCTGCGCGCAGCTGTCGAGCCCTTCCTCGCGCAGTAGCAGCAGCACCGTTTGCAGCCACATGCCGATGTCGCTCCACTGCGGCAGGCCCATATAGCGCGGGGTGTGGACCAGCATCAGCACCGGCGCGCCGAACGCGCGGAAATTGTTGCGGAACACGTCCATCCGCGCGGCCTTGTCCTCGCGCGGGATTTCCAGCGCGGCATACATCGCCTCGCCCACGCCGAAGCGGCTTGTCGCATAGCGGCCGTCCAGCTCGGCCGGATAGATCGGGTATTCGGCCGAATAAGCGGCCAGCCCCTGCGGGATCGTGTCGGCAACCAGATCGACCAGCCGCGTCAGCGGTTCGCCCGTCAGCATCACCGCGTTCCACGGCTGGGTGTTGCCACCCGAAGGTGCGGCCTGCGCCCTTTCCAGCACCCGCTGCAGCACGGCCTGATCGACCGGCTGGTCGAGAAACTGCCGGATCGAGCGGCGACTGGAAACGGCTTCGCTGACGTCCATGGCGCTTTGCTCCTATTCGAACCCGAGGAATTTGACCTTGCTGTCGAGCGGCTCGCGCTTGCGGTCAAAGGAGTTCACCGGATCGCTCTCGTCGCGATAGCCGATCGCGATGCCGCAGAAGAAGATGTGGCTCTCATCCGAAACACCAAGGTAGTTCTTGATCAGCTTGGCGTGGATCGAAAGGAATTCCTGCGGGCAGGAATCGAGCCCGGCCTCGCGCAGCAGCAGCATTACCGTCTGCAGCCACATCCCCACATCCGACCACTGCGGCGGGCCCATCACGCGCGGGAAATAGGCCAGCAGCACCGCCGGAGCCTCGAACGAGACGACATTCTGGGCCATGAAATCGCCGCGCGCCTTCTTGTCGGCGCGTTCGATGTTCATCGCGGCATACATGTCGGCCCCCACCTGGTGCAGGCGGGCCAGGCATTCGGGCAGGACTTCGGGATCGCTCCAGCTGTATTCCTTGGGATCCTGCGGCGGCGATGCAGCCATCAGCGCCTGCAGTTCGCGGAGCGGCGCGCCGGTCAGCACCGCGCCTTCCCACGGCTGGAAATTGCACCCGCTGGGCGTCCAGCGCGCGGTGTCCATCACTTGGCGGATCAGATCGAGGGGAACGGGCTTGTCGCTGAAGGCCCGGATCGAGCGGCGCGACATGACGGCTTCGGTTACAGTACTGGCTTTGGTCATGGACGTTTAATTGAGCGATTAAACCGTCAGGTCAAGCCCCGCACAAAAAAGTCCGCCGGCCCGCAGTGCGGACCGGCGGACACTTTCCTGGCTATCGATCAGTTGGCCGAAGGCGCCGGTGCGGGAGCCGGAGCCGGTTCGGCCGCCGGGGCCGGAGCAGGCGCCGGAGCCGCTTCCACCTTGGGGGCCAGCGCCGCGGCTACATCAGCCTTGCGCAGCGCACCGGGTCCGGGACCCATGTCTTCGTCATCGACCATCTTCCACTTGTTCTTTTCCTTGAACTCAGCCTCGGTGCCGGGAGCAAGGTCAGGACGGCCGACCATGATGCCCATCTTGATGCGGCACTTGGCGTACTGGGTTTCGTCCGCTTCAACTTCAAGCGCCAGCACGTCCTTGGCTTCGCTCTTCACGGTGTATTCGTGCTTGCCCGGATCGGTCACCAGAATGAAGTAGCGCCCGGCACCCAGCGACGAGAGCTTCTGGCCCTTTTCATTGACCGAGCAGCCCAGGGCAAAGCCCATGCCGCCGGGGCGGTAGAACACGATCTGGCCCTTGCCCGCGGGCGGCGCCGGAATCGTCGCCGGACCTGCGCCAGCTTCTTCTTCCTGTTCCTTCTTGTCCTTGGCCAGCGTCGGGGTGGCGGAAAGGCCAATCACCGCGACGGCGGCGAGAGAGGTAATCAACTTCAGTTTCATTGCGCGCTCCCTGGTTGCAATGGGGGTGGAGATGCTGCGGGCACATCGCCGGCAGCGGGTTCCGGGGCCACAGGCGCGGGCGCCGGTGGCTCAAGATAAAGGTCCTCGGTCAGCTTGGCGCCGGCCAGCATGCCCTGGGCGATGTCGATATGCTTGCCCTTGATCAGCAATCCCGGCAGGCCGGCGGTGACTGCAACAGCAAAGGCCAGGGTCTGCTGGTCCTTGCCGACCACACCGAACTTCATGCTGCGCAGGCGAATCTGCCGGCCATCGAAATCGAGATAGCGGGCCGCGAGCACCAGTTCGCCGCCAACCCCCATGCCGGAACCTTTGGCATGGACTACCTCGCCCACCCCCTTGGTCCCGGTCGGGACCAGCACCACACCATCCAGCATGATCGGTTCGGCCAGCGAAAACGCGAAGCTCTCTCCGGTCTTGGCCGTGCGCGAGCTGACCGGAGCGTCGAGGCTGATCACCACCGGCGTCAGCGCCGGGACGCAGCGCAGGGTCGCACTCGCCCCGGCCGGCGGCTTGCTGCATGGCCCGGTCGGAACCGGTGCAGGCGCAGCAACCGGCTGCGGCGCTTCTGCGGCTGGAACCGGCGCCGGATCGGATTGCGCCAGTGCGGTGCCAGCCATCGCCAGCAGGCAGGTTGCACTCAGAGCGATCCGGGCGCGGGGTGACTGGGAATTCATTGTGCGGTTTCCGTGACTGGTGTTTGCGGCAGCGCAGGGATCGAAATGATCAGGGCCTCGATCCGGAGCAGGACCGGCGTCAGCGCCGGGAAAGTGCCTTGCGGGCAGCGCGGCAGACTGTCTTGAGCAGACGCCTTCGGCACCGAATCGGCTGGTTCCTGAGCCCGAGCTACCCGGGCCGTGCTGCCAAGCACAGTTGCGTCGGGAATCGGGATGATTGGCAAGTTCGGTATGGCGCGCCCCATAGCCGGGTGGATGCCGGAATTTCGATCGTATTCAAGGGAATTGTGATGACCCGCAGGAAATTCTGACGAACGACATTACTTGCCGCAAGGTCTATTCCTCTTCGAACAGCCCCGCCAGCTGCTCGATCATCGTCCCGCCCAGCTGCTCGACGTCCATGATCGTCACCGCACGGCGATAGTAACGGGTAACGTCGTGACCGATCCCGATCGCCACCAATTGCACCGGTGACTGCTTTTCGATCCAGTCGATCACCTTGCGGAGGTGCAGTTCAAGGTAGCCGGCATTGTTGACGCTCAGCGTCGAATCGTCGACCGGCGCGCCGTCCGAGATCACCATCAGCACCCGGCGATCCTCGGGTCGGGCAAGCAAACGGGCGTGGGCCCAGAGCAGCGCCTCGCCGTCGATGTTTTCCTTGAGCAGCCCCTCGCGCATCATCAGGCCCAGGTTCTTGCGGGCGTGACGATAGGGCTCGTCGGCTTTCTTGTAGATGATGTGGCGCAGGTCGTTGAGGCGCCCGGGCTGTGCCGGCTTGCCCCCGGCCAGCCAGGCCTCGCGGCTTTGGCCGCCCTTCCAGGCACGCGTGGTAAAGCCCAGAATCTCGGTCTTGACCCCGCAGCGTTCCAGCGTGCGGGCCATCACATCGGCGCTGATCGCCGCGATCGAGATCGGCCGCCCGCGCATCGAACCTGAATTGTCGATCAGCAGGGTGACAATGGTATCCTTGAACTCGACATCACGCTCGATCTTGTAACTGAGCGAATGGCCGGGCGAGATCACCACCCGGGCCAGCCGCGCGGCATCGAGCAGGCCTTCTTCCTGATCGAAATCCCAGCTGCGGTTCTGCTGCGCCATCAGGCGGCGCTGCAACCGGTTGGCCAGCTTGGTGACGATCCCCTGCAGGCCTTTCAGCTGCGCGTCGAGATAGGCCCGCAGCCGGGTCAGTTCCTCGTCGTCGCACAGGTCGCTGGCGGCAACCACTTCGTCGAAAGCTTCGGTGAAGGCCTTGTAGTCGAACTTGCTGGGCAGATCGGTCCAGGGACGGTTGGGCCGGGTGGGCAGCATGCCCTCCTCTCCCTCATCGCCCTCTTCGGCGTCGCCCTCGTCCTCTTCCATCTGGCGCTCGACTTCGTCTTCGCCCTCGTCCTCACCCTCGGCGGCGTCGCTGGCGACTTCGCTGGGGCTCTGGTCTTCGGCGCTTTCGCCGTCGTCGGGCTGCTCCTCGTCTTGGTCCTCGTTGTCCTGATCGTCGTTCTGATCGCTTTCTGGCTCGATCGGCTCGGCCTGGGTCAGCTCAAGGTGCTGGAGCATGCCCAGCGTCAGCGCCTGGAAGGCGGCCTGATCGTCCAGCATCGCGGACAGCGCGTCGAAATCGGTTCCGGCCTTTTCGCTGATCCAGCCGCGCAGCATGTCAACGCCCTGACGGGCCGGTTCGGGCACCGGCTGGCCGGTCAGGTGTTCGCGCAGCAGCAGCGAGAGCGCGACCTGCATCGGCACTTCATCGGGCCGGCTGGCACGGGTAATCGGATCGCCCATGGTGCGAACCTGCTGCGCGGCATCCAGGTTGTCTCGCATCCCGGCGTAATCGCGCGAACCCAGCGCTTCATAGCGAACCTGCTCGACCGCGTCGAAACAGGCCCGCGCGGATGGCTCACCCGGGGCGTGGCGGGCGTGCAGCGCCTCGTCATGGTGGCGCAGGCGCAGCGCAAAACTGTCGGCAAAGCCGCGCGCTTCCATCGCCTGCTCGCGCGGCAGCGAGCGTCCCGGCATCGGCACGCGCAGGTTCTTGCCATTGGCAACCGGGCTGTCGGCGGTCCAGGCGATCTCCAGCTCGGGCTCATGCGCGATGGCCCGGCTGGCGCCGGTCAGGGCTGACTTGAAGCGATCGAGAGGGGATTCGTCAGACAATTCCTGGGGCAATCCCTAAATGGTTTGGCCGGTCTTGGCCCAGTCCGCCAGGAAACCCTCGATGCCCTTGTCGGTCAGAATGTGCTTGAACAGACCGCGGATCACGGCCGGTGGGGCGGTCATGACATCGGCGCCGATCTTGGCCGCTTCGAGCACGTGGACGCTGTGGCGAACCGAAGCGACCAGAATTTCGGTGCCGAAGTTGTAGTTGTCATAGATCAGGCGGATGTCGCTGATCAGCTGCATCCCGTCGAACCCGTTATCGTCATGCCGGCCCACAAAGGGTGAAACGAAAGTGGCCCCGGCCTTGGCTGCCAGCAGTGCCTGATTGGCGCTGAAGCACAGCGTGACGTTGACCATGGTGCCATCGCCGGACAGCGCCTTGCAGGTCTTGAGCCCGTCGATCGTCAGCGGCACCTTGATGCAGACGTTGTCGGCAATCTTGCGCAGCTTTTCGGCTTCGGCCATCATCCCGGCATGGTCCAGCGCCACCACTTCGGCGCTGACCGGACCATCGACCAGGCCGCAGATTTCGCGCGTCACCTCGATGAAATCGCGGCCCGACTTCATGATCAGGCTGGGATTGGTGGTAACGCCATCGAGCAGCCCGGTAGCGGCCAGATCCTTGATATCGTCGATTTCGGCAGTGTCGGCAAAGAACTTCACGGGTAACGGCTCCTGATGGCGATTCAACAATCTGCTATAGAGAGGCGGCCTAGCGCCGCAAGGGGCGCTAGAGAACCTTGAACACCCCGATCAGCAGCGGATCCCTGGTGCTTTCGGGATGGGCGCGGATCGCGCCTTCCTCGATTCCGATCTGCTTCCAGATCGAATTGTCGGCCCGGGTGGCGACAGACTGGGCGATCTGCCCGACATCGACCCCCGACAGCGCGCGGATTGCCTGCCCCAGCACCGGATCACCCGAAATGCGCAGCGCGTCCGACAGGCCCGGGACCATGGCGTTGACCAGACCCTGCCCCATCTGGCTGCGCAGATAGCCGGTTGCCGCGCTGGAACCGCCGCGCACGATTGCAACGGCATCAGGGATCGAAATATTGGTGACCGCTTCATAGACCAGCGGCGCGGCCCGTGCTGCGCCCTTTTCGGCCACCACGTTCAGCTGCTTTTGCAGGTTCTGCTTGAACACTGCCGAGGTCAGCAGGCTTCTGATCCCGCCACTCGCCCCGAACATTTCGGGCAGGTCGAACCGGGCCACTTCGCTGTCCCAGAAGCCGCCCGGTGCGGTCAGCTTGGCGAAGGCGTTCCTGGCCGAGATATCGAGCAGGCGGCGGATTGCATCGACCATCGAAAACCCGCCCATCGACTGGCAGCCCGGCAAGGCCAGCAATCCTGCGGCGGTAGTCCCGGCCAGGAATGCGCGGCGCGCGATCAGTCGATTGTCCAAGCTATCCATGATGCCCCACTCCTTCACAAAATTGCGGCTGTCACCGCCCTTGGTTTCTCGCCATAGAGACGCGCAGATGAACCGCGTCCGACTCCTTGTCTTCAATCCCGTGCTTTCGGTGCTTGATTACCGCCTTCCTGCTGGAATGGCGACAGAATTCGGGCAACTGGTGATCGCCCCGCTGGGTCCGCGCCAGGTGCTGGGGATCGTCTGGGATCCCGCGCGGCTGGCGGGTGACGAAGTACCCGAAGCCAAACTGCGCCCGATCCTGGAAGTGCTGCCGGTTCCCCCGTTTTCGCCGGCGCTGCGCAGCCTGATCGAATGGACCGCCGACTACTATGTCGCGCCGATGAATTCGGTGGCGCGGATGGCGCTGGGATCGATGGCCGCGCTGCGCGGCGGCGGGACCACTACCGAATACCGGCTTTCGGGCCACGAGCCCAAGCGGCTTACCCCGCAGCGCGCCGCCGCGATGGACGCGCTGGACGGCGAACAGGCGAGCATCCGTGAACTGGCGGCGCTCGCCTCGGTTTCCGAAGGGGTGCTGCGCGGGATGGTCGGCGCGGGGATCCTTGAGCCGGTGACGGTCGATCTTGACCGCCCCTACCCCCGCGCCCGGCCCGACCATGCCGTCCCTGAGCTGAGCGAGGCCCAGCAGGGCGCGGCGGATACCTTCGTCGCGGCAGTGCGCGGCGGCGGCTTCACGCCGTTCCTGCTCGACGGGGTGACCGGATCGGGCAAGACCGAATGCTATTTCGAAGCCATTGCCGAAGCGCTGCGCCACAAGCGCCAGGTGCTGGTGCTGCTGCCCGAAATCGCCCTGACCCAGAACTTCCTGCGCCGGTTCGAGGCCCGCTTTGGCGTGCCGCCGGTGCTGTGGCACTCCTCGGTCAAGCAAAGCGAGCGGCGGCGGGCCTGGCGGGCGATCGTTTCGGGTGAGGCGCAAGTGGTGGTCGGCGCGCGCTCGGCCCTGTTCCTGCCCTACAAGGCGCTGGGGCTGATCGTGGTCGATGAAGCGCACGAGGTCAGCTTCAAACAGGACGACGGGGTGCGCTACAACGCCCGCGATGTCGCGGTGATCCGCGCCCGGTTCGAAGCGATCCCGGTGATCCTGGCCAGTGCCACTCCCGCGCTTGAATCGCTGCAACTGGCCGAGGCCGGGGTCTATACCAAGATCGACCTGCCCGACCGGTTCGGCGGGGCCAGCCTGCCCGAAGTCTCGATCGTCGATCTGCGCAAGGAAGTGCCCGAACGCGGTCACTGGCTGGCCCCCCGGCTGGTGGCCGAATTGCAGGACCGGCTGGCCAAGGGCGAACAGTCACTGCTGTTCCTCAACCGCCGCGGCTATGCTCCGCTGACCCTGTGCCGGCATTGCGGCTATCGCTTTCAATGCCCCAATTGCAGCGCCTGGCTGGTCGAACACCGGCTCTCGCGGCGGCTGGCCTGCCACCATTGCGGGCACGAACTGGCCACGCCCGAGGAATGCCCCGAATGTCACACCGGCGATTGCCTGGTCGCCTGCGGCCCGGGGGTGGAGCGGATCGCCGATGAAGTGCGCGAGACCTTGCCCGATGCGCGGGTAGCGGTGGTCACCTCCGATACGCTCAACAGCCCGGAAAAGATCGCCGGGTTCGTCGCCGCAGCCGAGCAGAAGGCGATCGACGTGATCGTCGGCACGCAGCTGGTCACCAAGGGCTATCACTTTCCCGAGCTTACCCTGGTCGGCGTGGTTGATGCCGATCTGGGGCTGGAAGGCGGCGACCTGCGCGCAGCCGAGCGGACCTATCAGCAGGTCGCCCAGGTTGCCGGGCGCGCCGGGCGCGGCGAGAAGCCGGGCGAAGTGCTGATCCAGACCCGCCATCCCGAAGCCGCGGTGATCGCCGCACTGGCTGCCGGGGACCGCGACGCCTTCTATGCCGCCGAAGCCGAAGCGCGCAAGGAAGCCCATGCCCCGCCGTTCGGGCGCTGGGCGGCGATCATCGTCTCGTCGGAAAGCGAACCCGAAGCACGCGAGGCGGCGCGCGCGATCGGCGCGATGCGGCCCGATCTGCCCGATGTCATGGTGCTGGGCCCCGCCCCTGCCCCGCTTTCGCTGCTGCGCGGGCGCTATCGCTATCGCCTGCTGATCAACGCCCGCCGCTCGGCGCAGTTGCAGGATGTGATCCGCCAGTGGCTGGGCAAGCTCGAATTTCCCCAAGGGGTGCGGGTCGGGGTGGATATCGATCCCTATTCGTTTGTCTGAACGCAGGGAGTTGCCGCAACCCCACTAGTTCGGCAATAACAGCCACATGCACTGGATTCGCTTCTGTTTTGCCGCCTTGCTGGCGGTGTTCGCACAGCTACTTGTTCCTTCTGCGGCCCACGCCAAATGGCTGAAGGCTGAAACAAGGCACTTCATCATCTATAGTGAAGGCAGCGAGAAAGAGCTGCGCGCTGCGGCGATCCGGCTGGAGCGGTTCGATGCCTTGCTCAAGCTGAAACTCGGCTTCGAAGACAAGCCACACCAGCCAAAGCTGCCGATCTATTTCCTTGAGCGGCGCAGCGACGTGGCTGCGCTGACCAAGGGCTGGCTGCCCAATGCCGCCGGGTTCTTTTCGACCCGGGCGGAAGGCAGCTATGCGGTAGCCAATCGGGAAAAGGCCGCCAACCAGTTCGATCTGGGCAGCGATGGCACCCTGATGCACGAATACGGCCACTTCTTCATGTTCCGCAATGCGGCCTTCCCCTACCCCACCTGGTATGTCGAAGGGTTTGCCGAATTCGTCTCGACTACAACCATTGATGATGCCGGCAACTGGACAATGGGCAAGCCCGCGAATCACCGGGCATACAGTCTATTGAAGATGGAGCGGCTGCCGATCGAAAAGCTGCTGTTCGGCCGCTATCAGGGGCTTACCAAGAACGAGACAAGTGTCTTTTACGGCCGTTCGTGGCTGCTGACCCACATGCTGCTGACCCGGCCTGAACACAACAAGAAGCTGGGAATCTATTTCGGCGGAATCGCTGCAGGCAAGGATCAGCGCCAGGCTGCGATCGAGGCGCTTGGCGATCTGGCCGAACTGGACAAAACACTTGATCGCTATCAGCGCGAGAAGCTGACCTTCATTTCCTCGCGCAGCCCGCTCAACACAGACACGACGCTTACTGTGGTTCCGCTCGACGCGATGACCGATGGCCTGATCCCGCTGCGACTCAAACGCCTGTCAGCATCGGACATTGCGGACTTGCCGGCGCGCCTTGAACAGCTGGCTGCGCGCTTCCCGGCCGAGGCCGAGCCACTTTATGAGCTGGCCATGACCTATCGCGGGCTTGCGGCCAAGGCATCGCCCGAAGTGCGCAGTGCCCTTGATACCAAGGCCGAGGCCGCTGTCGATCGCGCCCTGGCGCTCAATCCAAAGCATGTCCGCGCCAATGTCATCAAGGCTGACTATGTCATGCGGCGCCTGCGCCTGGCCGGCGAGACCAGCCCTGAAAAGTGGTCAGCCGCGCGGGCCTATCTGCTTACGGCCAATCAGGCAGCAAGCGACGATCCCATGGTGCTGGTCGCCTGGTACGACAGTTTTGGCCGCCAGCGCCGCGAACCAAGCCAGACTGCCCGCGACGGGCTGGCCCGGGCCTTCGAACTGGTTCCCGAACAGCCAGACATCCGCGCCCGGTATGCTTACGATCTGGCCGCCCAGAACCGCTTCGACGAGGCGATCAAGCTGGCAGAAACGCTGGCCTTCAATCCCCACAGCGGAGCCCAGGGCGAACGGCTGCTGGAACGGATCAAGGCGATGCGCGATCGCAAGGCTCCCAAACCCGAGGAATGATCCGGCCCGGCCCTGCTCAGCAGCAAGTGGCCGGTCTGGATTTCGATCCGCGCAGTTTCGTGTAGAAGCAGGCCAAACAACGTCTGGGAGAACACGCCAATGCTGACCGTCCATCACCTGCGCATCTCGCAAAGCGAGCGGGTCGTCTGGCTGTGCGAGGAACTGGGGCTCGATTACGAGCTCAAGCTCTACAACCGGCGCGAGGACAACCGGCTGGCACCCGACGATTACAAGGCGCTGCACCCGATGGGGATCGCCCCGGTAATTACCGATGGCGACTTGGTGCTGGGCGAAAGCGGGGCGATCTGCGAATATATTGACCGCAAATATGGCGGTTCGCGCTTTTCACCGGGACCGGACAGCCCGGACTTCGCCGGGCACCTTTTCTGGTTCCATTTTTCCAACGCCACCTTCATGACCAACGGGATGATGGCATTGGCGGCACAGGCTGCCGGGGCCAGCGAACTGCCGGCCTTCGTGGCCGATCGCGGGGCCAAGAGCTGGCAGCTGGCCGAAGCGCGGCTGGGCGAGGCGGAATTCTTCGGCGGGTCGCAGCTGACCACCGCTGACATCATGATGGGCTTCAACCTGACGACGTCGCGTGCCTTCGGCGGGGCCTCGCTTGAACCCTTCCCCAATATTGCCGCCTATCTGCAACGGATCGGCCAGCGTCCCGCCTATCAGCGGGCGATGGCGCAGTGCGAGCCGGGCATGCCGCCGATGCTAAGCTGAAACGCCCGGACGTCGCCACATCGGCGCGATGGTTCCGTGATTGCGGAGCACCCGCGCCAGCAGCATCACACCGGCGGTGGTTGCCACCACCATGGCGACCACGCTGGCTTCCAGCCCGAACTCCCCGCCGGTCAGCCAGTCTGGTCCGAGCCGCCGGGTCACCAGCAGGCCGATCGGCGCGTCGCCGCCCGAAACCGGGATCGAGAAGATCCAACCCTGCGTAAAGTTCCAGCCGACATGGATGCCGATCGCCAGCCACAGCCGCCGCGTGACCATATAGGCCGCGCCCAGCAGCACCCCGGCTTCCAGCGCGATCGCAACGGCGGCAAAGATCGAGGATCCGGGGTTCGACAGATGCGCGGCGCCGAACAGCACCGACGTGATTCCCAGTGCGGCCCAGCTGCCCAGCATGCTTTCGATGTGGCGGAACAGCACCCCGCGAAACAGCATCTCTTCGAAAGTGCCGCTGGTCACCGCCATGGCCGCCATCGGCCAGATCGCGCCCCAACCGCGCAGCCCCAGCACTTCAAACCCGTCCAGCAGGGCGACAATCGCCGTCATCAGGCTGAACAGGCACAGCCCGGTCAGCAGCCCCGCCCCCAGTTCGCGCGGAGCGCCCGCAAATACCAGTTCGCGATCGTCTTCGCCTTCCAGAAAGCGGCGCAGCAGCTTCCACAGCCCGATCAGCGCGGCAACCAGCCCCAGCGCTCCGACAAAATGCAGCGGGCCATCGCGGCCCACCCCGATCCTGTGCGCGGCGGCTGAATAGAGCGATGCGACAAGGACTACCGCCAGCGCTTCCAGCACCAGCAGGCTCAGCGGAAACCGTACTATGCGCTTTAACATGGCCCCTCCGGTGACTGTATTAAGCAATTGATACAGCCAAGCACGGACCGGTCAATCCCGGGCGTAGGGCACGATTTCTCCGGCAAAGACCGCCTTGGCCTGCCCGGCCAGCCAGTCCATCGCCGCAGCCCAGGGGCCGTGGCCATAGCTGATCCGACCAACCCCGCAGGCCGCCAGTTCGGCGCGGGTGCCCCGCCCCGGTCCCCACAGAATGTTGACCGGCAGCGGCGATGCGGCGCAGATCGTGCGGATGATCGCATGATCGCCCAGGAACGGCACGAACAGCCCGCCTGCCCCGGCCCTGGCATAGGCCTGGGCGCGTTCGATCACCTGATCAATGTGCTGCTGGCCATAGTCCTCGGGCTTGACCCCGCGATAGACGTCGCAGCGCGCATTGACGAACAGCCCGCTGGCCGCCGCAGCAGCGATCCGCTCGGCGGCCTGAGCCAGCGGCAGCAGTTCCGTTTCGCCCGGCATGCGGTCTTCCATGTTGATCCCGGCAGCCCCGGCATCAAAGGCGCGCTTGACCGAGGCACGGACTTGCTCAGGCGTATCGCCATAGCCGCTTTCGAAATCGAGCGTGACCGGCAGCTCGACCGAGGCAACAATCCGTTCCAGGTTGCGCAACGCGTCCTCGATCGAAAAGTCCTCGCCATCCCTGAACCCCTCGGCCTCGGCCACGCCATAGCTGCCGGTGGCGATTGCCCTGGCGCCCGCTCGGGCCACCGCCTTGGCGCTGCCGGCGTCCCAGATGTTGAACAGCATCAGCGGATCGCCCGGCACGTGCAGCGCGCGGAACTGTTCGACCTGGCTCATCACTTTGCTTCCTTTTCCAAGAGCTTGCGCTTGATATCCAATCCATAGGCGTAACCGCCCAGGTGCCCGCCGGTACGGATCACCCGGTGGCACGGGATCAGCACCGCGACATTGTTCGCCCCGTTGGCGCTGCCCGCCGCACGCACCGCCCTGGGTTTGCCGACAGCGGCAGCGAGTTCGGCATAGGTGCGGGTTTCACCGGCCGGAATCCGTTGCAGCTCGCGCCAGACCGCTTCCTGAAAGGCAGTTCCCTTCACGTCGAGCGGGATGTGGCTGAAATCGCCCGGTGCCTCTACCGCTTCGACCACGGATTTGAGCAGCGCGCCAAACTCAGCCCCGCCCTCAACCAGCTCCGCGTTCGGAAAACGGTCTTCCAGTGCCTCACGCCCCTCGTTGAACGAAAGGCGGCAGACCCCCTTGTCGGTCGCGGCAACCAGCATCGATCCCAGCGAGGTTTCGACCACCGCCCAATGGATCGTCGCGCCCTTGCCGCCATTGGCCCAGGCCGAAGGCGCCATTCCCAGTCTCCCCTGATTGGCTTCATAGAACCGCGACGGTGCCGAATAGCCCGCCGCATAGATGGCATCGGTCACCCGGCCCTCTGCGGTCAAGGCCTCAGCCGCGCGTTCAGCCATCAGCGCGCGGGCATAGGCCGCGGGCGAAAGTCCGGTGTGACGGGTGAAGACCCGCTGGAAATGGCTGGGCGAATAGCCGGTCTCTTCGGCCAGCGCCGCCAGCGCGAGTGGCTGTTCGGCGGCCTTGATCGCGGCAATCGCGCTCAGCACCGCGCGTTCGTCGCGGCTGACATCGTCGGGCAGGCAGCGCTTGCACGGACGCAATCCCGCCCCGCGCGCGGCTTCGCCATTGGCGAAAAAGCGCACGTTGTGGCGCGCAGGGTGCCGCGCGGCGCAGCTCGGGCGGCAATAGATCCCGGTGCTCAGCACTCCGGTAACGAACCGCCCGTCAAAGGCCCGGTCGCGGGCCAGCACGGCGGTCCAGGCGTCTTCATCGGCCAGCATCACGCGGTCTCCCCATGGCGATCGATCCGCGCGGCGAAGCAGCCGTGCGCGGCGTTGTGGGCATGGATATAGGCGATAGCGGGATTGGCGAACAGGTCGCGAATCCTGCTGTCGGCCTCGCCCGGCAAGGCCAGCCGCGCATCGCGCAGATTGCCTTCCTGGTCGAACCCGCGCAGCCCCAGCGGGCGCCCCTCGAAGACCTGCGGGGTTGCATCGATCAGGTCGGCCGCCGTTACGTCCCGGCGGACATAGATTGCATAGGCGCTGCGATAGGGCGTGACGACATCGTGACTGGTGTGGTGCAGCAGGATCAGCTCTTCGCCTGCGCGGGCATCCTCCAGGCTGATCCGGCAGGGAAAGCCGCGATCCGCCTGGGCAACCACGCGGCGCGCATTGCGGCTGGCGAGTTCGGCGTCTGACAGGTCGAACAGTGCGGCGAAAGCATCGGGGGCAAGCCCGGTGATGCGGTAAGTCATGGCGGGTCCTTTCGTCTGTGGCCCCTGCCTAACCGCCAGCAATTCGCCGCGCGTCCCGGGCCTTGCGTTCAAAACACGCGCGACAAATTGCGACATTGAAGCGAGTGCAAGTTCAATTAGTCGTTACTAATATTGAGAGAAGGAGGAACGATCATGAACCGAGTCGCCAAGTTCTCACTCACTGCCGCCGCGATGGCGGGCATCGCCACCCTCAGCCTCGCTGCCAGACCCGCCCAGCAATCCGACGAACCAGTCCGTGCCGCGTTGCTGGCTGCGGTAGATGACGAATATCTGGCCGAAGCCACCTATCAGGCGGTGCTGGACAAGTACGGCGATGTCCGACCGTTCAGCAACATTATCCAGGCAGAGCGCCGCCACCAGCAAATGGTCAAGGCAGAGCTTGACCGGCGCAGCTGGAGCTATCCGGCCAACCGCTACACCGGAAAGATCGCCGCGCCCGCCAGCATGCTCGAAGCCTGCCAGACCGGGGTCAAGGCCGAGGTGGCCAACATCGCACTTTATGACCGGCTGCTGCCTACAATTGATGACCCTGCGGCAAAGGACGTCCTGACCCGGCTGCAGTGGGCCTCGCGGGAAAACCACTTGCCCGCCTTTCAGCGCTGCGTCGATCGCGGCGGATTCCCCGGTATGGGCCCGGGTGGAGGATCCGGTCGGCGCGGTGGCTGGCAGGGCTAGAGCAATTCGCCCAGCCGCACCGCCAATGTCCAGGCGTCTCCCGGCCAGCGCGCCGACAGGTAGTTGCCATCCTGCACCACGAAACCCGCGTTTGGCGCCTTTGATCCGGCGTAGCGCGGGAACAGCCCGCCGCGTTCGAATTTGCCGGTCTTGCCGATCCGCTGGCACACTTCGGTCTCAACGCTGATCGGATAGGTGCGATAATGGCCGGGCAGCGCCTTGGCAGTGAGGCGCACCGCAATCTCTTCCATGATGTGGGTCAGCGCGGTGGTGCGCTTGCCCTTGAGCAGGCCTGCGCGGGCCAGCGGCAATACCCCGTGACAGATCGCGCTGACCGGCTGGTTGGCGGCAAAGGCTTCCTTGCCAAGCCGGAACACCTCCGGGCTTTCGCAATAGCTCTTCATCCCCGGCGCGTGCCCGCCGGGGAAATGCAGCGCGGCATAGTCGCCGGCCCTGGCCTTGGCCCATTTGACCGGTTTCTTGAAATGCGGCGCGGCGATCATGGTGGCATAGGCCGCCTCAGCCTCCATCCGCGCCTTGAGCGACGCGGCGATCAGCGGCAGTCCCTCGCCGGTCAGTGTGATCGGATCGGCATAGGCCGGCTGGCCGCTGTCGGTGGCAAAGCACACCTCATGCCCGGCCTGTGACCAGACCAGCCAGGGCAGAGCGACCTCGCTGGGGTCATAGTCGAATTCGGGCAGGATGATCAGGATCTTGGCCATGTTCAGCCTCCCAGTGCCCGGAACAGCATCAGCGTGCGCTGCTTCGCCAGTTCGGCGCTTTCGGGGTGATAGTCCTTGCGCCGGTCGGAATTGAAGCCGTGCCCGGCCTCATAGATAAAGTGCTGCGCGGTGGGGTGTTGCTTGGCGATCAGCTGTTCGACCGGCTCGATCGGCACCATCGAATCGTACCTCCCGAAATGAGTGATTGTCGCGCATTTCGGCGCCTCGTCGGCCCAGCGGCCGGCGACATGACCGCCATAGTAACAGCTCGCCGCATCGAGCAGGTCCGAGGTCTGAGCCGAACGCCAGGCGAGCGAGCCGCCATAGCAATAGCCGACGATGAAGGTCGGACCGCCGCGCACGTGGATCCATTCGATGCAGCTTTGCACATCGGCCAGGCTGGTATCGAGCGGCTGCTCGTCGCGCGCGATCCGCACCGCGCGTTCCCATTCGGCGCCGGTATAGCCCAGCTCCAGCCCCGGCTCGATCCGGTCGAACAGCGCCGGGCTGATCACCTCATAGCCATCGGCGGCATATTCCTCGCACAGTTCGCGGATATGTTCGGTGACTCCGAAAATCTCCTGCACCAGCACCAACCCGCCCCGCCGCTCACCCTGGGGCTCGACATGGTAGCAGGGCAATTCATGCCCGTCAGACATCGTCAGCTTGAGCCATTCGGGCATAGATTGTCCTCTCAACCGCATTCCTATTCGGGAATGTCCTTGCCCCACCTTGCATCGCAGCACAATCATGGCTATGCGCGCCCCCGTCTGAGGGGTGGTGGTGCTGCCAAGCGCTGATTCCACCCTGCCAACGCACCCGATGCAAGGAACCTGAACGCGTGGAGAATTCCGGCGGTATTTCGGCCAGTCTAAGCGCCAGTCTTCAGGGGCGTTATGCCTCTGCGCTGTTTGAACTGGCTGCGGAAAAGAAGGCAGTGAGCAAGGTCGAAAGCGATCTTGAAGCGCTGCGCCAGGCGATTCTCGCCAGCCCCGAACTCGCCGCGCTGATTCGCAACCCGCGCGTCACCCGCCAGGCTGCCGGCCAGGCGATGGCCGCGCTGGGCAAGGCGCTCAAGCTCGATGCGCTGACCGGCAAGTTCCTGGGCGTGCTGGCCGACAACCGCCGCCTCGCCGCGCTGCCCGAAGTGGTCGCTGCTTTCGCCGCGATCGCCGCCGCCTCGCGCGGGGAAGTGACGGCGCAGGTCACCAGCGCCCATCCGCTCAGCGATGCCCAGCTCAAGGCGATCGTCGCCAAGCTGAAGGCCAGCGAAGGCAAGGACGTCAAAGTTTCCGCGAATGTCGATCCCGAGGTGCTGGGTGGGCTGATCGTCCGCATCGGCTCCAAGCAAATCGACAGCTCGATCCGCACCCGTTTGAACACCCTCGCGCAAGCGATGAAAGGCTAAGAAGCAATGGATATCCGCGCCGCTGAAATCTCGAAGGTCATCAAGGACCAGATCGCCAGCTTCGGCACCGCCGCCCAGGTCTCGGAAGTCGGTTCCGTGCTCTCGGTGGGTGACGGTATCGCCCGCATCCACGGGCTGGACAACGTCCAGGCCGGTGAAATGGTCGAATTCGCCAACGGCGTGAAGGGCATGGCCCTGAACCTCGAAGCCGATAACGTCGGCGTCGTGATCTTCGGTTCGGACTCGGAAATCCGCGAAGGCGATACCGTGAAGCGCACCGGCACGATCGTTGACGTCCCCGTCGGCAAGGGCCTGCTGGGCCGCGTGGTTGACGCTCTGGGCAACCCGATCGACGGCAAGGGCCCGATCAAGGCCGACAAGCGCCAGCGCGTCGAAGTCAAGGCGCCGGGCATCATCCCGCGCCAGTCGGTCAACGAGCCGGTGCAGACCGGTCTCAAGGCGATCGACGCCCTGGTCCCCGTCGGCCGCGGCCAGCGCGAACTGATCATCGGTGACCGCCAGACCGGCAAGACCGCCGTCGCGATCGATACCTTCATCAACCAGAAGGGCCCGAACTCGGGCACCGACGAGAAGAAGAAGCTCTACTGCATTTACGTCGCGGTCGGCCAGAAGCGCTCGACCGTTGCGCAGATCGTCCGCCAGCTCGAAGAAAACGGCGCGATGGAATATTCGATCGTGGTCGCCGCGACCGCGTCGGAGCCCGCCCCGCTGCAGTACCTGGCGCCCTACACCGGTGCGACCATGGGCGAATTCTTCCGCGACAACGGCATGCACGCCGTCATCGTGTACGACGACCTTTCCAAGCAGGCCGTGGCCTATCGCCAGATGTCGCTGCTGCTGCGCCGCCCGCCGGGCCGCGAAGCTTACCCCGGCGACGTGTTCTATCTCCACAGCCGTCTGCTGGAGCGTGCGGCCAAGATGAACGACAGCATGGGCGGCGGATCGCTGACCGCATTGCCGATCATCGAAACCCAGGCCGGCGACGTTTCGGCCTACATCCCGACCAACGTGATTTCGATCACCGACGGCCAGATCTTCCTTGAAACCGGCCTGTTCTATCAGGGCGTGCGCCCGGCCATCAACGTCGGCCTCTCGGTGTCGCGCGTGGGCGGTGCGGCCCAGACCAAGGCGATGAAGAAGGTCGCTGGCTCGATCAAGCTGGAACTGGCGCAGTACCGCGAAATGGCGGCCTTTGCCCAGTTCGGCTCGGACCTCGACGCTTCGACCCAGAAGCTGCTCAACCGCGGCGCACGTCTGACCGAGCTGCTCAAGCAGGCCCAGTTCAGCCCGCTGCCGTTCGAAGAGCAGACCGTGTCGATCTTCGCCGGCACCAACGGCTATCTCGATGGCATCGCCACCGGTGATGTGACCCGCTACGAAGCCGAAATGCTCAGCTTCATGCGCGACAAGCACGCCGACGTGCTGGGCATGATCCGTGACAGCCGCGATTTCGGTGACGACGCCAAGAAGGCCACCGTCGCCGCGCTCGAAGCCTTTGCGAAGCAGTTCGCGTAACCAACCCGCGCCGTCACCCCGGGCTTGACCCGGGGTCCCGCTTCGGCGGCGGCGCAGTAAAGCGGGACCCCGGATCAAGTCCGGGGTGACGCAAAAGAGGAACCGATAGAGTGGCTTCACTCAAGGAACTCAAAGGGCGGATCAACTCGGTCAAGTCGACCCAGAAGATCACCAAGGCCAAGCAGATGGTCGCAGCGGCCAAGCTGCGCAAGGCGCAGGCGGCTGCCGAAGCTGCCCGCCCCTATGCCAGCCGTCTGGCCGCGGTGATGGGCTCGATCGCCGGCAAGGTCACCGTTTCGGAAAGCAGCCCCAAGCTGCTGGCCGGCACGGGCAAGGATCAGGTCCATCTGCTGGTCGTCGCCAACAGCGACAAGGGCCTGTGCGGCGCCTTCAACTCGAACGTCGTCAAGGCCGCGCTGTCGGCCGCGCGTGAACTGGAAGGCCAGGGCAAGACCGTCCTGTTCTACCTGATCGGGCGCAAGGGCCGCGCGGTGATCCGCCGCGCCTATCCCAAGGCCGTGCTGGCTTCGTTCGACACCACCAGCGTGCGCGAACCGGGCTATGCCGAAGCCGAAGCGATCGCCGATGAGCTGATGGCGCTCTACGACGAAGGCAAGTTCGACGTCGCGCACCTGTTCTACTCCAAGTTCAAGAGCGCGTTGCAGCAGGATCCCACTCAGCAGCAGATCGTGCCCGTGCCGACCCAGTCCGCCGCAACCAAGCTGGACGCGGGCGCTGGCAGCGCGGTGGATTACGAACCGGAAGAGGAAGCGATCCTCGCCGCCTTGCTGCCGCGCTACCTGCGCACCCAGCTGTTCGGTGCGCTGCTTGAAAACTCCGCATCGGAACAGGGCGCCTCGATGACCGCGATGGACAACGCGACGCGCAACGCGGGCGAGCTGATCAACAAGCTGACAATCCAGTACAACCGCAGCCGCCAGGCCGCGATTACCACTGAACTCATCGAAATCATTGCGGGCGCCGAAGCGCTCTAACGACATTCAAGGCAAGGAAACTGACCATGGCTACCGCCACTAAGACCACCAAGGCCCCGGCCAAGAAGGCCGCAGCTCCCAAGGCCGCCAAGGCTGCCGTTGCCGCGACCGGCAAGATCAGCCAGGTCATCGGCGCGGTCGTCGACGTGACCTTTGACGGCGAACTGCCCGCGATCCTTTCGGCGCTCGAAACCGACAACAACGGCAACCGCCTGGTGCTCGAAGTTGCCCAGCACCTGGGTGAAAACACCGTCCGCACCATCGCGATGGACGCAACCGACGGTCTGACCCGCGGCCAGGCCGTTTCGGCCACCGGCGCGCAGATCTCGGTCCCGGTTGGCCCCAAGACCCTGGGCCGGATCATGAACGTGATCGGTGAGCCGATCGACGAACAGGGTCCGGTTGGCGCTGCCAAGAGCAACCCGATCCACGCCAAGGCTCCGGAATTCGTCGATCAGTCGACCGAAGCCGCGATCCTGGTTACCGGCATCAAGGTGATCGACCTGCTCGCGCCCTATGCGCGCGGCGGCAAGATCGGCCTGTTCGGCGGTGCCGGCGTGGGCAAGACCGTGCTGATCCAGGAACTGATCAACAACATCGCCAAGGGCCACGGCGGGGTTTCGGTGTTTGCGGGCGTGGGTGAACGTACCCGCGAAGGCAACGATCTCTACCACGAATTCCTCGACGCCGGGGTTATCGCCAAGGACGCCAAGGGCAACCCGACCCCCGATGGTTCGAAGGTCGCGCTGGTGTTCGGTCAGATGAACGAACCCCCGGGCGCGCGTGCCCGCGTGGCGCTGTCGGGCCTGACCATGGCCGAATACTTCCGTGACGAGGAAGGCCAGGACGTGCTGTTCTTCGTGGACAACATCTTCCGCTTCACCCAGGCCGGTTCGGAAGTGTCGGCGCTGCTGGGCCGTATTCCTTCGGCGGTGGGCTATCAGCCGACCCTGGCGACCGACATGGGCGCGCTGCAGGAACGCATCACCTCGACCAACAAGGGCTCGATCACCTCGGTCCAGGCGATCTACGTTCCCGCGGACGACCTTACCGACCCTGCGCCGGCCACCTCGTTCGCCCACTTGGACGCAACCACCACGCTGAACCGCGCGATTTCGGAACTGGGGATCTACCCGGCGGTTGACCCGCTCGACTCCACCTCGCGCGTGCTGACCCCGGCGGTTGTCGGCCAGGAGCACTATGATACGGCCCGCCGCGTTCAGGAAACGCTGCAGAAGTACAAGTCGCTGCAGGACATCATCGCCATCCTGGGCATGGACGAACTGAGCGAAGAAGATAAGCTGACCGTCGCCCGCGCGCGCAAGATCCAGCGCTTCCTCTCGCAGCCGTTCCACGTCGCCGAAGTGTTCACCAACATCCCGGGCAAGTTCGTCCAAGTCGAAGACACCGTCCGCTCGTTCAAGGCGGTGGTTGACGGCGAATACGACCACCTGCCCGAAGCGGCCTTCTACATGGTCGGCGGCATCGACGAAGCCGTTGAAAAGGCCAAGAAGCTGGCCGAGGAAGCGTAAGGCATCATGGCTCTCCACTTCGAACTCGTCACCCCCGCCCGCCTCGTCCGCTCGGACGACGTCTATATGGTCGTCGTTCCGGGCACCGAGGGTGAGGAAGGCGTGCTGGAGGGCCATGCGCCCTTCATGACCACGATGCGCGATGGCGCGGTGCGGATCTACAAGACCGAAGGCGCCGCACCGGAAGAAATCCGCGTCACCGGCGGTTTCGCCGAAGTGGGTGAAAACGGGCTGACCGTTCTGGCGGAGCACGTCGAAGGCTAAGGCTTTCGCACAAGTCCGGACAAGCAAGGGGCGGCCTTCGGGCCGCCCTTTTTGTTGCGCTTTCGAAGGTCCTCCCAAAATGCGCCATTCGCCAAATATGGAGAGGATTTTACAGGCTGACCGTTCCCTCGATACAGCTCACGCAGTGTCCGCCAACGTGGACATCCGCGCCTTCGATCCGCATCGCGATCCAGCCGTCGCGGCCAAGCTGGCGGCCCTGGCTGGCAAGATAGCTGTCGCCATCGCCGATCTGCCCCATGGCCAGCCGATAGGCCCCGACGGCCGCGTTGCCGCTGCCGCAGACCGGATCTTCGGGGATACCGTCGCCTGGCGCGAAGCTGCGGACCATCACCTTCTCGCCGTCCCGCGCAAAGATCGTCGCGCCGGTCATCCCGGTGCGTTCGTAGTAACGGGTCAGCCGGGCCGGATCGTGGGCCAGGTTTTCAAGCGCGGCCATATCGGCCAGCTCGGCCACCAGCCAGGTCGGCCCGACATTGACCGCATGCGGCTTGCCCAGCAGCTTCACGCCCTCATCCAGCCAGGCGCTGGCTTCGGGGTCGGGCAGCTCTTCCAGCGAATAGCGCGGCAGCTTGAACGAGACGCCGTGCGTCCCCAGTGCCAATTCGACCAGCCCGATCTTGCACTGCTGGACCAGCCGGCCATCGCGCGGACTGGCCAGCCCTGCCGCAACCACCGCATGGGCCGTGCCCAGCGTGGGATGCCCGGCAAAGGGCAGCTCGTCCTTGGGGGTGAAGATGCGCAGGTGATAGTCCGCGCCCGGCATGGTCACCGGCACCACAAAGGTCGTCTCGCTGAGGTTTGTCCAGTTGGCGAAAGCCTGCATTTCGGCGTCCGACAGCCCCTCGCCATCGAGCACCACGGCCACCGGATTGCCTTTATAGGGAACCTGGGTGAAGACATCGACTTGGGTGAACGGGCGGCTGCGAGGCATCGGATCGGTCCTTATTCGTCTTGCGGCGGGATTACCTGGCGATAGTTCCAGCGCATCGGCTTGCTGCCGTCGAGCAAGGAAATCTCTGCGACGAGCAACTTTCCTTGCCTCGCATAGCGGATTCGTTGCGGATAGTCGTTGGCCGGATTGGCGAATTCGACCGCCTGCTCGCTGACCAGCACCATCGGGAATTCGACCGGCGTGCGGCCCTGCAGCTGGACCACGAAGACCATCGTCCCATCGCGGCGCTGCTGGATCTGCATCGCTTCCCAGTTCTGCAGCTGCGGGCCAAAGCCGGTGCGCGACAGGCCCAGCATCAGCCCGCCGCGCGCATCGGTCCAGACCTCGTCGGCCCAGTCGGTGCCGTCCTCGGTCATCCAGGTGCCCGCCATCCAGGCCGGCAGCGGCGCGCCCTTGGGGGCTTCGGCGGCCAGCGGGGCTGCCATCAGCACGGCCGCGAGGAGCAGTTTCTTCATCGATCAGGCCTTTGCGCTGCAGCGGATGAACCCCGCCTTTAGCCGCCGATCGCGCGCGGAGAAAGTGCCATGCAAGTTCGCGGTTCCTAACCCAAAATTAACCATCGCAGCCTAGCTCTTCCCTTGAACGGGAATGGGACCGGCGACTGGCCGGACCAACAGGCGAGATGGGGCAACATGTCGAAACTGAACGCAGCGATCCTTGGCGCATTCGAACAGCATCGCCGCAAGACCTACATGATCGGCACCAGCGAACTTACCTATGCCGAGCTGGAAGCCGATGTGGCGGCGCTGGCTGCCTTTCTGCGCGCGAAGGAGCTGGCGGGCGAACGCCTGCTGGTGCTGACCGGGCAGGACCGCGCGCTGCTGACCACCTTCTACGCCGCGCAGCTTTCTGGCGTGACGATCGCGATCCTTGACCCCAAGGCCCCCGCGGCCGAGCTGGCCACGCTGATCGAGGCTGCCCAAGCCAAGGCGATTGTGGCCGACAGCGAAGTGATCGAACGTCTCGACGCCGCCGGTGCGCTGGCCCAGATTGCCGTGCGCCTGCCGGTGGGCGCCGAAGCTGCCCCCAAGAAAGGCGGGTTCCGCCTGTTCGGCGGCGCCAAGCCTGCCGCAGCCACGCCTGCTGACGACTTCGCCGGAACCATCGCCGCGCACAAAGGTGCCGCACTGGAAGCCGTGCCGGTCGATGAGGAAGCGATCAGCTATATCCTGTTCACTTCGGGCACCACCTCGCGGCCCAAGGGCGTGATGATCTCGCACCGCGCGCTCAACGCGCAGATGTGCACCTTCGTGAAGAATTACGGGCTGGGCGCGGACAGCAAGGTGATGAACCTGCTTCCGTTCCACCACACCGATGGCCTTACGCAAGGCGCGGTGATGAGCCTCTATGCCGGCGCCTCGTTCGTGCGGCCCTATGCCTTTACCCCGGATGTCCTGCCGCAGATGATGCAGGACCTCTATCGCCACGCGATCAGCCACCTGGTGACCGTTCCTTCGGTGCTGGCGCTGACCAAGGCGCTCGACAGCAGCTTCGACACCAGCTTCGACTATCCCGAATTCCGCTTCGTGATCTCGACCGCCGCCTATCTTGATCCGGTGCTGTGGCAGGCCTGCGAGGCCCGCTTGGGCATGCAGGTGGTCAATGTCTATGGCCTGACCGAAACCGTCTGCGAAACGATGTACTGCGGCCCGGCCGCCGAACATCGCCGCCTTGGCTCGGTCGGCAAGCCGATCGACAGTCTGGCCAAAATCGTGGACGAGGACGGCAACGAACTGGGGATCGAACAGTCGGGTGAGCTACTGGTCGGCGGCGATCACATCATGAGCGGCTATTTCAACAACCCTGAAGCCACCGCCGCAGTGCTGCAGGATGGCTGGTTCCGCACCGGCGATCTGGCCAAGCGCGACGCCGAAGGGTTTTACTGGATTACCGGCCGCAAGAAGGACCTGATCATTTCGGGCGGCATGAACATCTACCCCGAAGACGTGAACGGCGTGCTCCGCCAGATCCCCGGAGTGCTCGATGCGGTCACTTTCGGCCTGCCCGACCCGATGTGGGGCGAACGCGCGGTAAGCTGCGTGATCGTGGACGAAAATGCCGATCCGTCGGTCGAAACGATCGTCGAACAGTTCCTCCAGCGCGCATCGAAGCAGAAGCTGCCGCGCGATATCGCCAAGTTCGAAAGCTTCCCGCGTGGCCCCGCCGGCAAGGTGGTGATGGCCGAAATCAAGGCGCTCTACGCGCTGCACCAGGGCCGCGACGAAGCGCCCGCCGGCGCCGCAGGCGATGTCGGCGCCCAGATCTACAGCCTCGCCGCGCGGGTGCTGCACTGCGCGCCCGACCAGCTTTCGCCCGCCTCCGAGGCCGAGACCGTCGCCGGCTGGACCTCGCTCAGCCATGTCGAGATGATGCTCGCGCTGGAAGAGGAATTCGGCTTCAAGCTGTCGAGCCGCGAGATCATGAAGTTCCGCACGCTGGGCGACGCGATCGAGATCGTGCGCAAGCGCCAGGCCGCCTGAGGGCTGGCGCGGGGCGCACGTGGACATCCTTTCCACCATCTGGCTGGCCGCGATGGCCGGCGTCACTGCGGCGCACTGGCTGGCGCCCGAAAAGCTGCGGTCGTGGGTGCTGCCCGGGCTGACCGCAGCGCTGCTGGGCTGGCTTTCGCCGCTGACCCTGGCCTTCCTGCTGCTGGCGATCCTGCTGGCCTGGGGCAGCCAGCGGCTGGCGCATAGCGGCCCGGCGATCGCACTGGCCGCGATGCTGCAGCTGGCTCCGGTGATTGCCTGGCGGCTCAATGCCCAGGTGCCGCTGCCGCTGATCGAGGGAATCGCGATCCCGCTGGGCCTGTCCTACCTTGCGCTGCGCGGGATGCATTACGTGCTGGAGGCTTACAAGGGCACCCTGCCCCGGCACGAACTGGCTGATACCGCTGGCTATTTCCTGTTCCTGCCGACGATCACCGCCGGCCCGATCCACCGCTTTGCCCCTTACCTGGCCGACCAGCGCCGCCTGCGCTGGAACGCTGCACTGTTCTCGGAAGGGCTGGAGCGGATCCTGTTTGGCTATGTGAAGGTCACTTTCCTGGCCAACGTGTTGATCGACACGCATTTCGTGGGCTGGATCGATGCCCACCACACGGCCCAAAGCGCCACTCACACGTACCTCACCATAGTGGCCAAGGGCCTTAACGGGTACCTTCAGTTCGCCGGCTATTCCGATGTCGCGATCGGCTTTGCCCGGCTGCTCGGCTACCGGGTGATGGAGAACTTCGACAGGCCGCTGACCAAGCCCAATGTCCAGCGCTTCTGGGGCGCCTGGCACATGAGCCTGACCAGCTGGTGCCGCGACTATGTCTATACGCCGGTCTTCTCGCTGACCCGCGCCCGCAGCCTGGGGATCCTTGCCTCGATGGCGGTGTTGGGACTGTGGCACGAATTCACGCTGCGCTACCTCGCCTGGGGGCTTTACAACGGCGCGGGGATCGTTGCCTGGCACCAGTGGCGCAAGCTGGCGGGCGAGCGGCTTGAACGCCAGCTGCTGGACAAGCCCGCGCTGGCCCGGGCCTGGCAGGTGCTGGCCGTGCTACTGACCGTGCATTTCATCTTCCTGGGCTTTGTGCTGGTTCAGCACCCCAGCCTGTCCGAAGCCGTGGCCACCTGGGCCCGCCTGCTGGGGCTATAAAGCAATGTACCAGATCCTGCTCGACCGCTTTGGCCAACGCGCCGCCTACTGGGGCACCATGGCCGCCTATGCATTGCTGCTGGGGCTGGTCGCCCTCTCCTTCTCGGCCCCGGCGGCCGAGTTCCGCTATGGACACCTGTGATGAACCACGACCTGCCCATCATCATCATCGGCTGCCCGCGTTCGGGCACCACGCTGCTGCGCCGATTGCTGGCTGCGCATCCGCAGATCGACTGCCCGGGCGAAAGCTTCCTGCTGCGCGCCGCAGTGCGGTTCCTGTCGGGCGAGACCGTGGCCGAGGGAATCGACTATGGCCCGTTCGGCGGGCTGGGCGCGCTGGGCTTCAGCCGCGACGAGGTCAAGGCCCGCCTGCGCGACTTCACCCTGTCATTCCACCGCGATCTCGCCGCCAAGGCGGGCAAGCGCCGCTATGCGATCAAGACCGCGGTGGACAGCTTCTACCTGCCCGAACTGCTTGACCTGCTGGACGGTCAGGCGCGGGTCGTCTGCCTGGTCCGCCACGGCGGTGACGTTGCGGTAAGCCTTTCCGAATTCACCGAAAAGATGGAAGGCCCGATCGCCGAGCTGATGCCGTTCCTGAACCAGCACCGGCGCTTCATGCCGGCCTGGACCGCGGCCTGGGCCAAGGTCACCACCGACATGCTCGATGCCGCCGAAGCCCACCCGGACCATGTGTTCGGCCTGCGCTATGAAGACCTGGTCGAAGAGCCCGAAGGCGTGCTGGGCGAACTGTTCGATTTCCTCGACGAGCCTTGCGATGTGCCGGCACTGCTGGCCGAAGCCTTTCGCCCCAAGGACGTTCACGGCCTGGGCGATTACAAGACTTTCGCCACCAAGGGTCTGGAGAAAGGCAGCATGGGCCGCTGGGAACAGCTGCCCGAACGGATCAAGGCCGAACTGGCCCCGATTGCCAACCCGGTGCTGGAACGCGCGGGCTATGCGCCGATCGCCGCCGATGCCGGAAGCGGCGACGCGATGCGGCTGCACGAACTGGCGATGATGTACAACAATGCCAAGGGCAGTGGTGAATGACCGACACCGGCTTCATTGCCGATGCCCCGCCCAGCCGGCGCAGCGCCGCGCAAGCGCCGCTCGACGCATGGCTGCGGGCGCTGCTGGCAGTACTGCTGGCAATCTTTGCGCTGGGTACCTGGTTCGCCTGGGTTCACACCCCGATGCCGGAAGTGGTTGACAAGCCGCTGTTTGAAAAACAGTTTTCCGATCTTGATCGGCAGTTAACCGAACTGCGCGGCCAAGGCGAAAAGCCGATTTCGGTGGTTTTCCTGGGTACCTCGCGGATCCGCAACGTCACGCTCGATGCCGCGCATGTCGCGGCTTCGGCCCGGGCGGCGGGGATCGCGCGGCCGGTGGCCAGCACGGTGATCGGGGTCAACTGGGGTGGGTTCGAACGCTTTGGCCCGGCTCTGCCGATGATCGAGGCGCGCCGCCCCGATGTACTGGTGGTGATGCCCGAATTGCTGAGCGAGGACTTTACCCCCCTCACCCGCGCGCGGATGGGCAAGAGCTGGCTGCAGGCAAGCCTGTGGGGCAAGGACTACACGCCTTTCGCCACCGGTGAGACGACACTGAAGGTCTGCCTGGGCTTTGACCAGCAGCCCGCCGACCGCGATGCCGAATTCCGCAGCTTCGTGGTGCCCGATCAGGACAGTCGCGGCCCCGCCATGGCCCGTGCGTTCCTGGCAAAGCTGGCGCGCAGCGGCACCCGGGTTATCGTTACCGACGTGCCGGTTTCTGCTGAACTTGCCGCGATCCGCCCCCCGGTGGTCGGCGGGCGGGACCTGCTCACCCAGCTGGGGCTGGCAGACCTGCCCAACGCCGCAGCCGTGGTGCTGGGCAGCCGCTTTCCGCGCCAGGTCTATTGCGACTTTGCCCATATGAATCCGGCACATGACCGCGAATGGCAGACCGCCTTTTTCGCCGAGCTGTTCCGGCAGACGAAAATTGGCTTCGCATATTAGGAAATCTTCAAAGTTTCCGGCCTATTCACCATTTTGATAAGGCAGAAGGTAGTCATGTTCCGGCATGAGTGCCCCTTGATTTCGAGGGTTTGGACACGATGAGCGCATTTGGCCGACGCAATGGCATGGGCGGAATGACCCCCGGAGCCCGTCCGCAATTCGGCGTTGCGCGCCCGATGAAGGGCGGCGTGGACATGACCAAGAACGCTGCCCCGCTGCCGGGCGGCGAACAGTTCCCGCCGCTGCCGGGGGAAGATTCCGCTGCGCCGCCGCCAATGGACATGGGCGGTTCGAACAAGTCCGACGCGATGACCCGTCTGCAGGACCGGGTCAACGGCGTGGTCGAAAACCAGCACCATGCCGAAGGCTTCGAAGCCTCGGTTCACAAGATCAAGGAGCAGGTGCTGCCGCGCCTGCTTGAACGCGTCGATCCCGAAGCGGCGGCAACACTGACCAAGGATGAACTGTCGGAAGAATTCCGCCCGATCATCATGGAAGTGCTGGCCGAGCTCAAGGTCACGCTCAACCGGCGCGAACAGTTCGCGCTGGAAAAGGTGCTGATCGACGAGCTGCTGGGCTTTGGTCCACTGGAAGAACTGCTCAACGATCCCGACGTGTCGGATATCATGGTAAACGGTCCGGACCAGACCTACATCGAAAAGAAGGGCAAGCTGCAGCTGGCCCCGATCCGGTTCCGCGATGAAAGCCACCTGTTCCAGATCGCCCAGCGGATCGTGAACCAGGTCGGCCGCCGCGTTGACCAGACCACGCCGCTGGCCGACGCCCGCTTGAAGGACGGCAGCCGCGTCAACGTGATCGTCCCGCCGCTCAGCTTGCGCGGCACCGCAATCTCGATTCGTAAGTTTTCCGAAAAGCCGATCACCATCGACATGCTCAAGGACTTCGGTTCGATGAGCGAAAAGATGGCGACCTGCCTGAAGATCGCCGGCGCCTGCCGGATGAACATCGTCATCTCGGGCGGTACCGGTTCGGGTAAGACGACCATGCTCAACGCCCTGTCGAAGATGATCGACCCGGGCGAGCGCGTGCTGACCATCGAAGACGCCGCCGAACTTCGCCTGCAGCAGCCGCACTGGCTGCCGCTGGAAACCCGCCCGCCGAACCTTGAAGGCCAGGGCGCGATCACCATCGGTGACCTTGTGAAGAACGCCCTGCGTATGCGTCCTGACCGGATCATCCTGGGCGAAATCCGCGGCGCGGAGTGTTTCGACCTGCTCGCCGCGATGAACACCGGTCACGATGGTTCGATGTGTACGCTGCACGCCAACAGCCCGCGTGAATGCCTGGGCCGTATGGAAAACATGATCCTGATGGGCGACATCAAGATCCCCAAGGAAGCCATTTCGCGCCAGATCGCCGAATCGGTCGATCTGATCGTGCAGGTCAAGCGTCTGCGCGACGGTTCACGCCGCACCACCGAAATCACCGAAGTGATCG
Organism: Novosphingobium sp.; assembly: GCF_020852455.1. Lineage (GTDB taxonomy): Bacteria > Pseudomonadota > Alphaproteobacteria > Sphingomonadales > Sphingomonadaceae > Novosphingobium. The sequence goes on from NZ_JADZAT010000007.1 coordinate 136,583, forward strand.
GGATGGAAGGCGATGTGATCGTGACGCAATCGCTGTTCAAGTTCGAATACCTCGACGAAAGCGACGACGGCAAGATCATCGGCGAATTCCGCTCAAGCGGCCTGCGTCCCTATACGCTTGAAAAGGCTCGGCAGTTCGGGTTCGATCAGGCTTACCTTGAGGCTTGCCTCTAGGCACAGCCTGAACAACCGGATCGTATTTGCTCTTGGCAAAGCCCGACCGCAACCATACATTCCTGGCATGAGCAAAGGACGGATCAACTCCGATGGTTCGATGACGACAGCATCGAGGACACTTGATGCTGCGGGTGGAAGCTGGCTTGAAGTTGAGCGGGTTTCACACCGTGAGGGCGGCGTACATGTCGTACGCCGCAGTGATTTGATCAGCAGGGCTGTCCGCCGAATTGCGCGCTAGGTTTCCCAGCCAATGGGGTTGACGCTGCTCGCAATTTTTACAGCAGCGCTCCTTCTGCCTGGAATTGTTGCTTCACGCGCCTACTACTTAGCCGGTCAGACCCGTGAAGTTGAAGTTCCTGTCCCGTCGTTGTCGTCGGCAAACGGAATTTCGCTCGTCGGCATCTTCAGCGTCATTGTCCATCTCGCCTATGTGCTGGCGTTATGGTGTGTCGCCGCAATTCCGCCAATCATCGCCCTGCCACTTGCCAATCCGTATCAGGCATTTTTGGCCCAACCCGGAAGTTCTACGCTGGAACTGGCCTGGTCGTTCTGGTCGGGCATGTTCCTGCTGTGCTGCTTCGCAGTCGCGCTTGGTTTCACAGCAGGCCGGATCGCCTTGTCTCGCCTCGACAAATCCAAGATTTACGGCCCTCTCGCGGATGTCATCGAAAGCGCCAAAGGAGACGATAAATTCATCGTCGCTTACGTGATCACCAAGATGATCCACGACGATCGCTTCGTCGGATACCAAGGCACTGTCGATTCCCTATTTCGCGACGAAGACCGTTTTCCGACCAAGGTTGTGCTCAAGGACGTCGTGCCGTTTTATCTCAAGGTTGGCGAAGACGGGCCCGAACGCACCGAAGCCGACCAGTGGATCGACTGGCTGGTGCTTCGATCCGAAGATTGGCACAATATCGCATTCCGGGTCTATCAACTGATTGATGATCAGCAGGATTCAACGCAAACTTCCTAGGACTTGATCCAGAAGGCAAATGCCGCTCCAAACAGCAGCAACGCGGCGAAGCTCGACCAGAAGGCCAGATCGCGCCAGGGCAGCCAGGGCACCTTGTCGGGGTCGCTGCGGTGCTTGCGGCGGCGTTCCTGCCAGCCTGCCAGCCCTGACAGCACGGCCGCGCCCAGCCCCATCAGCAGATAGCGCACCCAGTCTTCGTCGAGCCAGTTGGCGATCATTGCTTGCCAGTCCATGGCCGGGCGTTAGAGCTTGGCCATGCCGACTGTCCAGCCCGCCCCGCCGATCCAGCGCCCGATGCTGGCACTGGGGCTGCGGCTGGCGGCGACCATGGTGCTGTCCACGCTGGTCATGCTGGTCAAATACACGGCCGAAGCCGGCGTGCGCTTTCCCGAAATCCTGTTCTGGCGGCAGGTCCCGACGATCTTCCTGATCGGCGGCTGGCTGGCGCTGCGCGGGCAGCTGTCGCGGCTGAAGACGCAGCGGCTGCCGGTGCATGGCCGCCGCGCGATGCTGGGGCTGACCGGCATGTTCTTCACCTTTGGGGCGCCGGTGCTGCTGCCGCTGGCGGTTTCGACCACGCTGGGCTTTACCACCCCGATCTTCGCGGTGATCCTTTCTGCACTGCTGCTGCGCGAAAAGGTTGGGCCGGTGCGCTGGCTGGCGGTGGCGCTGGGCTTTGCCGGGGTGGTGATCATCGCCCAGCCGGGTCACGCGGTGATCCCGCCGTTCGGCGCCTTCGTTGGCCTGGGCGCGGGCTTCATGGTCGCCCTGATATCAATCCAGGTGCGCGATCTGGGGCGGACCGATGAATCGATCTCGATCGTGTTCTGGTTCGCCGCGCTTTCGGCACCGCTGCTGCTGGTTGCGCTGCCGTTCTATTATACCCCGCACAGTGCCTGGCAGTGGTTCCTGCTGATCCTGGGCGGCGTGCTGGGCTGCCTGGGTCAGATCCTGCTAACCGCATCGCTGCGTTATGGCCAGGTCGCGAGCGTGATCGTGATGGATTACACCGCGCTGGTCTGGGCCACCCTGTGGGGCTGGCTGGTGTGGAGTGAATTGCCACCCGCGGCGACCTGGCTGGGCGCGCCGGCGATCATCGGCGCGGGGGCAGTGATTGCCTGGCGCGAGCATTTGCATAACCGCCGCACTCCGCCCGCTGCGGCCAGCAGTGGCGAATGAGCGACGAGGCCACCGTTCCCCCCTGCCCCGCCGGATCATCAAGCCCTAACCTTGTGCTGTTCAACTATCCCGGCGCCAGGGCGCATCTGGAGGCATCATGATCAGGAAATTTGCAATTGTGCTGGCGGCGGGCGCGCTGGCGATGGGCGCTTCGGCCTGCAACACGGTCAAGGGCCTGGGCAAGGATATCCAGTCGGTCGGCGAAGCAGGTGACCGCGCAACGCGCTGACGTTTGACGGATTTACTTGAGCGGTTCGTCGATCCGCCGAACGAATACTCGCAGGTTTGGTCTATCCCGGTAACACAACCGTCCGGGAGAACTGCCAGTGCCTTTGTCGAACCACCTGCTGCGTGCCGCTGCCGCCGCCGCTCTGCTTGTTGCCGGGCCGGTGCAGGCCGAGGATATCGTGGTGACCGGCAAGCCGCTCAAGGATACCGCCGCCGACCTTGAAGAATGCATCAAGCGCGGCTGTCCGCCGAACGAGGATATGGCCGCCACGCTGGCCCATGCCGAAAACCAGTTCGTTGCGGGCGACTATCACGGCTCGCGCAAGACCCTGCGCGAATCGCTGGGCCGCAATCGCAAGCATGGCAAGGCCTATCCGGTGGAGCTTTCCAGCGTGCTGCGCGCCAACGGCCGGGTGGCCGAACACCTAGGCGAAGCGAAGAGCTTCCAGATCTCGACGCTCGACATGCGTGACACCCTGAAGTCGGGTCTGGGCGCGGACGATTTCCGCACGCTGGCCGCGCAGATCGAGGTGGGTGACAGCCGCGCCAAGCTGGGCTTCCCGATGGAAGCCGATCAGATCTATCGCGATGTCGAAAAGCGCGCGCTGGAACTGAAGCATTACCGCGTCGCGACTTTCGCCCGGCTGCGCCAGGCGATGCTGGCGCAAAACCGGTTCGAGGACGATCCCAGCGCGCGCAACCGCGCCGTACTGGATGAACGGCTGGCGCAGATGATCGACAGCCCGCTACCCAACAGCGACGATTTCGTGCTGGTCGCCAAGGTGCTGCGCGCGCGCAAGGATCGCAAGGCCGGATCAAACGCCTCGACCGATGATCTGATCAAGTCCTTCGCGCAAAAGGGCGGCGCCGCGCGGCCGGTGCTGCTGTTTGCCGAACCGCTCAGCAAGATCGATCCCTGGGCCGGGCAGCTGCCGGTCGCCGGCGGGATGAGCAACGGCCGCAACACCTATTCAACCAAAAGCAATGGCCAGTGGGTCGATCTGGGGTTCTGGATCGGTCAGGACGGCCACGTCAGCGATGTCGAGGTGCTGCGCTCGTCGGGCGGGGTCAACTGGGCCAAGCCGGTGATGGGCAACATTTCAAAGCGGGTCTATGCCCCGCTGCGCCAGGATGGCGATGCGGCGGCCGGGTTCTACATGGTTGAACGCTATACGCTGGTCGCGCGGGTGACCGATCAGGTCACCGGCACCCATGTGCGGGTGCGCGAACAGCGTCCGCGGATCGAGATGATCGAACTGACCGCCGAGAACAACGAGGGCAAGCCGGTCGGCTAACCCCGGCCTGCGGCCCGCGCGCGGCGTTCGCGCACTACCAGCCAGCAGAACAGCCCGATCGGTCCGGCCATGAAGGTCGCGAACAGGAACGGCAGCTGCACCAGCCGCGAAAAGCCCTTGGCATCGGCATCGCGCGCGATCCACATGCCGATGAACAGATCAAAGGCCAGGTAGTGCGTCCAGCCGATCAGGGTTCCGCCCTGGCTCTGGAAAATCGCCTGGACGTCCTCAAGCGAACCAAAGCCCGGTTTGCCCGCACCCGGCATCGCGACCGGATCGATCCGCCCGGTGGTGACCAGCGTGAAACAGACCAGGTAGACGAAGCACAGCACCGCAACGCCAAGGTAGAGGATCGCGCTGTGGACCAGCGGCTTGCGCGGCAGGGCAGCCAGCATCAGCCAGCCGATCATCGCCACAACGCTGACAAAACTGAACAGTGCCGGCCACATCGCTCAAACCTCCTTCGCTGCCAGTTCAGGAACTGCCTTGGCCCGCTGCCACAGCGTCCAGCGCATCACCGCCACCATGCCCAGTGCAAAGCCCAGTAAGCCGTCGGTCAGCACCAAAGCAGCCTGCGACATTTGCCCGCCCGTCTGCGCGCCGGGATCGATACCCAGCCCTGCGCTCAGCGCACGCTTGGCCACCAGCACGCCAAGGATGAACAGCAGCGCCGCCGGCGACTGGCGGATCATCAGCAGCCCGCTGCGCGGGTCGCGCTCCAGGTGCATCAGGTACCCGCGCTTCCACCCGGCAATGGCCCCGATCACCAGACCGAAGCCAATCGCCACCCAGCCCGCCGCGCCCGGCGGCTGGGTCAGGACCAGCGCGCCAAAAACCAGCGCGAGCAGCACCGGCGCGACGAACAGTCCGCCCGGCCTGAACGGCTTGGCCTGCTTCAGATTGCGAAAGCGGAAGCCGAAGACCACCGCGATAATCACCAGCGGCAGCCAGGTCTGCAGGGTCTCCGGATCCATTCTTCCCCCTTCAGGCGGCGGCGTCGCCCTTCCACACCAGCACCGGCTTGCGCGCGGCCTGGGTTTCGTCAAGCCGGCGGCGCGGCGCAAAGTGCGGTGCGCTCTTCAGCCCCTCGTCGCCCTGCTTGGCCCGCCGCGCCAGACTGCGCAAGCTGCCAATGAAGCGATCGAGCCCGGCCTTGCTTTCGGTCTCGGTCGGCTCGACCAGCATCGCGCCGTGGACCACCAGCGGGAAATAGACCGTCATCGGGTGGAACCCTTCGTCGATCAGCCCCTTGGCAATGTCGAGCGTGGTGAAACCTTCGGCCAGTCCGGCGTCGCTGAACAGCGCCTCGTGCATGCACGGACCCGATCCGGCGAACGGCGCCTCAAGCTCTCCCTCCAGCGACCGCAGCACGTAATTGGCGTTGAGCACCGCGTCTTCCGCCACCCGCGCCAGGCCATCGGCGCCGTGGCTGAGGATATAGGCGAGCGCGCGGGTGAACATGCCCATCTGCCCGTGGAACGCGGCCATCCGGCCAAAGCTTTGCGGATGTTCGGCCGCGCCATCTTCCTCTTCAATCAGGCGGACGGTGCCATCGGGCATCCGCGCGGTGTAAGGCAGCGGCCCGAACGGGCTGAGCGCCTTTGACAGCACCACCGGCCCCGAACCCGGCCCGCCCCCGCCGTGCGGGGTGGAGAAGGTCTTGTGCAGGTTGATGTGCATGGCATCGATGCCCAGATCCCCCGGGCGGACCTTGCCGACGATCGCGTTGAAGTTGGCGCCATCGCAATAGACATAGCCGCCCGCAGCATGAACCGCGTCGGAAATGGTCTTCATCTCGCGCTCGAACAGCCCGCAGGTGTTGGGATTGGTGATCATCACCCCGGCCACGTCCGGCCCCAGCCGGGCAGTCAGCGCGGCCAGATCGACCCGTCCATCGGCGGTCGCCGGGATCGATTCGATCGAGAAGCCCGCAAAAGCAGCGGTGGCGGGATTGGTGCCGTGCGCGCTTTCGGGCACCAGCATCACCGTGCGGTTCTCACCGCGCGCCTCAAGCGCGGCCTTGATGCACAGCACCCCGCACAGCTCGCCATGAGCGCCGGCCTTGGGGCTCATCGCCACGCCGTGCATGCCGGTCAGCTCGATCAGCCAGAAGGCCAGCTGGTTGATCACTTCCAGCGCGCCGCGCGCCGATTGCTGCGGAGCCAGCGGGTGGACATCGGCAAAGCCGGGCATCCGCGCGACCTTTTCGTTGAGCCGCGGGTTGTGCTTCATGGTGCACGAACCCAGCGGAAACGGCCCCAGGTCGATCGCATAGTTCTGGCGGCTGAGGCGGGTGTAATGGCGCACCGTTTCCGGCTCGCTCAGGCCCGGCAGCGCAGCCGGAGCCTTGCGCAGGAACCGGGCCAGCCCGGCCACCGGGCCGCGATCCGCCGCGTCGATATCAACCCCGCAGGTGCCCGGCTCGCGCAGTTCGAAGATCAGCGCTTCTTCCAGCATCAGCGCCTTGTCACCGCTGGTGGTTTCGGCGCTGCCGGCTGCGGCACTGCCCATTTCAGGACGCCATCCGGCTGCATTCACGGCGCTCATGCCAGTACTCCTTCCAGCGCCACGGCTAGCGCTTCGATATCCTCATCGCTGGTCATTTCGCTGGCGCAGACCAGCAGCCCGTTGGCAAGATCCGGCGCATCGGGATAGAGCCGCCCGAGCGAAACCCCGCCCAGCACCTGCCGGTCAGCCAGGGCCCGCACCACTTCACGCGCGTCCTGGGGCAGCACCACGGTAAACTCGTTGACATAGGCGCTGTTCAGCACCGCAACGCTCGGGACCCTCGCCAGCCGCTCGGCAGTGGCCTGTGCGCGGGCGTGGTTGAGCCGGGCCAACCGGTCCAGCCCGGTTCCACCCAGCAGGGTCATGTGAATGCTGAAGGCCAGCGCGCAAAGCCCTGCATTGGTGCAGATATTGCTGGTCGCCTTCTCGCGCCGGATGTGCTGCTCACGAGTCGAAAGCGTTAGCACGTAACCGCGCTTGCCCTCGGCATCGACGGTTTCGCCGCACAGCCGCCCGGGCATCTGCCGCACGAACTTTTCACTGCAGCCGAACAGCCCCAGATAGGGTCCGCCAAACTGCAGGCCGACGCCCAGCGACTGGCCTTCGCCCACCACGATATCGGCGCCCAGCGCGCCCGGTGCCTCGATCAGGCCCAGCGCGACAGGCTCGGTCACCACCGCCACCAGCAGCGCGCCCTTGGCATGCGCGGCTTCGGCAATCGCCGCTAGGTCGGTCACCCGGCCCAGAATGTCGGGATACTGTACCACCACGCAGCTGGTCTGATCGTCGATCGCGGCGATCACCCCGGCGGTGTCGGGTTCGGCTTCAAGCCGCGGCGCGCTCGCCTCGATGGTGTCGCCGGTGAACTTCGCCATGGTCCGCACGGTCGCGACATAGTGCGGGTGCAGCCCCGAACAGAGCACCGCCCGCTTGCGGCGGGTCACCCGCCCGGCCATCGCCACGGCTTCCCAGCACGCGGTCGAGCCATCGTACATCGAGGCATTGGCGATCTCGGTCCCGAACAGGCGCGCGACCTGGGTCTGGAACTCGAACAGCATCTGCAGCGTGCCCTGCGCGATTTCCGGCTGGTAGGGCGTATAGGCGGTCAGGAACTCGCCGCGCTGGATCAGGTGATCGACCGAAGCCGGCACATGGTGGCGATAGGCCCCCGCGCCCAGGAAAAACGGCACCGCACCGGCGCTGAGGTTCTTGGCCGAAAGCGCGGCCATGTGGCGTTCGACCGCCATTTCGCTGGCGTGCATCGGCAGCCCGGCAATCGGCGCGGACAGCCGCGCCGCGGCGGGCACATCGACGAACAGGTCATCGACCGTGGCAGCGCCGATCACGCCCAGCATTTCGCTGCGTTCGGCGGGGGTCAGGGGGAGGTAGCGCATGAAACTTCCTTCAAGATCCTCCCCCTTTGGGGGAGGTGGCAGCCCGCAGGGCTGACGGAGGGGGAATATGCTTCCGCTGCCAGGCCCCCTCCGGCCCGCCTGCGGCGGTCCACCTCCCCAACGGGGGAGGATTATCCGATTACAGCCCCGCGACGTATTCGTCGTAGGCGGCGCGGTCCATCAGGCCGTCGAGTTCACCGGCGTCGGAGAGCGTCAGGCGGAACAGCCAGCCGGCACCTTCGGCATCGGAATTGACCAGTTCGGGCTCGTCGGCCAGCGCGGCGTTTTCTTCGGTGACGGTACCGCTGGCGGGCGAATAGACATCGCTGGCGGCCTTGACGCTGTCGACCACGCAGGGCGCATCGCCCTTCTTCACCGCGGTGCCGGCGGCGGGCAGTTCGACGAAGGTGATGTCGCCCAGCTGGCTCTGCGCATAGTCGGTGATGCCAACGGTGGCGCTATCGCCATCAACGTCGATCCATTCGTGGTCCTGGGTAAAGTAGCGGCTCATGGGGAGGACTCCTTAGCGGTAATAGCGATGGGGAACGAAAGGCATGGGGGCGACGCGGGCCGGCAGGCGCTTGCCGCGCACGTCCACTTCAAGCGCGGTGCCATCGGCGCAATGCGCCTGATCGACATAGGCCATGGCGACCGGATGGCCGAGCGTGGGCGAGAATCCACCCGAAGTCAGCACGCCAACCTTTTGATCACCGGCATAAACCTCGGCGCCTTCGCGCGCGGCCTGACGACCTTCGAGCGCCAGGCCCACGCGCTTTTGCGGCGTGCCCTGGGCCAGGTCGCGCAGCACGCGTTCGGCACCGATGAAGCCGCCTTCGCTGCGGCGGCGCTTGTTGACCGCGAACAGCAGGTCGGCATCGACCGGCGAATGATCCGGGCTGAGGTCATGGCCATAGAGCGGCAGACCGGCCTCAAGCCGCAGCGAATCCCGCGCGCCCAGACCGATCGGCTTCACTTCCGGCTGGGCGCAGATCAGTTCGGCCACCTTGGCGGCTTCCTCCGCCGGGATCGCGATTTCGAAGCCGTCTTCGCCAGTATAGCCCGAGCGGCTGATCCAGGCATCGACCCCGCCGATCTTGAACTGTCCGCCCTTCATGAACTTGAGATCGGCCAGCGGCCATTCGCCCTCGGTCACCCGCGCCAGTGCCTCGGCCGCCTTGGGTCCCTGCAGCGCCAGAAGGGCATTGTCCTCCATGTGCATCAGGTTCACTTCATCGGGCAGATTTTCGCGCAGGTGGGCGATATCGTCCCACTTGGTCGCGCCGTTGACCACCAGATAGAAGCCGGAATTCCAGCGCGTGACCATCAGGTCATCCAGGATCCCGCCGTACTCATCCAGCAGCATCGAATAGCGCGGACCGAAGGGCTTCAGCGTGGCAAGGTCGATCGGCAGCACTGCTTCCAGGGCAGCTTCCACCCCTTCCCCGCTGACGAACAGCTGGCCCATGTGGCTGACATCGAACAGCCCCGCGCTGCTGCGGGTCCATTCGTGTTCAGCCATGATCCCTTCGTACTGGACCGGCATCCAGTAACCCGCGAACTCCACCATCCGGCCACCGCGTGCGCGGTGCCACTGGTCAAGCGGCAGGATCAGGGTTTCGATGGCGATATCATCTTCGACTTCGGACATAGGCACAGCTCCGCTTCAAACGCAGTTTCTGTGCCCCCTCTGTCACGGAAGCCTGAGAGCTTTCCCGGGCAGGACCCGGTTACCCCTTCGGCGGCCTGCCTGGCGGCAGACACTTTCCAGAGCGTCACTATCGACCCACGCGGTCCTTTTGCCTGAGAGATTCCGGGGCGGTTGCTCCTTCGGCGGCAAGTGAAGAATCACCTGCCCTCTCCCGCGCGATCAGCGACACTTATGGTCATGACCGTATGACCTGATGGTGTCAATGGCGGGGATTCAATCCTCCCCGGAGCGGGGAGGAACTAGGCCCGGCTGGCCGCGCGCAGGATCGCGTCGTGTTCGAACACGAAACGCCCGGCCATCTTTTCGCGGGTCAGCCCGACGATCGCCTTGGCCACCAGATCGGCATGGACCGAGCGGTACTTGCTGTATTTCCCCTGCAGGAACAGGTCGAGCACGGGGCTGGCCACCATCCCAAGCCGTTCGGCCGGGCGCAGTTCCTCACGCGGGCCGCGCAGCAGTCCCGGGCGGATGATGTCAAGCCGCGGCACGCCAACGCGACCAAGCTGCTGCTCGACCTCACCCTTGACCTTGAGGTAGAAGTTCTTCGACAGCGGATCGGCCCCGACCGAGCTGATCGCGATCATCTGCCGCAGGCCATGATCCTTGGCGGCCCTGGCGCAGGACAGCACCAGATCCTGATCGACCGTGCGGAACGCCGCTTCGTCCTTGCCGGCCTTCTTCCAAGTGGTGCCCAGCGCCGAGACCAGCACCGAAGCGTTGGCGGCGGCGATCGCATCGGGCCAGCTTTCGGGCGGGGCAAGCAGCATTTCCATCCGCGCGCCCGGCGGCAATTGCGCCTCGCGCCGGGCGATCCCGACGATCCGGATATCGCTGCGCCCCACCGCCAGCCGGATCAGGCTCATCCCGATCAGGCCGGTCGCGCCGACCAGGGCAATGCGGGTCGGGCTAGACATTGCTCAGCCCCTCATGCGTGCGGCCATAGATCCGCGCATGCAGCGAGATCGCGAAACGGTCGGTCATCCCGGCGACATAGTCGGCCACATGACGGCTGCGCGCCGGTTCCTCTTGCGGCAGGCGGGCCAGCCAGCCTTCATCCATCAGGCCGGGGTCCTGAACCAACGCGGCATAAAGCTCGGCAGTAACCGCGCGGGCCCGCTCGGCGGTCTGCAATTGCTGCGGGTGGTGATAGAGCTTGTCGTACATGAAGCGCTTCAGGCTGCGTTCGTTGGCGGCCATGGCCGGACTGAATCCGGCCAGCGCGCGGCCGGCCTGGCGGACTTCGTCAGCGCTGCCCACCCCCTGCACCCGCCCGGCAGTCTCGGCGATCAGATCGTTGACCATCAGCCCGATCTGGCTGCGGACCAGTTCGCGCAGACGCCGGTCCTGCGGTGCACCGGGGAACTTCGCCTCGATCGCGCGCCACTGCTCGGCCACGAAATCGAGGCTGAGCAGATCGTCAAGCTCCAGGAAGCCTGCGCGCAGGCCATCGTCGATATCGTGGTTGTCATAGGCGATATCGTCGGCCAGCGCGGCGACCTGCGCCTCAAGACTGGGCCACAGCGCCAGATCAAGCGGGAACTGCCGGTCAAGCTCGTCCAGCGCCCAGGGCACCATGCCGACCGGGCCGTTGTGCTTGGCCAACCCTTCCAGCACTTCCCATGACAGGTTCAGCCCCTCATGTTCGCAATAGGGGCTTTCCAGCCGCATCAGCACCCGCAGGCACTGCGCGTTGTGATCGAACCCGCCCCACTTGCCCAGCGCATTGTCGAGCGCTTCCTCACCGGCATGACCAAACGGCGGATGGCCGATATCGTGCGCCAGGCACAGCGCTTCGGTCAGATCCTCGTCCAGTCCCAGCGCGCGGGCGATCACCCGGCCAATCTGCGCCACTTCCAGGCTGTGGGTCAGCCGGACGCGGTAGTGATCGCCATCGGGGGCGATGAACACCTGGGTCTTGTGGCGCAGCCGGCGGAAAGCGATCGAATGGACGATCCGGTCGCGGTCGCGCTGGAACGCACTGCGCGGCCCGCGCGCCAGCGACTGCTCGATCCCGAACTCGCGCCCGCGGCTCTGCGCCGGGTCAGAGGCGTAACGGGCGATCACTTCGAAAATCCTCCCCCTTTGGGGGAGGTGGCAGGTGCGCCAGCACCTGACGGTGGGGGCGCGTGCTTGCAATGCAAAGCCAAGGACTCGGCAACGGCCATACTGTCCTTCAAAACGTCGCTCGCTGGAATTCGCAGCACTGTGTAACCTCGCCCTTGCAACCAAAGAGTCCTTCGCTCGTCACGCGCGGCCCTGTGCTTGTTGTCATGCGCAATACCGTCGACCTCAATCACTGTCCTGGCGGAAGCGCAATAGAAGTCGGCAACGAACTGTCCAATAGGATGCTGGCGACGAAACTTCACGCCCAACGGTCGGCACCGGAGTTGCTGCCAAAGCAGAACTTCGGGAAGCGACATGGTGCGCCTTAGTGCCCGAGCATTTTCCAAAGCTTCAGCAGTATGGTCTTCCATGCCGATCTGCTTTCGCTTCCCCCACCACCACCGCTTCGCGGCGGTCCCCCTCCCCCAAGGGGGGAGGATTTACTACCCTTCGCCCAGGATCCAGTCCACCCCGGCTTCGGCGTGGATCCGCGTGCAGTCATAGATCGGCAGCACATTGGCATCGACATCGACCACCATTTCCAGCTCGGTGCAGCCCAGCACCACGGCTTCGGCACCGTCCTGTTCCAGATTGGTCAGGATCGTCTTCAGCTCACGTTCGGCCTGGCGGCTGGCCTTGCCCAGCAGCAGTTCGTCGTAAATGATCCGGTCAAGCGTTTCGACGAACTGCATTTCGGGCGGCAGCAGTTCGATATCGCGCTGGATCAGTTTCTGGCGGTAGAAGCTTTCCAGCATGACATTGCGGGTGCCGATCAGCGCGGCCTTCTTGACCCCATCGGCCTCCATCCGCCCGGCGACGCATTCGGCGATGTGGATCACCGGCACCTTCACCGCCGCGGCCACCTGATCATAGACCTTGTGCATCGAATTGGCGCCGATCAGGATCGCGCTGGCCCCGGCCTTTTCCAGCCGCTTGGCGCTGTCGGCCAGAATGCCGGCGGCGCGCTTCCATTCTTCGCCGCTCGACAGGCGGGAAAGATCGGCGAAGTTCAGGCTTTCGATCAGCAGCGGCGCGCTGCTGCGCTGGCCGGCGCGGGCCTGGACCAGCTTGTTGATGTGATCATAGTAAGTGCGGGTCGACAGCCAGCTCATGCCGCCGATCAGGCCAAGTTTGCGCAAGTTAAAACTCCCCGGGATGAGAAACCCCTGTTTGGCCGCCACTTACGGGAGGAGCCGCGTCAGGTCCACCCCCGCGCCTTAACGCATCCCCGCAATCCAGGCCCGGACCACCGCCTCGCCGGCCGGATCACGCGTCTCACGGCCCAGTTCGGGCATGGCCACGCCGCCTTCGGTGGAGGCGAAACGGTAGAGCAGGATCGAGTGGTCGGGCTGGCCGGGCACCACGTCGAATTCATGCGGCCCGGCCCCGCGCCCGGCCGCGACCGGCCGCTTCATCACGCCCAGCGCGATCCGATCGGTGACCTGCCAGCCGAGGTAGAGCCCCGAATTCGACGCCGCCCCTTTCGGGTTGTGGCAATGCGCGCAATTGGCATCGAGATAGCCGCGCGCGGCATCGGCCACCGGCACCTTCGCGCGCTGTTCCCACAGCGGGATCCGGCGATCGACAACAGGCACCCGGTCCAGCTTCCCGCTCTTGGCGAAAGCAGTGAGCCACGCCGCCGAAAGGTTATAGGCCTTGGGCCCGATCGGCATGGTGACGTTGTCGAGGCTGTGGCAGTCCTTGCACTGGTTCTTGTTGGGCACGCCATAGGATATCGCCTGCCCGGTCGGAGTGACCAGATCAATCCGCTTGCCGGCCAGTGCCAGCCTTGCCTCGTTCTGCGCGGCATTCCAGACATAGGGCAGCGCCAGCCAGCCATCCTTACGGTGGAGCAGCACGCGGGTTTCGATCAGCTTGCCGCCAAAGGCGAAGTGCTTGATCAGCGCCGAGCCAACCGGCAGATCGATCAGGCCGTCGCCCTGTGCCCTGGCCTGCTGCCCGGCGGGCACGTAAACGAAGCGGTCCTTTTCCGCCCCATCGGTCCACAGCGGGGTCTGGAGCCGATAGGGCACAACCCCGGCTGCGGGCTGGCGCGCCCCCGGATCAGTGAAGAAGCCCAGCTCACCCAGCGTCTGCGGATAGCCGCCGCCGGTTACCACCGCGTCATTCACCGGCACCGGCGCGGGCGCCGCCGCCAGCGCGGTGCCCAGCACCAGCAAGGCGGCGGCCAGCAGCCTCATGGCCGGGCGCGGGAATCAAGCGCGGCGGGCGCGCCGAAGGGAGCGGTGGGCGTGGGCAAGGTCCGTGCCTTGTCATCCTTGACCAGGCCGGGCTTGGCCTCGGCCATGCCGACATCAGGGCCGGGAATGCCCAGCGAGAGGAACGCCTTGCCATTGGTCACGAACGGCATCTGCGGGCCGATCCCGTCCCACACAACCGGTGGCAGCCGTCCGCCGAGGGCTGCCAGCAGCGGCGCTGCCCCGGGCAGTTGCGGTTCGTCACCGCCGCCGACATAGGCGTTCTCTTCAACCACGATGTTGCGCGGCAGCGGGTTATAGGTCTTGTCGGTGAACGGCTTGGGATAGGATACCACCAGCACATGCCCGGTGGGATTGTTGGCCAGATGGTTGGCGCGGATCCAGACCCCGTCGTTGGCCATGACCATGATCCCGGTCCCGCGCGGAACCCCGGCGACAATATTGCCCTTGGGGGCGAAGTTGGGGGTATCGTTGCCGACCACCAGATTGCCGCTGATCCGGGTGTTGCCGCCGCCCATCACCGGCAGGTTGGGCAGGTCGAACACCAGGATTCCGCCGGTGTTGCGGGTAACCAGATTGCCGGTAACCAGCGCATCGCGGCTGTTCTCGATCTCGATCCCGGCGACCGACTGTTCGACATAGTTGTAGCGGACGGTGATCGCCTTTGACTGGCCGACATAGATCCCGGCGTCGCTGGCGCCGGAAACCTTGCAGCCATCGACCAGCACCCCGGTGCTGGACACCGGATAGATCCCGTAAGCGCCATTTGTTTCCTTCGGTCCGCCGGTCCAGGTCACGCGGATGCGGTAATAGACCACGTTGTCGGCGCCCTTGCTCTTGATCCCGTCGCCCTTGGTGTTTTCAACCGCGAAATCGCGCAGAGTCACGTCATCGCTGGTCACCAGCAGCCCCTCGCCTGCGCCTTTCTGGCCGGTGAAATCGAGCACCGATGCGTCCATCCCCGCACCGCGCACGGTAACCCCGTTGACGTCGAGCGAAAGCCCGTCGGTCAGCACGAAGCGCCCCGCGCCAAGCTGCACCGTGTCGCCCGGTTCGGCCAGGATCAGCGCCTCCTGCAAACGGCCTTGCGCGCCATCCCCGGCGGCGACCTCGATCGTCTTGGCGTGAAGCGGGGCAGCCAGGGCAAGCGCCGAGGCCGCGGCGATAAGCGTTGCGGACATCCTCATGGGCGGAATGATGGACTGACAGGCGTGTAAGTCAACCGGGTCGGTCGCGATGCTATTTCTTCTCTTTAGCCAGCCCCGTGGCGCACAGCGCAGCGCTGCTGGCGGTGACCGACAGTGCCTCGGCATCGCCAACCCGGCGTACTGCATCAACATAGTCGGCCAGGCTGCGCTTTTCGCCCTTGAGCTGGCGCAGCTTGTTGAGCTGAATCAGGCTCAGCCGGTCAGTCATGCGCGAAGCCATGCAGGCAGCATTGGCATCAGACAGGCCAGCATCGGTCATCGCGCTCTTGACCGAGCCATAGGCGATCTTGCTGGGAGTGCAGGCGGCGATCGTTAGCAACGGTGGCAGCAGCATCGGAGGCAGCAGCAGGCGGTCAGTCTTCAATGTCGGTACCCTTGAGTCGGATCGGATCCTTCCCTTGCCGCACCCGTGCTTCATGCCAGATGAACGCAATCACGAAAGTGCCCAGCAGGATCCCCATCGAAAGCCGCGCGGTTTCGGCATCGGCCCAGTTGGCCGCCACCACCAGCACCGCCATGGCCAGGCTGCCAATCGGCAGCAAGGGATGCAGCGGCGCGCGAAAGCTGCCCGTATCGGCCAGCCTGCGCCCGGCGATCACCGCCAGCGCCATCAGCAGGAATTCCGAAAAGTTGCCGCTAACGAACAGCACCAGCCGCTTTTCACCCAGCAGGACACACAGCCCGCCCAGCACGGCCAGCACCAGCACGGCCCAGGTTGGCGAGTGGTAGCGTGGGTGCAGGGTCGAAAGCAGGCGGTTGATCGCCGGCGGGAAGGCCCCGTCGCGCCCGATCGCGAACAGTTGCCGCGACAGGCCCAGCATGGCGGCGACGATCGCGTTGAAGATTGCGGCGACCACCCCGATCGACACCAGCGTGCCCACCCATGGCCCGGCACTGCGCGACAGGAATTCGGCCAGCGGCGCTTCGGCCGCCAGCACTTGCGGCAAATCGTCGATCGCCAGCACCACCAGCACCATCGGCACCGCAATGGTCAGCGCGGCGAGCAGCCCGGCCCAGGCCACCACCCGCCCGATCCGGCGCTGGGCATCGGCCATGTCCTCGGCAAAATACATCGCCCATTCGGCCCCGGCGCACATCGATGCCCCGGCGACAAAGGCCAGCGCCATGGTCCAGGGATCGGTGGCGACCATCGCCCCGGCCTTCAGCATGACCGGATGGGCCAGCACTTCGGCCAGCGGGCGCTGCAGGTGCAGCGCTGCCACCCCCGCCAGCACCAGCAGTGCAACCAGTTCCACCGCCAGGAACAACGCTACTACGTGCGAACTGCGCTTGACATTGAACAGCGCGATCGTGGCCGCCAGCGCGATTGCCACCAGCGACAGCGCCTCGACCGGAATGCCCGGCAGCATGGTGCGCGCATAGGACCCGAAGCCGACCGCGAAGAAGGCCAGCATCGGGAAGATATAGACCATCCGCAGCATCACATAGGGAAAGGTCCAGCGCGGCCCCAGCAATGCATAGAGCGCCGGATAGGCCCCGCCCGCGCCGGGATGGGCCGCGGCCAGTTCGGCATAGAGCAGCGCCATCAGCGCCGACGCCACCCCGCCGGCGATGAAGGCCAGCGCCGCCCCGGTGCCCGCCAGATGCAGCACGGCATTCCCGCCCAGGAACACCGACAGCACCGGCGACAGCGCTGATAGCGTCAGCAGCAGCACTTCGGCCGGGCTCAGCACCCGGTCGAGTTTTGGGCCGCCACCGGCCACGCTAGTGCGCCAGGCCCTTGTTGATATCCTCGACCATCTTCTTGGCGTCGGCCAGCAGCATCAGGGTCTGGTCCATGTAGAACACGTCGTTATCGACCCCGGCATAGCCGACCCCGCCCATCGAGCGCTTGATGAAGAACACCTGCTTGGCCTTGTCCACGTCGAACACCGGCATGCCATAGATCGGCGATGACTTGTCTGTCTTGGCGGCCGGATTGACCACGTCGTTGGCGCCGATGATGAAGGCGACGTCGGCGGTGGCGAATTCGCTGTTGATGTCTTCCAGCTCGAACACCTCGTCATAGGGGACGTTGGCTTCGGCCAGCAGCACGTTCATGTGCCCGGGCATGCGGCCCGCGACCGGGTGGATCGCGTACTTCACCTCGACGCCCTTGGCCTTCAGCAGATCGGCCATTTCGCGCAGCGCGTGCTGCGCCTGGCTGACCGCCATGCCATAGCCCGGGATGATGATGACCTTCTCGGCCTCGCCCAGCATATAGGCCGCGTCCTCGGCGCTGCCGCGCTTCCAAGGGCGCTGTTCCTTCGCTTCACCCGCCGGGCCGGCTTCCGCCCCGAAGCCGCCGGCGATCACTGAAAGGAATCCGCGGTTCATCGCCTTGCACATGATGTAGGACAGGATCGCACCCGATGAGCCGACCAGCGCCCCGGTTATGATCATCGCGGTGTTGTGCAGCGTAAAGCCCATCGCCGCCGCCGCCCAGCCCGAATACGAGTTGAGCATCGACACCACCACCGGCATGTCCGCCCCGCCGATCGGGATGATCAGCAGGAAGCCGATCAGGAAGGCCAGCACGGTGATCGTGGCAATCACCCACAGCGACTGGTCGGTCATGAAATAGCCGGTCAGGCCGAGGATCGCGATCAGCGTACCCAGGTTGATGACATGGCGCAGTGGCAGCAGGATCGGCGCGCCGCTCATCTTGCCGGCCAGCTTGAGGAAGGCGATCACCGAGCCGCTGAACGTGATGGCGCCGATGGCAATGCCCAGGCCCGCCTCCAGCCGCGAGACCGGATTGATCTGACCGTCTGCGCCAAGAATCCCGAAAGCTTCGGGATTCAAATAGGCTGCCCAGCCAACCAGCACCGCCGCCAGGCCGACCAGCGAGTGGAACGCGGCGACCAGCTGCGGCATGTCGGTCATCGCGATACGGCGCGCAATCACCCAGCCGATCCCGCCGCCGATAGCGATCGCGGCGAGGATTTCGCCAAACGAGGCAAAATCCCAATAGACCGCGTTATAGAACTCATCGGGCTCGGTACCGGGAATGACGGGAATGTGCGTGACCAGCGTGGTCACCATCGCAATCGTCATCCCGATCATGCCATAACGGTTGCCCGCCCGGCTGGTGCTGGGGCTGGAAAGCCCGCGCAGCGCCAGGATGAACAGCACGCCCGAGGCAAGATAGGCGAGCATCGCCCAAGCCGGCGTTGCCGCATGGGGCAGCGCTGCGTTAGCCGCGGAAGTCATGGCGTCGGCCACTTGGGCGCAGCCACCGGGGATCGCTTCTTCGCACATCGTCTTAGCGATCCTTCTTCTTGTACATCGCCAGCATCCGCGCCGTCACCGCAAAGCCGCCGAAGATGTTGACGCTGGCCAGCACCACCGCCAGCAGCCCCAGCCACTTCGAGCCTGCGCTACCTGCCGCCGCCGCCGCGATCAGCGCCCCGACGATGATCACCGAGGAGATCGCATTTGTCACCGCCATCAAGGGCGTATGCAGTGCCGGAGTAACCGACCAGACGACGTAATAACCCACGAAACAGGCCATTACGAATATCGAGAGGATTGAGATGAAGTCCACTACTTAGCCTCCCCGGTACGGGGAGGGGGACCGTCCGCAGGACGGTGGTGGGGATTCTCCGCACGCGCGGCGATGGCTTCGGCAGTGCCGACGACATCACTGAGAACGCGCTGCGCAGATACCCGCAGGACCCTGTGCCCGTTTTCCTTCAAGAAATTGGTTCGCTCGATGTCGCGCGCCGGATTGTCGCCCATATCGTGCGAAATGCCATCGATCTCCACGGCCATGCGGGCCGAGGAACAGTAGAAATCGACAATATATGGCCCAATAGGATGCTGGCGGCGAAATCTCAGGCCAGCCGGTCGCAAGCGCAGCTGTTGCCACAGCAGGCGCTCAGGCAAACTCATTTCACGTCGCAATTGGCGCGCGTGCTTGACCGCAGGCCTTGCTACAAACCGCGAGTCCCCACCACCACGCTTCGCGTGGTCCCCCTCCCCGTTCCGGGGAGGCTCCAGTTCGCTTGCCCTCACCCCAGCAGCCTCGCGTTCACAACCTTCCCGCCCTGGGTCAGCCGGATCGCATCGCCGATTTCCTCGTCCAGCACGGGCCTCCCCTGCTCCTTGTCCCAGAACGCGGAGAGGAAGTTGTAGAGGTTGCGCGCGAACAGTGCCGAGGAATCCGCCGCCAGGTGCGCCGGGGTGTTCGAATAGCCCAGGATCTTGACGCCGTGCTTCTCCACCACCTGATCGGGCTTCGATCCCTCGACATTGCCGCCCTGCGCCACGGCAAGATCGAAGATCACGCTGCCCGGCTTCATGCTGGCGATCTGCGCATCGCTGATCAGCCGGGGAGCGGCGCGCCCCGGGATCAGCGCGGTGGTGATCACGATATCCTGCTTGGCGATGTGGCTGCTCACCAGTTCGGCCTGGGCCTTCTGGTATTCCTCGCTCATTTCGGTGGCATAGCCGCCCGCACCCTCACCCTCGATCCCCGCGACGCTTTCTACGAAGATCGGCTTGGCGCCCAGCGAGAGGATCTGTTCCTTGGTGGCAGAGCGCACGTCGGTGGCCGAAACCTGCGCCCCCAGCCGGCGCGCGGTGGCGATCGCCTGCAAGCCGGCCACGCCCACGCCCATCACAAAGCACTTGGCGGCGCTGACGGTTCCCGCCGCGGTCATCATCATCGGGAAGGCGCGGCCATAGAGGTTGGCAGCTTCGATCACCGCCTTGTAGCCCGACAGGTTCGACTGGCTGGAAAGGATATCCATGCTTTGCGCGCGGGTGATCCGCGGCATGAATTCCATTGCCAGGGCTTCGAAACCGCCCTTGGCATAGAGATCTACGCGAGCGCGCTGGCCGAACGGATCGAGCCCGGCAACGATCCAGGCCCCGTCGGCCGCACCCTTCAGCGCCTTGGGATCGGGGCCTTGCACGCCCAGCACGATCTGCGCGCCCTTGACCGCGTCCTTGGCCAGGATCGCACCCACTGCGGCATAGTCGGCATCGGCGATGGCCGCGCTTTCCCCGGCACCGGGCTGGACTGCAACTTCCGCACCCAAGGCGATGAATTTCTTCACCGTTTCGGGGCTTGCCGCAACCCGGGTTTCCCCGTTCGCGGTTTCCTTCATCACCGCGATCCGCATGGCCGGGACCGCTGGCTTAGTTGGTGATCATGAAAATAACGAACACGGTGACCAGCACCGTCGCCACGATCCCCCACTTCACCAGTCCGAGGAAGCCTTCGTAGGTTGCATTGTGCGCCTTGTAGTCGTTGCCGCTGGCCATGTGCTGTTCCCTGTCTCTGGCGTGACGCCGGTTTCGCGGACTTCCCTATCGCCCGTTCCCGCGTGGCTCAAGGGCTTCGGGATACTTTTTGCGGTCAATGCCCAGCCTTAATCGGCTCTTTACTGTCTGGCGCTATGCCCCGGGGTGGAAACTTGGGGGATACGCGTAAGCCAATGGCCGAAATCGAACAGCGATTGTTGATGCTGATCGACGATGAGCCGGCCCAAAGCCGGCTGATCACGGCGCTTGCCGCGCGTGAGGGCTGGCGCACGCTGGTTGTCCGCGATGCCGAAACCGCGATTGCCACGCTGGGCACGCGCCAGGGCATGGCGCTTTCCGCAATCATTCTTGATCAATGGGTTCCGGGCGACGAGGCCTGCAGCCTGATCGCCGAACTGCGCAGCCGCCGCCCGGCCCTGCCGATCCTGATGCTGACCACCAGCGCTTCGCCGCTGCTGGCGGTCGAGGCGATGCGCGCAGGCGCTACCGATTACCTGATCAAACCGGTCGCGCCCGACCGGATGATGCAGGCGCTGCGGATGGCGACGACGCGCGAGGCCCCGCGCGATGAATTGCAGCCGCTGACCGAAAAGATGCCCTCAACCCCCGATTTCGACGCGATGATCGGGGCATCGCCGGCTTTCCGCACTGCTTTGGCGGTAGCCGCCAAGGCGGCGCGCGGGCATGGACCGGTGCTGATCGAGGGCGAAAGCGGGACCGGCAAGGAAATGCTGGTCCGCGCGATGCAGGCTGCCAGCCCGCGGGCCAAGGCCCCGTTCCGGCTGCTCAACATCGGGGCGATACCCGGCAATTCGGTGGAAAGCGCGCTGTTCGGGCATGAGAAAGGCGCCTTTCCGGGGGCCTTCGATCGTCACATCGGTGCGCTGCAACATGCCGACGGGGGTACCCTGGCGCTCGACGAAATCGACCGCCTGCCGATCCACGTCCAGCAGCGCCTGCTTGAAAGCGTCCAGAAGGGCGATGTCCGCCCGATCGGCGCGCGCCATTCATTCCGGATCGACGTGCGGCTGATCGCGGCTTCGAACCTGCCGCTGAAGGACATGGCGGCCGGCGGGCATTTCCTGCCCGAACTGCTGACCGCCATATCCGGCACCACCGTTTACCTGCCGCCGCTGCGCGACCGCGCGGGCGATATCCCGGCCCTGGCCCGGCACTTCCTGGCCCGGATCGGCGAACAGCCGGGGCTGCGTCCGCTGGGGATCACCGATGCCGCGCTGCAATTGCTTTCGGCCTATGACTGGCCGGGCAACGTCCGCCAGCTGCAGGCGGTGCTGTTCCGCGCCGCAGTGTTCTGCGATGGCGACGCGCTGACTGCCGAGGATTTCCCCCAACTGTCCGACCTGCTCGGCGAAGGCGGGGCCAGCCAGGCTCCGCTGCAGGAAGGCGTCGGCGTGATGCTCTATGCCTCCGACGGCAACCTGCGCCCGCTGGAAGAAATCGAAGCCGATGTGATCCGGCTGGCGATCGGCCACTATCGCGGCCGGATGACCGAAGTCGCCCGCCGTCTGGGCATCGGCCGCTCGACGCTCTACCGCAAGCTCTCCGAGCTGGGGATTGGCGAGGCAGGCTGAACCGGCTATCGCGTGATTGATAGCAAGGAGTTCCAGCACTTGGTCCAGTGACACCGCCCCGGCGGATCTGATCAGCATCGCGGCCCGGCCAGGGCCCGCGCCGACCAATTGCATTCCAAAGGAACTTCCATGCCCCGACTTCAGGGAAAATTGTGCCTGGTAACCGGCGCCGCGCGCGGCATCGGCCGGGCGATCTGCGCCGCCTTCGCCGCCGAGGGCGCGCAGGTGATCGTGACCGATATCGACCGCGAGACCGGTCAACGTACCGCCGACCAGCTGGGCGCGCGGTTCATGCCGCTCGACGTGCGCGAGGAGGCAGACTGGACCGCGCTGGCGCGCGAGGTCCCGGCGCTGGACGTGCTGGTCAACAACGCCGGGATCACCGGCTATGAAAGCCTGCCCGGCCCGCACGATCCCGAGCAGGCCAGCCTGGCCGACTGGCGCGCGGTTCATGCCACCAACCTGGATGGCACCTTCCTGGGCTGCCGCTATGCGATCGGTGCGATGAAAGCCGGGGGCACCGGCTCGATCATCAACATCTCGTCACGCTCAGGGCTGGTCGGGATCCCCGGCGCGGCGGCCTATGCCAGTTCGAAAGCCGCGGTGCGCAATCATACCAAGTCGGTTGCGCTGTGGTGCGCGCAGAACGGCTGGGCGATCCGCTGCAATTCGATCCACCCCGCCGCCGTGCTGACCGAGATGTGGGAAGCCGTGCTTGGTGACGGGCCTGATCGCGAGGCCCGCATGGCCAGCTTTGTCGCCGATACCCCGCTCAAACGCTTTGCCCGGGTCGAGGAAGTCGCCGCGCTGGCCGTACTGCTGGCCAGCGACGAGGCGGGCTATATCACCGGCAGCGAGCTGAACATCGATGGCGGGTTGCTGGCTGGCTCAGCGGCTTCCCCCTGAAAAGACGCGCCAAGCGCTTCCATTCGCGGCAAATCCTGCCAAGCTGGACAGCTGTTTGGCAAGAGAGGTAGCCGATGGTCTTGTGGGCGGCAGTGGCCGGGGCGCTGATCGGAATGTTGCTGGCCGACAATGGCGCGGCCGGCCTCATCCTCGGCGGATTTGCCGGGACGCTGATGGGCAAGTGGCTGCGCCACGAAATCCAGCTGGAGCTCTATTCCGCGCTCGCCGCCACCGATGCGAAGCGCCCCGGCGCTGCCCCGCTGCCGCCCGCACCAGTTGAGGACTACCAGCCGGGCGAGACCTGGACGCCCGAACCGGAACCGGAACCGGAGCCGGAGCCGGAGCCGGAGCCCGAGCCGCTTCCGGTCGAGCCTGAGCCGGTCGCGGACCTGCCCCCCGAAGTGCTTGAGGAGTCCGAACCCGAACCGGTACGCGCGGCGGCGATGGACATTCCCGCCAGCCGGATCACCGCGCCGGTCGAGCCGGAACCCGAACCCGAAGTCCAACCCGAGTTCGAACCCGAAGCCGACCGGCAGGAAGAACCCGTGCGCAGCGAGGAACCGGCGCCCGCGATGCAGCGCGCGGCGATCAATTTCGAGGAACTATTCGGGCGCCGCCTGCCGATCTGGGCTGGCGGGATCACGCTGGCAATCGCGGGCATCCTGATCGTCAAATATGCGATCGACCAGGGGATCTTCGGGCGGATCTTCACCCCCGGGGTCCAGGCGGTCTGCGGGCTGCTGTTCGGTCTGGGACTGATCGGCGGGGCCGAATGGGCCTGGCGCCAGCGCGAAAAGGTGGCCGACCCGCGGATCAGCCAGGCGCTGTCGGGCGCGGGGATATCGACGCTCTATGCCGCAACCCTGGTGGCGGCGAACCTCTATGGCCTGATTTCCCCGCTGACCGCCTTCTTCGGACTGGCACTGGTCACCGGCGGAGCGCTGTGGCTGTCGTTGCGGCATGGCATGCCGACCGCGCTGCTGGGGCTGGCGGGCGGGCTTGCCGCGCCGGCGCTGACCCTGGGCTACGAAGCCAATGTCCCGCTGCTGGCGGTCTATCTGGGCTTCACCATCGCCGGACTGGTCGGCGTGGCGCGGGTCCAGCGCTGGCCCTGGCTGGCGCTGATCGCGCTGCTGGGCGGCGCCGGGTGGAGCCTGTGGCTGATCATCATGGGCAAGGCGCTGGAAACGGTCGGAGCCTTGTCGGTCGGCGGCTTTGTTGCCTTGCTGGCGCTGGCGCTGCCGCTGTTCGTCATGACCGACAAGGGCCGGCAACTGCTGCGCGCGGTGGCGGCGGTGGTGGGTGCGGCCCAGCTTGGCCTGCTGGTGGCGCTGGGCGGGTTCCAGCCGCTCCACTGGGGGCTGTTCGCGCTGCTTGCGGCCGCCGCCCAGTTTATCGCCTGGCGCGAGCGTGACTTCGCGATCGTGCCGACGATCGGTGCGGCGCTGGCGTTCATCCTGCTGATGCTGTGGCCCCAGCCCGATCACGGCTGGCTGCTGACCTTCGGCCTGGTGCTGGCCGCGATCCATGCCGCCCCGCTGTTCGTGCGGCTGTGGGAAGCCCCGCCCCGGCTGCAACGCACGATCGAGCTGGCCGCCATCGCGCTGGCCGCGCCGATTGTCGCGCTGCGGCAGGTCTATCACCCAGGCGATGCCAATGACCTGACCGTGGCGCTGAGCGCGCTGGGCGGCGCGATCATGCTGCTGGCGGCAGCGGCGCGCGGGTGGAAAGTGCCCGAACGGCAGGCCGACAGCCGGCTGGCGATCCTGTTCGCCGGTGCCGCAGCCTTGCTGGTAACCGCCGCCTGGTTCGCCTTCGCGCACTGGCAAGCCCCGGTCTGGACCATGGCCATCGCGGTAGCCCTGTTGCTGCTGGCCCCGCCATCGGGCGACAAGCGGATCGAGCCGCTGGGCTTCGTGGTGTCGCTGGTCGCGCTGGTCCAGCTGGGTTTCACCGCGCTGACCGGCCGGATGGGCGAATTCGGCCTGCCGCTGGGCGTCGCACTCGATCCGCTGGGGCTCGATTCGCTGCTGCGCTGGGGCGCGCTGGCCGCAGGCTTTGCGCTGTTCGCCTGGCGTGCCGGATCGAAGCAGATTGCGATCACCGGTTATGCACTGACCACCGCGCTCAGCTATGGCGCGCTGGCGCAGCTGGTCCCCGAATGGACGCTGCCGATCGTCATGGCCGCGCTGAGCGGCGCTCTTCTGTTGATCCTGACCCGGCGCGAAGGCCGCGAAAGCGATCTGCTGGTGGCCCTGTTTGCCTTTGCCAGCGTCGCCTTGCTGGCAATCACCGGCGATAGCCCGGTGGACGCCTGGGCGCGGTTGAGCGACAGCGGTCCCGCCGGGCCAGACCCGCTGGCGCTGCTGCGCTGGGCGGCGGTGGCGGCGCTGGCGCTGCTTTGCGCCGCACGGGCCCGCACCGCGCCGCTGCGCACGCTTGGCCAGTTCGGCGCGATGACCTTTGCCTATGGCGCGCTGGCGCAGGTTGTGCCCGGATGGACCCTGCCGATCGTGATGGCAGCAATCGCAGCACTGGGCCTCTACGGGCTGACCCGCCGCGCAGAGCCCCGCTCCGAATGGCAGGCGCTGGTCTTCGCTGCCGCCGCAATCGGCCTCTTGATGTGCAGCGGCAGCGATCCGGCGGGCGAATGGCAGCGGCTGTTCGGCACGGGTGACGGCACGCTGAGCGGCGTGGCTGCCGCGCGCTGGGGCATGGTGGCGCTGCTGGGCGCGTTCTTCGCCTGGCGGTCCCGCCTGACGCCGCTACGCCAGCTGGGCGAAGTGGGCGCGGCTCTGCTGGGCTATGGCGCGCTGGCGCAAATCGTGCCGCTGCAATTGCTGCCGCTGGTGGCCCCTGCCGCGCTGCTCGCGGTCAGCGGGTGGAGCCGCACGCGGCCCTGGCCGCTGCTGGCGCTGGGTTCCGCAGCGCTGCTGGCCCTGATCATCGGCTGGGCGGCCTTGCCGATCGCCCAGTGGCTCGATCAGGCGCTGCGCTCGCTCGCGGGGATCCCCTTCCTGCTTGACCGGCCCGATCTGGCCGCACTCGAAGTGGGCCGGCGCCTCGCGGGTCCGGCCCTGCTGCTGGGCGGTTCGATCTGGCTCCAGCGCCAGCGTGTACCGCAGCGGGTCCTGCCCTGGCTGGTGCTGATCGCCGGCACTCTTGGCCTGCTTTCGGTCCACCTGCTTTACCGCCACCTGTTCGCGGCGCTGTTCGGCACCGATTTTGTCGCAACCGGCCCGGCCCAGCGCTTGCTGTGGGCGGCGCTGCTGCTGGGCGCAAGCTGGCTGCTGCTGCGGCGCAAGGCGGGCAGCACGGTCGCGCAGGGCAGCGCGGCGGTGCTGGCGGCAACCGCTGCCTTCCATGTCACCTGGTACAGCCTGCTGCTGCACAACCCGCTGTGGAGCGCGCAGCAGGTTGGCGCCTGGCCAGTGCTCAACCTGATTGCCCCGCTGTTCGCGCTGCTGCCGCTGGGGCTGCACGTGCTGGGCCAGGCGCAGCCGCGCCTTGCCGGGCCGATCGGACGGATCATGCAGCCGGTGCTGATGCTCTCGGTCGTTGCCTTTGCCTGGGCCAGCCTGCGCCAGGCTTTCCACGGCACCCTGCTGGTCGATCCGGGGGTGAGCGAGGTGGAAGATATCCTGCGCTCGATCCTGGGGATTGGCCTGGCGGTGGGCTTCCTGCTGTGGGGGATCCGCCGCAAGCGGCACGACTGGCGGATTGCCAGCCTGGTGCTGATGCTGGTCGCGGTGGCCAAGGTCTTCCTGCTCGATGCCTCGGGCCTGGAGGGACTGCTGCGGATCGCCAGCTTTGTGGCGCTGGGCTTCAGCCTGATCGGGATCGGCTGGCTCTACAGCCGCCAATTGCGCCGCGACGAGCAGAAGGCTGAGTAAGCGGACCTAGAGCCTGTCCTGATTAGGTGGAAGCGTCGGCACGGAGCCGAATTTGGCTCAGCGTGAGGCGCGAGGAGGGAGCCATGCCGTTGCATAGTGACCGACGAGCAACGCGGCGCTGGGCCAAATTCGGCCCGCCCCTGCGGGGTCGCATCAGGAAGGCCTCTGGTGGCGTCGCGTCGCTTTCAGGGGCAACCCAAGCCCCTTCTGCACACCGCTCCTATCCAGCGGCCTTCCTGATGCGATGACGATGCCTCCAGCTAAACAGGACAGGCTCTAAAGCGGGCTGCCGTCCTTGTCGCGGTAGATTTCGCGCCGCCCCACATGGTTGGCGGGGCCGACGAAACCGTCCGCTTCCATCCGTTCGACCCATTTCGCCGCTGTGTTGTAGCCCACGCCCATCTGGCGCTGGAGCCAAGAGGCCGAAGCCTTCTGGCTTTCGAACACGATCTGGCAGGCCTGGCGATACTTGCGTTCATCGGGGTTGTCCGATGCGGTCGCGTCAAGATCGTCAAAGCCGAAGCTGCCGTCTTCGGGTTCTTCGGTCACCGAATCGACGTATTCCGGGCTGCCCTGGCCGCGCCAGAAATCGGCGATCCGTTCCACTTCCTCGTCCGAAACGAACGGGCCGTGGACGCGGCGGATCGGATCGGTGTTGGGCTTGTAGAGCATGTCGCCCTTGCCCAGCAGCTGTTCGGCGCCCTGTTCGCCCAGAATCGTGCGGCTGTCGATCCGGCTGGTCACGGCAAAGCTGATCCGGGTCGGCAGGTTGGCCTTGATCACCCCGGTGATGACATCGACCGATGGG
>NZ_JADZAT010000008.1 GCF_020852455.1 Novosphingobium sp.
GCCCAGCAGCTGTTCGGCGCCCTGTTCGCCCAGAATCGTGCGGCTGTCGATCCGGCTGGTCACGGCAAAGCTGATCCGGGTCGGCAGGTTGGCCTTGATCACCCCGGTGATGACATCGACCGATGGGCGCTGGGTGGCCATGATCAGGTGAATCCCGGCCGCGCGGCTCTTCTGGCTGAGCCGCTGGATCAGCACTTCGACTTCCTTGCCGACGGTGACCATCAGGTCGGCCAGTTCGTCGACGATCACCACGATCTGCGGCATCACCTGGTAATCGAGCTGGTGCTCCTCGAACAGTTCCTCGCCGGTTTCGGGATCGAAGCCGATCTGGATCCGGCGGCCCAGCGGCTTGCCCTTGGCGATCGCCGTTTTCACCTTTTCGTTGAAGCCCGCCAGGTTGCGCACCGACAGCTCGCTCATCTGGCGATAGCGGCGCTCCATTTCCTCAACCGCCCACTTCAGCGCGCGGACCGCCTTGGCGGGTTCTGTCACCACCGGCGAAAGCAGGTGCGGGATATCGTCGTAGCTCTTGAGTTCCAGCACCTTGGGATCGACCAGGATCAGGCGGCACTGCGCCGGGGTCAGGCGATAGAGCAGCGACAGCAGGATCGTGTTGAGCCCCACCGACTTGCCCGAACCGGTGGTCCCCGCCACCAGCAGGTGCGGCATGGTGGCCAGATCGGCCACCACAGGCTCGCCGGCAATATCCTTGCCCAGGATGATCGGCAGCGCGGCCTTGCTGGCGGCGAACTGTTCGCAGGCGACCAGTTCCTTGAAGCTGACCATCTGGCGGTTGGCATTGGGCAGCTCGATCCCCATCACCGTGCGTCCGGGGATCGAGGAGACGCGGGCCGAAATCGCGCTCATGTTGCGGGCGATATCGTCGGCCAGGCCGATCACCCGGCTGGCCTTGATGCCGGGCGCCGGTTCCAGTTCGTACATGGTCACCACCGGGCCGGTGCGGACCGCGTCGATCGTGCCCTTGACGTTGAAATCGTCGAGCACGGTTTCGAGCAGGCGGGCGTTGCGTTCCAGCGCCAGCTTGTCGATCCTGGGCGCGGAATTGGCCGGCGGGTCGGTGAGCAGGTCAAGCGCGGGCAGCTCGAAGGTGTCGAACAGGTCGCCCTGGCGGCTGGCGGCAGATAGCGACGCGGGCTTGGCGGTGCGGGCCGGATCGCTGATTTCGGGGGCCTTGCGCGGCGGGGCAATCGGTTCGCCCGGTACGCGCGGTTCGCGCGCGCTGGCCTTGGGCTTGACCGAGATGAACGGCGCGTCGCCGTCCATCACCACCTGGCGGTTGCGCCGCAGGAAGCCGGGCAGGGTGAACAGGTTGCCCCAGTCGAGCGCGAAGACCCGCCCGGCCAGCACCGCACCGGCGGTCAGCGTGACCAGCCCGGTCAGGAAGGTGAAGATCCATTGTCCGCCATCGGGCAGCTTGCCGGCGATGAACTGGGTTGCGCCGGCACCCAGCAGCCCGGCGATCCCGCCCCAGCCGGCCGGATAGGCATCGCCGCCGCCACTGATTGCCAGCGACAGCGTGGTCGCGATCAGCGCCATCGCGAACAGCAGCAGCCCCACCGGGCGCCACCAGGCATGGTCGGCATGCGGCAGGTCCTGGTCTTCCTCCTCGACCAGCCGCCACAGCCCGCGGGCCATGACATAGAGCATCGGCAGCAGCAGCACCGAGGTCCAGCCGAACAGGAACAGTGCGCGTTCGGCCACCCAGGCCCCGGCGCCGCCCATCCAGTTCTGCACCGGGCCGCCCGCCGCGGTCGAGGCCGAAGGGTCGGTCTGGTGATAGGTGGCCAGCGCCACGGCCAGAAAGGCCATTGCCCCCAGCAGCACGATCGCGCCGCCGATTTCGGCGCTGCGCCGCCCGGCACGCTTGAGCGCCGCGCGCCAATCGACGCGCGCCCCGCGGTGGCTGGCCGAAGCCGGTCGTGTTGCCATGCGCAATCTGCTCCCCTGGTCTGGAGCGACTCTATGCGCCTTCGGGTGACTCCCCGTCAAGAATCCTTGGGATTCCGGGGATTCGGCTCACCGCAAAAAGCGTCGATCCCAGCCCAGTACGGCCAGTCGAGGCGCCGGGCGGTGCGCGGGTTCATGCCGCCCAGCGCGATCACCGGCACCCCGGCGCGGCTGGCCAGCAGGCGGAAGCGCAGCGGTCCCAGGCTGGGCGCGCCCGGATGCGAGCGGGTCGGAAAGGCGGGTGACAGCAGTACGGCCAGCGCCCCGCGCGCCCGACCGATCTCGCGCAGCGAATGGACCGGGGCCAGGTCCTGCCCCGGGCCATAGGCTAGGTCCGCCCCCCATCTGCGCGCCTCGGCCCGGCTACCGGCCAGCGCCACCACGTGCCCGCGCGCCCGCGCCACCCGGGCCAAGGCAGCGAACCGCGCCTGCCGGGCCGGTGCGGCCAGGTGATAATGCCGGAACACGAACCCGCTGCCGCGCGGCAACTGGCGCAGCGCCTGCTCCAGCACCGCGTCGTTGCGGGCATCAGAGATCAGCCAGATTGCAGGCAGGGGCTTCAAACGCGGCATCGGGCCGCTATAGCAGCGCGCCATGACCGATCCAGCCACCCTTCTGAGCCAAGTCCAGACCCGCATCGCCCACGCCGCCCGCATCGCCGGGCGCCAGGCCGAGGAGGTGACGCTGGTCGCGGTCAGCAAGACCCACCCGGCCGAAGCGATCGCTCCGCTGATCGCGGCGGGCCAGCGCGTGTTCGGCGAAAACCGGGTGCAGGAAGCCCAGGCCAAGTGGCCGGCGCTGATCGCGGCGCATCCCGGGGTGGAGCTGCATCTGGTCGGCCAGCTGCAATCGAACAAGGCGGATGAGGCGGTGGCGCTGTTCGACTGCATCCATTCGCTCGATCGGCCCTCGCTGGTCGCCGCGCTGGCCCGGGCGATGGACAAGGCCGCACGCCGCGTGCCCTGCTTCGTCCAGGTCAACATCGGTGCCGAAGAGCAGAAGGGCGGCTGCGCGCTTGCCGAACTGCCCGCGCTGCTGGCCGAAGCCCGCGCGGCAGAGCTGCCGGTGATCGGGCTGATGTGCGTGCCGCCGCTGGGGATCGAGCCTGCTCCGTTCTTTGCCCTGCTCGACAAGCTGGCCGCCGATCACGGCCTGGCTGGCCGGTCGATGGGGATGAGCGACGACTTCGAAACCGCGATCCAGCTTGGCGCCACCCATGTCCGGGTCGGCTCGGCACTGTTCGGCGCGCGCGGATAGGGGTTGCGGCGGCTCGGCTTGTTGCTTAGTGTGTTATTACGCTAATCCACCAAGGAGTCCCCATGCTATCCGCCATCGCCCTGCTTGCCGCCGCCCCTGTCGCGCTGCCCGAAGGCGCGGCGCTGCGTGAAGAGGTGCGCGCCGCTGATGACAGGTTCTTCAGCCTGTTCTTCGACACCCGCTGCCACAGCACCGAAGTGCGCGCGATGCTGGCCGACGATGTCGAGATGTACCACGACAAGGGCGGGGTGGTGGCAACCAGCGCCGCGCAGTTCATGGCCGACTATGAGAAAGTCTGCGCCAGCCGAGCCGCGCCCGACGCCTGGCGCTCACGCCGCGAACTGGTGCCCGCCAGCCTGACGGTCGATCCGGTGCCCGGCCTTGGCGCGATCGAGGATGGTGAGCACCGCTTCTACGAACGCCGCGGCGACGGGCCCGAACGGCTGGCCGGCACGGCACAGTTCACCCAGCTGTGGGTCAAGAGCGAAGCGGGCTGGAAGCTCAAGCGGATCTTCAGCTTCGCGCACCGGGCGGCGAGTTAGAGCCTGTCCTGATTAGGTGGAGGCATCGTCATCGCATCAGGAAGGCCGCTGGATAGAAGCGGCGTGCGGCAGGAGCTGGTTGCCCCTGCAAGCGACGCGACGCCGCCAGCGGCCTTCCTGATGCGACCCCGCAGGGGCGGGCCGAATTTGGCCCAGCGCCGCGTTGCTCGTCGGTCACTATGCAACGGCATGGCTCCCTCCTCGCGCCTCACGCTGAGCCAAATTCGGCTCCGCGTCGACGCCTCCGCC
>NZ_JADZAT010000009.1 GCF_020852455.1 Novosphingobium sp.
CAGGATTGGCCTGGCCCGACACGCCATCAAGCGTATCGTTGCCTGCCCCGCCGACCAGAATGTCGGTATCGAAGCTGTCCCCGCCATCAAGCGTATCGTCGCCATCCTCACCATACAGCGCATCGGCATCGGCCCCGCCGTGCAGCACATCATTGCCGATCCCGCCAACCAGGTAATCGACCCCGGCATCGCCGTTCAGCGTATCGACGCCGTCCTGGCCAAACAGGCTGTCTACCCCGTCACCGCCATTGAGCACATCATCGCCCAGCCCGCCGAGCAAGAGGTTCGATCCGCTGTTGCCGGTGATCGTGTTGGCAAGATCATTGCCCACGCCGAAATTGCCCGCCGTGCCGGTCAGCACAAGGTTCTCGATGTTGGCGAACAGATAATAGCCGGTGGTCGCCTCAACCGTATCGACTCCTTCATCGGCGTTCTCGACGATCAGCAGCGACTGGGTATCGACCTTGTACAGGTCATTGCCTGCACCGCCAAAGATCGCACCGTTGATCGTTCCGCCGACCGCGTCGAGCGTGTCGTTGCCGACATAGAACTCAACATCGCCATTGATCGTGCCGCGATTGGTAATGGAGCTGCCGAGGCTTCGGCCCGAACCCAGCAGCAGCGAACCGTTGATCGTGCCCCCGGCCTGGTTGACGATGGTCGCACCGAAGAAATCCACGCTGTTGTGATCATAGTCGAGGATCACTGTGCCATTGATCTGCCCGGAGTTGACGATCGTGGACGCAAACCGGTCCGACACCAGGTAGACCGCGATATCGGCCGCGATCAGCCCGGTGTTGGTCAGCTGCCCGTCGCGGACACCGGCGCCCAGGCCATAATAGGTCGCCTTGGGCCCCACCGTAGCAGTGATCGTGCCGTTGTTGGTCAGCGATCCCCCGAAGAACGAAAGATCGACCGCCGCCGCCCCATCACCGCCTTCGGCAATGATGTTTCCGTCATTGGTGAAGGTGGTGTAGTTGTAGAAGAATGCCCCGGTGGCAAAGCCGTGCTGCGAAACGGCGTGAATCGAGCCGGTGTTGGAATAGTCTGACGCAAAGTAGCTTCCGAACAGATATGCCCCCAGGGCATCGCCGCGTTCGGTGCTCGCTTCGATCAGCCCGCTGTTGTGGAGCAGCCCGGCCGAGCCTTGCAGCACTGCGGTGGCATCTTCGTCGGCCACACCGCTGGCCCGGATCGTGCCGTAATTTTGCAGGTTCATGGGGACCAGACTGCCCACCCCGCTCACACTTGTGGCCACATGCTGCGAATTGTCGCCGACGATCGTGCCGTAATTGGTCAGCACCGGATTGACGGTCGTATCCAGGAAGAACAGCACAAAGCCGCCATCGGTGCGGCTCACCGTGGTTTGCGCATCGATTGTCAGGCTGTCCATCACCGAACGCAGCCCGTTGGCGACGGTGTCACTCAGCCCCGTTCCGGCCGCGGCATCGGGCAAGGCGGCGGCAGGACCGGCGGCCACGGCATCAAGCCCGCCGCCCGCGCTGGCGGGCAGGCCCAGCACCACGGTCGCAGCGGTATCGACCAGCACCCGTTCGGCACCCAGGGTATAGGCGCGGTAGGTCTGCGTACCGATCTGGCTGGTGGCGCCCGCCGTCCAGCCGCCATCCAGATAGACCGTGCTGCCCGAAGCTTGCGATATCACCAGTTCGGCCGCATCGCTGAGCGCGGTGACATTCCCGGCATGGATGGTCAGCTGCTTGCCGGTGCTGAGCGCAATCTCGTCGATCCCTGACAGTCGTCCGCCTGCCAGCGCAGCGCCAAGATCGATCGCCCGCGTGCCGCCTTGCAGCGACCACAGATCATGCCCGGTTCCGCCCGCAATCCGGGCGAAGGCATAGTCGGCGGTCGAAATCGAATCGTTGCCGCTGCCGCCATCGGCAAGATCGCCGCCTTCGGTGATCAGCAGGTCGTTCCCGGCCCCGCCATAAAGCCCGTCATTGCCGCCATCGCCGCGCAGCGTATCGTCGTTGCCATCGCCGATCAGCAGGTCAGCTCCGCCCCCGCCGTACAGCAGGTCGTTGCCCAGCCCGCCGCGCACCGTTTCATTGCCGGTGCCGCCGGTAAAGCTGTCCTGCCCCATGGCCAGATCGACCAGGCCAACAATGCTGCCGGCACTGCTGTCGATCGTGTCATTGCCTTCGCCCATGTCGATCCGGCCCACGATTGAGCCGGCATTGGTCAGCACGTCGTTGCCGCGGTTCAGGCGGATTTCGCCTTCGATCAGCCCGCCGGCAAGGTTCTGGATCGTCTGCGCGTTCTGCTGGTTCGCGGTGGTAAAGATCTCTTCCGCATCGGACGGCGCATAAATCGCAATGTCCGCGCGGATCGTGCCATCGTTGACCAGCAGGAAGGATTCGCCGCGAATGTTCTGAACCCTGACCCCGATCGCATCCCTGGCGGGGTCGGTCGAAACGGCTTCGATCAGTCCGTGATTGGTCAGCACGCCCTGTTCAGGGAAGGCCGGAGGTGCACCGCGTCCGAAGACCACTGCCGTGGCCTGCGGTCCTTCGGCATAGATTACCCCGGTGGCGGTGTTGGTGGCATTACCCCCATTGAGCAGCCGCAGCGCATAGGCCCCGCCGCTGACCGAATGATCGGCGAGATAGCTGGAGCGGGCTGCGATCGTGCCCGAATTGACCACGGTGACATAGGCCTGCTGGGTGTCGGCAGCGTAGGCATTGCCCTGGGCATCGGCCACGATCGTCCCGGCATTGTTCAGCGAGGTATAGGCATAGGCACCGTAAGCGCTTGATTGCTGGCCTGCCCCGAACAGGTTGTCCGCGCGGGGAAAGGCCTCGGCAATGATCCAGCCGGTGTTGTTGATCCCGCCGCCAGCGGTCGCCTGCGCCGAATAGCGGTCCGACCAGTTCCAGATGATCCCGGCATTGTTGACCACCACCGTGTAGGGCGGGTTGGGATCACCGGCAAACCATGCTGTCGGGCTGCCGAACGGCGGAATGAAATGGGGCCCGGGCGGCGTCGAACCGTCAACGGTATCGAGGTTCCGGGTGTAGTAGATATCCGTGGCGGCGATGGTGATCGGCCCGGCACCGGTGAATTCGGTGGTCGCACTGTGGGTCGGCGTGGCCGGTCGGGTGGGCAGAGTCGGGAAGATGAATGGCATCGGTCGCCTCACTTCAGATTCGATGTAAGGTCTACCTTACATCGTCAAAAAAACAAGTGCCCGGTGCGGCTTAGCCGATCAAATCGCGAAGGACGGCCGCTGCGCCAGTTTTGCCCGCCAGGCCGCGATTCCCGGGCGGCCTTCGTTGACATCGACCTTGACCCAACCGGCGAAATCGAGCGCCACCCCGGCGGTGATGTCGGCCAGGCTGAAGCTGTCGATGGCAACCCAGTCGCGCCCGGTCATGTGCTGCTCGAAGCGGTCAAGGAAATGGGTCAGCCGGGCCCGCCCGCGTTCGGCCAGTTCGGGGATCTGGGCGTAATTGTTGGGTCCCGGCAGCGCCCGGTCGACCATGCCCCGGGCCTTGTTGCGCAGCACTTCGGCGATCGCCATGAAGCATTCGCCCTCGATCTTCGAATTCCAGCTGGCGACCTGCGCCTTTTCCAGCGGGGTGGTGCCCAGCAAGGGCGGTTCGCCCTGCACTGCTTCGGCCCAGGCGGCGATGCCGGCATTGTCAGTCAGTACCGCGCCGTCATCCAGCACCAGCGCGGGCACCGTGCAGGCCGGGTTGATCGCGCGATAGGCGTCAGACAGTTGCTCACCGCTGGCCAGATCGATCTGGCGCACCTCATGCGCGATGCCCTTTTCCGCCAGCACGATCCGCGCGCGGCGCGGGCTGGGGGCGGTGGTGCAATCGTAGAATACTGGCATCGGAACTCTCCCCGTGGATTTGCCCGCAGCCTAGCAGTTTGGCTACGCGGCGCGAGAGCCCTTACCTTGACGCTACGGCACAGGGGCTTGACTCGTTCATTGTATGTTATACTATCTCATTCAATAAGGACGTGCTGCCCCGCGACTCGCATCAGGCAAGCCAGGGCAGCGCCAACAGAGGAGAGCTGCCATGGCCTATGCCGATGCCAATACCACCAATCGCAAACTGGGTGCGGGAACCGCCGTGCTGCTGCTTGAGGCCGGTCTGGCCTGGGCGGTGGTGACCGGGCTGGCCACCAGCTTTACCCGCAAGGAAGAAGAGCGGTTCGTGTCGATCACCCCCACCAAGGAGCCGGAGATCAAGCCGATCGAGCCGCCCAAGCCGCAGGACCAGACGCCCAGCCAGGCCCAGCGTAGCCCGCAGGAACCGCGAACCGATCTGATCTTCGATACCGGGCCAGCGCCGATGCCGACCACCGTTGCCGATGGCGGCCTGGGCGATGGCGGGATCGGCGAGCTGGAGATCACCCGCCCGGTGCCCACCCCGCCGCCGCCGCGCTTTACCCCCAAGAGCGCCCGGCCCCGGGGCGGGACCGGCAATTGGGTGAGCGACAACGACTATCCCACCGGCGACCTGCGCGCAGGGCATGAAGGCCGCACCAGCTATCGCCTGGCAATCGACGCCAGCGGCAAGGTTACCGATTGCACGATCACCACGTCCAGCGGCTGGTCGGGCCTCGACCGGGCGACCTGCGACCGGATCAGCAGCCGCGCCCGGTTCGATCCCGCCACCAACAGCGATGGCGACCGCGTTGCCGGCACGTTCAGCGGCGCAGTCACCTGGCGGATCCCGTCCGAGGAATGAGGAACGGAGCACGGCCCGGTCCCTCTGGGCCGTGCGCCACCTCGGACAGGTCCCGTCACCCCCGCCCCGCCCGGCCCGACCGGGCGGGGCAACCTGTTGCGGAGGCCCTCACCCGATCTTAACCCGCCGCTGCTATCGCGCGGAGGAATCGTAGTGAGGACCTGCCCCGATGGAATCCGCTGTTTTTCCTGCCGAAACCCGCGAGGCGCTGGCCGCCGCCTATCCCAATGCGCCGGCCAAGCTCAGTCACACACTGCTGGGCCATCCGCTGCTGACGCTTGAGGCGCTGGTGGGCCTGGCCGAAGCGCTGCCCGCGCACGAGATCGAGTACAACTCCGGCAAGCTGCCGATCGGGATCCGTCCCGAGGACGTACCGCAGGCAAAGCTCAGCGTGGTCGAGACGATCCGCCAGATCGACCGGGCCGGATCGTGGGTGGCGCTCAAGCGGATCGAACAGGTCCCGGCCTACCGCGACCTACTGCACGGCGTCCTGGCCGAACTGAAGGATCTGGTGGTGCCGCGCACCGGCGAAATGATGCAGCTGGAAGGCTTCGTCTTCATCACTTCGCCCGGATCGGTCACCCCGTTCCACTTCGATCCCGAACACAACATCCTGCTGCAGGTGATGGGCGAAAAGACCATGACCCTGTTCCCGATCGAGGACGAGGCGATGTTCGGCGCCGAGGCGCATGAGCTGTATCATCTGGGCAAGCACCACCGGAACCTTGACTGGAACGACAGCTACGCCGCCAAGGGTCAGGCGATCCACATCGGCCCGGGCGAGGCGATCCACGTGCCGGTCAAGGCCCCGCACTGGGTCCAGAACGGCGATCAGCCGTCGATCTCGCTGTCGGTCACCTGGCGCTCGGAATGGTCCTATGCCGAAGCCGATGCCCGCGCCTTCAACCATGTGCTGCGGCGGATCGGGCTGGCCCCGGCCAGCCCCGGCCCCTATCCCGCGCAGAATCGCGCCAAGGCGCTGGCCTGGCGCGCGGTGCGCAAGCTGGGGATCGCTGCCTAGTTGGCCTTGGCGGGCTTAGCGCCCTTCCCCTTGGCCCGGGCCGCCTCGGCTTCGGCCTCATCCTCGCGGCGGGCCTGGGCCTTTTCGGCTTCGGTCGGTTCATAGTCCGAAGGCATCCGGACATAGAGACCGTTGGTGGCCAGTTCGGACATCGCATTGCGGGTGCGGCTGGCACGCGCGGCGGGCAGTTCGCCAGCCAGCGCGCGGGTTTCAGCCTCCATCGTCACCGTGGCGCCATCCTTCTTCACGCTCCGCTTGAACTGGTAGAGATCGCCGATGGTCTGATCAAAGCCCTCACCCTGGACGCGGAAACCCACGCCGCCGTGCGGCAGCACGATGGTCTGGCGATAGATCCACCAGTCGGGATATTCGAAGGCATAGGGCGCATCGGGATTGAGTTCGCCCTCGCGGGCAATGTCGAACCGCCAGCCCAGCCGTGACTTGTCCATTTCATACCAGCGCGTGCCCAGGTCGCGGGTCCATTCCATGCTGGCGCTGCCGGTCATGGCGATGATGAATTCGCCGGTATCGGGATCACTGCGGGTAGTGATCTTGCCCGGCGCGACAAAGTCATAACTCTTGCGCCACAGCTTGCGCAGTTCGCGCTGGCGATCGGCCTGCGAATAGCCGGCATAGGTCAGCCGCATGTCCGAAGCGGCAGTGCCGTGAAATCGCATTTCACCGCTGGCCGCAGCCGGCACGTCAAGCCCCTTGCTGGCATCAAGCGTCAGGCTGACCACCTGGCTGGGGCGGACCAGCGGATCGGGCAGGATCTGCACCAGCCCGGCCCCGGCCTCGGTCACCGGCAGGCCATAGCGGTAATCGGGGATCTGCAGCAGATCGAGCCGTTCATCGCCCAGCCGGGTGCCGTCCAGCCAATAGCTTTTGCCGTCAATCCGCGCTTCGACCAGCACATGATCAAAAGCGTCCGCAGTCGGCAGACGGTTGCCGATCAGATCGCCGCGTTCGGAATGGACCAGCACTGGCCGTGCCTCGATCCCCAGCTCGCCCAGCAGCGCCAGCAGCAGCACGGTCTTGCCCTTGCAATCACCGAACCGGCGGACCCAGGTCTGGTCGGCGTCGGCCGGGACATAGCCGCCATCGTCCATCCCCAAGAACAGGTAACGCACCTGTTCCTGCACCAGCCTGAGCGCCAGTTCGGCCCGGCGCCTGGGATCCTGACTTTGCGCGGCGATCTTGGCCGCTTCGGCGCGCAGCGGGCTGTCAGGCGCCAGTTTGACTGCCTTGGCGTAAAGCGGATTGAACAGCCGGCTGACCGATTGCCAATCGGCAAACTGGGTAATCTCGACCGCGTTGACCAGGCCATAGCGGGCGGGTGCGCCTTCGGGCGCCATCGGCGCCACGCCATCGAGCACATCGGCCACCAGTTCGCTGCCATCGGCGCTTTTCTTCAGCTTGGGCTGGAGGATCCCGGGATAGACCCGCCACTGCATCTTCTTGTCCGCACCCCACAGCAGCCGGGCCCGGAACCGCCCGAACGCAGCGCCGTCGCTGGGCCCGACCACATAGGTGCTGAAGCCCTTCATGGCCGGATCGTGGCGGTCGATCGTATAGGCCAGTTCGATCACATCGCCGACCCGCAGGTCTTCCGGCTGCTGGGTGGCGGTCAGCCGCCCGTCGAGCATCAGGTTTTCCATCCCGCTTTCGCGCTGGATCACCTTGATCTTGGCCCCATCGCCAAGCAGGTCGATCGGCTGGCCATCGCGCAGGATCCGGTACTTGTGCAGCGTCAGTGTTTCCAGCGCGGGATCCCAGTCGATCTGCAGCTCGCTGCCGTCCAGCCCCTGCGCCGTGCCGATCTGCCAGGTGCTGGCGTAATAGGTCAGATCGCCCTTGGCGGTGAACCGGGTCTGGACATCGCCCAACAGCTGGACAGTCGCCGCGCCATCGGCATCGCGGGGCGGCTTGGGGATCGGCAGCACATCGACCCAGGCCGCCGGCGGGGCAACCGCGGGGCGCGGCAGTGCGGGATTGCCGGGGCGATCAAGTACAGCACCGGAACTGGTTTCCTGCGGCGGCGGCACCGGCACACCCCCACCCGGCACCCCGGCGGCGAGCAGGCCCGGCCAGACCAGCAGGCCCAGGGCAACATGCGACAGCTTCATCGAAAATCCTTCGTGACGAAGCCGCAGGTTCGCGGAAATCAGGCCGGCTGTCGAGAGGGCATGACGCGGGTCAGGAAGTCGATCACCGCCGCGTTGAATTCGTCATTCTTGTCGCCCGCCACCATGTGCCCGGCGCCGCGGATGTCGGCGATCTCCAGCTGGGGTATCCGGCGGCGCAGGTCTTCGACCCCGTCATCATCGACGATATCGCTTTTCATCCCGCGGACCAGCAGGGTCGGCACCCGGTCGGTCCAGTCGGCCTCGTCCATCAGCTTGAGCAGATAACGCGGATCGCCGCGATCGGACTGCATCCAGTTGGGATCCCAGTGCCAGCGGAACCGGCCGTCATCGCCCTTGCGCAGGTTCTTGTTGAGGCCCGAGAGGTCCTTGGGCCGGGGACGATCGGGGTAATAGGCGCTGATTGCATCGGCGGCATCTTCCAGACTGGCGAAGCCGTTTGGGTTCGCAGTCATGAAGGCAACGATTTTGGCCACGCCCTTCTGGCTCATCTTGGGGACGATATCGACCAGCACCAGCGCCGCCGGATCAAGCCCGCGCGAGGCCGCGACCATCGCGGTGATCCCGCCCAGCGAAGCGCCGACCAGCGCGAACGGGCGCGATCCGTGATCGACCACCGCGGCCAGATCATCGGCGCGCACTTCCAGGCTGTAGTCGCCGTCTTTCGACCAGTCGCTGTCGCCATGCCCGCGCAGGTCGTAGTTGATCGCGAAATAGCCGGCCTCGGCCAGCTGCAGCTCGGCCTTGTCCCACGAATGCCTGGTCTGCCCGCCGCCGTGCCCCAGCACCACCGTGGGCGCGCCGCGCGGACCGGCAATGTCGGCGGCGATTTCGATGCCGGGGGCTACGGGGATGCGGATCGTATCGGGATGCATCGCACGACTTGACCTGCGCGCGCGGCGCAGGTCAAGCGCAATTTAATCGGACGATTAATAATCGACCAGTTCGAAGTCGTCCTTTTCGGTGCCGCAATCGGGGCAATACCAGTCGTCGGGAATGTCCTCGAACCGGGTGCCTGGGGCGATGCCGTCTTCGGGCAGGCCCAGGGCCTCGTCATAGATCATTCCGCAGTTGCGGCATTTCCACTTGCGCATGTCAGTTCACCGCGAAGCGGATCGGAACATGCTTGGGCCCGCAGACGAAGTTGGAGATCGTGCGTTCGCCCTTGCCGTTCATTTCGACCGACTTGAGCCGCTTGAACAGCTCTTCCCACAGGATCCGCATTTCCATCCGCGCCAGGTGCTGGCCCAGGCAGACGTGGACGCCATAGCCGAACGCGATCTGCGGATTCTGTTCGCGGTCCATGCGGAAATCGAACGGATCGGCCCAGACGCTTTCATCGCGGTTGCCCGACTGATAGCTGAGCATCAGCCAGTCACCGGCCTTGATCTGCTGGCCGCCGATCTCGCAATCGGCCACCGCGCTGCGCATGAAGTGCTTGACCGGCACTTCCCAGCGGATCGATTCCTCGACGAAGGCGTTGATGCGTTCGGGGTTGTCCTGCATCTGCTTGAGCAGGTGCGGCCGTTCGGCCAGCGCCCACATCGCGCCCGCGGTGGTGTTGCTGGTGGTATCGTGCCCGGCGGTGGCGGCGATGATGTAGTACCCCATCATCTGCCGGTGGTTGAGGTATTCGCCGTTGATCTGGGCATTGGCGATCAGGCTGTTGATCGCGGTGCTGGGCTCGGCCCGGAAGCGCTCGGTCACCGCCTTGAAATAGTTCTCCAGCTCCATCGTGGTTTCCCACAGGCTCTTGAGCATTTCTTCGGGGGTCAGTTCGGCCCGGGCGCGGTTGAGTTCGGGGTCGGCGTTGTTGAACAGTTCCTGCGTCAGCTTGAGCATGAAGGCTTCGTCTTCCTGCGGCACGCCCAGCACGGTCATGATTACCCGCAGCGGATAGAGGAAGGCCACGTCGGCGGCGAAATCGCATTCGCCATCGAAGCTCAGCATGTGATCGACGAATTCGTTGGCGATGCCGCGGATCGCGTCTTCCAGCGGCTTGATCGCACGCGGGGTGACATGCGGGAACACGATCCCGCGCAGCGCCTTGTGCTCATCACCATCGACCGAAACCAGACTGCGGATCAGGTTGGGCTCACCCCCGGTCAGCATCTTGACCCGTTCGTTGCCCTCGATGTTGGTGATGAAAGTGCTCTTGTCGCCGTTGTGGAAGATGTTCGCCTGGCGCTCGATCTCCTTGATGTCGGCGTGGCGGCTGACCACCCAGAACGGCTCAAACTCGGCAAGTTCGGCCTTGTCGAGCGGCTGTTCGGCGCGGATCTTGGCAAAGGCAGCGTCAACGATCTCACGCTCGGAATAGGCCTTGGGATCGATGATCGTGCGGGCCAGCTCTTCGGAAATCGTCATGTCGTCCACTCCTTTTGCCCGGTCCAAGATTCGGGCTTGACTTGAAACCTGATTGATTGTTGGTTGTCAGTCAACAACTAACTTGCCTGCACCCGCGGGCAGCGGGGGACCCATGGCGAGCAGCGCCGCATTATTGCCGGAACGCCGGACCCAGGCGCAGCGCCGCGAGGCGTCCGATGCCCGGCTGCTGGCCGCCGCCGCCGCGATCATTGCCGAGGAAGGCTATCCCGCCGCCACGCTGGAACGGGTCGGCGAACGCGCCGGCTTTTCGCGCGGGCTGGCCAGCCGCAAATACGGGTCCAAGGACGGGCTGATCGAGGCAGTGATCTGGCGCGTTTCGGCCCAGGTCAATGCCGAGGTCGATCAGGCGATCGCCGGCCTTTCCGATCCGCTCGATCAGGTGCTGGCGCTGTTCGACCGGTTCGTTGATCTGGCCCAGCACGATGTGTCGGTGCGCGCCTATTTCGTGCTGTTCAGCGCGATGATCGCCAACCGGCTGGAAACCCGCGAGGTGTTCGACCAGGTCCAGGAACAGTTCGGCCAGCGGATCGAGGCGCTGGTGCTGGCCGGCCAGGCCGCAGGCAGCATCACCCCCGCCCTGCCCGCCGCGCACATCGCCTTCATGCTGGGCAGCCAGCTGGCCGGCATCTCGATCGAGATCGCAGCAGATTCGGCCGAGGAAGCCGACCCATCGGCGCTGCGCCATGACCTGGTCGCCCTGCTGCGCCGGACGCTGGCAGGTTGAGACAGAGTCCCCATGGATTGCGAATCTGGCGCATTCGAGTCACCTTGATGCGATGAAGCCTGCCAGTGCCCTTGCCCTCGCCCTGTCGCTGACCGCCGCCCCGGCCCTGGCCGATACGGTGGTGGTCCATGCCGGGCACCTGATCGAGCCGTCGAGCGGACAGGTGCTGCACGATCAGGCGATCACCGTCACCGATGGGCGGGTTACCACCGTTGCGCGGTGGAGCGCGCCCCCGGCGGGCAGCACTGTGATCGACTGGAGCGCCTATTGGGTGCTGCCCGGTCTGATCGACGCGCATGTCCACCTGGCCGACTACCTGCAGACCAATGATCCGGCCGAACCGCTCAAGCATTCGGCCGAGGAAACCGCCTATCTGGGCGCGCGCCATGCCCGCCTGACGCTGGAGGCCGGGTTCACCACCGTCCACGATGTCGGATCGTTCCGCGCCGCCGGGAATATCGAGCTGCGCAATGCGATCAATCGCGGCGACGTGATCGGCCCGCGGATCAACGCGGTCGGCGGCTATATCACCGTGCCCGGCGGCGGCGGCGAGGTGACCGGCCTGCCCAAGGGAATGGTGGTGCCGCCCGAGATGCGGCTGGGCGTCGCGACAACCCCCGCCGAGGTCCATCGCAAGGTCGATCTGATGCTCGATATGGGCGCGGATTCGATCAAGCTGATCGCCACCGGCGCGGTGCTGGCCGAAGGAACCGAGCCGGGCCAGGTCGAGCTGTCCGGCCCGGCGATCTTTGCTGCCGCCAAGACTGCCAGGGCGCGCGGATCGTGGATCACCAGCCATGCGCATGGTGCTGAAGGGATCAAGCTCGCGATCCTGGGCGGATCGCGCGGGATCGAACATGCCAGCCTGATCGACGATTCCGGGATCGCCCTGGCCAGGCAGCAGGGCACCTACCTGGTGATGGACGTCTACAACGGTGATTATATCGCCGATGTCGGCCGCAAGGAGGGCTGGAGCGCCGAAATCCTGCGCAAGAACGACGAGACCACCGAGGCCCAGCGTCAGGGCTTTGCCAAGGCGGTCAAGGCCGGGGTCAAGCTGCCGTTCGGGACCGATGCCGGGGTCTTCCCGCACGGGCTGCAGGCGCGCCAGTTCAAATACATGGTCAAATACGGAATGACCCCGCTTCAGACAGTGCAATCGGCCACCACGGTCGGCGCGGAATTTCTGGGCTGGAGCAAGGACGTGGGCTCGCTGACCCCGGGGCACTATGGCGATATGATCGCGGTCAGTGCCAACCCGCTCGACGATGTCAGCGCGCTCGAACAGGTTGACCATGTGATCAAGGGCGGCGTGCTGGTGCGTTGAGCGTTGCCCGTTTCGCGCCGGCCCGATAGGTTGGCGCAAACCCCAAGAGAGAGACCCCGATGAACCGTCCGCTGATCGCCCTTGCCCTGCTTGCTTCGACCGCCGGAATCGCCGCTACCGTCAGCGCCCAGACACCGACCGAGGCCG
The DNA here is from genome assembly GCF_020852455.1 of Novosphingobium sp. GTDB lineage: Bacteria > Pseudomonadota > Alphaproteobacteria > Sphingomonadales > Sphingomonadaceae > Novosphingobium. The sequence continues at coordinate 12,473 of NZ_JADZAT010000009.1, forward strand.
CCAGCACCCAGACCTGGATCCATGCCGGGCGGGTTATCGCGGTACCGGGCCAGGCCGTGCGCGGGCCCACCACCATCGTGGTCCAGGACGGCAGGATCGCCGCGCTGCACGATGGCTTCATGCCCGCTCCGGCCGGGGCAAAAATCATCGACCTGAAAGGCAAGACCGTGTTGCCCGGCCTGATCGACAGCCACACCCATCTGGGCTCTGACCGGGCCGGTAATGAAGGGCTGGCCGCCGCGATGACCGACGGGCTGGCGCTCAATTCCTATGAAACCCAGTGGAACGGGATGAAGACCCTGCGCGCCGGTTTCACCACGGTTCGCAACCTGGGCGATGAAGGCGGCAAGGTCATGGCCTACCGCGAGGCGATCAAGCGCGGCTGGGTGCAGGGTCCGCGAATTGTCGATGCGGCCGAATCGCTCTCCACCACCGGCGGGCACATGGATGGGCGGGTTGGCCTGTCGGACGAGGCCGGCGAAGGTATGGTCCATACCGAAAACCTCTGCGACGGGGTTGACGATTGCCGCCGCGCGGTGCGCCGCCAGGTCGGCCGGGGGGCGGACGTGATCAAGTTCGCCACCACCGGCGGGGTCAATTCCGGCACCGGTCTTGCGACCCGGATCTATGAGGACGAAGCCCGCGCGATCATCGACACCGCGCATGCCTATGGCAAGAAGGTTGCGGTTCATGCCCACGGGCTCGACGGGATCAAGCTGGCGGTGCGGCTGGGCGCAGACTCAATCGAGCACGGCACCACGATCGATGACGAAACCGCCCGGATGATGGCGAAAAACGGTACCTATTACGTGCCGACGCTTAGCACCGTGAACGGCTATCTTGAGCGGCTCGCGGCCAATCCCAACGCCTATCCCCCGGCGATCAAGAAGCAGATCGACTGGCGGATCGGGATTACCGGCAAGTCCCTGCAGATCGCCTTCCCGCTGGGCGTCAGGATTGCCTATGGCACCGACGCCGGGGTATCCAAGCACGGCCGCAACGCCGATGAATTCGAACTGCTGGTCAAGTTCGGCATGTCGCCGATGGACGCCATCAAGGCCGCCACGATCAACGCAGCAGGCCTGCTGGGGCTCGAGAAGGAAGTGGGCACGCTCGAAGTGGGCAAGAGCGCCGACATCATCGCGGTCGATGGCGATCCGCTGGCCGATGTGCGGGTGCTGAAGCGGATGGCCTTTGTGATGGTGCGCGGGGACGTGATCGCGCTGAACTAGGCGGTCAGGAACGCCACCAGCGCCTTGACCTTTTTCTGGCGCCACTGCGGACTGGGTGCCACCAGCCAGTAGCCCGTGCGACAAGGCGCCCGTTCGCCCAGTTCGGCGATCCGGCCGTTGTCGAGCCATGACTGGGCCAGCAGCACCGGCACCCGGGCCTTGCCCATGCCCGCGGCGGCGGCGGCGATTGCCTGGCCGGCATCGCCGACGCTGAGCGGCGGGGCGGCGCATTCCTCGCCTTCGGGGCTGGTATCGCCCGGCCAGCTGATCCAGCAGCCCTGGCCCACGGTGATGCGGCCCGGATCGCCCAGTGCAACGCCTTCCAGCTCGCCCGGCCCTTCGGCCCAGCGCACCGCCAGATCGAGGTTGGCTTCGGTAAAGTCGGCCTCTTCATCCGCGACCATGCTGAACTGCACGTCGGGATTGCTTTGGCGGAACGCGGCCAGCCGCGGCGCAAGCCAGGCGGCAAAGAATTCGCGCGGAGCGGCGATGGTATAGACGTGGCTCGATTGCCCGGCCTGCATCGCCCGCACCGCATCCTCGAAATGGAGGAACCCGCTGCGCAGCGGCTCAAGCCCGGCGCTGGCCTCGTCGGTCAGTTCCAGCCCCTTTGGGGTGCGGCGGAACAGCACCACGCCCAGCACGTCTTCCAGCGCGCGGATCTGCTGGCCGACCGCAGCCGGGGTCACCGCCAGCTCATCAGCCGCGCGCGTGAACGACAGGTGCCGCGCCGCGGCATCGAACACGCGCAGGGCATTGAGGGGCAGGTGCGTGCGCTTCATGGGGGCTACCTAGAGCCAGAGACGGGCGTGCCAAGCAACAAATACTTCACCCCGCCGTGGCCGGGGCTTCCAGCGGGAAGAACGGGATCGCCACGTCGAACAGCGTGCCGCTTTCATCCTGAAAGGTATAGTGCCCTTCCATCGAGCCATGCGCGGTGGTGAGTGGGCAGCCCGAGACATAGTCGTGGCTCTTGCCCGGCTGCAGCACCGGCTGTTCACCGACCACACCATCGCCGTCGATGAAATTCACCATCCCGCGCGCGTCGGTGATCCGCCAGTGGCGGGTCAGCAGCTGGACCGTGCGGTCTGAATGGTTCTCGATCCGGATGTGATAGACCCAGAACCACTTGCCCACATCGGCCCGCGACTGTTCGGGCAGGAAATTCACCGCGACGCGCACGATGATCCCTTCGGTGGTGGCGGCATGCTGGAACAGTTCCTTCATGGCGCCCAAGGTAGCGATTTCAGGCGCCCGAAACAATGGCCGGGCATGCGGTGGAATACGATTGTGTCCACGTTGGCGCTGCCAGAGCATGGTGCTAATCCCTGCACCAATGCAAACCGCCCTGCCCGTGTCCGAGCTGTTTCTGCTGGCGCTGATCATCATCTTCGCGGCGCCCTATCTGTTCTGGCGGCTGCTGCGGACCGACTATTATGCGCCGCTGGTGGTGGTGCAGATCATCAGCGGAATCCTGCTGGGCCCCGGGGTGCTGGGGGCAATGTTCCCCGATTACTATGCCACGGTGTTCGCCCCGCCGGTGATCGGCGCGCTGAACGGCGTGGCCTGGTGGGCGGTGATGCTGTTCGTGTTCGTTGCCGGGCTGGAACTGGACCTGCAAGAGGCCTGGAAATGGCGCGGCGAAACCGGGCTTACCGCTGGACTCGCACTGGGCGCGCCGCTGCTGCTGGGTGCCGGTGCGGCCATGGTACTGCTGAAGGTCAGCGATCCGGCCGGCTGGATCGGTGCCAAGGGGCAGACCTGGCAATTCGTGCTGGGGGTTGGCATGGCCTGCGCGGTCACCGCCCTGCCGATCCTGGTGCTGCTGATGGAAAAGCTGGAGATCCTGCGCACCGCGCTGGGCCAGCGGATCCTGCGCTATGCCAGCCTGGATGACGTGATGATCTGGGGCGTGCTGGCTGTGATCCTGCTCGATTGGGACCGGGTCACCCGCCAGCTGGGCTTTCTGCTGGGCTTTGCCGTGGCGGTGGTTGTGGTGCGCAAGATCATGGCTGCGATCCCCGAGCGCGATCGCTGGTATGGCGGGCTGATCTGGCTGGCGGCCTGCGGCTATCTGGCCGACTGGTCGGGGCTGCATTACATGGTCGGCGCATTTCTGGCCGGCGCCGCGCTTGATGCGCGCTGGTTCGGGATCGAGAAGATCGACGCCTTCCGCGATACCGTGCTGCTGTCGATCATGCCGGTGTTTTTCCTGTCCACCGGGCTGCGCACCAGCTGGGACATGGGCGGGCTGACCGCCTTTGCCGCTGCCGCACTGCTGCTTGCCGCGATGGTGGCGGGCAAGTTGCTGGGGATCGGGATCGCCGGCAAGCTGCTCAAATGGGGCAAGGGTGAGGCCTGGGTGATCGGCTGGCTACTGCAGACCAAGGCGCTGATCATGATCATCTTCGTCAACATCCTGTTCGACAAACAGGTGCTGACCAGCAGCGCCTTTACCGCGCTGCTGCTGGCGGCGGTCGGATCGACCATGCTGACCATCCCGGTGGTCGCCCCGGTGCTGCGCCAGCGCCACGACCTGACCACCAAACGCGGCTGACCACTCTCCTGCTGTCCGCTCACGGCCCGGCTCCGTGCCGGATCGGGACTCCGATTCCGCTTGACTAAAATGATAATGATTATCAATAACTGCACATCAGGTCTCGAGGAAGCTGGTGTGAAAACTGCGGAATCATTGGAGAAAATCTTGTCGCTGGTGGTTCCTGAGGACCCAGACCTGGCGCTCGTCTTGCTAATGATTCGCAAGATGGCATCAGGTGAACTGCATGACAGCGAGCTTGCCAACCTTGGCTACCAGGCCTTCGGGCGCGAATACGAACGCCCGCTCACCCTCATCCGCGCCTACCTGATCGAAACCGCCAGCGCCTCGACCCGGCCGCTCAAGATCGTGCGCCACAACCATCCTAGGATGACCGCCGATGAAGGCCGCATGCTCGATGCGCTGGTGCTGGCGCCGCGCGATCCGCAGGCCTGCACCGCGCTGCTGCGCGAACTGTGCGCCGCACCCGACGTCTCGATCCCGCAGGCCGCCGCCCAGTTGCTGGCGCGCGCACTGATCGACATGGGCTGCCCGCTGGGCGCGCCCGACTTCTACTAAAGACCTACCGACTTCAGCGCCCGGTCGAGATCGTCGATCACGTCATCGGGATCTTCCAGCCCGACGTTCAGGCGCAGCATGCCTTCGGTCACGCCCATTTCCTGGCGGGCGTCCTCGCTCACCGAATAGTGCGTGGTCGAGGCGTTGTGGCACATCAGGCTGCGCGAATCCCCGATGTTGTTCGAGATATCGATCAGCTGCAGTGCATTCAGCAGGGCGTGCGCCTGCTTGCGTCCGCCATCCAGTTCGAAGCTGAAGATCGAACCGGCCGCGTCCATCTGCTGCATCGCGAGGTTATGCTGCGGGTGGCTGGCCAGCCCCGGATGATTGATCTTCGGAACCCGGCCTTCAAGAAACTGGCCGACCTTGAGCGCGTTCTCGCTCTGCCGATGGACGCGCAGGTCCAGCGTTTCCAGCCCCTTCAGCACCACCCAGGCGTTGAACGGTGACAGGTTGGGCCCGGTGTTGCGCTGGAACCACAGCAGCTTCTCATTGATGAATTCGGCGCTGCCCGAAACCGCACCGGCCAGCACCCGGCCCTGCCCGTCCATCAGCTTGGTCGCCGAATAGGCCACCACATCGGCACCCCATTCGATCGGCCGCTGCAGCGCGGGCGTGGCAAAGGCGTTATCGACCACCGTGGTGATCCCCCGGCTCTTGGCCAGATCACAGACGAATTTCAGATCGACGATATCCATCGTCGGATTGGCCGGGGTTTCGAAGAAGAACACCTTGGTTTCGGGCCGGATCGCCGCCACCCACTGATCGTTGTCGCGCGCGTCGATCGTGGTGCAGGTGATCCCGAAGCGCGGCAGCAGCTGATCGACCAGCCAGCGGCACGAACCAAAGGCAGCGCGCCCGGCCACCACGTGATCGCCCGCCTGCAGCTGGCACAGCATCGCCGCGGTCATCGCCGCCATGCCCGATGCCTGGACGCGGCAGGCCTCGGCCCCGTCCATCAGCGCGATGCGTTCTTCCAGCATGGCGACGGTCGGGTTCTGCAGCCGCGAATAGGTCATCCCCGGATCTTCGCCGCGGAACCGCGCGGCGGCGGTTTCGGCATCGTCGTAGGCATAGCCCGAGGTGAGGAAGATCGCCTCGCTGGTTTCACCCTTTTCGCTGCGCCAGGTCCCGCCGCGCACGGCTTGGGTGGCGCGGCGCCAGGTCTTGGTGATCGAACGGTCGGTTCCGGTGGTGCGCTTCATGATGCGGGTGGCTGTAAGTGCGCGGACAATCGGGCGCAAGCCCAAGGCCCTCTCCATTTTCACGCAGTGCAAATGGGGAGGTGGCAGCGCGAAGCGCTGACGGAGGGGTATCGGCGCTGGCCCAATTGCCCCTCCGTCTCGTCCTGCGGACGATCCACCTCCCCATTTGTGGCATTCGCCAAAAATGGAGAGGACCCTTGTTGCGCTTCCCTTCCACCCCGATTAACCCATCGCCAATGCACCCCCGCTTCACCCAGGAACAGGACCCGGCCGACTGGTGCGCGGTGATCGCGGTGTTCTTTTTTGGGCTGGTCTGGTGGCGGCTGGGTACGCCCAGCGAGATCTATTTCGACGAGGTCCACTATGTGCCCGCAGCGCGCAAGCTGATCGACGGGCTGCGCGCCAACCCGGAACATCCGCTGTTCGGCAAGACAGTGCTGGCCGCAGCGATCCACTGGCTGGGCGACAAGCCGCTCTACTGGCGCGTGCCAAGCGCGCTGCTGGGCGGCTTCGGATTGTTCGCCTTCAGCCGGCTGGTGTGGTTCGTCAGCGGGCGCCGGCTGGCCGCGATCCTGGCCGCGCTGCTGCTGGCCACCGATTTCTTCTGGTTCATCCAGAGCCGGATCGCGATGCTCGACATGGTGATGGCCAGCCTGGGCGTGGCATCGCTGTGGCACTTCGCGGCGGCCTGCCGGCTGCCCGGCCAGGCGCGCTGGCGGCTGGCGCTGGCGGGCGTGCCGGCCGGGCTGGCGCTGGGCGCGAAATGGAGCATCGCCCCGGCCCTCGCCATGCCCGGACTGCTGTTCCTGGTGTTGAAGCTCAAGGCCAATGGCCTGCGCTTTGCACTGGCGCGGGACGGCGGCCCCGTCCCCGGCTTCACCTTGGCCGAGGCCGCGCTGTGGCTGGGGCTGGTCCCGCTGGCGGTCTATTGGCTGACCTTCCTGCCGGGCTTTCTGTGGGCCGACCGGCCGATCGATCCCTGGCACCCGATCGCCTGGCACGAATACATGCTGCGGCTGCAGGACAGCGTGAAGAAGCTCCACCCCTACCGTTCGCAATGGTATGAATGGATCGGCAACTGGCGCGCGATCTGGTATCTTTACAAGGACGTTGACGGGGCCCAGCGCGGGGTGGTGCTGATCGGCAACCCCTTCACCATGTACGCCGGTCTGGCCGCGATGGCCTGGTCGCTGTGGGCCGCGCTGCGCCATCGCAGCCATGCCGCGCTGGCCTTCACCGCGCTGTACCTGGCCAGCATGGTGATGTGGCCGCTGTCGGGCAAGCCGATCCAGTTCATCTACCATTACCTGCTGCCCAGCACCTTCATGATGGGCGCGCTGGCCCTGGCGCTCGATGCGGCCTGGCGGCGCAGGGATCGCTGGCGCTGGCTGGCCCCGGCCACGCTGGTGCTCAGCTTTGCGCTGTTCGCCTGGTTCTATCCGATCATCTCGGGCTGGCCGCTGTGCTGCGGGCGGCCCAGCTATCAGTTCTGGATGTGGCTGGACAGCTGGCGCTAGGCTCCCCACATTGGCGCAAAGCCAACGGGGATTCTCTTATGACCAGCTATTCGCAGCCGCTTTCCTTCCGGCATGGCCCGGCCATGGCCAACCGCTTCATGCTCGCGCCGCTGACCAACCTGCAAAGCCATCCTGACGGCACGCTGAGCGATGACGAGATCAACTGGCTGGTGATGCGCGCCAAGGGCGGCTTCGGCGCGGTGATGACCGCCGCAGCCAGCGTCCAGCGCCAGGGGCTGGGCTTCTCGGGCCAGCTGGGCGTCTATTCGGACGATCACCTGCCCGGACTGACCCGACTGGCGGGCCTGCTGCGCGAACACGGCGCGGTCTCATCGGTGCAGCTCCACCATGCCGGGATGCGCTCACCGCGCGACCAGATCTGCGAAGCCCCGCAAAGCGCCTTTGCTGATGAGGCGACCGGCACCCGCGCGCTCTCCACCGCCGAGGTCGAGCAGCTGCGCGACGATTTCATCGCTGCCGCGCTGCGCTGCGAAAAGGCCGGGTTCGACGGGGTCGAGGTTCACGGTGCCCATGGCTATGTGCTCGCCCAGTTCCTCGATGCCGAAAACAACCGGCGCGACGATCGCTATGGCGGCAGCTTTGAAAACCGCAAACGGCTGATCCTGGAAATCATCGACGGGATCCGCGCCGCTGCCGGGCCGCAGTTCCAGATCGGCCTGCGGCTCTCGCCCGAACGCTTCAACGTCCGGCTCGATGAAGCCAAGCTGCTGGCCGAGGAAGTGATGACCGGCGGCCAGATCGACTACCTCGACATGTCGCTGTGGGACTGTTTCAAGGAGCCCGAGGAAGAAGCGCACAAGGGCCAGCCGCTGATCGCGCATTTCACCACGCTTGACCGCGGCGGCACCCCGCTGGGCGTGGCCGGCAAGATCATGGATGCTGCCAAGGTGCGCGCCTGCCTGGATGCCGGGGCCGATTTCGTGCTGCCCGGTCGCGCAGCGATCCTGCACCACGATTTTGCCGCGCGCACGATCGCCGATCCCGACTTTGCCTGCACCCCCACCCCGGTCACCCGCGAGCACCTGCGCGCCGAAGGTCTGGGCGAGGCCTTTGTCGGCTACATGGCAACCTGGCCGGGCTTTGTAGAAGCGCCGGTTCCCGCCTGACCGCTCAGTACTTGCCCCAGACGAACTTGCTCGACAGCGCGAAGTTCCAGACCGAACCCAGCACGATGCCGACCAGTGCTGCCGGATAGGGATTGAACCCGATCCGCACCAGCGCGGTCGCCGCGCCGATATTGGCCAGCAGGCCAAAGGCGCAGGTCAGCAGGAAACGCAGCCAGCCGTTGAGCAGCGGCCCGAACCCGCGCAGGCGCTTGTCGGCATAGGTCAGTTCGTTGTTCAGCACGAAATTGAAGGTCATCGCCACCATGGCGGCGGTGGTCTGACCGGTGATGAAAGCCACTTCCTGCGGATAGTGGCTGACCATGAAGCGCGCCCCGAACAGGTTCAGCACCAGCGCCAGCACCGCCATGTGGACCACCACGCCCAGCGCGCCGATGGTGCCGAACAGCGCAAAGCGGGTCGGGATCCAGCGGCCCAGCCACTTGTCGTACAGGCCAACCAGGAATTCGAACACCACGGTGCGGTCAAGCTTGCTTTCGCCTTCCAGCCGCGCCGCGAAATTCATCGGCACTTCCTTGATCCGCAGCGGCTGTTCAACCGTCGCCAGGATATCGAGCAGGATCTTGAAGCCCACCCCCGAAAGCCGGTGCGCATCGGCCCGCAGCGTTTCGGTCTTGAGCATGAAATAGCCGCTCATCGGGTCGCTCAGTTCGACCCCGGTCACCTTGTTGGCGATGCGGTTGGCAAGGTTTGATGCCTTGACCCGGTCGGGACGGCCCCATTCCTCGGTGCTGGCGCCTTCGGCAAAGCGGCTGGCATAGGACAGGTCATAGTCCCCGCCCTCGATCGCCGCGAGCATACCGGGCAGCAGTTCGGGATCGTGCTGGTGGTCGGCGTCCATCACCGCCACCACCGGCGCGGCGGTGGCGCACATCCCCTCGATCGCGGCCGAGGACAGCCCGCGCCGCCCGATCCGCTGGATCACGTGCACGCGCGGATCGTCCTGCGCGATCGCGCGAGCCTCGTCCGAAGTGCCATCGGGGCTGTTGTCGTCCACCACGATCACTTCAAAGCTGATCCCGGCCAGCGCCTTGTCCAGCCGCTCGATCATCCCGCGCAGGTTCTTGCGCTCGTTGTAGGTGGGCAGGACTACGCCAAGGCGGATGGTCATCGTTCAGAGCCTTTCGACAATCGCGTCGCCAATTAGCGCAGTTCCGTGGCTGCCGCCAAGGTCTGCGCCGCGCACGCCATCGGCCAAGGCGCGGGCAACCGCTGCCTCGATCCGCGCGGCCTGGTCTTCCATCCCCAGCGAATGCCGCAGCAGCATGGCCGCCGAAAGCACGGTGGCCATCGGATTGGCCAGCCCCTTGCCGGCGATATCGGGGGCAGAACCGTGGATCGGCTCGTAAAGCCCCAGCTTGCCTTCGCTGAGCGAGGCCGAGGCGAGCAGCCCGATCGAGCCCACGCACATGCTTGCCTGGTCCGAGAGGATATCACCGAACATGTTGCCGGTGACCACCACGTCAAACTGCCCCGGATTGCGCACCAGCTGCATCGCCGCATTATCGACGTACATGTGGCTGAGCTCAACGTCGGGGTACTCGGCGGCGACCTCGGTCACCACATCGCGCCACAGCTGGAAGGTTTCGAGCACATTGGCCTTGTCGACCGAGCACAGCTTGCCATTGCGGCCCTGTGCGGCGCGGAAAGCGACATGGGCGATGCGGCGCACTTCGTCTTCGGCATAGGACATCATGTCCCAGCCCTGGCGGCGGCCATCGGGCAGGGTGCGGATGCCCTTTTCGCCGAAATAGACGTCGCCGTTGAGCTCGCGCACGATCAGCAGATCTATCGCGCCGGCCACTTCGGGGCGCAGCGCCGAAAAATCTTCAAGCCCGGCAAAGACCCGCGCCGGGCGCAGGTTGGCAAACAGGCCCAGTTCCTTGCGCAGGCCCAGGATCGCCTGTTCGGGGCGCAGGTGCCGTTCCAGATTGTCGCAGTCCGGATCGCCTACCGCGCCGAACAGGATCCCGTCGCTGGCGCGCGCCAGATCGAGCGTTGCCGCCGGCAGCGGATGGCCGTGCTTCTTGTACGCCATGCCGCCGACATCGCCTTCGACCAGCTCAAGTCCGGCCAGACCGAGTGCCTCAAGCACCCGCACCGCTTCACGCGTCACTTCGGGGCCGATCCCGTCGCCAGCCAATACTGCAATCTTCATGGGGGTTCCCGCCCTAGCCTAGCCTTGCCAGCCGTTCGCGCAGCATGGCGCGCGCGCCCATAACATCATTGCGGCGTTCGGCAAGCGGATAGCGATCCAGCCGCTGCCCCAGTGCATCGAACGCGGCCAGCAGCGCGGGCAATTCGGCGCCTGCTGGCGGCGAAGTTTCACCGTATCCCAGTTCGCGCAGCAGCAGCGCTTCATAGGCCAGCAGCCCCGGCAACCACCCGCGCGCAGATGGCGCATGGCACACCGCATCGAGCAGCGCCGAAAGCGCCGGGAACAGCGCCGGGTAGGCATGGCGTTCGGGCAAGGCGGCGGCGGTGAGCGCGGTCGCCCAGCCGATCGCAGCGGCGGGCAAGGGCTCGCTCAGCCACGGGCCGCGGCTCGTCAGCAGCTCAAGCCTGGCAAAGGGCAGCTGCCCCTCGATCCGGGCGCGCAGATCAGCCTCAACCAGATTGCCGGGCACCAGCACCGGGCGCAGCTGCCGCCCGCGTCCACCCGCGACATAGCCTGCCACCAGCCCCTGCGCCTCGGTCAGCAGCCGCACAACCACGGCCGTCTCGCCATGCGGACGGCTGGCACAGACAATTGCGGGACCGGCGAAATGCACGCCGGAAGGGCCCTACTTCTTGGCCTTGAGCGCCTTTTCCAGCGCCTCGACCCGGGCCTTCAGCGCTGCGTTTTCCTCGCGCGCCTTGGCGGCCATGTCCTTGACCGCGTCGAATTCCTCGCGGGCGACGAAATCGAGCCCGCCGACCGCTTCCTTGACCCGCTCACGCGCGGCGTCGCGCGCTTCGCGGCCCATTCCGGCCATGGTTCCAGCCGCACTGTTGAACAGCTTGGCAATGTCGGCGATCAGGGGGTTTTCGCTTTGCATGGCCGCTAGATGGACCTCACCGCCGCCAGATTCAAGGCCACATCGACCGGCGGCTCACCACCCGGATTGGCCTCAAGGAATTGCCAGTTGAGCAGCGTCGCGAACAGCGCCCAGGCCAGGTAGGGCAGCAGCAGCCAGGCGGCGAGCGGACGGACCTTGCGGAACAGGACGATCGTGGCGACGATCGCCAGGTCCAGCACCACCAGCAGCCCCAGCGCGGCGGCAATCTGATGCATGCCGAAGAACAGCGGCGACCAGGCCAGGTTGAGCAGCAATTGCACCACGAACAGGCCGATCGCCAGCCCGCGCCCGGGTGCGCCCCGGGCAATGATCACCAGCGTCAGCGCCACGCCCATCAACAGATAGAGCACCGTCCAGACGATCCCGAAAAGCTGCGGCGGCGGGTAGAGCGATGGCTTGACCAGTTCCATGAACCACGGATTGCCTGCGCCGCTGCCGCCGATCTTGCCGGAGAAGAAGCCCAGGAACAGCACGCCCGGCACAATGAACAGCGCCCAGCGCAGGAAAACGGCGCGCAATTGCCCGGGGGACGCAAGTTCAGTCATCGAAAAGCCTCGATTCGCAACCCTTTTGCTGTCCGAGGTATGGCCGGGGCAAACTGGCGAGGCAACGCCTTGGCCGAAATTCGCGGCAACTTTTCCCGAGTCCGTCGCCGAAATGCCTAGATTACCAAAGCCTTGCCCCCGGCATCGCCCAGCCAGCGGGCCTTGACCCCCCAGACCTGTTCGATCACCGCCTCGTCCAGCGCCTGATCGGGCGGACCATCAGCCAGCACCTGCCCGTCCTTCAGCACCACCACCCGGTCGGCATGGTTCATCGCCTGGGCCAGGTCATGCAGCACCAGCACCACGCCGAGCCCCTGCCCGGCCAGCTTGCGGAAATGCGCCAGCAGCGCCAACTGGTGCGCGAGATCGAGATTGGCCAGCGGCTCATCGGCCAGCAGCCAGCACGGCTCACCCGCCAGCACCCGCGCCAGCATGGCCCGCGCCCGCTCCCCGCCCGACAGCCGCGAAAGCGGCCGCCGGCGCAGCGGTTCAAGCTGCATGTCGGCAATCGCCCGGTCAATCGCCTGGCGATGGGCTTCGGGTCCCAGGCTCCACGGCAGACGGCCCAGCCCGGCCAGCGTCTCGACCGATAGGTCCCAGGCCAGTTCGGCCTGCTGCGGCAGAAAGCCCACGCGCCGCGCGCGGTCATCCAGCGGCAACCGGCCCATCAGGTCCTGGTCAAGCCTGACCTCGCCCTGATCAAGCGGAACGATCCCGGCCAGCGCCGAAAGCAGGCTGGATTTGCCCGCACCGTTGGGCCCGCAGATCGCGGTTACCTCGCCCTGGCTCAGTTGCAGCGAGACGCCGTGCAGGCGCTGCGCAAGGTGGAGGTTGCAGCCAGCCAGGCTCATGCCAGATCCCTCCGCATCCTGAGCAGCAGCGCCAGGAAGAACGGCGCCCCCAACAGCGACAGCGCGATCCCCAGCCGCAACTCGCTCTGCAGCGGCAGCACCCGGCACAGGCAATCGGCCACCAGCAGCAGCAAGGCCCCGGCCAGCGCGCTGGGCAGGATCAGCTGCGACGGGCGGCCATCGGTGAACCCGCGCAGCAGGTGCGGCACGATCAGCCCGACGAAGCCGATGATCCCGGCCGCCGCCACTCCGGCGCCGACCGTCAGCCCGACCCCGCCGATCATCAGCCATTGCAGCCGCCGCGGATCGACCCCCAGCGAACGCGCGGCCATTTCGCCCAGGGTCAGCGCGTCAAGCGCGCGCCCGGCGCGCAGCAGCAGTGCGATCCCCAGCAGGGTCAGCGGCGCGGCGAACCACACTTCGCGCCATGACCGGTCGGTCATTGCCCCCATCAGCCAGGTGACGATCTCGCTCATCGCAAAGGGCGTGGGCGACAGGCTGATCGCCAGGCTCATCAAGGCCCCGGCCAGGCTGGCGATAATCATCCCCGCCAGAGTAAACAGCAGCGCCGATCCGGTCCGCCCCGCCACCAGCCCTAGCAGCGCCATCGCCCCGCCGGCACCCAGCAGTGCAAACAGCGGCAGCACCCAGGGGGTCCCGGCCAGGCCGGTCCAGAAGCTCAGCACCGCCCCCAGCGCCGCGCCGGGCGCAATCCCGAACAGGCCCGGATCGGCCAGCGGGTTGCGCAGATAGCCCTGCATCGCCGCCCCCGCCGCGCCCAGCCCGGCGCCCAGCACAATGGCCAGCACGGCGCGCGGCAGACGCAATTCTGTGAGGATTATCAGCGCATTGGGAACGGGTTCTGCGAAGGGATCGAGCCACACCCGCCCCGCCAGCAGCGACAGCGGCACGGCGATCAGCAGGCCCAGAAGGAGGAACGTGGTGGGGCGGGTCATGCGCCGGGTCCTTCGAGACGCGACCGGACCTTCGACAAGCTCAGTCCCGGTCGCTCCTCAGGATGAGCGGGTTTTCCCTTTTTACGCTCTTCCTGAGGAGGGACTGAGCGAAGTCGAAGGCCCGTCTCGAAGGCCCCGCGCACCTCAACCAATCGCGCCACGGTGCGCGGGATCGTGGGCCCGCCGCACCACAGCAGCGCGGGATCCAGCCGCGCGCGCCGGGTCTGTTTGAGCGCCGCCAATGCCGGGTGGGCCAGCAGGCGGTCTTCTTCGGAATGCATGTTGCCGGCGGTCAGGATCAGCCGCGGCGGGTGGGCCAGCATGTCCTCCAGCGGCAGCAGATCGGCCTGGTGCAGTCCGCGCTGGGCCGCCGCATTGGCAAAGCCGGTGCGGGTCAGAAGATCGGTAATCAGCGTCCCCTGCCCCGGCACGATCCCGCCCGATTGCCAGACCACGGCCGGGATCGGGGCGCCTGTGGGCCGGGCTGCCGCCAGCGCAGCCTGGATCCGCACCACCAGCGCCTCGCCGCGTTCGGGATGTCCGGAGATCCGGGCCAGCGCGCGGACCTGGGCAATGCTGTCTTCGACCGTCGCGGCCAGTCCGAACTGCTCCAGCCGGAAGCCCAGCCGCCTGAGCGCCCCGGTGGTCGCGGGCGCTTCGAAGGTGCTGGCCACCACCACCTGCGGGCGCAGCGCGGCCACTTCCTCCACCGTGCCGCTGACCCCGCGCATCGCCCGCGCGCGGGCCAGGTCCATCGAGCTGGAGGCCGGATCCTGGCTATAGGCCGAAATCGCCAGCAGCTGCCCCGGATCGGCCACTTCGGCCAGGATCGCATCGGTGCAGGGGTTCAGGCTGACGATCGTCGGGCCGGACTCCTGCGGTGCCGGAACCGGCGCGCAGGCAGCCAGCGTGAGGGGGAACACAGCCGGCAAGACCCTCACCATTCGGCGAAACGACATGGCGAGGGTCTTGAGACTGATCACCACTTCACCCTGATCCCGGCGTAGGCAGTACGGCCATAGGACCCATAGCCTGCCGAGGTTTCATAGCTCTCGTCGGTCACATTCTCCACCCGGCCGTAGAGCTCAAGATGCTCACCCAGCGGCATGCTGGCACGCAGCGTGACCAGCGCATAGCCATCGAGCGGCGTGAAATTGCCGGCATCGTCGAACCGGTCCCCGGCCAGACGGAAATCGGCGCCCAGCGCCAGGTCGCTGAGCGGCGTGCGCCAATCGTACGACAGGCTCAGCGCATTGCGCGGACGCCGGGCCAGGTCCTTGCCGGTCAGCCGGTTGGTCGCCTCAAGCCAGGTATAGGCCCCGCGCACCGACAGGCGATTGGTGACCTTGAAGCGGCCTTCCAGTTCCACCCCCTGCGCGCGGGTGCGGCTGATGTTGGTATAGCCGCTGGGCCAGACGTAATCGATCAGGTTGCTCGAATCGCGCCGGAACAGCGTCAGCCCCAGCCGCGCCGAGCCGTCACCCGGAGCATATTCAAGCCCCAGGTCATAGGCATCGCTCTGCTCGGGCTTGAGCGTGGCGTTCCCGCCATAGCCATAGAGCTGGTACAGGGTCGGTGCCTTGAAGCCCTGCCCGAACGAGGCGCGCAGGCGCAGGTTGCCGGTCAGGTCGAAGCTGCCATTGGCACCGAAGGTCCAGTGGCTGCCAAACCGGTCATGATCGTCGATCCGCGCACCGGCGGTCAGGTTCAGCCGCTCGCCGTGATAGCCCAGCAGCGCATGCCCGCCCACTGTCCGCGTGGTCTGACGCGGATCGAAGGTGGTCGAAAACCGCGACCAGTCGGCATCGCTGCCGAAATCGAGCGTCACGCCATCGGTCAGATCGGCGCGGCCCTTCAGGTCGGCATGGACCGAGCGACCGGCGGTTTCGAAATTGGGCGCCGAGCCATAGGTCGGATCGTAATACGCGCGGCGCGTATCGGACAGCGCGACCCCGCCGCTCAGCTCCAGCCCGCTGCCCTGGTATTCCAGTCCGACCCGGCCCGAGCCTTGCCGGGTGATCTGGTACTCAGGGGTATCGGCAAAGCTGTAGGCGGGCGCCGGATAGCCGTCAAAATCGACCTTGCTGTCAGCATAGCGACCGGCTGCGACCAGCTTGAGGCTGCCGCCCAGCTCAAGCGAGCCGCGCCCGCCCAGATGCCATTGGCGGAACGGATCGGCCTCGGTCCCCCCGGCATAGGCGGAAATGCCATCGGTGCGGGTGTAACCGGCGGTCAGCCCCAGTTCGTGGCCGCTGCGCGACAATCCCCAGCCAAGATTGGCATCGACCGTATCGTGCGCACCGTATTCCAGACCGGCGCGCAGACCGCTGCGGGTATCGGTGCTGGCCGCCAGCACCCCGCCGATCGCATCGCTGCCCCAGGTCATCGAGTTCGATCCGCGCAGCAGCTCAACCCGGCCCAGCCCGCCGGCCATCAGCGTGCCAAGGTCGAACCCGCCCGAAGGCGATGCGGTGTCCTGCATCCGCACGCCATCGATCATCACCAGCAGCTGTTCCGAACTCGCCCCGCGCACGAACAGGCTCGAAGCGCTGCCCAGCCCGCCATTGCGCGCAAAATTGACGCCCGGCAGCCGCTCAAGCGCGCGGGACAGGTCGGCGCCCTGGACTTGGGCCAGGTCCGCTGCGCTGATCACCGAAACCGACTGGCCGCCATCGGCAATCCTCGTCCACAGGCCGGTGACCGTGATCGAGTTGGCATTGTCGGGGTCAAGGCGCTCGGCCTGATCGCCGTCACAATCCGTTCCGCCTTCATAGCACAAGACCGGCGCATCCTGCAGCGGCGGTTTCTTGCCCTGCGCCAGAGCAGGCGAGGCAACCAGCAGCGAAGCACCCAGAAAATAGACAAATTTCACGCGCAATACTCCCGTCATGAACATGCCGTTCATGGCGAAAGCGCCCGCACCATTGCGGACCTTGCGCTGCATCCCGGTACACCCCGCCCGGCTGCGGAACGACCGTCATGGGCAGGTTTCCTGGCTCCCGGATCGTCGCTGGCCCCGCCTTCCCGGTTTTACCCAGTGGCATCAGGGGTTCGCTCCCCGGTCACAGTTGCGGGGGCAGCGCGGCATTTCAGACCGCTTCCCTCTTAGGCCCGGCGTTCCTTTCCGCTCGCACGGAAATTTGGCCGGACAACCTATGACGTGGCCAGCGCGTTAGCCCCGCTGCGGCTTATGCACAAGTTCCAGCTTTTGCATGGTCCGTTCACTTTTTTTGAGGGCTTGACCGCTATGAGCGGAGACCGTCCCGGCCTGGTACGGGCACAAAAGCGCACTGGCGCTGTGGCCCCACCTGGTCTTACGCGCGAAGGCGCGTAACCGAACACGAGAGCGAATGAACCACCTGCTGACCTTTCCCTATGAGCCGAGGCCGCGCGATTTTGGCGCGCGGCTGAAGCGGCGGGGTGTGCCCACGCTGGGCAAGCGGCAGGCGCGCAAGCATCGCGGGCGGCGGGCGCTAATGCTGCTGGCGGTGGTGGCGGTGCCGGCACTGGCCGCGCCCTCGCCTTGGCAGGTCTTCGACGTGGCCAGCGCCGGGCGCAGCCAGTTCGCGCTTGATCCGATGCCGTTCGAGCGGCCCGGTGACAGTTTTCCCGGATCGGCCTCCTACTATGTCGCGACCAGCGAAGTGCTGTCCGGCTTCGATCCCGCCACCGGCAAGCAGGCCACGGCAGGCCTCGCTGATTTTGCCGGCGGACCAATTGCCCGGGCGATGCGGATGGACCTGTCCGGGGTCGATCGCGGCCGCGCGCTCGATTGCCTGACCGCGGCGGTCTATTACGAGGCCCGCAGCGAGCCCGACCAGGGCCAGCGCGCGGTGGCGCAGGTCGTGCTCAACCGCGTGGCCCATCCCAGCTATCCCAACACCGTCTGCGGCGTGGTCTATCAAGGCAGCGAACGCACCACCGGATGCCAGTTCAGCTTTACCTGCGATGGCTCGCTGGCGCGGCGGCCCAATCCCTACTTCTGGGAGCGCGCGCGCGGCGTCGCCGCCCAGGCACTGTCAGGTTATGTCGAGCCGGCGGTTGGGCTGGCCACGCATTACCACACCATCCAGATCTATCCCTATTGGGCGCCCAGCCTGTTCCACATCACCACGATCGCCGCGCACCGGTTCTATCGCTTCAACGGCAAGGCCGGGCAGGCCGGAACCTTCCGCTTCGCCTATGTCGGCGGTGAGCCGATGGCGGTGCCGCATGCCCGCAATCCGGCCGCCGACAAGCTGCCCGATCCGGCGCTTGATCCCCTGGCGCTGCAAAAGGCCTATGACAGCGGGCTCAAGACCGCGCAGGGCACGGGTCCGGGCCAGCCGGGCGATCTTGGCCAGGCTCGCCCTGCCCCCGCACCCTCCTATTCGGCCGAAGTTCAGGCCCGCGGCGGCGACAAGCAATACAGCGGCGAGCGGCTGCCCGGATCGACCGTCAAGCCCGAATACCAGAATTCGGGCCAGTGGATCGGTCGCCCGGGCGGCTGATTACCGGGCGGGTCGCTGACTTGGTAAACGCGCGGCAACCATAGCATCACACCAAGCATTAGCGGGCGGCTGCTATCAGACCGGTCCAACACCGAAGTCGCAAAGGCCACGCCCCCACCCATGTCGATCCGCTATGCCGCCGCCGCTCCGCTGGTCCAGCCCGGTCACCTGACCCGGGCCGCACAAGGCCGGCTCAGGGCCCGCGCTGCCAATGACAACGGCGATGCCGCGCAGCATCAGCAGACGTTGCGTTTTGCGCTCAAGCACTTTGCCGAGCACGGCCTGCGCGCCGCCGAGGATGCCGCCGAACGCGCCGAATTGGCGCATCGCAGCGGCGATCGTGCGGGGCTGATCCACTGGCTTGAAGTGTGCCGCACACTCGATCCGCGCCGGGCCAGCCGGGTGAACGCGCGCTTGGCGCGTCTCAAGCGCTAGGTCCGCGCAACACACCGCATTTCGACAGTGCTGTTCCGGCCTGGTAGCCAGAGGCGCCAGACCGGCTCCGGAACTGCTTCGCCATGCTCGCAAAATTTCGTATTGCAATTGCGAACCATTATCAACAAATAGTTGCCGCTACGGCCTTTTACCGTCTTGCAATCGCGAAATCACCGGCCTAGGGCGGTTGGATTAGCCGGACGCCTGCACCCAGCGGGATGGAATGGGTTGTCCGTACGCCAGCCGCGATCCCGCATTCAGGGAAGGACGTATTCGTACCATGGCTCGCAAGAAGATTGCCCTTATCGGCGCCGGCATGATCGGCGGCACGCTCGCCCACCTCGCCGCGAAGAAGGAACTGGGCGACATCGTCCTGTTCGACATCGCCGAAGGCATTCCCCAGGGCAAGGCGCTGGACCTTTCGCAGTGCGGCCCGGTTGAAGGCTTTGATGCGAAGATCACCGGCACCAACGACTATGCCGATATTGCCGGCGCCGACGTGGTGATCGTCACCGCCGGCGTGCCGCGCAAGCCGGGGATGAGCCGCGACGACCTGCTGGGCATCAACCTTGGCGTGATGAAGGCCGTGGGCGAAGGGATCAAGAACCACGCCCCCAACGCTTTCGTGATCTGCATCACCAACCCGCTCGACGCGATGGTCTGGGCGCTGCGCGAATTCAGCGGCCTGCCCGCGAACAAGGTGGTCGGCATGGCCGGCGTGCTGGATTCGGCGCGCTTCGCGACCTTCCTCGCCTGGGAATTCGGCGTCTCGGTCAAGGACGTCAACGCCTTCGTGCTGGGCGGCCACGGCGATACCATGGTGCCGGTGCTCGAATATTCGACCGTCAATGGCATTCCCGTCACCGATCTGGTCAAGATGGGCAAGTCGAGCAAGGAAGCGCTCGACGCGATCGTCGCCCGCACCCGTTCAGGCGGCGGCGAAATCGTCGGCCTGCTCAAGACCGGCTCGGCCTATTACGCCCCCGCCACCAGCGCGATCGCCATGGCCGAAGCCTATCTGGGCGACCAGAAGCGCATTCTGCCCTGCGCGGTCTATGTTGACGGCCAGTACGGTCTTGACGGGCTCTATGTCGGCGTGCCGGTGGTGATCGGCGCGAACGGCGCCGAAGAAGTGATCGAAATCGCGCTGGATGACGAGGCCAAGAGCAACTTCCAGGTCTCGGTCGATGCGGTCAAGGAACTGCTGGTGGCCTGCAAGGGCATCGAGCCGTCGCTGGGATGAATCCTCTGTCGCCCGGTTTTGTCATCTGTGTTGGCGGATGCCTTGCCGCCACACTGATCCACACGAGGCTTGGGTGGGTATCTTTTGGTTTGCTGACCTTGGCAATATTGGTTGGGGGATTCCTGACCGATGGAATTATTTGGCTGGCTGCGCCGCTACTGATCCCAGCGATCATGGCAGTTTTCGTTGGCATACTTGTCAGGCCAAGCGTCATTCGACTTATCAATTCAACAAGGAAAATGTGATGTCCATCCTCGTCAACAAGAACACCAAGGTCATCACCCAGGGGATGACCGGCGCCACCGGCACTTTCCACACCCAGGCGGCGCTCGATTACGGCACGCAGATGGTTGCGGGCGTTACCCCCGGCAAGGGCGGCACGACCCATATCGGCCTGCCGCAATTTGACTCAGTGGCCGAGGCCAAGGCCGTCACCGGCGCGACCGCTTCGTGCATCTACGTCCCGCCCCCGGGCGCGGCCGATGCGATCCTTGAGGCGATCGATGCCGAGATCGAGCTGATCGTCTGCATCACCGAGGGCATTCCGGTGCTAGACATGGTTCGCGTCAAGCGCGCGCTGTCGGGTAGCAAGAGCCGCCTGATCGGCCCCAACTGCCCCGGCGTGCTGACCCCCGGCGAATGCAAGATCGGGATCATGCCCGGTTCGATCTTCAAGAAGGGTTCGGTCGGCGTCGTGTCGCGCTCGGGCACCCTCACCTATGAAGCGGTGTTCCAGACCAGCAACATCGGCCTGGGCCAGACCACCGCAGTCGGCATCGGCGGCGATCCGGTCAACGGCACCAACTTCATCGACGTGCTTGAACTGTTCATGGCCGATGATGAAACCAAGTCGATCATCATGATCGGCGAGATCGGCGGCGATGCTGAAGAGCAGGCCGCGCAGTTCCTGATCGACGAAGCCAAGCGCGGCCGCCGCAAGCCGATGGCCGGGTTCATCGCCGGGCGCACGGCCCCTCCGGGCCGCCGCATGGGCCATGCCGGCGCAATCGTTTCGGGCGGCAAGGGCGATGCCGAAAGCAAGATCGCAGCGATGGAAGCAGCGGGCATCCGCGTTTCCTCTTCGCCCAGCCTGCTGGGTGAAACGCTGGCCGAAGCGCTGAAGGCCTTCGCCTAAGGAAAAATGCGGGGTGCCTGTTGCACCCCGCCTAACCATGTTCGGGCAAAGCGTTTTCCTCCCCGGGAGCGCTCCGCCCCAGAGATGTAGAAGCGGAAAGGGCTGCCTGCGATGGGCAACGAAAGCCACGATTTCCTACCGGACGACCCGCAGCCGGGTCCGAGCTGGGCCAAGCCGGACTGGCGCTCGGTCAGCGACGACCTGACCGCCGCGCTCGACCCGACGCAGATGCAGCTGGCGGTCAAGGCGGCTGCCGCCAAGGCTGGCGCGGCGCTCGATCCGCGCGCGGTGGAGGAAGCCGCGGCGGATTCGATCCGGGCGATGATGCTGGTGCGCACCTACCGCGTGCGCGGGCACCTGGGCGCCGATCTCGATCCGCTGGGCCTGTCGCACCAGAACCTTCCGGCTGACCTTGACCCCGCCTACCACGGCTTCACCGGCGCGGCGCTGGACCGCAAGGTTTACCTTGGCGGCACGCTGGGTCTGGAATGGGCCACGGTGCGTGAACTGGTCGATGTGCTGAAGCGCAATTACTGCGGCAAGGTCGGCTACGAATACATGCACATCGCCGATGTCGAGGAACGCCGCTTCATCCAGGAACGGATCGAAGGCGGCGACAAGTCGATCGACTTCACTCCCGAAGGCAAGAAGGCGATCCTGGGCGCGGTGGTACGCGGCGAGCAGTACGAAAAGTTCCTGGGCCGCAAGTACGTCGGCACCAAGCGCTTCGGGCTCGACGGCGGGGAATCGATGATCCCCGCGCTCGAAGCGGTGATCAAGTACGGCGGCCAGCGCGGCGTGCGCGAAATCGTCTATGGCATGGCCCACCGCGGCCGCCTCAACGTGCTGGCCAATGTGCTGGCCAAGCCTTACCGCGTGATCTTCCACGAATTTTCGGGCGGCACCGCCAATCCCGAGGATGTCGGCGGATCGGGCGACGTGAAGTATCACCTGGGCACCAGCACCGACCGTGAATTCGACGGCATCAAGGTGCATATGAGCCTGGTCCCCAACCCCAGCCACCTCGAAACCGTGGACCCGATCGTGCTGGGCAAGGTCCGCGCCAACCAGGTGTTCCGCGACGATATCGGCCAGGGCAAGCACAAGACCGTGATGCCGATCCTGATCCATGGCGATGCGGCCTTTGCCGGCCAGGGCATCGTCTGGGAATGCTTCGGCTTTTCGGGCGTCAAGGGTTACAACACCGGCGGCTGCATCCATTTCATCATCAACAACCAGATCGGCTTTACCACCAGCCCGCAGTTCTCGCGCGGCTCGCCCTACCCCTCGGACGTTGCCAAGGGTGTCCAGGCGCCGATCCTGCACGTCAACGGCGATGATCCCGAAGCGGTGACCTTTGCCTGCAAGCTGGCGGTCGATTACCGCCAGACCTTTGGCCGCGATATCGTGGTCGACATGTGGTGCTATCGCCGCTTCGGCCACAACGAAGGCGATGAGCCGGGCTTTACCCAGCCGCTGATGTACAAGGTGATCCGCCAGCATCCGCCGGTCAGCAAGCTCTATGCCGACCGGCTGGTTGGCCAGGGCGTGATCGACAAGGATTACGGCGCCGAAGTCGAAATGCGTTTCACCCAGGTGCTGGAAAGCGAGTTCGAGGCGGCCAAGAGCTACAAATCGAACCATGCCGACTGGTTCGCCGGCCGCTGGACCGGGCTGCATGCCCCGGCCGATCCGGAAACCGCCCGGCGCAACATCCATACCGGGATCGACCGCAAGCTGTTCGACAGCTTGGGCCGCACGCTGACTACGGTTCCGGATTCGATCCAAATCCATAAGACGCTGGCCCGCGTGCTCGATGCCAAGCGCGAGATGTTCGCTAGCGGCAGCGGGTTTGACTGGGCAACCGGCGAGGCACTCGCGTTCGGCTCGCTGCTGTCCGAAGGCTATGCCGTGCGCCTGTCAGGTCAGGATTCGGGCCGCGGCACCTTCAGCCAGCGCCACTCGGTCTGGACCGACCAGAGCGACGAGCACAAGTACGTGCCGCTCTCCACCGTGCCTCATGGCCGGTTCGAAGTGCACGACAGCCCGCTAAGCGAATACGGCGTGCTGGGCTTCGAATACGGCTATGCCAGCGCTGACCCCAAAAGCCTGGTGCTGTGGGAAGCGCAGTTCGGCGATTTCGCCAACGGCGCACAGATCGTGATCGACCAGTATGTCGCCGCCTCCGAAGCCAAGTGGCTGCGCGCCAACGGCCTCGTCATGCTGTTGCCGCACGGGTACGAAGGCCAGGGCCCGGAACACAGCTCGGCCCGGCTCGAACGGTATCTGCAGCTCTGCGCGCAGGACAACATCCAGGTCTGCAACATCACCAGCCCGGCCAACTACTTCCACGTGCTGCGCCGGCAGATGCACCGCCCTTTCCGTAAACCCTTGATCATCATGACCCCCAAGTCGCTGCTGCGCCATCCGATGGCCAAGAGCGAGGCCAGCGAATTCCTGGGCGAAGCGCATTTCAAGCGGATCCTGTCGGACCGCAATGGCTCGGCCGACAAGGATACCCGCCGGGTGATCCTCTGTTCCGGCAAGGTCGCCTATGACCTGATGGAAGCCCGCGATGCTGCCGGGATCACCGATACCCAGATCATCCGGCTCGAACAGCTCTATCCCTTCCCGGGTGAGCCGCTGGCGCTGCGTTTCTCGAAGATGCCCAATCTGGAAGACGTGGTCTGGTGCCAGGAAGAACCCCGCAACAACGGTTCGTGGTTCTTCGTCGAAAGCCTGATCGAAGAGGCGCTGATCGCCGCCAAGCGCAAGGTTACCCGTCCGCGCTATGCCGGCCGCGTTGCCAGCGCCTCGCCCGCCACGGGCCTGGCGAAGCGGCACGAAGCCGAACAGGGCGCGCTGATCAGCCACGCGCTGGGCACTTCGGTCCGTAGTGAAATCCGCCGGCGGAAGAAGGGCTGAACCCGATGCGAACCCATCTGGAGTTCAATTCGACGCTGTTCGAGGAACCGGAGGGAGTAGGCAACACCTACAACCCGGAAATCCAGGGCGCCAAACTGGCGGACTTCCTGTCTCGCGAGTTCAAGGCGCTGGGTTATTCGGGTGCGATCATCGAGGAAGACTGGGGCTGGATGGTCGATCTGGGCGGTGAACAGTTCCCCACCTGGCTGGGCTGCGCCTCCTATTCCAGCCCGAACGGCTGGCTGGTCTTTATCGAGCCAAGCCAACCTTTTGTGCGCAAGTGGTTGAAAAAGATCGATACCCAACCGGCGGTCACCAGGATCGCCGAACAGCTTGAAACACTATTGACGACCAAAGGCGGCGCCACCGGATTGAACTGGTGGTCTGACCAAGACTCTGGAAGAAAATGAGATGAGCACCGAAGTCAAAGTCCCCACCCTGGGTGAATCCGTTGCCGAAGCGACCATCGGCGAATGGCTCAAGCAGCCTGGCGAAGCGGTTGCTGCCGACGAGCCGATTGCCAGCCTGGAAACCGACAAGGTCGCGATCGAAGTGACCGCACCGGTTGCTGGCGTAATGGGTCAGCACATCGCCAAGACCGGCGACAACGTGTCGGTCGGCGCGGTGATCGCGACGATCGAGGCAGGATCGGGCGCGCCCGCCGCCGCTGCGCCTGCTGCAGCTGCTCCGGCGCCGGCAGCGGTTGCTCCGGTTCCGGCCTCGGCGGCTGCCTCCAGCGCCGAAGCCTCCACCCTCTCCCCCGCCGTGCGCCGCGCGGTGCTGGAACACGGGATCGACCCGGCCGTGGTCAAGGGCACCGGCAAGGACGGACGGATCACCAAGGAAGACGTGCTGGCCGCCGCCGCCGCCAAGAGCGCGGCTCCAGCCGAAGCTGCCGCGCCTGCTGCGGCAACGGCCCCGGCACCCGCCGGTGATCGCGGCGAGGAACGGGTCAAGATGACCCGGATCCGCCAGACCATCGCCCGCCGCCTGAAAGAGGCGCAGAACACAGCGGCGATGCTGACCACCACCAACGACTGCGACATGAGCGCGGTGATGAAGGCCCGAGAAACCTTCCGCGATGCCTTCGAAAAGAAGCACGGCGTGCGGCTTGGCTTCATGAGCTTCTTCGCCAAGGCGGCTTGCCTCGCGCTCAAGGAATTCCCGGCGGTCAACGCCCGGATCGATGGCGACGAAATCGTCTATCACCCCTATGTCGATCTGTCGGTTGCGGTCAGCGCCCCCAACGGCCTGGTCGTTCCAGTGGTCCGCGATGTCCAGGCGATGGGCTTTGCCGACATCGAAAAGGCGATCGCCGCCTATGGCAAGAAGGCCAAGGACGGCACCCTGACCATGGCTGACATGGCTGGAGGGACCTTCACCATCTCCAACGGCGGGGTGTTCGGCGGGCTGATGTCCCAGCCGATCATCAACCCCCCGCAGAGCGCCGTACTCGGCCTCCACCGGATCGAGGACCGCCCGGTTGTGCGCGACGGCCAGATCGTGATCCGCCCGATGATGTACCTGGCGCTCAGCTATGACCACCGCCTGATCGACGGGCGCGAGGCGGTGACCGCGCTGAAGATCATCAAGGAAGCGATCGAGGATCCGACGCGGCTGCTGATCGATTTGTGAGGATCGAAATATGGGCATCGCATATTGTTTGATCCGCACCAGTCCCGAAAACGTTGAAGTTCTTCGCAATCGCCCGAAGGCCTTGGCGGAATTCATCTTCCAAGAGGACGGTGTGTATGAGGAGCCCGCTCAGGGCTTCCTTTCAAGATTGTTCGGACGCGCTCCCAAGGTCGACACGGGCCCTGTTCCAGATCGATCAGACAACGATGAAACCGATCTCGATAAGGCGTGGCACGTCATCCACTATCTGTTGTGCGGTGATACCGGCCGTGGCGAAGGACCCTTGGCGCTGATAGGCGATGATTTACACCCTATTGCTGACCTTGATCTTGGTCTTGGCAAACCCAACCTGATTTCACCAGACAGCGTCCGTGCTTTTGCGGCTGCGGTGTCGGCTATGACGATTGAACAGTTCCTCAACCGTTACGTGCCCGACGAAATGCCCCTGAGCGAGATCTATATGGGTAATGTCATCGAGCGCGGTGATGTTGATGACATCCGCGAATACGCCGTCGAGAATTTTGAAAACCTGCGCCAGTTCGCGCAAGAGGCAGCAAGCCGTGGTGAGGCGATCATCACCTATTATACCTGAACGGACGAAACATGGCTGAATACGACTACGACCTTATCGTCATTGGTGCCGGTCCCGGCGGCTATGTCGGCGCGATTCGCGCGGCGCAGCTCGGGCTGAAGACGGCCTGCGTCGAAGGGCGCGAGACATTGGGCGGGACTTGCCTCAACGTCGGCTGCATTCCTTCGAAGGCGCTGCTGCACGGCTCGGAGAAGTATGACGAGGTCGCCAGCGGTGCGCTTGCCCGTTACGGCGTGAAGGTAAGCAAGGTCGATTTCGATCTCGCCGCGCTGCAGGCCGACAAGGCCGATGCGGTCAAGGGCCTGACGGGCGGGATCGAATTCCTGTTCAAGAAGAACAAGGTCGATTGGCTCAAGGGCTATGGCACGTTCAAGGATGCGCACACCATCACGGTCGCCGGCAAGGATTACACCGCGAAGGAAGTGGTGATCGCCACCGGTTCGTCGGTCACGCCGTTGCCCGGCGTCGAGGTCGATAACGACAAGGGCGTGATCGTCGACAGCACCGGCGCCCTCGCCCTTGCCAAGGTGCCACAGCATCTGGTGGTGATCGGCGGCGGGGTGATCGGGCTTGAGCTGGGCTCGGTCTGGCGGCGGCTGGGGGCCAAGGTCACCGTGGTCGAATACCTCGATGCGCTGCTGCCGGGCATGGACATGGACGTGCGCAAGGAAGCCGCCAAGGTGTTCAAGAAGCAGGGCATGGACCTGAAGCTGGGCACCAAGGTGACCGGCGCGAGCGTCAAGGGCAAGAAGGCCACGCTGACGCTTGAACCCGCCAAGGGCGGTGCCGCCGAAACGGTCGAGGCCGATTGCGTGCTGGTCGCGATCGGCCGCCGCCCCAACACCGAAGGACTGGGGCTTGAGAACATCGGGCTTGAAACCAACGCGCGCGGCCAGATTGAAACCGGGCACGATTTCAGGACCAAGGTCGATGGCGTGCGCGCGATCGGAGATGTGATCCCCGGTCCGATGCTGGCCCACAAGGCCGAGGATGAAGGCGTGGCCGTGGCCGAATATATCGCCACCGGCGTCGGCATCGTGAACCACGATGTGATCCCCGGCGTGGTCTATACCATGCCCGAAATGGCCGGCGTGGGGCTGACCGAGGAAGCCGCCAAGGAGCGCGGCGAGATCAAGGTCGGCAAGTTCCCGATGATGGCCAACAGCCGCGCCAAGACCAACCATGAGCCCGAAGGTTTCGTGAAAGTGATCGCCGATGCCAAAACCGACAAGGTGTTGGGCGTGTGGTGCATCGCTTCGGTCGCCGGAACGATGATCGCGCAGGCCGCGCAGGCGATGGAGTTCGGCGCCACGTCGGAAGACATCGCCTACACCTGCCACGCCCACCCGACCCATTCGGAAGCGGTGAAGGAAGCGGCGATGGCGGTGACCGGCAAGCCGATCCATATCTGATCCGCGCTGGCGCCCATTGCAGGCGTCCGGCGATCACCCCTTGATCTGGTAGGCCACTTCCAGATCGCCCCAGCGGCGGCCCTGAATGGTCACCGGGGTATAGACGTTGCGCACCACCACATAGTTGGTGCCATCGCCTTCCTGGCGATAGACCGTCATGAAGAACGGTGCCTGGCTGGCCTTGGCCAGCTTGTCGGTATCGTCCAGCAGGATCCGGCCATTGCGGCAATATTTGGTATCGTGCGCCAGATCGCCGATGGGCACGCGTGAATGTTCGGTTACGTGGGTCGGCAGGAAGCCGTTCATGTCGGCAGCCGAACACATCACGATCCGGTGATGGCTGGTCCGGATCCGGTCGAACAGCGGGCGCCAGTTGGCATCGGCCCAGTCGCTCAGCGAGGTACGAAAGCGTTCGGGGTTCGATCCCGGCACCAGGCGGTACTGGGTGTCGAACAGCGCATCGAGGCGGATTTCGTCAGCCTCGATCGCGGCCTCGGTCAGGGTCACCAGCTCGTCTCGGAAGCCCAGGGCAAGCTCGACGATTTCGGTATCGTTGGGCGAAACCCCGGCCGAAATCACCGCATTGAACAGCTGGCTGGAGGTCCGTTCCATCGCCAGCACGCTTTCGCGGGTCACTTCGAGCATGGTCGAATTGTCGCGGACCGAGGAGACCACCCGGTCCACCGCATCGCGCACCTGCATGCCCTTGGCATGGACCGCAGACGAGCTTTGCGCCACCCGGTCACTGGTTTCATCGAGCATGATCACCAGCTGGGTCGCTTCCTGCAACACTGACGTAACGGTGCCAAGCTGCTGCTCGGCCCGGCTTGACTGATCGACCCCGGACTGGATCTCGCTGACCAGGCCCGAGGCTTCGATCGCCAGCTTGCCCACGGCCTGCTGGATTTCGTCCACTGCGGCGCTGGTGTTCTGGGCCAGCTTTTTCACTTCGGCGGCGACCACGGCAAAGGTCTTGCCGGCCTCGCCCGCGCGGGCAGCCTCGATCGTGGCGTTGAGCGCCAGCATATTGGTGGTGCGGGTGATCGCTTCGATCCCCTTGGTCACGTGCTGGACCTGTTCCATCACGGTTGCGAAATTGGTGACGTGCGCGCCCAGCCGCGAGATCAGGTCGATGGTCGAATGGAATTCCTGCACGGCCGAGGCAACACGCTGGCTGCCCTTGTCGAGCCGGTCGCAGGCCTGCGCTGACAGGGTCTTCGCCTCATCGGCGGATTCGGCGATCGAACGCTGGTCGTGTTCGAGCGAGCCGACAACATCGTCAAGTTCGGCAAGTTCGCTGATCTGGCCGGCCATGTGCCTGGTGGCGCGCTCGATCTGGCCAGCGGCCTCGGTGCAGCCCACCGCCAGGTCGCCGCAATCGCTGGCGACCGACTGATCGAGCAAAGGGGTCTCTGAAGCGATCTTCTCGACGTACATGGCCAACCCTTTTCCTAGTCTGCCCGCGGCAATACCCGACAATGGTTAAGACAAAGTCAACCATGACCGGGCGCGGCCAAGCGCGGTTCCTGCTCCATCCCGAGCTGAATTTTTGGGCTGTGCCCCTAACTCATGGTTAACGAATTCCCTTCATAAGCGCGGCAGGAGCTGATGCCGATGGATGAGTTCATCGCCGAATTCGTGAATGAATCCCGCGAGATGCTTGATGCACTCGAACGGGAGCTGGTCGCGTGGGAACGCGAACCGGGCGATCAGGCACGTCTGGATGTGATCTTCCGCTTCTTTCACACGGTAAAGGGCAACTGCGGATTCTTCGACCTGCCCCGGCTGGAAGCGCTGGCCCATGCGGCCGAAGACGCACTGGCCGGCGTGCGCAGCGGCAAGCGGACGATCGACGCCCGGCTGGTTGACGCGGTGCTCGCGGTGGTGGACCGGATCGGCGAGATGGTCGATGCGATCGATTCCGGTACGGAAGTTTCGCAAGGCAATGACGATCAACTGATCGCGGCGCTTTCGGGTAAGGAAATCGAACCGGTCGCAGTCGCCGCGCCGGTTGCCGCACCCAGCGAAGATCCGGCCTCATCCGGCCCGGCCCGCCAGGGTGAATCGCTGCGCACCGTGCGCCTGCCGACCAATCTGGTCGATCGCTTCATGAGCGGCATTTCCGACATGATCCTGGTGCGCAACGAATTGCAGCGCCAGATCGCCTCGCTGGGCCATCATGCCGGGATCGAGGCCAGCTTCAACCGGCTTTCGACCATCCTGGCCGATACCCAGGCGATCATGACCCGGGTGCGGATGCAGCCGATTTCCAACCTGTTTTCCAGCTATCAGCGCATGGTTCGCGATCTGGCCGCCGATCTTGGCAAGCAGGTGGCGATTGAAATCGAAAGCGGCGAAGTTGAACTTGACCGCGAAATGATCGAACTGCTGCGCGATCCGCTGCTGCACATCGTGCGCAACGCGGTCGATCACGGGCTTGAGACCTTGGACGAACGCCGCGCGGCCGGCAAGCCGGGTACCGGACAGGTGCGGCTGAGCGCCCGCCAGACCGGGAACGTCATCCGTATCGCGATCAGCGACGATGGTCGCGGGATTGATCTGGACCGGCTGGTCGAAAAGGCGATCGCCCGCGGGCTGCTGACCCGCGAACAGGCCAGCCAGCTGACCCCGGCCCAGCGCGCCATGCTGGTCTGCGAACCCGGCCTCACCACCGCCAGCGAAGTGACCAAGATATCCGGGCGCGGTGTGGGCATGGATGTCGTGCGCGACAGCATCGAACGGATCGGCGGCAAGCTGCGGGTCGATACCACCGCGGGCATGGGCTGCGCGGTGATCCTCGATGTGCCGCTGACGCTCAGCATCGTCCCCTCGCTGACCGTCCAGGTCGGCGAACAGACCTTCTCGCTGCCGCGCTCCTATGTCAGTGAAATCGTGACCGGCGGTGACGGTGTCGAAGCCGAGCGGATCGGCGGGGTTCGCCACATCACCCTGCGCGACGGTCTGCACCCGTGCCTCAGCCTTGATCAGGTCCTGGGCATCGCCGGGCACAAGGCGCCGCTCCAGCAGGTGCTGGTGATGGTCAAGATGATCGACGGTTCGGTCTTTGCGCTGGCGGTTGATGCAATTGTTGACAGCGGCGATCTGGTGGTGCGCCCGGTTGCGCCGGCAATCACCGCCACCGGGCTCTATGTCGGAGTGGTTCAGCTCAGCGACGGCAGCCCGGCGCTGATGCTCGATGTCGCCGGGATCGGCCGTCAATCGGGCCTGCTATCCGAGGGCCAGGGCCGGTTGCGCCTCGATAGCGAGGCCGAAACCCGGTTTGATCAGGCCGAATTGCTGGTCCCGGTCGTGGCTTTCGCGGCCCGCGACGGCAGCCGCAAGGCGGTGGCGATGGAAGCGGTCGAGCGGATCGCCGAAGTTGGCCAGGCCGCAGTCGGTTTTGCCGGATCGGCGGCGCATGTCGTGCTGGATGGCGAAATCATTCCGCTGCTGGGGCTCGAGGACACCCTGCCCGAAGACGCATTGCTCGACATCCTGGTCATCTCCGATGATGCCTGCCGCCTGGCCTATGCCACGGCAGGCGATGTCGGCGCCGAAGATCTTGATCCCGCCACGATCACCTTCCAGTCCGGCCACCGGCTGGGTCTGCTTGGCGACCAGCCGGTCGAACTGCTTGAATTCGGGCGGTTCGGGGCGATCGACGATTTGCCCGTACCAGGCACCGATGGTCCGACCTGCCGGCTGCCGCAGGATGACCCATGGGCGCGCGATTTTCTGCGGCCGATGGTCGAGGCGGCGGGCTATGCCGTCATTGAAGACAATCGCACCCACGTCGATCTTGAGGTCCGTTTCGACCACGATGCACCTGCCGGTGCGGCCCGGGCCGAACAGGTGCTGCTGATCGGCGATGGACACACCAGCGACAGCGCGATCGCCCGCGAGGATCTAGCCGGTCTTTCGCAAGCGCTGCGCGCCATGACCGCCAGGAGCGCACGATGACCCAGTCCGTCCTGGTCGCCCGGGTTGCCGGTGAACGGATCGCCATCCCAGCCCAGTTGGTCCAGTCGGTGATCCGGCTGGGTGAAGTGGTGTCGGTACCGCGTGCACCGGGCCATATCGCCGGCCTCACCACGCTGCGCAGTCAATCGCTGACCGTGATCGATTCCGCACTTGCGCTTGAACTCGAACCCCAGGGTGACGGTCATGAACTGGCGCTGGTCACCACAATCGACGGCTGCGGCTATGCGATTGCGATCGATGCGGTTGAAAACGTCGTCGATGCCATGGGCGAACCGGAAGCACTGTCGCTCAAACTCGCTCCCGGATGGAAGCGATGCGCGGTGGGCAAATTGGAAACTTCTGTCGGGGTAATGTTGTTGATCGATCTGGAACGGCTGATCGCCGGGCCAGAGCAGCAGAAAGCAGCTTGAGCATGAATGCAGCAGTCAAATCTTCGGAATTCGGCGATGCACAGCCCGTCGCCGGGGCCAAGTCATGCCTGATCGTTGAGGATTCGCGCGTGATCCGCAAGATCACCCGCCACATCGTCGAAGGTCTGGGCATGTCCGTTTCTGAAGCCGAGGATGGCCAGCAGGGCCTGACGGCCTGCGATGCCGCGATGCCTGATCTGATCCTGCTCGACTGGAACATGCCGGTGATGAACGGGATCGAATTCATCAAGGCGTTGCGCGCGCGCCCCGATGGCGCCGCGCCCAAGGTGGTGTTCTGCACCACCGAATATGACGCCGATCACATTCGTGAGGCAATTGCCGCCGGAGCCAACGAATATGTCATGAAGCCGTTCGACCATGAAACGCTGCAGCTCAAGCTGCAACTGATCGGCATGGTGTGAGACCGGCAATGGCAACCAATCCCATAAGCAGTGATGCGGCCCCCGCTTCGGGCGGCGGCATCCGCGTCTTCATCGTTGACGATTCCAGTCTGGTTCGTGCGGTCTTCTCGCGCCTGATCGAGGCTGAGCCCGGGCTGGAACTGGCCGGTGTGGCCACCACGGCCGAAGACGCGATCAGCCAGCTGGGCTCGCTCCACGTCCATGTTATCCTGCTCGATCTCGAAATGCCGGGAATGGGCGGGATGCAGGCCCTGCCCCAGATCACCCGCCTGGCCGGTTCGGCCAAGGTCCTGGTGGTCTCCTCGCTGACCGAGGAGGGCGCGGTCCATTCGATCCAGGCCCTGGCCGCCGGAGCAGCCGATACCCTGCTGAAGCCCGAGCCGGGCGGGTTCGACCAGGCCTATCGCGAACGACTGGTCGCCCGGATCCGGGCACTGGGCCGCCGTCCGCTGCGCCGCGCTGAAGGCGATCCCAAGCCAGCCGCACCGGCAGTGGCAATCCGTCCGAGCCCGGCCGGGTTCCGCGCCCGGATCGTGGCCATTGGCGCCTCGACCGGCGGGGTGCAGGCCACCGGCATGGTGCTGGCGCAGCTGCCCGCCGAACTGGGCGTGCCGATCCTGATTACCCAGCATCTGCCGCCGATGTTCACCGATGCCTATGCCGGGCAATTGCAGGAGATTTCCGGGCGCAAGGTGCTGGTGGCGCGCGATGGCATGCCTTTGGTCGCCGATCAGATCTTCCTGGCTCCTGGCGATGCGCACCTGTGCCTCAAGGACGGCAAGCCGCAACCGGGCATCAAGCTTGACCGCAAGGTTTCATCCTCGGGCTATGTCCCGTCGGTTGACCGGATGTTTGAATCGCTCGCCAAGGTCTACCGCGATGGCGCGATGGGTGTGGTGCTGACTGGCATGGGCCGCGACGGGACCGAAGGCGCGCAGGCGCTGATCGATGCCGGCAGTGCGGTCGTGGTGCAGAACGAGGTCAGTTCGGTGGTCTGGGGCATGCCGGGTTCGATCGCCAAGGCGGGACTGGCCAGCGCCGTGCTGCACCCGCGCGACATTGCGACGCGAATCGCGCTCTGCGCAAAGGCCGATTGATGGAGCGAAACCTTCATCAGCAATTCATTCCCATTATAGCCAGGCTGTTCAAACAGCGGACCGGCCAGGTCCTCAACGACGACCGCATCTGGCGCATCGATCGCGCCATCGAAACCGTGGTGCGCCAGCGCGGCCTGGGCCACAGCGCCGACCTGATGACACTTTTGACCGAACCCGACGCGGCCTCGGTCGAACAGGATCTGGTCGAAGCCCTGCTCAACAACGAAACCTACTTCTTCCGTGACCGACCGGCGCTGGAAAAGATCGCCAATCAGTTTCTGCCGCAGCTGGCCCAGGCCAAGTCGGCCACCCGCCAGCTCACCATCTGGTCGGCCGGCTGCTCGACTGGTCAGGAAGCGCTCAGCCTGGCGATCCTGCTGCACGAACACGCCGCACAGTGGCATGGCTGGACGATCCGGATCGTCGCGACCGATGTGTCGCAGAACGCGATCGCAACTGCCCGGCGCGGGGTCTATACCAAGTTCGAGATCCAGCGCGGGCTTGGCGTCGGGCAGATGCTCGAACATTTCACCGAAACGCCCGACGGCTGGAAGGCAAGCGATGCCCTGCACCGCTCAATCCGGTTCAGCGTGCAAAACCTGCTCGAAGGTCCGCCTGCCGGTGAAAAATTCGATCTGGTACTGTGCCGCAACCTGTTGCTGTACTTTGATGACGCGACAAAGCGTGTCGCTTTTCAGCACCTTGCCGCCGGAATGGCACCGCATGCGCTGCTTTTGCTGGGTGGCGGCGAAACAGTACTCGACCCTTCACTGGGCTTTGCTTCGACCGCCAGTGACTGTTCGCTATATCGGCTGAATTCGGGAAATCACTGGACCAAATCAGCAGCCGCCTGAATTCAAACGACTATTTGCCAATATTCACGGTTACTTGATATTAACTGCGATGGATTAGCCCATCTGCGGGGAGTATCGGGATGGACCTAGGCCTTTCAACACGCGGAATGTCGATCAAGTCGGTAGCAGCCATCGTGCTGGGGCTGCCGGCCGCGATCCTGACCGCGATCTGGACCATCGACCAGTTCCACCCCTTCGGCCTGAGGGTCGGCAATGTTGCCTACCTGATCGGGCTGATGGTCTATCTTTTGGCCTGCTTCTGGCTGGTCAAGGCCGGGCAGCGCCACATGGCCCAACTCGAAAAGCTCGCCCAGACCGACAGCCTGTGCGGTCTGCCCAACCGGCGCGGCCTGCACCGCGATGTCAGAGCCTGCGCCTGTGCCGATGAAGAAATCGCCTTGGCCATGTTCAATCTCGATGGCTTCAAGACGGTCAATGACTTCTATGGCCATTCGGTGGGAGACCGGGTGATCAAGGAAATCGCCGCGATCATGCGCGAGCTGTGCGGCAGCGATGGCCAGGCCTACCGCCTTGGCGGCGATGAATTCGCGATTGTGATGTGCGGCCCGCTGGCCGGCAACATCATCGAAGGAACCTGCCGTCGGCTGCTGGTCCGCCTGGCCGAACCGATCATGGTCGATGACCGCTCGATCGTGCTGGGGGCCAGCATCGGCATGGCTCGCGGCAAGATTGACGAAGGCAAGGGAACCTCGGACCTGCTGCGCCAGGCCGATATCGCAATGAATGCCTCCAAATCACGCGGCAAGATGCGTCTGACCTGGTTCAGCCCGGAATTCGAGCAGAACCGCGAACTGCAAAAGACCATCGATGCCGACCTGCGGACGGCGCTGAGCGAAGGCCATCTGGCGCTGCATTATCAGCCGCTGATCGATTCAACCAATGGCCAGGTCATCGCTGTCGAAGCCCTGATCCGCTGGGAACGGCCCGACGGGATGCGGATCGGTCCCGACAAGTTCATCCCCGTGGCCGAGGAAACCGGACTGATCGACGCAATCGGCGCCTGGGTTCTGCGTCAGGCCTGCACCGATGCCTGCAGTTGGGACGATATCAAGCTGTCGGTCAATGTCTCGGTGGTCCAGCTGCGCAACCCGCAGTTTCCGTTGCTGGTTGGCCAGATCCTTGAAGAAACCGGCTTCCCGGCCGCGCGCCTGGAAATCGAGGTCACCGAGACCTTCCTGGTCGGCGATACCACGGTGGCTGGCCGCAACCTTGAAATGCTGCGCGATTTTGGCGTGGGCATCGTGCTGGATGACTATGGCACCGGCTATGCCTCGATCGGCTTCCTGCGGCGCTTCCGCTTCGAAAAACTCAAGCTCGACCGCTCGCTGATCGTCGAAGCCGAAACCGACTTTTCCAGCCGCACTGTCATGACCTCCAGCGTAACCATGGCCAAGGCATTGGGCATGCAGGTGACCGCCGAAGGGATCGAAACCGAATCGCATGCCACGCTGGCGCGGGTCGCCGGGTGCGATCAGATGCAGGGCTGGCTCTATTCCAAGGCCATTCCGGCCGATGAAATCGCCAATCAGATCGATGCCCGGGCCGACGTCGCAGGCGGCACGGACAAAGCCGCCAAGCGCCCGCGGCGCAAGAAGGCCAACGGTTGAAATCCAGGGGGATTAGACCAGTGAACAAGACACCTGCTTCGCTCAAATGGTTTGTCGACCAACCGGTTGCCGGCAAACTGCGCGTGCTGACCCTGATGTCCACCCTGACCATGCTGGCGGTCAGTCTGGTCAGCGCGATCACGCTGGTGCTGTTCGATGCGCCCTGGGCGGTGATTGCCCTCCCGTTGGGTGTCGCGGCGCTATGCATTGCCTATTCGCTGTTTGTCGGCCGGTTCATTGTCGATCACATCATCAAGCCGTTCGAAGACCTGACCGAGGATATCGGCAAGATTGCCGACGGGATCTTCGAGCTCGACATTCGCCATGCCGAGCGCGGCGACGAAATGGGCGAGATGGCGCGCTCGCTTGAAAAGGCCAAGAAGGGTGCCTTCCTGCTCAAGGACCTGCGCGATCAGGCCGCCGAGCAGCAACAGGAACATGCCCGCCAGTTGCTGGAACTGGCTGCCCGCTTCGAAGGGCAGGTTGGCCAGGTTGTCAACGGCGTTGCCGCGGCATCCTCACAGCTTGAATCGACCGCGACCTCGATGGCCGAAACTGCCGAGCAATCGTCGAACCAGAGCGAGAATGTCTCGAGCTCGATGTCGGAAGCCGCTGCCGGTGTCACCGCCGCGGCTGCCGCCAGCGATGAATTCGCGCTGTCGATCAACGAAATCAGCCGTCAGGCCACCGGTTCGGCCAGCGTTGCCCGCAAGGCTGCCGAAGCAACCAACGAGGCCGACAGCGCGATGGCCGCGCTGGCCACTTCGGCTGAAGAGATCGGCCAGATCGTCGAACTGATTTCCTCGATCGCCCAGCGCACCAATCTGCTGGCGCTCAATGCCTCGATCGAAGCCGCGCGCGGCGGCGAGGCGGGACGCGGGTTCGCGGTGGTTGCCGCCGAAGTCAAGGAACTGGCCGCGCAGACCGGCAAGGCGACCGAGCGCGTGGCGGTGCAGATCAACAAGATCCAGGCCAACACCAGCACCACGATCGATGCACTGGGCGCGGTTGCCAAGCAGATCAACGAGCTGGAAGGCACCTCGATCGCGATTGCTGCGGCAGTCGATCAGCAATCGGCCGCCGGGCACGAACTGGCCCGCAGCATCGACATGGCCGCGCGCAGCACCGAACTGGTCTCCAGCTCGGTCCTGCAGGTCCGCGATGCCTCGCTGGCGACCGGCGCGGCGGCGGCGCAGGTGCTGCATTCGTCAAGCGACCTCAAGAGCCAGGCCGCAGCGCTGCGCAACGAAGTGGCCGATTTCCTCACCCACGTCCGCAAGGCCGCCTGACGGGCAAATTCAATCTGGCCACGGCCGCTGCACGGGTGCAAGGGATGCGCCCATGCAAACCGCACCTGTCCCGCGCAAGAAATTCATGCAACGCCTGGCCCGCTGGCACATCTGGCTGGGCTGGGCCGCTGCCATTCCGCTGGTGCTGTGGACGCTCAGCGGACTGTTCATGGTGCTGCGCCCGATCGAGCAGGTGCGCGGTGAGGACCTGCGCCGCCAACCTGCACCATTTGCGCCGCAAGTGCTGGTCCCGCCCCAGCTAAGTACACCGACCACGCGGCTGGCGCTGGTGCAGGAAGGGCCGCGCGCGGTCTGGGTGACGACCGGTGCCGACAAACGCCAGGCGCGCTATTCGGCCGACAGCGGGGCAGCGCTGGGGCCGGTTGAGGTGATGGAAGCCCGTCAGCTGGCCGAAGCCGCCTATGCCGGCCCGGCTGCGCTGAGCGGGATCCGCCGGTTCACCGCCGACCAGGCCCCGCTGGACCTGCGCAGGCCCCGACCAAGCTGGCAGGCCAGCTTTGCCGATGGCACCCATCTCTACATCGATGCCGATACCGGCGAGGTGCTGGCGCTGCGCACTGGCTGGTGGCGCGCTTTTGATTTCATGTGGGGCCTGCACATCATGGATCCCGTGGGGCGTGAAGATACCAGCCACTGGCTGCTCTGGCTGTTCGGCACCGCCGCCCTGGTCACCAGCCTGTTCGGCACAACCCTGCTGTTCCGACGGCGGCGCACCGCGAAAAGGGTGTGACGCTGCCCGCGTTCAAGGCTAGCCTGCTCCAAGCGAGGCAGGAGTGACCCATGTACCCCAAGTTGACCCAGGAACCCGGCGCGATCGCGCTCGCGGCCCAGATCGCGCGCGGCGAGCTTTCCCCGCTTGAGGCCGTCGATGCCGCGATCGCGCGGATCGAGGCGCTTGACGGGGCGATCAACGCGGTGGTGGTCCGCGATTTCGATCGCGCCCGCGATGCCGCCAGGGCGCTTGACGGCCAGCGTCCAGGCCAGGGCCAGCCGCTGTTCGGGCTGCCGATGACGATCAAGGAAAGCTTCAACATTGCCGGGCTGCCGACCAGCTGGGGGCTGGCGGAACACAAGGGCTACATCGCCTGCGAGGATGCGGTGGTGGTCAAGCGCCTGAAGCGCGCCGGAGCGATCTTCTTGGGCAAGACCAATGTCCCGCCATTCCTGTCCGACTGGCAGTGCGACAATCCCAACTATGGCCGGACCAACAATCCGCACGATGCCGCCCGCTCGCCCGGCGGTTCCTCGGGCGGCGCGGCGGCGGCGCTGGCCAGCGGCATGGTGCCGGCCGAATATGGCAGCGACATCGGCGGATCGATCCGGATCCCGGCGCACTTTTCGGGCGTGTGGGGGCACAAGACCACCTGGGGCGCGGTCAGCGGCGATGGACAGAACTTCCCCGAAACCGATGGCCACGAGATCGCGCTGGGCGTGGTCGGCCCGCTCGCCCGCAATGGCGCTGATCTGGCCCTGCTGCTCGACCTGACGCTCGACCTGCCGCTGCCCCGGCACGACAAGCCGATCGACCAGTGCCGCTTCCTATACCTTGGCGATCATCCGCTCTGCGCGGTCGAGGGTGCGGTGCGGGATCCGATCGAGGCGGCGATTGTGGCGATCGGCGCCGCCGGCGGCACAATCAAGCAGGACCCGGCCGCCCTGCCCGACCTGGTCCGCGCGCACGGCGATTACATGCGGATGCTGGGAATCGCGATGGCGATGGGCGCGCCCGGTCCCGATGGCAAGCTGGCCAGCGCGGCGGACTGGTTCGCGCTGCTCGACGCGCAGACCCGGCTGCAGCGGCATTGGGCAGCGCTGTTCGAGCATTACGATTTCGTCCTGGCTGCACCCGCCGCGATCCCCGCCTTTGCCCATGATCTGACCTCGATGCAGCAACGCCGCTTCCCGCTGGAACACGGCACCGCCGGGGCCGAGGCGGTGCTGGCCTATGCCGGCCTGGCCACCTTCCCGGCGCTGCCTTCCACGGTGCTGCCGGTGGGTGCGGCAGGGCATTTGCCGGTGGGCATGCAGGTGATAGGTCCGCGCTTTGCCGATCGCGATTGCGTCGCCATGGCCACCCGGATCGGCCAGCTGCTGCATGGCTGACCTGCCGCAAATCCCGGCGGTGCTGGACCTGGCCGGCACGGCAGTCTTCGCGCTGACCGGCGCGCTGCTGGCTGCGAAACTGCGGCAGACCTTTGTGACGATGAGCTTCTTTGCACTGATCACCGGGGTCGGTGGCGGTTCGGTGCGCGACCTTTTGATCGGCGCCCCGGTGTTCTGGGTGCGCGATCCGTGGGTGGCGCCGGTCTGCCTTGGGGTGGCGCTGATTGCCTGGTTCACCCCGCACCGCTGGTGGGAAGGCAAGCTGCTTGACTGGGCCGATGCGCTGGGGTTGGCCGCCTATGCCGTGCTGGGCACCGCCAAGGCGTTGGCCTTTGCGATCGCGCCGGTTCCCGCGGTGCTGATGGGCGTGATCACCGGCTGCGTTGGCGGAGTGATCCGCGATGTGCTGGCCGGGCGTCCCTCGATCATCATGCGCCCCGAAATCTATGTCACCGCTGCCGCGCTCGCCTCGGTGCTCTGCGCGCTGGGCACCGGGCTGGGCTGGCCGCGCGAGATTGCCTGGACCGGCGCGGCGCTGGCCGGGTTCGTGTTGCGCGGGTATGCGATCAGCCGGGGACTGGGCCTGCCGAGCTACAGCAAGGCGGATTAGATCCGGTCCAGCTCCTTCAGCGGGCGGCTGGTGTCGGCCAGATCCTCGGGCGCGATCTTCGCCCCTTCCTCAACCAGCTTGCGCGCCTGGACATAGTCCTTGACCGAGTTGACCGCGTCGCAGGCGATGATCCGGCCGCCGCGCAGATAGATCACCGCAAAGCTGCGGCTGGCCGGATCGCCGCGCAGCACGCTGGCATCGTGCCCGGCGCTGAGCCCGACGGTCTGCAGCTTGAGGTCATACTGGTTCGACCAGAACCACGGCGTTGCGCCATAGGGTTGCGGATCGCCGGTGATTGCCTTGGCGACGGAGCTGGCCATGTCATTGGCGTTCTGGACGCTTTCCAGCCGGATCACCGCGCCATCGGCAAACTTGCTGGCATGGGCCGCGCAATCGCCGATCGCCCAGACATGCGGCAGCACCGTGCGGCAATACTGATCGACATCGACCCCGTTGCCGCCCGCCGCCCCGGCCGCGATCAGCGGGCCGACCGCCGGGATGATGCCGATGCCGACGATCACCATCTGGCATTCGATCACACTGTCATCGCTCAGCCGCACGCCGCGCACCCGGTCAGTGCCCTCGATCGCCACCACCCCGGTGCCGGTCCGCAGATCGACCCCGTGCGCGCGGTGTTCGCTCTCATAGAATTCCGAAAGCTGCGGCCCGGCGACCCGTGCCAGCACGCGCGGCAGCACTTCCAGCAGGGTCACCTCCTTGCCCAGCTTGCGCAGCACCGCCGCCGCCTCAAGCCCGATATAGCCGCCACCGACGATCGCCACACGCTCGACCCCGGCCAGCTCGGCCAGGATCGCATCGGCATCGGCACGGGTGCGCACGGCGTGGACGCCTTGCAGCTCGGCCCCCGGGCAGCTCAGCGGACGCGGATCACCGCCCGCCGCCCAGATCAGCTCGCCAAAGCCGACTGTGCGGCCATCGGCCAGTGTCACCACACGGCCAGCGGCATCCACGCTTGAAACCTCGGCGTTCAGCACCAGTTCGATCTGCTTGTCGCCCCAGAAGCTGGCCGGACGGATCAGCAGCCGATCCCATTCCTTGTCCCCCAGCATGTATTCCTTGGACAGCGGCGGGCGTTCATAAGGTGGCTCGCTTTCACGGCCGATCAGGGCAATCGTCCCTTCGAAACCCTGCTGACGCAGCTGGATCGCGGCATAGGCCCCGCCCTGCCCGGCACCGACAATCAAGACATCATATTGCATCGATCCGCCCTCGCTTTGTCTCGATCCCATAGCGTTGGAGGCAAAGCGCGCAAGGGTGTTGCGACCAGGCCGCCGCAAGGCCGCGACAAGCGCTCAGTCGTTGAGCACCTTGGCGGCGGTCTTGTTCATGAAGGCGGCCAGGCGTTCCTTCGAAGCCGGCTGGGTGTTGGTGATCCCGGCGATGAAGGCTTCGGCGTAATAGGCATCGCCAGAGGCCATGTTGCCGATATGGGCAATGCCCGAGGTGATCGCGAAGTTCGACAGCGGCGGGTTCTGCGCCGCCTTGCGGGCAATTTCCAGCGCCTTGTCCAGGCTGGGCCCCTGGGTCAGGTACTGGCACAGCCCCACCGCCACGGCTTCTTCGCCCGAATAGACCCGGCCGGTCAGCATCATGTCGATCATCCGCGCCTCGCCCACCAGCCGGGCCACGCGCACGGTCGCGCCGCCGCCGGTGAAGATCCCGCGCTGGCCTTCGGGCAAGGCGAAATAGGTGGTCGGATCGGCAACCCGGATGTGGAAGGCACTGGCCAATTCCAGCCCGCCGCCCACCACTGCCCCATTGAGCGCACCCACCACCGGCTTGCCGCAATGCTGGATCGCATCGAAGGCGGCATGCCAGCGCCGGCAGATGTACATGAAATCGGTGGCCGAGCGTTCTTCGAGGTGATGCTCGATCAGGTCGAGCCCGGCGCAGAACACCGAACCTTCGGCCCGGACCACCACTGCATGCACCGCATCGCTGCGGCGGATCCATTCGAACAGATCGACAATCTCCTCGATGAAGGCCGCCGATAGCGCGTTTCGCTTGTCTGCGCGGTCAAGCGTAACCACCAGCACGTCGCCGTCCTGCACGGCCTTCATGAACTGCGATGGCGGCGCCGCGTCAGTCATCGGCCAGTCCCAGTTCGATCTCCATCATCTTGCGCATTTCGAACTTCTGCGCCTTGCCGGTGACAGTCATCGCGAACTGATCGACCACCTTGATATAGCGCGGGACCTTGTAGTGCGCGATCTGCCCCTTGCAGTGCGCCAGAATATCCTCGGGAAGCAGGTCATACCCGGCCTTGGGGATCACCCAGGTGCAGACTTCCTCGCCATATTTCTCGTCCGACACGCCGAAAACCTGGGCATCGGTGATGTAGGGATGGGTCAGCAGGAATTCCTCGATCTCACGCGGATAGATGTTCTCACCGCCGCGGATGATCATGTCCTTGATGCGCCCGGTGATGCGGACATAGCCATTGGCGTCCATCGTCGCGAGGTCGCCCGAATGCATCCAGCCTTCGGCATCGATTGCCTCGGCGGTCTTTTCGGGATCGTCCCAATAGCCCAGCATCACCGCATAGCCGCGCGAACAGTATTCGCCCTGCTCGCCGATCGGCAGCGTCGAACCGTCAAGCCCGACGATCTTGGCCTCGGCATGGGGGTGGACCCGCCCGACCGTGCCGACGCGTTCGGCCA
This sequence comes from Novosphingobium sp., assembly GCF_020852455.1. GTDB lineage: Bacteria > Pseudomonadota > Alphaproteobacteria > Sphingomonadales > Sphingomonadaceae > Novosphingobium. The sequence goes on from NZ_JADZAT010000009.1 coordinate 55,061, forward strand.
GCGGATCGTCGGTGGCGGTCTGGGTGGTCAGCGGGCTGGTTTCGGTCATCCCGTAACCGATCGTCACTTCGTGCATGTTGAGCTGGTCGATCACGCTGCGCATCGTGGAAATCGGGCACGGCGATCCGGCCATGATCCCGGTGCGCAGTGTCGAAACGTCGAAGCTGTCCAGATCGGGCTGGCTGAGCACCGTGATGAACATGGTCGGCACGCCATAGAGCGCAGTGCAGCCCTCGGCCTGCACCGCCTCCAGCGCGGCCCGGGGATCGAAGGCTTCGCCCGGATAGACCATCGCCGCCCCGCTGGTCAGCGCCGCCAGATTGCCCAGCACCATGCCGAAACAGTGGTAGAGCGGAACCGGGATGCAGATCCGGTCATCCGGAGTCAGCTTGATCGTGCGGGCGGTGAAGTAGCCATTGTTGAGGATGTTGCGATGGGTCAGCGTCGCGCCCTTGGGGAACCCGGTGGTGCCGCTGGTGAACTGGATGTTGATCGCATCGTTGCGATCGAGCGTCCTGGCGATCGCCTCAAGCCGTGCGGCTTCGCTTTGCCGCCGCAGATCGGCCCACGGCATGAAGCCTTCGTGGCGGGCATCCCCCAGCGAAACCATCAGCCGCACAAACGGCAGCTTGTTCGGGCCAAGTTCGCGCAGCATGCCGATATAGTCGCTGGTCTTGAAGCTGGGCGCGGTGACCAGCACCGTGCAGCCAACCTTGTTGAGCGCGTATTCGACCTCGCTGACCCGGTAGGCCGGGTTGATCGTAACCAGCACTGCACCGATCTTGGCGGTGGCGAACTGGACCACCGCCCATTCGGCGCAGTTGGGTGCCCAGATCCCGACCCGGTCGCCCTTGGCCACGCCTTCATGCAGCAACCCGGTAGCGATCCGGTCAACCTCGGCGTTGAGTTCGGCCCAGGTCCAGCGGATCGACTGGTGGCGCGAAACCAGCGCCAGGCGATCGGGCCAGGCGCTGGCGGCGCGTTCCAGCGCTTCGCCGATGGTCTCCTCGAGCAGTGGCGGCTGTGTGACGCCCTTGGCGTAGCTGAGCTGGCTCATCGTGCTTCGTTGATCACCTGGATCTGGGTGAATTCATAAAGCCCTTCCTCGGCGAATTCGACCCCGATGCCCGATTGCTTGGCCCCGCCGAACGGGATGTTCGGACCGAAATCAAGGTGCTTGTTGATCCAGACGGTGCCCGAATCGATCTCGCAGGCCAGTTCGTAAGCCTTGTCGCGATCGTTCGACCAGACCGAGCCGCCCAGCCCCCAGGGGCTGGCATTGGCGCGTTCCAGGGCCTCTTCGGTATCGCTGAACTTGATCACCGGCAGGATCGGGCCGAACTGTTCCTCATCGACGATCTTGGTCCCGTCGGTCACGTCGCGCACGATGGTCGGGCGGATGAAGTAGCCGGGCCGATCCTCAACCTGCCCGCCGGCAATGATGTTGCCGTTGGCGCGGGCATCTTCGAGGAAGCCCTTGACCTTTTCGTACTGCATCTTGTTCTGCAGCGGGCCGATCTGGGCGCCCTGCTTCAGCCCGTCATCGACCACCGCGGCATCGGCCAGCCTGGCCAGTTCGTCGCACAGTTCGTCATAGATCGATTCGTGGGCATAGACCCGCTTGATCGCCAGGCAGACCTGCCCGGCGTTCATCGTCGCCCCGCCGAAGATCCCCGGCGCGACCACCTTGGGATCGACATCGGGCAGTACGATCGCGGCATCGTTGCCGCCCAGTTCCAGCGTGATCCGCTTGATCGAGCTGGCGGCGCTGGCCATCACCTTCTTGCCGGTCTCGGTCGATCCGGTGAAGCTGATCTTGGCGACATCGGGATGGGTGGTCAGCACGCCGCCCAGATCATTCTGGTCGGTGACGATGTTGACCACGCCGGCTGGGAAGATCTCGTTGATCAGCTCGCCCAGCCGAAGGGTGGTGAGCGGGGTGGTTGGTGCCGGTTTGATGACAATGGTGTTACCCGCAAGCAGCGCCACGGGGGCCTTGAAGGCCACGATCAGTACCGGGAAATTCCACGGGATGATGCACCCGACAACGCCCAGCGGCTTGCGCCGCATTTCGACCCGGCGGGTCTCGTTGTCCTCGATCAGCTTGTTCTCAAGGTCGAGCGAGGCGAGGTAACGCAGGAACGCCGCAGTATAGGCGATTTCCGCAGTCGATTCCGCCAGCGGCTTGCCCTGTTCCTGGGTCAGCAGCCGTCCGAATTCATCCACCCGCGCCTCAACCGCGTCGGCCAGCTTCATGACCATCGCGCGGCGATCTGCCATCGGCACCTTGCGCCAGGTCTTGAACGCCGCCTTGGCCGCCGCCACCGCTTCGTTGAGCTGGCGTTCCGAACCGCGCGGGCACACCGCCAGCACTTCTTCGGTAGCCGGGTTGATCACATCCATCGCGGCATCGCCATCGACCAGCTGGCCGCCGATCAGCAACTTGTAGTCCGACATCATTCCTCTCCTTCGGTCGGCTGCCCCGACTCAGAAATTCATCCCAACGGTGATACCATAGCTGCGCGGCGAACCCACATGGTTGTAGTCGAAACCGAAGCCTGCCAGCAGGTCCACCCGCGAGGTGAAATACTGCTGATCGGTCAGGTTCTTGCCCCAGATCGACAGGTTCCACTGACCGTCATCGCTTTCCCAGTCGATGTGCCCGCCCAGCAGCGCATAGCCGGTCTGCTTGAGCCGCGGCACGTTGATCACTTCGAAGTACTGGCTGGTCTGATAGACCATTTCCGGGTGCAGCGAGAGCTTGCCCGAAGCCCCGTCGAACAGCGTGAGATCCAGCCCCAGGTTCATGCTGAACTCGGGCGAGTTCGACAGCCGGTTGCCGACCACATTGTTGCCGCTGACCGTGCCGCTCAGGATCTTGGTAGACAGCACGCCCAGCCCGGCATGCAGGCTGAACCCGTCGCTGGCGCGCACCGTCAGGTCAGCCTCGGCGCCCATGATCCGCGACTTGGGGATGTTGAGCAGGGTCTGCGCGGCCGTGCTGGGATCGACGTTGATGAACTGCTGGTTGCGGTAATCGTAATAGAACGCCGCCATGTTCAGCGTCACCTTGCGATCGGCGAATTGGGTCTTGGCGCCCACTTCGAAGGCATTGACCTTTTCGGACTGGGCCACCGAAAGTTCCGACGGATCGAAGAACGCCTGGGCGTTGAAGCTGGGCGCGCGATAGCCGCGGCTGAAGCTGGCATAGACCATGTTGCCGCTGGCAAACTTGTAGTCGAGCCCGATCTTGCCCGACAGGTTGTCGGTCGAATAGTTGAGCTCTGACAGCGGAATCAGGTTCTGCAGGAACGTGCCGTCAACCGCCAGGGCGTTGGATTCGAACCCGTACTGCCGGCCCTTGTCGTGCGTGAAGCGCAAGCCGCCGCGCAGCGTCAGGTTCTCTCCCAGTTCGTATTTGAGATCGCTGTAGAGCGCGAAGCTCTCCTTGGTCTGGTCGAACTGGTTCTTGAACTGGCAGGCATAGATCCCGCTGTCGATGCAGTCCTGCGCATCGACCACCAGATCGCCGTTGTAATCATAGTCGTTGGCGATCTTGAAGTTGCTCGAATTGAACACCTGTTCACGGTTGTAATAGGCGCCGATGATGAAATCGAACGGGCCGCCGGTGTCGCTGGTCAGGCGCAGGTCCTGCGCGAACTGCTTGGCCTCGTCGTCATAGGGAATTTCGAGCAGCTGGATCGACTGGCCATCGGTATCCTCGATGAAGTGCAGCGATCCCTTGTCGTATGACGTGATGCTGGTCAGCGCCAGAGTGTCCGACAGGTCGAAGTTCGCGGTCAAGGCCACCGAAGTGGTCCGCGCCTTGCGCCGCGCGGTTTCGTTGGAAGCGATTTCCCACTTGCCAAGGCCCGCGCGGTTGATCGCCTCAGGCTGGGCATAGATCCCGTAATTGCGCGGATCCTGATAGCTGGTCGAACCGCGCAGCGTGAACTTCACACCATCGGCGGGTTCGAACACCAGGGTGCCGCGCAGCCCCCATTCGCGGGTTTCGGCCAGATCCGGCTGGCCGGGCACGACGTTCTTGAACCAGCCATTGGCCTGGGCAAAGGTGCCCGCCACGCGCAGCGCGGCCTTGTCGCCAATCGGCAGGTTGACCGCGCCGTTCAGATCGACGCGGTTGAACCGGCCATAGCCCATGCTGAAATTGCCGCTGGTTTCGCCCAGCTTGGCAGTCTTGGTGATCAGGTTGACCGCGCCGCCGGTGGTGTTCTTGCCATAGAGCGTACCCTGCGGACCCTTGAGCACTTCGACCCGTTCCAGATCGTACATGGCCACGCCCAGGAAGGCGAAATTGCCCTTGTAGACTTCGTCATAATAGGTCGCCACCGGGCTCGACTGGTTGAGCGAATAGTCCGACATCGAAACCCCGCGCAGCGCGAAGATCGGCGTGTTGTCGCCAACGATGCTGGTCAGCTGCAGGTTGGCGACCTTGGTCACCAGTGAATCGACGCTGTTGACCCGCGCCTTGGCCAGATCGTCGCCGCCGATTGCGGAAACCGACAGCGGGATCTTCTGCAGGCTTTCGGATCGCTTGGTCGCGGTCACGACGATATCGGCATTGTCCGCGTCATCGGCTTCGGCGCCATCGGTTGACTGGGCCATGGCGGGCGATGCCACCAGTGCCAGGGCGATCGCCAGGTTGGGCAGCAGCAGCGCCCTTGGGTTCGATTTGCGCATTTCAGATCCTCCCTGTTTTCATTTTGGAGCAAGCCCGGCCCTGGCCAGATCGGCGACCAGGCGGCTGCGAACTTCGAGCCGGTCGAGCCGCAGCGGCGTCTTGCGCAGCTTGGCGATCTCGGCGGCAGAATAGGGTTTGAAATCCGCCGGAACATGTTGCGGATCAAAGCGATAGAGCGTCCAGTTGAGCAACTGGGCGAGCCGTTCATCGCCCAGATCGACGCTCGCGACACCCGGCACCTGGCCCAGGAATTCGCGCCCGCCCCGAACGTGCAGGAAACGCGCCGTCTCGTCGGCCAGCGGCGGGGTGTTCACGGCATTCCCGCTGCCGTCGGGGTGATGGCAGCCCTGGCATTTCAATTGATAGTCGGTCCGCGCCTGCGCCGGGTTAGGCACGCCGCGCATCACCGGCCCGGGCTCTTGCCCGGCCAGTCCTGCCGCAAGCGCCGGCACTGTGGCCAGCGTCAGCAACGCAAGGCCCAGTGCCGGTTTCATCCGCCCCCGACCGCCGTGTGCAGCCGGGCCACGTCATTGCCAGTCATGCTGGCTCCGCTGGCCCGGGCCGTACCGACTTCTGCCGAAGTGAACGGCTTGAAGGCCGGTCCCTGGGTAGCGATCCTGGTCCCGACATGATTGAGCACGGCGGCGACCGCAGCATCATCCAGACCGGCCTGGGCCGGCATGACATTGCGATAGGGCTTGCCTTCAACGGTCAAGGGACCAGAAATGCCGCGGGTTACCACCAGCACCAGATACCGCCGCCCGCCAGGCTTGCTGGCCAGTTTGCGGAAGTCGGCTCCCAGCGGCGGATAGGTTGCGGGAATTCCCTTGCCGGTCGCGGTGTGGCAAGCCGCACAGCGGTTATAGATCACCGCACCATTTGGCGGGGCGGCTCCGGTCACCGGCTGGGCGGCCAGGGTCAGAATTGCAGCCCCCGCGACCAATGGCAGGGCAAGCAGGCGCAGTCCGCTCATTTCTCGGCAACCCCGACGATCGCGGCGACCGAACAGTTGTAGATGCTGCTTTCCGTGCCCAGGCACCAATTATAGTCGTTGTTCGCTTGCGGCCGGACTTGCGGGCGGTCGCCTTCGTTGCGGTTGCACAGGCAATGCCCGCAAGATGAAACCCCGCAGCAGTCGTTGTAACTGATCACATAGGCCCGCCCGTCAGCCGGGTTGGTGCAGGTGCCGATCCAGGTGATCGGGCTCATTTCGGTCCCCGGCGGGCAGGTGTTGACCGTGCCGCCGCAGCAGGCACAGATGAACCCGTCAATCGCGCAATAGCGCCAATAGTCGCATGCCCCCTGGTCGCCCGGATCCTGCGGGTTACCGCTTTCGATCGGCGGGCGCTTGCCGCCGCCGCCGGCCGGAGCCGCCGCAGCCGCCCGGGATACCGGCAAGACCGGCAGCACCGCCGCGCCGGTCGCAAAGGCGCCCAGCACTGCCAGCGAGGATCGGCGCGAAGTGCCGCGCGCCAGGCGGCGGGCCAGCTTTTCGGTAAATTTGTCGAATGCGGACATATCAGGCACCCCCATTGCGGCGCGAAAGGAAATCCTGGATCGAGGCGACGCCCCGCTCCTTGGCTTCGAACAGGCTTTCAAGGTGTTCGCGGCTGTTGATCAGGCCCAGCGAGGCGAGCTTTCCGGTCTCGTCGAGCAGCACCGCATAGGGCAGCTTCGACACACCGTAGGATCGACCCAGCGCTTCAGAGAGAACCAGCGGCAGATCGCCGATTCCATGGCTGGCAGTCATTGCCTGATAGGCCGCAGTGTCCCCATCGCCGGCGATTACCACCTCCAGCCAGTCCGCTTCAGCCCGGGCCGAGCTTTTCAGCACCGGCAACAGGCTCTTGCAGACCGGACAATCGGGCGCGGCGAAGAACACCAGCTGGCTGCGCCCGTCGCGCTTGCCGCCGATGGTGATCGACCCGCCCTGCGCGGTCTTGAGTTCAAGCGAGGTCGGAACCTCACCCACCTTTACGCTTTGGTGCAGGGTTAGCGCGCCGGCCGGGGCGATCCGTTCGTGCAGGATGCCGACCTGCCGGGCCAGCGCGGCGACCATTACCGCCAGGACGATAACCGCCACCCACAAGAGGATTTGCGAAGTCAGGATCATGTCCGGGCACTCCTTGGACGGGGAATCGAATGCAGTTCGCCCGCAGCGAACCACAGCGCGGCCAGCGCCAGCGCGGCGAACGGGGTTTCCAGCGTCAGGCCCAGCGGTGCAAACCGCCCCACCAGTGCGGCAAGCAGGGCCAGCAACGCCGGACGCAGGATCGCGAACAGATCGACCGGCCGCTCGCGCGCTACGAAATCGCAACCGCAATCGAGCACTTTGCCGCGCTGGCGCAGCAAGGTCAGACAATAGACTGTCCACAGCGTGGCGGCAGCCAGTGCCCCGCCGATCTGCAACCCCGGAACCAGCAGGGCGAGCGCCGCCAACCCCTCAACCGTGGCGGCCAGCGCCAGTAGCAACACGCCCAGCGGCATGGGGACGCCGGCAAGCCGCGCGACCACTGCGCCCAGCCGATCGCGTGCCGTCACCTTGTGCACGGCCGAAGCGGCCAACAGCAGGGCCAGGAAAAGAGCGACCGCCGCCATTACGGAACCGGCGTAATCAGGACCGGGCTGGCTGCCACGGTTGCACCGAGCGACCGGACGAATTTGCCGCTGACGGCATCATAGACGTCGATATCGCCGGGCGCGCGCGCGACCACCAGATGCGGGCTGGCTTCGCTGGTCACCGCGATCGAGCCCGAATGGCCCTGCAGCACGATCCGCTGGGTGCGCTGGCCGCTGGACGGATCAATCACCCAGACCTCGCTGCCGCCGTCCTTGTGGCTGCCTTCCTTGCCATAGGGGCTCATCAGCACATAGAGCAGACCGGTCGGCCCGGCGGCGATCACCTGCCAGCCGCCCGGACGCCACGCTGGCTGTCCGCCTTCGGCAGTACCGACAGAGAGTTTGCCCGGCAGCGGGCGCGCTACCGGCCCCGACAGGTCATAGCCCTTCAGCAAGCCACCAAAGGTGACGAACCAGGCCGTCTGACCGGCAAAGGCGGCGTTCTGGAACTGGGCCTGGTTGTCGATATCCTGGACATTGGGCAGGGTCTTCGAACTGGCGACCTTGCCGGCATCGTCAAGCTGGATCGAAGTCAGCGAGCCATCGGCGCAGAAGGTGGTGAAACCGCGCGCGCCGGTGGGATAGAATTGCGAGCAGCCCGGCAGGTCGATTTCCGACAGCACCTTGCGGCCATCCAGATCGACCACGGTGACCGACTGCGCCGGGGTAAAGTTGGCGACCACCGCCCACTTCTTGCCGTTGATGAACTGGAACAGCCCGTTGTAGGTTACCGACTGCTGGCGCTTGCCGCCAGGCAGCAGAATTTCACCCTTGGGCTGGAGGCTGCGTGAATCCCACACCGTGATCGCATCGGTGCGCTCGCCGCGGGTCAGGCGTGAATAGAAGGTCTCTGCCGTATAGAACTCGTGCTTTTCCGGCGCGTAGAGCAGGTTCCCGAACTGCGCGGTGCGGACCACGCCCTTCATCGGCTGCGCGAGGTTCTCCGTATCGACCACCACCACCTTGCCATCAAGAATGGCATTGAAGTTGAAGTCATGGACCAGCACCCAATGCTTTGGATAGCTGTCTGGCAGCGTGCCGACGCTGGGGATCGGCTCTTCCGGCAGCGGCGGCGGCGTTGCCGCCACGGCCGAGCCGGCTGTCAGCAAGAGCGCAAGCGCGAATGACATCGATCGCATAGGTCCCTCCCCAAGCGGAGTCTTGACCCATCCCCCGCCGTTGACCGCATGCTGACGGTTTGAGGTAAAGTTTATCAAGTGTCCTAAATTTGTCTATCGTACGGTTTCTGACTGATCCGGAGATTCGACAACAAATGCCTGATTCGCTTACCTTTGAACGCAAGATTCAGGCCATTACAGTCGCCGATCTGGCCTTTCCTCCGCGTGAAGGCGGCTATGCCAAGGGGCACGAGACTCGCGAAGAGATCCTGCGCGCCGCGCTGCACCTGCTGGTCAATTCGGGCTATCGGGCCATGTCGATGCGCAAGATTGCGGCGGCCTGCGGCATGAAGCTGGGCAACCTGACCTACCACTTTCCAACCCGCGAAGACCTGGTCCAGGCGCTGCTCGATTCGGTCATCTCGAGCTACGAGATCGAATTCGACAAGATCATGCATCACCCCCAGCTGCCCCCCGAAGGGCGTCTCGATCTGTACTGCGAGACCGTGCTGGAGGACTTGCGCACGCTGAAGACCACCCGGTTCTTCCCCGAACTGTGGGCGCTATCCAATCACGATCCGTTCGTTTTCGAGCGCATGCACGAACTGTATGTCCGCGCCCGCGCCCCGCTTGATGAGATCGTGGCTGACATGAGGGCCGACCTGCCAGCAGAGAAGCGGGCCGCATTGGTGCTGTTCATTTCCGCCGCGATGGAAGGCCTGACGGTCTTCGCCGGCTATGGCAAACCCTTCGAACCGATGATGCCAGCGCTGGAAGGAGTCGCAACCAAGGCCTTCAAGGATCTGGTCCGCACGATCCGCGAGGAAGACATTCCGTAGCGTCAGTCTGATCGCGCTTGCACCACGCCGCAATGTCTGAAAACTTGGCTGCAAACGGGAGGATTCTGGATCATGAACGGCGCTGAAGCATTCATCGAAACCTTGCATGCCTGCGGAGTGGAAGTCTGCTTCGCCAACCCCGGCACGTCCGAAATGCAGCTGGTCGCGGCGGTCGACCGGCAGCACGGGATGCGCGCGATCCTGGGCCTGTTCGAAGGCGTGGTGACCGGCGCGGCGGATGGGTACGGCCGCATGGCCGACAAGCCGGCGGTGACCCTGCTCCATCTGGGCCCGGGTCTGGGCAATGGCCTGGCGAACCTGCACAACGCCAAGAAGGCCGGCAGTCCGGTGATCAACATGGTCGGCGACCATGCGACTTATCACAAGCATTTCAATGCTCCGCTGACTTCGGACACCGAAGGCGTTGCCCGGCCGATGTCGGACTGGGTCCGCACCTCAACCTCCGAACGTGACCTGGCCCAGGCGGGGGCCGAAGCCTTTTCGGTCGCGCAGGGCTATCCCGGCCGGATCGCCACGGTGATCGTGCCCGCCAACCATGCCTGGAGCGAAGGCTCCGCTCCGGTTGCCCCCCTGCCTGTCCCCGCCGTTGCGAAGACGCCGGACGCGGCAATTGCTGCGGCTGCGGCAGCGCTCAAGGATGGCGAGGGACCGAAGTGCCTGTTCCTGGGCGGACGGGCGCTGCGCGAGGAGGCGCTGATCGAAGCCGGGCGGATCGCGGCGGCTACCGGCTGCCGGCTGGTCTGCGAAACCTTTGCCACCCGCCACCAGCGCGGCGTGGGCCGGGTCGCGGTTGAAAAGCTGCCCTATTTCGGTGAGCAGGCGCAGGCCTTCATTGCCGAATTCAAGACCATCGTGTTCTGCGGCAGCGAACCGCCGGTCTCGTTCTTCGCCTATCCCGGCAAGCCCAGCTGGCTGTCACCCGAGGGCGCCAACCTGGTCCGCCTGGCCAGCATGCGCGAGGATGCCCTGCACGCCCTGTCCGGGCTGGCCACGGCATTGAATGCCCCGGCCGAACCCGCGCTGGTTCAGCAAGCGGGCGCATTCCCGGCCGCCGAAGGCCAGCTCAACAGCGCCAACCTGGGCGCGGTGCTGGCCGAACTGCTGCCCGAGAACGCGATCGTCTCCGATGAGGGCGCGACCCAGGGCGGTGCATCAATGCTGGCCTGCGCGGCGGCCAGGAAGCATGACTGGTTGCAGCTGACCGGCGGCTCGATCGGTCAGGGCCTGCCGCTGGCGGTGGGGGCTGCGGTCGCTTGCCCGGACCGCAAGGTGATCGCGCTGCACGGCGATGGCGGGGCGATGTACACCGTCCAGGCGCTGTGGACCATGGCGCGCGAAAACCTGGATGTGACCACGATCATCCTCAACAACGGGTCCTACGCGATCCTCAACATCGAACTGATGCGGGTGGGCGTGCAAAACCCCGGGCCCAAGGCGCTGTCGATGCTCGACCTGCGCAATCCGGCGATCAACTGGTCGCAGATCTCTGAAGGGATGGGCGTGCCGGCGGTGCGCGTCGATACGGCAGAAGGCTTCCGCCAGGCGCTGGCCGATGCGCTGGCGCACAAGGGGCCGCGGCTGATCGAGGCGCTGCTCTGATGGGCGAAACGCTCAACCTGCTTCCCGCCAGCTATGCCGATTTTCGCGCCCGCGCCGAAAGGCGCCTGCCGCGCTTCCTGTTCGATTACATCGACGGTGGATCGGGCGCGGAAGTGACCCTGCGGCGCAACACCGCCGATTGGGAAGCGGTTCAGCTGGTCCAGAAGGTCCTGTGCGATGCTTCGAAGATGGATTGCTCGGTCGAACTGTTCGGTGAAAAGCTGGCCATGCCGCTGGTGCTGGCCCCGGTCGGCATGGGCGGGATGACCGCGCGGCGCGGCGAGGTACAGGCCAAGCGCGCGGCCGATGCGGCCGGAATTCCCTTTTGTCTTTCCACCGTCGGGGTCTGCTCGATGGAAGAGGTTGCCAAGGTCTCGGACCGGCCATTCTGGTTCCAGCTCTATATGCTGAAGGACCGCGGGGTGGTGCAGGATATCCTTGCCCGTGCCTGGGATCACGGGGTGCGGACGCTGGCCTTCACGATCGACCTGGCAGTGCTGGGCACGCGCTATCGCGATATCCGCAATGGCATGGCCGGCGGCCTTGGTGCCTGGGGCAAATTGCGGGCCGGGCCGATCGACTATGGCCTGCATCCGCGCTGGGTGATGGACGTAGGCCTGCGCGGTCGCCCGCACGGCCTTGGCAACGTCGCCAAATATGTTGCGGGCACGGGGTCGGGCAACGTCGCCAATTTCATGCTGTGGATGGCCGGACAGTTCGATCCTTCGGTAACCTGGAAAGATATCGAATGGCTGCGCGGGATCTGGAAGGGCAATCTGGTACTCAAGGGCGTTCTCGATATCGACGATGCCCGCCAGTCCGTTGCGATTGGCGCTGACGGGATCATCGTTTCCAACCATGGCGGCCGCCAGCTCGATGGCGTTGCATCCAGTGCGGCGATGCTGCCCCGGATTGCCGATGCGGTTGGCGACAAGACCACAGTGCTGGTCGATGGCGGGATCCGCACCGGGCAAGACCTGGTCCGCGCACTGGCGCTGGGGGCCAAGGCCGCGCTGATCGGGCGCCCCTGGGCATTGGCCCTGGGTGCTGGCGGCGAGGCAGCGCTTGCGCGCTATCTGGGCCTGGTCAAGCAGGACATGCGCACCGCGCTGGGTCTGACCGGAGCGATCGATGCCCGCAATGTCGATCGTTCGGTGCTGCTCGAAAGCTAGTCCACTTCGCGCAAGGCCGAAATCAGGAACTCCACATTGCCTTCCGGCCCGGTGATCGGGCTTTCGACGATACCTTGCACCTGCCAGCCCAGCCCCTCGATCCACTGGCGCACTTCATCGCAGACGCGCTGGTGCAGCGCCGGATCGCGCACCACCCCGCCCTTGCCCACCTCGGCCCGGCCCACTTCGAACTGCGGTTTGATCAACGCGACCAGGCGGCAGGGTGTGGCGGCCAGTTTCAGCGGCACGTCGAGCACCTTGGCCAGCCCGATGAAACTGGCATCGCAAACCACCCAGTTGCAGGGCCGGTCGATCTGATCCGGGGTCAGCACCCGCGCGCTGGTCTGTTCCAGCACCGTGACGCGCGGATCCTGGCGCAGTTTCCAGGCGAGCTGGTTGGTGCCGGAATCAACCGCGAAGACGTGGCTGGCACCCTTGCTCAGCAGCACATCGGTAAACCCGCCGGTCGAACTGCCGATATCCATCGCCACCGCGCCTGCCGGATCGAGCCCGAAATGGTCGATCGCGTGGGCCAGCTTGATCCCGCCGCGCGAAACCCACGGGTGATCGCGTCCGCGCACCTCCAGCGGAGCATCGGCAAGCAGCGTCTGGCCGGGCTTGGCAATCTTGGTTTCGCCGGAAAAGACCAGGCCTGCCAGCACCAGCGCCTGCGCGCGGGTGCGGCTTTCGGCGTGGCCGCGTTCGACCAGCATCTGGTCCACCCGTTCCTTGCGCTGCTTGCTCATTGCCGCGCCTCCTTCCATAGAAGGCTGGTGAAGGCAATTGCTCCCTCGTCGCCAGTCTGGGCCAAGGCCGCCGCGCTGCTTGGCCCGGCATTGCTCGCCGCCTGCGCCGCGCCGCCCAGGCCGGTGCCAGTCCCCGCGCCGGCACCCACGCCGGCACCGCTCCCGCCGCCCCCGCCGCTGCCCAGGCCCCCGGCCGACTGGCGTGACGCGGCGCAAACTGCGGGCACCTGGCGCTGGGCCATCGTCCAGGGCCGTTCAACCGCCAGCTTTGTCGGAACCGACGGTTCAGCCAAGGCCGGCCTGAGCTGTGACAAGCTCAATGGCCGCGTGCTGCTGTCGCGGGCTGGCAGCCAGGCAGTCGCCACCCCAATGGCTTTGACCAGCACCTTCGGAACCCGGCCGCTCAGCAGCGATCCCTTGCGTTCGCCGCCCGGCTGGATCGTGGCCGAATTGCATGCCAGCGATCCGATGCTGGATTCGATCGCCTTTTCGCGCGGACGCTTCGCCTTTGAAGTCGCAGGGATGGAAACACTCTACCTGCCCAGCTGGCCCGAGATCGGCCGGGTGATCGAGGATTGCCGCTGAAGCTTGGCTGTGGAGAACTGCCCGGTCGCGGGCCGAAGCGCAGAATTCTGACAGCAAATTTTTTTCACGCAAGACTTGTTGTGCAGCGAGAAATGAATCACACCTATGACCAAGGCCAAAGCGGTCTTTCCGCCACGGTCCAGTCCTCGTCCGGGGGCGAATGGCTCAACAGCGCGAAAGGAGGTGACCGATGTCTCATGGTTCAGCAGGGAGGTCGGTAACCCGCTTGATGGAGCATTATCGCTGAGCATTGTTTAAGCGATAGAGGCTTCGTGAGCGGCGCTTTCCGGCCGCTGACCATGCGAAGGGCTGCTTCCGGTTAGGCCGGGGCAGCCCTTCTCATTTGGGGCTGCCGCTTGGCCTCGGCCCGTTCATGGGCTATGAAGGAAAAAGAAATAACGTCATTACTTTTATTGCTTGCGGGTTGCGCGAGATGTAATTTTCGTTCAATGCCCGCGCTTCGCAGTGCAAGGATTCGATTCTGATGGCTACCCTCGCCGAACCCGCGACCCGTTTTGCCCAAGTGCCCCACCCCGCGCCGACCCCGGCCGAGGTGCGCGCCGAAGTCTTGGCGAACCCCGGCTTCGGCACCCGCTTCACCGACCACATGGTCTCGATCGACTGGTCTGAAGAGGCTGGCTGGCACAATGCCGCAGTCCTGCCCTATGGCCCGATCGCGCTCGATCCGGCGGCCTCGGTGCTGCACTATGCTCAGGAAATCTTTGAAGGGATGAAGGCCTATCGCCACCCCGATGGCTCGATGGCGCTGTTCCGCCCGCAGGCCAATGCCCGGCGCTTCAACCAGTCGGCCCGGCGCCTTGCCATGCCCGAACTTCCCGAAGAACTGTTCATCCAGGCGATCCGCGAACTGGTGGAGGTGGACAAGGACTGGTTCCCGAGCGTGGAAGGCGGTTCGCTCTACCTGCGCCCGTTCATGATCGCGACCGAAGCCTTCCTGGGCGTGCGGGCAGCGAAGAGCTACAAGTTCCTGGTGATCGCCAGCCCGGCCGGCAATTACTTCAAGAGCGGCGCCCCGGCGGTGTCGATCTGGGTTTCGGACTATACCCGCGCGGCCCCGGGCGGAACCGGCGCGGCCAAATGCGGCGGCAACTATGCCGCCAGCCTGGTCCCCACCGCCGAAGCCTTTGCCAAGGGGCACGATCAGGTGCTGTTCCTTGATGCGGCCGAGCACAAGTGGATCGAGGAACTGGGCGGCATGAACCTGTTCTTCGTCTTTGCCGATGGCAGCCTGCTGACCCCGCCGATCAGCGGCACGATCCTCGAAGGGGTGACCCGCGACAGTCTGATCGCGCTGGCCCGCGATGAAGGACTGACCGTTCGAGAAGACAAGTACAGTCTGGACCAGTGGCGCGCCGATGCCGCCTCGGGCCAGCTGGTCGAAGCCTTCGCCTGCGGCACCGCCGCAGTGGTCACCCCGGTTGGCAAGGTTGCCGGTCGCGATGGTGAATTCACTATCGGCAGCGGCGGTCCCGGCCAGCTGACCGGCAAGCTCAAGGCCCGGCTGACCGCGATCCAGCGCGGCGAAGCGCCCGATCCGCATGGCTGGGTGATGCGGCTGGACTGACCGCTGATGGACCGGGACGCAGCGGGACCGATCATCGTGTTCGATGCGCTCTGCGTGCTGTGTTCGGCCAATGCCCAATTCGTCCTGCGGCATGACAGGCGCGGCCTTTTCCACCTGGCTTCGATGCAGGGCGAGGTTGGCAGCGCGCTTTACCGCCGCTTCGGGATCGACCCGGCCGACCCCGAAACGCTGATCGTGGTCGAGGGGGATCACGCCTTGCGTGACAGCGATGCGGTACTGGCGATCTATGCCGGACTGGGCTGGCCTTGGCGCATGCTGGGTCTGCTTCGGCTGGTTCCCCGCGCCTTGCGCGATCCGGTCTATCGGCTGGTGGCGCGCAACCGTTACCGTCTGTTCGGCAAGCGCGCGACCTGCTGGGTTCCCTCAGCCGAGCACCAGGCCCGAATTCTCTAGCGTCAGCGTACCGACGTAGTGCACCACCGGACCGATTAGCGGCATCGTCACGCCCACATCAAATCCGAAGCGCCCACCGGCATCCCATTCGCGCGCGGCAATTTTGGGAGCGAGAAACCCGGGCATTGGCAGGTGGAACGCCGACCAGCGGGCCAGCTCAAGCTGCAAGGCCCCCTCGCCATCAATCACGATCCGGAACGTGAACCGCAGGGGGCCGAAGCGCTCGATCAGCAAGCCGTCGCGGGATCCAGCCATTTCGCTGGAGAAGCGGTATGATCCAAAGGTCCGCGTCCAACGCTCCGTGCCTGCTTCAGGACTAAAGCGAACGTCGAGTGGATAGTGGCCAGCCGCCGGAAAGCCCATGATCCAGCCCAGCAGGCGGGCGAGCGGATTGCGCCCACGCTCAACCCTGGCCTCACCTTGCGCGCTGGTTTCGGCCAGTGGAGCATGCATCGAGCGCAAGGGCACGGACATCGCCGCAAAACGCTCGCCCAGCAGGCGCTGGTAGAGTGGTTCAACATTCCCTTCCCGAACCTGCTGCGACAGCGGCAGCTCGGCCAGCAAGGGTTGGAAATCGGCCAGAGCCAGCTCGCGCGAGGCATCGCGCGCACCGGGCGCCAGCGCTCCAGCCCGCAATCGCCGCGCCAGCAACTGCGCCGCCAGGGTGGGGATTTCCTGCCCCAGCCCCTGTTCGGCGATCAGGGTCCAGCTGCGGTGGAGCGGCGCCCCTTCTGCCAGGCCGATCACATCTACATTCATGGCCGAGCGTGTTCCGCCCAGCCGCGCGCTTGCTTGCTGAAGCGGAGCAAGCAGCGCCGCCAAACGCGCGGGCCGTTGGAGCCACCCGCGCGCCGCGATCCAGCTGAGCACGCCGAGCGCGCGCATCTGCAGGCCCGATTCCGAGCCGCCGCGAAAGGTTACGGCAGGCTTGCCGGGGAGCTGGTCGGGCATCAATTCAAGATCCGGCACTTCGGCCAGCCCGACCAGCCGGCCCAGCGGAGCCACACCATCGACCGCAAAGTGCTCGCGCCGCATCAGCGACCATCCGTGGGCCTCGACCTGCTGGCCCGCCCGCCAGAGCCGGATCGGCTTTCCGGCATAGCTGAGCGCCGCCGCGACCACCGAGCGGCCCGAGCTGGCGCGGGTCGTGGCGCTGATCGCCATATCGACCGCGACCACCCGCTCCATGCCCGCAGCCAGTTCGCGCACCACCGCGCCGGACAACGCCGGCACGCTCGATCCTCCGCCGATGACAGCCAGTCCGGTCTGCTTCGCAGCTCGATCGAACTGATTGATCTGGCAGACAAAGTCACGGCCGTCAGCCAGGTCGATGTAGTGCACGCCAGCGGCCAGGCAGGCCTCGACAACGCAGTAGGAACTGCCCTGGAATGGCCCGGCAGCATCGACCAGCAGGAGCGGGCGATGCTGTTCGAGCAATGGCACCAGGTCACTCCCGCGATCGGCGCTGATCCCCTCGCCCTCCGGCAAGGTCGCCGCGAAAGCCCGGGCCTTGGCCAGATTGCGGCCACCAACCAGTACTTGCCAGCCATCGCCTGCCAGCCGCCGCGCCAGCCGCGCGCCAAAGCCGCCGTAACCGCCAAGGATCAGGACAAGGGGCTTGCTCATTGGTCGTGAAACTCCCCGTGCTGGTGGATCAGCTCGCCCAGCAGGGGATGCCGCAAGTCGAGCACGAAAGCGAATGCTCCATGATGATGGTCGATGTGATCGATCGTCAGCTGGCCCGGCGCGAGCCAGCGCGGCAGGCGAAACCGCAGTTTTCCGAGCTTCAGGAAGTAGTGGTGCGAGCGGAAGACGATCCGGTCCCGCTCGGCCGATACCGTCAGCGCGACCCCGAAGCCGAGCCCCAGATACTCCTCCAGCCCGGTGGGGCCGGTGAACATCTTGGCGCTGTGAATCACCTGCGGAAAGCCGCGGCGGCGGGCATAGACGCGGGTCCAGACCTGCCCGCCCGAGGGACCGTGTTCGGTCACCGTCACCACCGCCGCCAGCCCGCCGCCGCGATCGAGCGGCAACGGTGCCCCGATCAGCCGGCAGAGGTGCGCAAGGCAAAGGCCGATGGCACTCAAGCGGCACTCACCGATCACACCCGCGTAACTTACCGAGCACCCGGGAGCATAACGCTTGGCAAACCGCGCCCGCACCAAAGCCGGAAGCCGCGCCCAGCCCTCGCTGCCCAGCAGCCGGGCGAAGCGCAGATCGGCCAGTGCCGCATCGGAAGCGAGTTGCGCCTCCCATCTTGCCAGTGCCTGAGCCATCTCCCGTTCCTTTCGTAATTTCTGTATCAAGAGAAATCGGCGAGCAAATTTTTTTCGCCCGCTAGTCCGCTTCCTTCTCACCCTTGCCGCCAACGAACTTGAGCAGCCCCACCACTTTCGCGCCCAGCTTGATCAGCCGCATGATCTGGTGCGGCGGCACGTTGAGCATCTGGCGGTACCAGCCCTCGACCGTGTGGATGAAGCCGTGCATGTCGGCCAGCCGCCGCGCGACCGTGGGGTGCAGCGGGGTCTGGTCAGCCTGGGCCATGGCCGCATCGATCGCGGCGAGCATCGGGTCGATCTCGCGCTCCTTGCGGCCCTGGGCAACCTTGTTGGCCATCTGCCACATGTCAGTCTCGGCCTCGTAGTAATCGCGCCGGTCGCCCAGCACCGGCACCCGCCGGATCAGCTTCCACGCCAGCAGTTCCTTGACGCTGTTCGACACGTTGGAGCGCGCCATGCCTAGCCGGTCGGCGATCTCTTCGGCATTCAGCGCGGTTTCGCTGAGGATCAGCAACGCCTGGATCTGCGCGACCGAGCGGTTCACCCCCCACTGCCCGCCCAGGTCCCCCCAACGCAGCACGAATTCCTGCACCGCGGGATGAAGCTTGGACGACTCGTTGGTAATTTCTGTCATGACAGAAATATGTGATATACGTGTCTTCCTGTCAAGCTTGAGCTTTCAGGCCGACCAAGAACAAGGGGGTTCACGCAGAGGGCGCAGAGCAGAAAACAGAGGCGCAGAGATGTCTCGCCTGCGGCGAAGCCGCTCTCAGAAGGCGACGGTGCGGCAAACGCAGCATCATTCGGGAGAAGAGCCTGCGGCTCAGCTCAAGCCCTCTGCGTGAACCAATCTGTCTCTTGACCCAAATGGGGGAGACCTACTTCCCCACATTCCCCCGCGCCGCCGCAAACTCGCTGCCCGGTTTCCACTGCGGCCAGCGGCTCGAATTGGCGAGGTCCCAGCCGAGTGCGTGGACCAGTTCGATGTCCTGCATTGCCCCGGCCATGTTCCAGCTGGCGTCCCAGGCGTCGCAGGCCTGGTGATAGCAGCGGCCGGTATAGTCATCGATCCACTTCTGCCCGGCGGGTCGGCCGCCTTCGACCAGGTCGCTGGCCCCGGCCAGGCCCATCATCAGCAGCACCGGCACTCCGCGCTTGGCCATCGGGAAATGGTCGGCGCGGAAGAACAGGCCGCGTTCGGGCAGGCTTTCCTGCGTCACGGTGCGTCCCTGCCTGGCGGCGAAAGCGGCCAGTTCGTCCTCCATGGTTGACTGGCCCTTGCCGATCAGCACCACGTCTTTGGCCGCACCGGCGGTTTGCAGCACGTCGATCGTCAGGTTGGCGACGGTCTTGTCGAAGGGATAGACCGGGTCCTGGGCATAGCCTTCGCTGCCGAGCAGCCCGCGCTCTTCCGCAGTCCAGGCGGCGAACACCACCGAGCGCTGCGGCGCCGGTCCGGCCTTCATCCGCCGCGCAATCTCCAGCATCGCGGCGATCCCCAGCGCATCGTCATTGGCCCCGGCGCGATAGATCCGGCCCTGCGCATCGGGCTTGCCTTGGCCATAGGCATCCCAGTGCCCGCCGATCATCACCACTTCATCCGCGCGGGTGGTGCCCGGCAGCCGGGCGAGGACGTTGTGGCTGATCACCACCTCATGGTTTGACGGGATCGCCGCCGAGAGCGTCACGCCGGTCAGCGGCACCGGCCGGAACTTGGCCGAGCGCGCCGCGAGGCGCAGCTTGCCCAGATCCTGCCCGGCCATCGCGAACAGCCGGTCGCCCATTTCGTGGCTGAGCCAGCCCTGCAGCGCCAGGCTGGTCTGGCTGCCGTCCTTGCGAACCAGGCCGTAATTCTCGCCCCCCGGGCTGACCACCACGTTCCAGCCATAGCCGACCCCTTCGGCGTCGTGGACGATCAGCGCCGCCACCGCCCCGCGCCGCGCGGCTTCCTCAAACTTGTAGGTCCAGCGCCCGTAATAGGTCATCGCCTTGCCGCCGAACCGGCCGGCCACGGCCTCACCCTTCAAGGCTTCGAAATCGGGATCGTTGATCAGGAAGACCGCGACCTTGCCCTTCAGGTCCAGGCCCTTGAAATCGTCCCATTTGCGTTCCGGCGCGGTGACGCCATAGCCGACGAAGACCAGCGGTGCAGAGCTGACCTTCGCCGCGTCCGCATTCTGCAAGGTCGAAAGATAGGCATCGGTGCCCAGCTTGATCGGCACCACCCCTTGCGGCGTCGCCAACTCAAGCTGCTGGGGCGTTCCCAGCCGGGTGTGCAGCAGCGGCACCGGCTGGACCCATTTGCCGCCCGGCCCGCCCGGCTCCAGCCCCAGGGCCTGAAAGCGTCCGATCAGATAGCCGACCGTGCGTTCTTCCCCCAGCGTTCCCGGCGCGCGGCCCTGAAACCAGTCGTCGGTCAGCACCTTGACGGTATCGACGATCCGTTCGGCGCTGAGCGGTTCTTGCGAAGTGGCGGGCGCACCGGTTGCGACGAGCCCGATGAACACCAGCGAGGCCATGATCAGTCTTTTCATCGCCCGACCATAGCCAATCGGGCCGCCCGGGCAATCAGCCAATCCGCTTAAGCCCCGTTCGACCAACTGTCCCAGAACGGGAGGAATGCTGCGATGCACCAGTACGTCCTTGGACCTGCAATTCGCGGCGCTGGCCGGTTAGCTTCAGCCGCAAAGGAGCAACCACCATGCCGCTTACCGGTTCAGGCGAAGTCGTCACCAATCCCAACACCAGCAGCGATGGCACTCTGGTGCCGCGCCAGGCGCTGGTGCTGTCCAACGGGAACACCCTGATGGGCTGGACCGATGAAGCCGGTTCACCGCCAGCCATGATGCTGCAACTGTTCGATGCTGCCGGAAATCCGTTGGGCGCGGCATTCACCCTTCCAGCCGATCTGGGCAACGCCACCGCCTTTGGCAGCGCGATCGCCGGGGCCGATGGCAGCTTCTATGTGCAGCGCGTCGTTTCAGGCGAAGTGATCGACTTCCTCCATTTTGACAGCGCAGGCACGCTGCTGGGGCAATCGGAAACGATGTCCAAGTTCAGCAATGGCTTTGAAATGACCGTGCTGTCCGATGGCGGCTTGGCGGTGTTCGGCGTTGACCTGTTCGAGGTTCCGCAGGGCGACGGATCATCCTGGTATGTCGAAAAGCC
This sequence comes from Novosphingobium sp., assembly GCF_020852455.1. Lineage (GTDB taxonomy): Bacteria > Pseudomonadota > Alphaproteobacteria > Sphingomonadales > Sphingomonadaceae > Novosphingobium. The sequence continues at coordinate 75,908 of NZ_JADZAT010000009.1, forward strand.
GGTGCTGCGCATTCTTGACGCGGCCGGAAACCAGCTCAGCCAGACTATCGTCGAAGGCACTGTCCAGAACAGCGGCGACGTGCCGCTGCATGCCGACATTTCGGTTCTGCCCAATGGAAATATCGTTGCGACCTGGGTCGAGCCGTTGCTGACGAATTTTGACCTGCCTTCGCTGCACGCCCAGGTGTTCAGTCCTTCGGGCGTTGCGCTGGCCCCCGCGCAGGTCATCGACAGCGGCTCTGGCTCGTTTGGCGGTTTCACCACGAACCTTGTCACGCCGGTGATCGAAGCGTTTGCCGACGGATCGTTCATCATGACCTGGAACGACATCCATGGCCTGACCTTCCAGGTGTTCAACGCCGATGGCAGCGCACAGGGCCCCAAGGCCACGCTGACCACGGACCTGACCGGCTACCATCCCGAATATGCCCATGACATGATTACCCTGCCCGACGGCACCTTTGTGGTCGCGGGCTTTGTTGGCAGCCTGTCCAGCCCAACCGGTTACGATATCGTCGCGCGCCAGTTCAACCGCGATGGCACCCCGGTAGGAGACTGGGTGCCGGTCAACACGACCACCACCGGCGATCAGGGCCAGCTTGATCTGGTGGCCATGCCCGGCGGCGGCTTTACTGCGGTCTGGCTTGACCGCGGCGAAGCCTTCGATCCCTGGAATGGCAGTGTCGATACTGTCCTCGATCTGTGGCGCCACCGCAGCTTCAACACCGGACAGCAGGCCAACCGCGCCCCGGTGGCGCAGAACGGCACCGGATCGAACGACGAGGACAACACCATCACCGGACAGGTCGCCGCCAGCGATCCCGATGGCGACAGCCTGACCTATACGCTGGTCACCGGGCCGGAACACGGCACGATCGTGTTCAATGCGGATGGCAGCTATGTCTATACGCCCGGCGCGAACTACAACGGTACCGACAGCTTTACCTTCCGGGCCAGCGATGGTTCGCTGACCAGCAATGTCGCAACGATCGCGCTGGCAATCGCGGCGGTCAACGACGCGCCGGAACTGGCCAATCCGCTGGCCGATAGCACCACGGCCGAGGATGCCGCGTTCAACTATACGCTTCCCGCAGGCACCTTCAGCGATGTCGATAACGCTGTGCTGGTTTACAGCGTATCCAGCCTGCCGGCCTGGCTCAGCTTCGATCCTGCCACGCGAACCTTCAGCGGGACCCCCGCCAATGGCGATGTCGGCAGCTTTGATGTTACGGTCACGGCATCGGATGGCAGCCGCAGCGCCAGCGATACCTTCCGGATCACGGTGACCAACACCAATGACGCGCCCACGGTGGCGATCGCCGTTCCCGACCAGGCGGCGACCGAAGGCACGGCATTCAGCTTCACCCTGCCCAGCGGGACCTTTGCGGATGCTGATGTGGGCGACAGCCTGACGATCGCACCCGGCAGCCTGCCGGCCTGGCTCAGCTATGATCCGGCAACCGGGATCTTCTCGGGCACCCCGGGGGCGGGGAATGTCGGGCCGGTGGACATTACGGTCACCGCCACCGACCGCGCCGGAGCGACTGTTAGCGATACCTTCCGGATCAATGTTGCCCCCAGCGGCCCGCTGCCGATCCTTGGCACCGAAGGGCGTGACTTCCTGTTCGGCACCGGTAACGGCGACATCATCAACGCGCTGGGCGGAAATGACGTTGTGTTCGGAGCGAATGGCAATGACCGGATCGACGGCGGCGCTGGCGATGACTTCCTGCTGGGCGGATCGGGGCTGGACTGGCTGATCGGCGGCACCGGCAACGATTACCTGTTCGGCGGCGATGATGCCGACCGGCTGCAGGGCGGCGCCGGGCGCGACACGCTGAGCGGCGGTGACGGCAATGACCGGCTTGAAGGCGATGCCGGCAACGATGAACTGCTGGGCAACAACGGCAACGATATCCTGCTTGGCGGCGCAGGCGTGGACGTGCTCGAAGGCGGCCGCGGTGCCGATATCTTCCAGTTCACCGCCCTGTCCGACAGCGGCGTCGGATCGGGCAATCGCGACCGGATCACCGACTTCACCCGCGGTTCGGACAAGATCGACCTCGCCGGGCTCGATGCCAACAGCCTGCTCGATGGCGATCAGGCCTTCACCTTCATCGGCAATGCCGGTTTCAGCAGGGTCGCCGGGCAGCTGCGCTATTCCGGCGGGGTGATCTCTGCCGACGTCGATGGCGATGGCATTGCCGATTTTCAGATCCAGATGTCCGGGCTTTCCGGCACGCTTGGCGGGAGTGACTTCTTCCTCTGATTTGGTTTCTGCGTTTGCTTCTGGCCCCCCTTCCTTCCGCCGGAAGCTTACCTCAAGCAATCTGGGCTGCCCTGAGCGATGCGTTATCGCCGTTCCCACTTGCTTGAACCCTGCCTGGCGGGCAGATTGGTGCATTGCGACGCACCAATCTGCCCGCCCTTTTTTTCAGGAGCCCCGCCATGTCCGACACCGAATACACCCCGCCCAAGGTCTGGACCTGGAACAAGGACAACGGCGGGCAGTTCGCCGCGATCAACCGGCCGACCTCTGGCGCGCAGTGTGAGAAGGAGCTGCCGGTGGGTGAGCATCCCTTCCAGCTCTATTCGCTGGGCACCCCCAACGGACAGAAGGTGACGATCCTGTTCGAGGAATTGCTGGAAGCCGGGCACAAGGACGCCGAATACGACGCCTGGCTGGTCAACATCCGCGATGGCGACCAGTTCGGTTCGGGCTTTGTCGCGCTCAATCCCAATTCGAAGATCCCCGCCCTGCTCGACCGGTCCGGGCCCGAACCGTTCCGGGTGTTCGAAAGCGGCGCGATCATGCTGCATCTGGCCGAGAAGTTCGGCGCTTTCATGCCCAGCGACGGCAAGGCCCGCGCCGAATGCCTCAGCTGGCTGATGTGGCAGATGGGCAGCGCGCCGTTCATCGGCGGCGGGTTCGGGCATTTCTATGCCTATGCGCCGATCAAGATCGAATACGCGATCGACCGCTATGCGATGGAAACCAAGCGGCTGTTCGACGTTGCCGACAAGCGGCTGGCGGAAAGCCGGTTCCTGGCCGGCGATGACTACTCCATCGCCGACATGGCAACCTATGCCTGGCTGGGGCTGCTCTATCGCGGCTTTGCCTACAACGATGCGGCGACGTTCCTGTCGCTGGACGAATACACCAGTATCGGGCGCTGGGTGGAGGAAATCCTGGCCCGCCCGGCGGTGAAGCGCGGGCAGAAGGTCAACCTGCCGACCGGCCTGATCGAACGCCATTCGGCCGCCGATTTCGACAAGCTGGCAGACTGAATTGCCCCCTTCCCTTGGCGGCGCGGCCTGACTATAGGCCGCGCTCCTGCTGGGGCGTAGCCAAGCGGTAAGGCACCGGTTTTTGGTACCGGCATGCGAAGGTTCGAATCCTTCCGCCCCAGCCAGGAATGGACCTGCAGCCGGTCTTGTTCGGCCACGCGGGCATCGCCCCCCAAATTGCTGCTGGAAATCCGGCGGGTCGCTGATATCCTGCGCCGCGCAGCGCAGTGCAGCCGCGTGTTGCCAACAGGGCCGGGTCGCAAATCCTCTGGTCAGAAGGGTGACGGTCCATGCGCATTATCAAGGAAGGTCAGGTTTTGAAGGTCCGGGCGATCGCCGGGACCTATGTGGTGGTTCTGGCATGGGATTTCATGCCGGGGCAGGATGCGGCCCGCGACGGGCTGATGGGCTTTGCGATCGAGCGCGCCGAGCTGGAAGGCAACACCGTGGTCGAACGCTACTGGATGCGCGGGATCAAGCGGTTTCGCGAAAAGGACCGCGGGCTGGCGCCGGGCACTCCGGTCAGCAGCGCCGACCATCCGGTGCAGAGCTTCCTGTGGGCCGACTACACCGCCCAGACCGGCAAGACCTATCGCTACAAGGTGGTGCCGGTTTATGGCGAGCCCAAGCTGCTCGAACTGCGCAGCGGCCATGCCACCTCGGTCCGGATATCGACCGAGAAGGAATACCTGCTCGATCCGCAGCAGCCCAACGACAAGGCCCGGCACGACGTCTATTTCAACCGCGGGGTGATCGGATCGCAGGCCTATGCCCGCCGGTTCGACAACCGCAAGCCCGATCGCGACAATCCCCGGGCCGAGGAAATGGTCTGGCTGTCGCGGGGGCTGTTCGAAGCGCTGACCGGGTTCATTGGCCTCGCCCAGGACGGCTATAGCTTGCGCGCCGCGTTCTATGAATTCCACTACCTGCCGGTGGCGATCGAGCTGGCCAAGGCGCACGATCGCGGGGCGCTGGTCGAGATCGTCTATGACGCGGAAAGCAGCTACAAGGCCGAGAACGAGGCGGTGATCGCCCATTCCGGGCTGGCCGAACGCAACTGTGCCTTCCCGCGCCGGACCTCGACCGGGATCCGCCACAACAAGTTCATGATCCTGTTCAAGGGCGATGATCCGGTCGCGGTCTGGACCGGATCGACCAACATCTCGGACGGCGGGATTTTCGGCCATTCGAATGTCGGCCACATCGTCTGGGATCGGACGGTGGCCACGGCCTATAACGAATACTGGAAGCTGCTGAAGGCCGATACTGCCGTCGGCAGTCTGCGCGGGCCCGCCCGCGCACTCAGCCCGTTGCCCGCCGGCAAGCCCGGCAAGGGCACGATCCCGCTGTTCAGCCCGCGCGACGGCACGCAGGAGCTGACCTCGCTGCAATGGTACGCCGACCGGATGGATGAGGCGAAGAAGGTGGTCTGCATCACGCTGGCCTTCAATCTCGACAAGCTGTTTTCCGATGTTATCGCCAAGGACAACGACGTGCTGCGCTTCATCGTCAAGGACGATGACCTTGCCGCCGACGAAAGCATCGGGGTGGACCGGGACGTGCTGTTCGCGGCGGGGGGCAAGCTGGATGCCGGGGCCCTGGCCAATTTCGCCCAAGAAAGCGGCAACCCGCTCAATTCCAATGACTACATCCACGACAAGTTCATGCTGGTCGATCCGCTGGACGACGATCCGCTGGTGATCACCGGATCGGCCAATTTCAGCCGCCCGTCGCAGCGCAACAATGATGAGAACATGCTGGTGATCCGCGGCGATACCCGCGTGGCAGACATCTATTTCGGCGAATTCATGCGGATCTTCGATCACCACTATGCCCGCTATCTGGTGGCCAAGCTGAAGGCCGCGGGCAAGGCCGATCCCGATGCCGGCTATCTCAAGACCAAGACCGACGAATGGCTGCCGCCGCACCTGATACCCGATGGCTACAAGGCCAAACGGCGGCGCTATATGTTGGGCGACTAGGAGAAACCCCTAGCGCCCCCTTCACCGTGCCGCAGTCCCGGCGGCGTTATGCGCGAAGCGTAACGCCAGCACGGGAACGCACGGAAAATGCTCAAGAGAATCAGCCCCTCACAGGTCGAAATGGGCATGTTCGTGCAGAAGCTGGAAGGCAGCTGGCTGAAGCATCCGTTCTGGAAGACCAAATTCGTCCTCGATGACGAGGAAACGCTGCAGGACCTGCGCGATGCCGATATCGAGGCCGTGGTGATCGACATCTCCAAGGGCCGCGACGTGCTGGTCCGGCGCGGCGACCTGCCGGTTGCCCGCCCGGCCCCGCCAGCCCGCCAGCAAGCCGAACGCCGCCGCTTCGTGCCGCCCAGCAGCCCGGTGCAGTTCGACTATCGCTCGACCACGCCGCAAAGCACCGCGCGCGAATTCGGCCATGCCACGCGGATCGCCGAGCGCGGCCGCAAGGTGGTGTCGAAAGTGTTCCTTGAAATGCGGCTGGGCAAGTCGATCAGGGCCGATACGGTCGAGCCGGTGATCGAGGACATCTTCGCCTCGGTCCAGCGCAACCCGCACGCCTTCAACGGGCTGATGCGCTGCAAACAGGACAACGAATACCTCTATCGCCACGCGCTGGCCTGTTCGGCGCTAATGGTCTCGCTGGGCCGCGCACTCAAGCTCTCGCCCGGTGAAATCCGCGAGGCCGGGTTGGCCGGACTGATGTTCGACGTCGGGGTCAATCTGCTGCCGGTCGATCTGGCCGACTATGGCAGCGACCATCGCCGGCTGCCGCCCGATGTGCTGGCCCAGCACACCGAACTGGGCGCCAATTTCCTGGCGGCCAGCGGTATGGCCGAAGCGACTGTCGCGGTGGCGCGTCACCATCACGAGCGCAACGACGGCTCGGGCTATCCGCAGCGGCTGATCGGCGGCGACATCCCGCTGCTGTGCCGCATGGCCGCGGTCTGCGATGCCTATGACGAGCTGGCGAGCTATATGCCCGGCGCCCAGCCGGTCGATCCCGGCGCGGTGCTGCAGGCCATGTCCGAACAGCGCAGGCGGTTCGATCCGGTGGTCTTCGCCGCCTTCGTCCAGTGCATCGGCACGTTCCCGATTGGCACCTTTGTCGAGCTCAAGAGCCAGCGGCTGGCGATGGTGATCGACCAGGATCCGGCTGACTACACCAAGCCGAAGGTCCGCACCTTCTTCTCGCTTGCCACCGGTGAAACGGTTCGCAGCGAGGATATCGACCTGGCCAACTGCTATGGCGCCGACGAAATCGTCGGGCTGGCCGACCTTTCGCGCTTTGAAGCCGAAGAGGTGATGGAGCTGCGCACGCAGATGATGGCCAAGCTGGCGCGGGGGAAATAGCCCGGCGCTATTTCACCACCGGCAGCCACACCGCGCTCGCCTCGCTGCCACCCCAGCGCACCGTCTGGTTGGCCTTCTTGTAGGCGGCGGGCGGTGCGTCGAAGATCGAGGGGACCCAGGTCTGCGGGTTGCGGTCATACAGCGGGTAGAGGCTCGACTGGACCTGCACCATGATCCGGTGGCCCGGCAGGAACACGTGGTTCACATTGGGCAGCGACCAGCCGAACTTATAGGTCTGCCCGGGCTTCAGGGGCGCGGGCGTGGCGAAACCGTGGACATAGCGGCCACGAAATATCTCGATCCCGATCCCCAGCTGGTAACCCGGCAGGCCCGATGGCGCGGACTGTTCGGACGGATAGACGTCGATCAGCTTGACCACCCAGTCACTGTCCGCACCAGAGGTTGCCGCATGCAGTTCCACGCGCGGCGCGCCCTTGATCTGGACCGCTTCGGTCAACACCGGACCGGTATAGCTGAGCACATCGGGTCGCCCCGACGCAAAGCGCTGGTCCTGTACCAGCCAGTTGCGCCAGGTATCGCCTTCCATCCGCACCGGGCGCGGGATGAACGGCACCGGGTTGGCCGGATCGGAAACATAGCCATCGCTGCCCGCCGCGGCCGGCTTGTCGAACGAAAGGCTGAAATTGCCGGCCAGGTAAAGCGGCTTCTCGCTGCCCGCCGGCCAGGTCGCGTCGCTCTCCCACCGATTGGTGCCGGTGGCATAGGTGACCGCCGCCGGCATCGGCTTGCACGGCGGTGCCGCGCTCTTCAGCCGGCAATCGAGGAACGGCTTGATCCACCCGGTACGGAACTGCAGCGCGGTATCACCTTCGAACCTGATCGGCCCCAGGTTGTAACCTTCATAGTTCGCGCCCGAATGCCGCCATGGGCCAATTGCCAGGGTAACCGGTGCGTCAGGCTGGGCAGCCTTGATTGCTTTGAACACCGCCGGGCCGCCATAGCTGTCTTCCTGGTCCCACTGCCCCAGCATCACCAGCGTCGGCACGGTCAGCTTGCGCTTGGCCAGGATCTTGTCGACCGCCTGTTCCTGCCAGAACTGGTCATAGCTGGGATGCTCGATCATCTTGCGCACCGCCGGCAGGCCATCGATCCCCCAGGCCCGCGCGAACCCGGCGGAGGACACGGCAGCCAGATAGCTGTCGAATTCGTCACCGCTGCCGATCGGGGCCGAACCGCCGCCCTTCTCCACCGTCTGGCCCAGCGCATAGTCGAACCCGAAAGTGCGGAACGCACCATAGTGGAACCAGTCGTCGCCCATCCAGCCATCGACCATCGGCGATTGCGGAACTGCGGCCTTCAGGGCCGGATGCGGATCGATCAGCGCCATCAGCGCGGTAAAGCCCAGATAGCTGGAGCCGATGATCCCGACCTTGCCGTTGGCCTCGGGCACGTTCTTCACCAGCCAGTCGATCGTATCATAGGCGTCGGTCGAATGGTCGATCCCGGTCTTGTTGAGCGGCCCGCGCACCGGGCGCGCCATCACATAGTCGCCTTCACTTTTGTGCAGGCCGCGCACGTCCTGATAGACCCGGATATAGCCATCGTTGACGAACGGCGCGTCCATCACCGGCAGGATCTCTTCGATCTTCTGGCTGCGGTTGCGGCTGGTCGCGCCGCTGGCATCATAAGGCGTGCGGCTGAGCAGGATCGGCGCTCCGCTGGTGCCCTTGCGAAACACGATCACGGTGTAAAGCTTGGTCCCGTCACGCATCGGCACCATCACCTCACGCCGGACAAAGTCAGCCTGCGGACGCACCCAGTCATAGCTGGGCACCTTGTCGTTGGTCATCGGATCGAGCGGCGCGGCGGCCGGTTGAGCGAACAAGGGTGTGGCGGCGGCAAGCAGCAGGACGGTGGCGATATGACGGCGCATGAAAGCTCCCCAAAGGATTTTTGCCAAGGCTAGCAGCTTTGTTGCGCTTGAGAAGGTGCGCCAATTGCCTATTCTGCGAACAACAGGAGAGAACCAGCATGCGCGCGACCCAGGCATTCATCGAAACCACCGGCGGCCCCGAAGTGATCCAATGGCGCGAGGTGGACTTGCCCGCACCCGGTCCAGGCGAAGTGCTGATCCGGCATGAGGCGGTGGGCCTCAACTTCATCGACACCTATCTGCGCACCGGGCTCTATCCGATGCGCCTGCCCGGCGGGCTGGGGTTCGAAGCGGCCGGAATTGTCGAAGCGGTCGGTGACGGGGTCAGCCACCTCCGCCCAGGCCAGCGCGCCGCCAGTTTCGGCGGGACGCCGGGGGCCTATGCCACCGCGCGGATCGCCAAGGCCGCCGAACTGTTTCCCTTGCCCGACGGGATCGACAGCCGCACCGCCGCGGCAGTGTTCCTGAAGGGCGCAACAGTCGAAGCCCTGGCCGAACGGGTTGCCCCGGTCGAACCGGGCGGCTGGGCGCTGGTTCCGGCGGCAGCGGGCGGCGTGGGCCTGCTGCTGGTCCAGTGGCTCAAGGCACGCGGGGTGCGAGTGATCGGCACCGTGGGCAGCGCGGAAAAGGTTGCGCTGGCCGAAGGCGCAGGGGCCGAAGCCGTATTCCTTTCGGGTGGCGCAGACCTTGTGGCCAAGGTGCGTGAAACCACTGGCGGTAAGGGCGTGCGGGTCAGTTATGACGGGGTCGGCGCGGCCAGCTGGCAAAGCTCGCTCGATTCGATGGCACCGCGCGGCACCGTGGTCAGCTTTGGCAATGCCAGCGGACCGGTGACCGGCGTGGCGCTGCGCGATCTGGCCACGCGCGGATCGCTCTACGTCACGCGTCCGGGGGTCTATGACTATTACCGCGATCCGGCCGAAGCCCAGGCGGGTGCCGCCCGGCTGTGGGACATGGTCGCCAGCGGCAAGCTTTCGATCACCATCGGCCAGACCTATCCGCTGACCGAGGCGGCGCAGGCGCACCGCGATCTGGAGGCCCGGCAGACCACCGGATCGACCCTTCTGCTGCCGTGACCCTGCCCAGCATCGCACTGATCGGGCTGCCCAGCGACGTCAATTCGTCGTTCGAACGCGGCCCGGCGCTGGCCCCGGCGGCGATCCGCGCCGCCTTGTGGTCCGATCGCGGCAACATGGCCTGCGAGGACGGGCTGGAAGTGGGGCTTGACTTCACTCTGGACGATCGCGGCGATCTGGCGCTGCGCGAAGTGCCCGAGGACGATGCCGCTATCACCGCGGCCGTCGCGGCCAGCATCGCGGATGGCGCGACCCCGCTGGCGCTGGGCGGCGATCACGCGATGACCCACCCGGTGGTCCGCGCGGTCCACGCCGCGCACGGCCCGCTGACGATCCTCCATTTCGATGCTCACCCCGATCTCTACGACAGGTTCGAAGACAATCCGCGCAGCCACGCCTCACCCTTCGCGCAGATCATGGAGGCGGGGCTGGCGAGCCGGCTGGTGCAGGTCGGGATCCGCACGCTTAATGCCCACTGCCGCGCCCAGGCCGCGCGCTTCGGGGTAGAGATCGTACCGATGGCGGATTTCACGCCGGATCGGGTGCCGGTGCTCGAAGGCCCGCTCTACATCAGCATCGACCTGGACGGGATCGACCCTTCCGAAGCGCCGGGCGTCTCGCACCCCGAACCTGGCGGGCTGACCGTGCGCGAGGTGCTGGCCGTGCTGCGCCGTCAGCGCGCGCGGGTGGTCGGCGCCGACGTGGTCGAGCTCAATCCGCGCTTCGACCAGAACGAGCGCACGGCTATCCTGGCGGCAAAGCTGGTGCGTGAACTTGCCGCGCTGACGGTGCGAAACGGCGGTTAGACCCGCCCGAACCAGATCACGTGCCTTGGGCCCTTGCCCTTGCCCTGGGCATCATAGCGCGCGCGGACCTCGACTTCCTCGACCGCGAAGCCGACATCTTCCATCCGGCGGCGGAACTTCGGGTCGGGAAAGGCTGACCAGACCGCCAGCACCCCGCCCGGCGTCAGCGCGCGGCGCGCGTTGTGGAGGCCTGACTTGCTGTAGATCCGGTTGTTCTCGCTGCGGACCAGCCCGTCGGGGCCGTTATCGACATCAAGCAGGATCGCATCGAACGGTTCGGGCGCGAGCAGCATGGCGTCGGCCACGTCCTCCATCCGCAGCGTGACGCGCGGATCGTCAAGGCAGCCAGCCGCGATCTCGGCCATCGGACCCTTCGCCCAGGCGATGATCTCGGGCACCAGTTCGGCCACCGTGACCTGTCCCTTCGGCCCCATCTGCGCCAGCGCGGCGCGCAGGGTGAAGCCCATGCCATAACCGCCGACCAGCAGGTGCGGATCGGCCAGGCCCTTCAGCCGGTCAAGCGTCATGGTCGCGAGCTTTTCCTCGGAGCCGCGCATGCGCGTGCTCATCAGCTCGTTATGCCCCAGCACAATCATGAAATCGCGCCCGTGGGCATAGAGCTTCAGCTCCTCACCCCCTGGGACCTGTGCAGTGCCGAGCAGTTCGCGCTGGATCACGCCGCGCGCTGGGCCCGTTCGACCGCTTCCTGATTGAGCATGTCGGCCAGCAGGAACGCCAGTTCGATCGACTGCGCCGCGTTGAGCCGCGGGTCGCAGTGGGTGTGATAGCGGTCGGCCAGTGCCGAATCCGAAATCGCTACCGCTCCGCCGACACATTCGGTCACGTCCTGGCCGGTCATTTCGATGTGGATCCCGCCGGCGTGGGTGCCTTCGGCGCGGTGCACCGCGAAGAACCCGCGCACTTCGTTCAGTATCCGGTCGAACGGACGGGTCTTGTAACCGCTCTCGGCCTTGATCACGTTGCCGTGCATCGGATCGCATGACCACACCACCGGGTGCCCTTCGCGCTTGACCGCGCGGACCAGTGGGGCGAGGCCTGCCTCAACCTTGTCATCGCCGAACCGGCTGATCAGCGTGATCCGCCCCGCCTCACGCGCGGGGTTGAGCAGGTCAAGCTGGCGCAGCAGTTCGTCGGGAGCCAGGCTGGGCCCGCACTTGAAGCCCACCGGGTTGCCCACCCCGCGCAGGAATTCGACATGCGCCGATCCTTCGAAGCGCGTCCGGTCGCCAATCCACAGCATGTGCGCCGAGGTATCGTACCAGTCGCCGGTCAGCGAATCCTGGCGGGTCATCGCCTGTTCGTAGCGCAGATGCAGCGCTTCGTGGCTGGTATAGAAGCTGGTGCCCTGCAGCTGCGGCACGGTTTCGGGATCGATCCCGCAGGCCTGCATGAAGTCCAGCGCCTCACCGATCCGGTTCGACACTTCGGCAAAGCGATCGGCCCAGGGACTGCGGCCCATGAAATCGAGCGTCCACTGGTGGACCTGGCGCAGGTTGGCATAGCCGCCCGTCGAAAAGGCGCGCAGCAGGTTCAGCGTCGCGGCGCTTTGCGAATAGGCCTGCAGCAGCCGCTGCGGATCGGGGATGCGGGATTCGGCGGTGAAATCGATCCCGTTGATGTTGTCACCCAGATAGCTGGGCAGTTCCAGATCGCCCTGCACTTCGACCGGCGAGCTGCGCGGCTTGGCGAACTGGCCGGCCATCCGGCCAACCTTCACCACCGGCTGCTTGCCGGCGAAGGTCAGCACCACCGCCATCTGCAGCAGCACGCGGAAGGTATCGCGGATGTTGTTGGGATGGAATTCGGCAAAGCTTTCCGCGCAGTCCCCGCCCTGGAGCAGAAACCCACGCCCCTGCGCCACTTCGGCAAGGTCCGCCTTGAGCGCGCGCGCCTCGCCCGCGAAGACCAGCGGGGGGAAATTGGTGAGCGTTTCGGTTACCCGGTCGAGGGCCGCAGCATCGGGATAGCTGGGCAGGTGCCGCGCTTCCTTTGCCGTCCAGCTTTCAGGGTTCCAATTGCTCGCCACGTCACATACTCCGGTTCACGAAAGCGCGCGCCATAGCGCCAGATCGACGCAAATGCAAAGACTGCAAAGCCAATCGCGGCAATCGTGAAATTTTGTTACTCCGGCGCTTCGTCCGGTTACCTTACTTCGTCAGCACGGCCCCCGGCACCCAGCCCGGCAGGCTGGCCAGCGTGCGGCCCTGCGGCAGCACTGCCAGGCGCCAGCTGGCGTTGCGGGTCAGGTACTTCTTCGCCAGCGCCTGCATCGCTTCAGGGGTGGTGACAGTGTAGTCATTCATCACCGAACGCACCGTGGTGAAGCGTACCGGATCGGTGGTGGCGCCTTCCATCAGGTACATGATGAACGCGCTGCTGGTGCCCGCGCGGGTCAGCTGCTGCTTGAGCGGTTCGGTGACCAGCCCCAGCTCGTCCGCGCTGACCGGGCGCGCCACCAGATCGGCCGCGATCTCGTCGGCAAGCTGGAAGAAAACCGGCACCGCCTCGGGCTTGAGCTGCGCAATCACCATGATCTTGCCGCCGTTGTCGAGATCCACCGGCCAGTCGTTGACCGCTTGCGGCGAATAGGCCTGGCCCAGCTTTTCGCGGAGCTTTTCCAGCACCCGGTTCTGCAACAGCTGGGTCAGGATCTCCAGCTGGCGGCTTTCGCGGATGTTGGCGGCCCCGCCGCTGGTTGGCCAGCCGATGATCGCCGCGGCCTGGTCCTTGTCGCCATTGTGGTGGAGCAGGACCGGTTCAAGCGAAGGTGCCAGGGTCCGCGCCGTCGCGGGGGCGGTCCCGGCCGGTAGCCCGCCGCGTGCTGGCAGCGCACCGAAGGTCTTCGCCAGCGCGGCGACGGCGGCATCGCGATCGAAATCGCCGAACAGGTGGATCTCCATCGGCCCCTGGCGCAGGATCGGCTCCCACACCTGACGGAAGCCTTCGGGCGTGGTGGCCTCGATCTCCTGCGGATCGGGGGTCCGGAAGGTGGCATCGCGGTTGCGCTCGAAATAGCGCAGATCGCGTTCGAGCATGCCCTGCGGGCTGGCCGCGAAGGCCGCATAGCTCAACTTGCTGGCCGCCTTGGCGCGCAGTACCGGCTGCGGATCCCAGCGCGGCGTGGCGAATTTGGCAGCGAACAGATAGAGCTGGTCGGCCAGGTCTGCCGAGCGGGTATCGGCGGCGAAAACAAAGGTCGATTCCTCGATCTTGAAATCGAAGCCCATCTTGCGCCCGGTCATGATCTTGTCGATTTCTTCCTGGCCCAGCTTGCCCTCTCCCGAACTGACCAGCGCCAGATCACCCAGTGCCGCATAGGGCGCGGTCTGCGGATTGAACGCACGCCAGCCCGCGCCGAAGCGGACCTTCAGCGTAACCCGGCCGGGCTCGTCCTCGGTCGGCCACAGCAGCACCTTGACCCCGTTGGCGAAATCGAGCTGCTCGATGTCGAGCAGTCCGGTGTTCTTGCGGGCCGAAGGCTGCTGCGCGGAACCAATCGGTGGCAGGCTGGCGAAATCGATCGGCTTGGCATCGACCCGCGACTTGCCATCGGCCGCGATCGGCGCGGCCAGCGCCAGCTTCAGCGCCTGCGGGCTCGCCTCGTTCGCCTGCGGCGTGACATAGACCGAACGGGTCACCGTCCCGCGGAAGATCGCGCGGGTGCGGGCCAGCACATTGGCCGGGGTAAACAGCGGGATCGAGCGCTTGAAGATATCAAGCACCGTTTCGGGCGATGCGATAGTTTCACGAATATCGAGCGCGGTGACCATATCATCGGCCAGCCGCGCACCCGGCAGCAGGCGGCGCTGTTCGACCGAGCTTTCGAAGGCGACCGCGAATTCCTTGACCTCACGGTCGATCTCTTCCTGGGTCGGCGGCTTGGCCAGGGCATCGGCAATCACCGCGCGGGTATCGCCGAGTGCGGTCTTCCAGTCCGGCCCCAGCGGCGTGATCGAGACATAGGTAACATCGGCCGAGCGGCTGATCTTCTGCTTGTCCACCTGCGCCACCAGGAAGCTGCCCCCGGCCCGCGCGCGGGCTTCAAGCCGGCGGTTGATGATCGCCTGAGCCAGCGATTCGATCATGATCCCCTGATTATAGACCACCGTATCGCGCACCGGCCGCCACGGGCGCAGCACCGCATAGGTGATCTGGCGCGGCAGGGTCGACTCCACGATCACCCGGGTTTCACCAACCGGGGCCAGGCCCTTGGCCCCCTTGGGCGCCAGCGGATCACCGAACGGCGGTTCAGGCATGCGCGGCCCAACACCCCGCCAATCGCCGAACCAGGTCTTAATCAAAGCTTCCAGCTTGGCCGGATCGATATCGCCAACCGCCACGATCACGCAGTTTTCGGGACGATACCAGCGCTGGTGAAAGGCCCTGACCGAGGCCTGATTGGCACCGGTCAGCGCGGCTTCGGTTCCGATCACCGGGCGCGAGCCCAGCTTCTGCCCGGCATAAAGCGTTTGCTGGGTCTGTTCGAACACGCGCTCAGCAGTGCCGCCGCGTTCACGCTTTTCAGCCAGTACGATCGGCACATCGCTGCGCACGTTGGCTTCCGACAGGGTCGGGGCGATCACCATGCCCGACAGCAGCTTCATCGCCTCGTCCACCTTGGCCCCGCTCACGTCGGGCAGGTCGAGCTTGAAGGTGGTGCTGATCGGCCCGGTCAGGGCATTGGTATCGCTGCCGAAGGTTGCCCCCAGCCGCTGGAAGGTGGAGATCGCCTGGCCATCGCCAAGATACTTGGACTGGCGAAACACCAGGTGTTCCAGCAAATGCGAATAGCCCATTTCGCTCGGCTGTTCATACAGCGAGCCAACATCCATCCGCACGCGGATCGAAACCTGGCCGGGCGGCACGCCGTTCTTGCGCACCGCATAGCGCACCCCGTTGGACAGTTCGCCAAAGATCCATTCCTTGTCCTGCGGAATGTCACTGCCGCGATAGAGCCAGGGAGTGTTGGGATCGACCCTGGGGGCAGCCGGCTTGGCGGGAGCTGGCCTGCGAACCGGCGCCGAAGCCGCTTCGAGTGCTGGCGCGACGACCAGCGAAAGCACGGAGATAACAAGGGCGGAAAGGCGCGCGGCGCGGGATTTCAGGTGCATAGGCGGCAGACTATAGGCAGCCACTTTGTGAAGGGCCAGTGAATAACCGACCCTGCACGAAAGCATCAACGCCGGGCCCTGGCCTCCAGTTCCTTGCGGGTTATCACCTGGCGCAGCTCGGCCTGGAACACCAGATCGGTATCGGGCGGGATCGGTCCAGCGCCCTTGTCGCCATAGGCCAGCGCGGCGGGCAGGCACAGCCGCACCAAACCGCCCTGCGGCGCCAGTTGCAGGCCTTCGGTGACGCCGGCAACCAGCCCGGCGATCGGGAAGGTCTTGTCCACTCCCTGATCGAACACTTCGCCCGAATAGGCCGAATAGATGATGTAATCGAGCTGCACCACGTCGACCGGGGTGGGCAGCCGGCCCTTGCCGGGACGCAGCAATTGATAACCCAGGCCGGACGGCGTCTTGTGCGTGCAGGTGCGGAATGCCTCGCTCACCACCGGCTGCAGCGGCACCGGCAGGATCGGCTGCGGCTGCGCCTGCGCCTGGGCCTGGGCCTGCGCTGCCTGCGCCGCAAGCAGCACCGTTGCCATGGCTGCCCGGCGCACTACTGCCGCTCCCACACCTGCGACTTGCAGAGCAAACCACCCAGGATGCAGCCGCTGATCTTGAGGTGATTCACATCGATCTGCCTGATCGTCGAATAGTAACTGTCGTTGCGGTCAGGCACGAAAACCTTGCCCTGCCACCTGTTGGCGCCGGTCTGCTTGTAATCGCGCAGCAGCCGGGTGCCGACCAGCGGCGGCGCCCCGGCCTTGCGGGCGGCAGCCTGCGCGTCGGGCGAGGCTGAAGTGACCGTGCCGCACAGCAGCTTGCCGCACATCGCGGTCGATACCGTAACATTGCGCTTGGGGTTGATCCAGTTGCCGACGACCGCACCGGGCGGAAGCGACGACGTTGCCGCCACCGCGCCATTGGCCATCCACACCAGCCCCACTGCGGCGAGATTTAACCCACTGCGATACAGACCCATTCGGCAGTCCCCCTGCCCAGGCGTTGTTGCATAGGTGCTGCGTGCCGCGCAAGCAGGGGGAATAGCTTGATGACAGGGCAAGGCGCGCTCAGGCAAGTACGGCGGGACGACCTAGTGACCGTTCGTCGACGGACAGTTCCATTGAAAAGCCCAATTCTGATTCACGTTGAACTTCCACTTCCCGAGCGCTTGAAAATTGGGAATCTCGGTACAGCCATGGGTTGGTGTTGAAGTATGATTTGTGTAAATTCGAATGACATTGCGCCCGTCCGGGTCATGAGCCATCGAGACATTGTTATCGTTGATGAAGTGGGAATGGCGTTCGTAGTTCGTGCTCAGTTTTGAGACCTGTCCGGCGGTTTCAAACCCCTTGGTGGCGGTGGTTTTCAGGCCGTTCTGAAGACCAACGATCGCGTTCTTCTGCGTTTTGAGTTCGGCCTGAAGCGCGGCAAGCTGCCCCTCCAGCTCGGCAATCCGGGCTTCGGCCCGTCCCTCGCCGCTGACCGTGTTGGCGGTTCCCGGTGAAACCTGCGCGGTGGTGATCTTGATCGGGGCCGGCCGGTTGGTGGTTGTCACCTGGCCAACCAGCGCCGCAGACCCAAGCCCCGCCAACAGGGCCACCGAAACCATCTGCACCATTTTACGCATGAAATATCCTCTTCTTTGATGGAGCTTGCCAGGAAGTGAAGTCAGCGCTGGTCGCGGGCCAGACAGCGCACCCGGGCGCGCACGATCCCCACTGTTGAATTGGCTACGTTCAGTTTCCAGTAGGTGTGGCCGTCGGGGTGCTTTTCCCGAACGATCGCGACATGGTGGTTGTGATCCCCCAGGTTGCCGGCAATGGCCGTCAATCCGCACAGGCTGCCGTCGACCGCCGACAGCCACCTTGCGCCTTCCACCCAGGTCTCGGCCGGCTGGACCTTTTCCCAGTTTTCGTACTTGTTCGACCAGCCTTCGAAAGTTGCCGCCGCGAAGCTGGTGGTCTTGCCCTTTGGGCCAATGTATTTGACCGGCCCCGAACCGTTCATCTGTACGGCAATCGCCGAACCAGCGGCGTAACCCGAACAGCCATAGACATAAACTGAGCTCCCGCCGACCTTCACACTGTCCCCGCCACCGCGGAACTTGCCGGCCACTTCAGCCAGGAAATGGGCGACGTTCGGCCCGTCGAGCTCGGATTTGAAGCGATGCT
Organism: Novosphingobium sp.; assembly: GCF_020852455.1. Classification (GTDB taxonomy): domain Bacteria; phylum Pseudomonadota; class Alphaproteobacteria; order Sphingomonadales; family Sphingomonadaceae; genus Novosphingobium. The sequence goes on from NZ_JADZAT010000009.1 coordinate 93,613, forward strand.
CATCACAGCCGCCATATGATTTTGTCGGCAGCGGAGCCGGGAAGATCTTTTCGTTGCCGACCATTGCGGTGGTAAAGCGATCCTTCTTCACACATGTCGCCCCGGCCTGTATATGTCCGGCGGCGCTGGTGCCGGATAGCCGCCACATGACCTGGCCGTTGGGCAGCTTCTTCAGGTCGATCAGGACATGTTCGGCCCCGCCGGCGAAGTTGCCACTGACCCTGGTGAGCACGCAGATCATCGAATCTGCCGACCCCATGTAGATCGGCTTGTCTCCGCTGGTCCAAGTGAAGTCCACCGGATCGAGCGGCAGCTTGAGCGCTGCGTCGATCATCTTGTCGAAATCAACGCCGCTCAGCGGCCCCGAGGCCGGTTTGGGGGAAGGCTTGCCGATCTTGATCGGCGCCGGTGCCGGCGTCGGGCTGGGCGACGGGGTGCCCAGTTTGATCGGCGGCGGCCGGCCGTTGGGTTCGGCCTGCGCGGGTTCGAGCATGATGATCCCGCCCAGGGCAACCATGCCAAGACCCAGCGAAGTGAAACCGCCGATCGTGCCCCGCATTGGCCGCCCTCCTTGATCGCATGACTTTGCTGCGAGGCTATCCAAAATTCGGACTTGAAACTGTTGCCGTTTGGAGGGAGTTTGCGCGCCGGTCGCTCAGGGGGTCGAGGCAGGCAAAAGTCGCCGGGCCAGGGGGCAAGATCGATGGGACCATCGGCAACAATCCAGCATATCCGGCATATTGCCGCGCAGGGGCTTGGCGCGCGGCTGGCGATTCCGGCCATGGTCGATGCGATGGAGCGGCTGATTCCGTCACGCACCCGCACCTTCATGTGGCTCGACGATGACGGCAACCAGACCGACATGTACGAGCAGCAACCGATCCCCGAAGCGATCGAGGCAATGATCGCGGCCGGCCCCGAACTGGCTGCTGATCCGCACGCGCCATCAACCAACAAGATGGCCCAGTCGCCCTTCGAATATGGCGGCTGGCGGGTATTCGAACACTTCCCCGGGTGGGACAAGTCGATGCTCAAGAACGAGATTTTCCGTCGCTACGGGATCGGCAACAACCTGGATTTCCCCTTGCGCCAGGGCCGCAAGACCCGCGCGATCCTGGCCTTTGGACGCGAACCGGGCAGCAGCAGCTATACCCGCCGCGAGGTTGAGGCGATGCTGGGCCTTCGCGCCCATTTCCTCCACGCGCTTGATTGCGTCGATGTCACCTTGTCGATCGAACAGGCCGCCACGCCCGATGATCCGCAGATCCTGCTGGTCGAACCCGATGGCCGGATCGAAACATCCAGCCCGACCGCAAAGCTGTTGTTGAGCCAGCTGGCAGGCGCGTGGGATGGAAGGAACCTTGTCAACGTGACCAGTGCCCCGGCCAGCCTGCGCGAACTGATGCGGCGCCTTGACCTGGCGGAAGAAGGCCGCAATGCGCAGCCGCCCTCGCAGGTCATTTCCACGCCCTGGGGCACTATCAAGGTCATTGCCCACCAGCGCACCGCCGGCGGCGAATATGTGATCAGTCTGCATCGGCTGGTGCCGCGCGCCCTGGCCCGGATTCGCAAGGCTGCGTTCCTTGATCTGTCGCCGCGTGAGCGCGAGGTCGCAGTGGCAATGTGCACTTCGGCGAATGGCGAAGCGATCGCCCAGCTGGTCGGCCTCTCACCGGCTTCCTACCGTGAGTATGCACGGCGGATCTATGGCCGGCTGGGGGTCGAAGGCCGGATCGGGGTGAAGGACCTGCTCGATAGCTGAACTTGTCGCGCGCCAAGCCGCTGCCTGCTTGACCTGACCCGCGCCGCGCCTACATGGGCAGGCATGTTCATCGAAACCGAATTGACGCCCAACCCGGCCACGCTGAAGTTCCTGCCTGGTGAGCAGGTGATGCCCAGCGGCACCCGCGATTTCCGCGATGATGAGGACGCCGCCGCTTCGCCGCTGGCCAGCGCGCTGTTCGATCTGGGCGATGTGACCGGGGTGTTCTTCGGCCGCGATTTCGTTTCGGTCACCGCCGCGCCGGGGGTCGACTGGTCGGCCCTGAAGCCGCAGGTGGTGGCGATCCTGCTCGATCATTTCATCACCGGCGCGCCGCTGTTCAACGCGCCCAGCGCCGCCGGAATTGCGGTTCCGGCCGAGGATGAGGATCTGGGCGATGATCTCGCCGATGCCGATGTGATCGCCCAGATCAAGGACCTGATCGAAACCCGCGTCCGCCCGGCGGTGGCCAACGATGGCGGCGATATCGTCTATCGGGGCTTTCGCGAAGGCGTGGTCTATCTGACCATGCAGGGCGCCTGCGCCGGCTGCCCCAGCTCCACCGCCACGCTCAAGAACGGGATCGAAACGCTGCTCAAGCACTATGTCCCCGAAGTGAGCGAAGTGCGCGCCGCCTGACCATTTCCCCTTAATCGGAGTACCAAATGTCCCAGCCGCTTGCCGATGCTGCGCTCGATCAGCTGTTCCGTACCGCCCGCACCTATAACGGCTATCTCGACAAGCCGGTCAGCACCGAGCAGCTCCACGCGATCTGGGACCTGATGAAGATGGGCCCGACTTCGGCCAACCAGCTGCCCGCGCGGCTGGTCTGGTGCACCAGCGACGAAGCCAAGCAGAAGCTGGCCGCCTGCACCATGCCCGCCAATGCCGAAAAGATCCTCAAGGCCCCGGTTTCGGTGATCATCGCGATGGACACGATGTTCCATGAAAACCTGCCCTGGCTGTTCCCGCATACCGATGCCAAGGCCTGGTTCGAAGGCAGCGCCGAATTCCGTGAGCGCTCGGCCTTCCTCAACACCACCCTGCAGGGCGGCTATTTCATCATGGCCGCGCGCGCGCTGGGGCTGGATACCGGGCCGATGACCGGGATTGCCGCCCCGGCGATCGATGCCGCCTTCTTTGCCGATCAGCCCAACTTCAGGACGCTGATGGTCTCGACCCTGGGCTATGGCGATCCGGCCAGCATCTTTGAGCGCAGCCCGCGTCCGGATTTCGATACTTTCAATAGCATGGCCTGACGCGCTACAGCCTGGGCGATGAGACTGCTGGCGATTGATTGTGCGACCGAGGCCTGCTCGGTCGCCCTGTTCGAGCAGGGCACGCTGCTGGCCGGAGAATGCCAGCGGATGGGGCGCGGCCATGCCGAAGCGCTGGTGCCGATGATCGCCGCCCTGCCCGGCAAGGGCCAGGCTGACCGGATTGCAGTCTCGCTCGGCCCCGGCAGCTTTACCGGGCTTCGGGTTGGCCTTGCCGCCGCACGTGCGCTGGCACTGGCCTGGCAGGCTGAACTGGTGGGTTACCCCACGCTCGCGCTGGTCGCAGCGATGGCGCGCGAAGGCTATCCCGGCGGCGACATCGACGTGGTCATGAACGGCGGTCACGGCGAATGGTTTGTGCAGCGTTTCGACGCCCAGGGGGAACCGCGCGAGGCGGTGCTGTCACTGGCGCCCGATGCCGCTGCGGCGCATTGTACCGGCACGCTCGCAGCCGGCAGCCGGGCAACCGAGCTGGTTGCCCTGCGCGGCGAGGGAACGGCCTGCGAGCTTTGGCCCGATGCCCGCCAACTGACGCTGCTGCCGGATCATCTGCTGCAGGCTGACACCAGCCCGATCTATGGCCGCGCACCCGATGCGCGCCTGCCCCAGGTGCCGACTTGATCGCGCCGGCCGACGATCTTGACCGGATCATGCAGGTCATGGTCGCGGCCTTCGATCCGGCCTTTGGCGAGGCCTGGAACCGGCGGCAGGTCGAAGATGCGCTGCTGACCGGCAATTGCCATTATGCGCTGGCCTTCCACGAGGGTGAATGTGCCGGCTTTTTCCTTTCTCGAACTGGTTACGATGAAGAAGAGCTGCTGCTGCTGGCGGTCGCTCCGCAGTATCGCCGCCTGGGAATTGCGCAGCAACTGGTCAGCCAATTGGCGCAAGATGCCGCCGAACGCGGCGCAAAACGCCTGTTTCTGGAGATGCGGCAAGGAAATCCTGCTGAAATGCTTTATCGGAACAATGGCTTTATCCCAGTCGGGATGAGATCTAAGTATTATCGCACCCCCAATGGCGAACGACTAGATGCCATTACTTTTACATCGCAATTGGCCTGATGTTTGCTCGATATTTACCCAGTCGAGCAATTCATGATTGTATCAAATGTTGATATCTTGCCAATCAATGCTTGAAAGGCTGGCAGAATCGGTATAGTCAAAAGGTTGCCAAGGGAAACCTTTGGCAAAGTCCACAACGGACAGGGTCGACAAAAACAGAACTGAACTGAAAGGAATTGGCCATGGATGCAACCCATGCCGATACAAACGAAATGCTGGTCACGCTGACCTCGGATATTGTTGCCGCGCACGTCAGCAACAACAGCGTCTCGGTTGATGACGTCTCGACACTGATCGCCAATGTCTATGGCGCACTGGCCAGTCTTGGCCAGGCTGCCGTGGCCGAAGAAAAGCTGCCTGAACCGGCGGTTTCGGTCCGCGCTTCGATCAAGCCGGACTACATCGTCTGCCTTGAAGACGGCAAGAAGCTGAAGATGCTCAAGCGCCACCTGATGACGCATTACAACCTGACCCCGGAACAGTATCGCGCGCGCTGGAACCTGCCCGCCGACTATCCGATGGTTGCCCCCAACTATGCCGAAAAGCGTCGCGACCTGGCCAAGAAGATTGGCCTGGGCCGCAAGCCGGGCGCCAAGCGCGGCCGCAAGAAGGCAGCCTGATCGGTCTGACTCGGTCGCTTAGCCACTTCCTTACGCGAAGCTGACAAAGGGTTAGCAAGGTTGAACTATCGCCCCGCCGGTCTATGATCGGCGGGGCAGTTCATTGGGGATTCCTTACTTCGTGCAACAACCGATCGATATCGAAGCTCTCTGTGCCGAACGTGGCCTGCGCATTACCGAACAGCGCAAGGTCATCGCCCGGGTTCTGTCCGAAGCAACCGACCATCCCGATGTCGAAGCCCTGCATGAGCGCGCCTCGGCGATCGACCCCAAGATCTCGATCGCCACGGTCTATCGCACCGTCCGCCTGTTCGAAGAGGCCGGCATTCTCGATCGCCACGATTTCGGCGATGGCCGCTCGCGCTACGAAGCGGCGCCGGAAGCGCATCACGATCACCTGATCGATGTCGAGACCGGCAAGGTGATCGAATTCGTCGATCCCGAACTGGAGGCGCTGCAGCGGCAGATCGCAGCCAAGCTGGGCTTCCGCCTGGTTGATCACCGGATGGAGCTCTACGGCGTACGGCTGGAGCGCGAGGGCTGATGCCACTGGCGCTGGCTCGTCCCCGGCGCATCTCATGGCCGGGCTGGGCGCGCGCGGTGATCCGCATCGCCTGCATGGCCGTGCTGCTGCTGGCCTGCATCCCGCTGTTCTACCTGCATCGGCTGGTTTCGCGCCACAATCCCTGGCCCCGGGTATTCCTGAGCGGAGTAACCTGGATCGCCGGGGTTGATCTGGAATATCGCGGCCGCAAGGCGGCGGGGGGAGTGTTCCTGCTCGCCAACCATGTCAGCTGGATCGATATCCCGGCGCTGTCTGCGGCAACCGGCACGGCCTTCGTCGGTCACGACGGCCTGGCGTCGATGCCGCTGCTCAAATGGCTGTGCCAGATGAACGACACGGTCTTCGTTGCCCGGCACGATCGCGCCAGCGTTGCCCGGCAGGTTGAGGATGTGCGCACCGCGCTGAGCGAAACCGGCGCGCTGGCGATCTTCCCGGAAGGCACCACCAGCGACGGCACGGGCTTGTTGCCGTTCAAAAGCTCGCTGCTGTCGGCGTTCGAGCCGCTGCCCGCCGGTATCGCGATCCAGCCGGTTCTGCTCGACTATGGCCCCGAAGCCGCGCAAATTGCCTGGATTGGCGAGGAACACGGGCTCGACAATTTCCTGCGGATCCTGGCGCGTGGTCGGCCGGTCAAGGTCGTGGTCCATTTCCTGCCGCCGCTGGCCGGCGCAGAGCTAGAGAACCGCAAGACCATCGCCCAGGCCGCGCGCGAGGCGCTTCATCGCGAGTTGGCGAGCCACTAGTGCAAGACAGTAAACTCCCCCGGTTCGATTCCAACGAAGCCATCCCCTATGCCGCCGCCGGCACGCCGCTGCCGCTGGGCCTGACCGGCACCTGCCGGTTGTGGGGCCGCTCGATCATGCTGGCCATGGTCCTGCTGGTGGTGGTGCCGCTGCACTACCTGTTCCGGCTGATCAAATATGGCTCGCCCTTCCCGATGTGGTTCCTGCGCGCGGCAGCGTGGATCATCGGCGCGCGGGTCAAGATCCACGGCGTGCCGCTGAAACGCGACGTGTTCTTCATGCCCAACCACGTTTCCTGGTTCGATATCCCGGTGATCGGCGGGATCACCGGATCGGCCTTTGTCAGCCGGGCCGAGATTGCCGACATGTTCATGCTGGGCTGGATGGCCCGGCTCAACCGCACGGTCTTTACCAAGCGCGAAGCGCGGATGAACATCGCCGAGACGATCAACGCCCTGCGTGAGGCGATTGCCGATACCTGGTCGGTGGTGATCTTCCCCGAAGGCACGGTGACCGACGGCCATTCGCTGCTGCCGTTCAAGACCACGATGATCTCGGTGCTCGAACCGCCGCCGCCGGGGATGCTGGTTCAGCCGATGGTGATCGACTACGGCCCGGTGGCCGAATGGATCGCCTGGCTTGATCAGGAATCCGGGATTGCCAATGCCCGGCGGATCTTTGCCCGCCCGGGCACGTTTATGGTCAACGTCCATTTCCTTGACCCGTTCGATCCGCACGAAGTGGGCGGGCGCAAGGCGATTGCGGCAGAGGCCCGGCGCCAGATCGAGGACCGCCTGGTCGCGTCGCTGGGCAAGCCGCTGCGCCCGTTCCGCTTCGACCTGCCGATGGTCGGCTACGTTGCGCCCAAAGGTGAGGTTTGAATCCAGCCGCAAGGGCGGTATAGGCCCCACCCCATGCGCCACACCCCGCCCCCCAGGACCTACCGGGTCAAGAGCTTCGGCTGCCAGATGAACGTCTATGACGGCGAACGCATGGCCGAGCTGCTGGCCGAACAAGGCATTAGCCCGGCTCCCGAAGGCGAAGAGGCGGACCTGGTGGTGCTCAACACCTGCCATATCCGCGAGAAGGCGGCGGAAAAGGTCTATTCCGACATCGGCCGCCTGCGGCGTGAAGATGGCACCGCGCCGCTGATCGCGGTGGCCGGCTGCGTCGCCCAGGCCGAGGGCGAGGAGATCATGGCCCGCGCCCCGTCGGTTTCGATGGTGGTCGGCCCGCAGGCCTATCACCGCCTGCCCGCGATGATCGCCGATGCGGTCGAGGGGCGGCGCGTCGTCGATACCGACATGCCGGCCGAGACCAAGTTCGACATGCTGCCCGCCCGCCGCAAGGTGGGCCCCAGCGCCTTCCTGACCGTGCAGGAAGGCTGCGACAAGTTCTGCACCTATTGCGTGGTTCCCTATACCCGCGGCGCCGAAGTTTCCCGTCCGTTCAACGATCTGGTCACCGAAGCGCACAGACTGGTCGAAGCCGGCGCGCGTGAAATCACCCTGCTGGGCCAGAACGTCAACGCGTGGAGAGACGAGAGCAACCGCGGACTTGAGAAACTGATTGAAGTTCTGGCCGCAATCCCTGAACTGGCCCGCATTCGCTATACCACCAGCCACCCCAACGACATGACCGAGGGCCTGATCGAAGCCCACCGCGACGTTGAAAAGCTGATGCCGTTCCTGCACCTGCCGGTTCAGGCCGGGAACGACCGGGTGCTGAAGGCGATGAACCGCAGCCATACGGTAGACAGCTATCTCAGGATCCTTGACCGGGTCCGCGCAGCGCGGCCCGATATCGCTCTGTCGGGCGATTTCATCGTCGGCTTCCCGGGCGAGAGCGATGCCGAGTTCGAGGATACGCTGAAGCTGGTCGAGCAGGTTGGCTATGCCCAGTGCTTCAGCTTCAAGTATTCGCCGCGCCCCGGCACCCCCGCCGCAACGATGGACGGACAGGTACCAGCGGCGGTGATGGATGAGCGGCTGCAGCGCCTGCAGGGTGCCCTCAACGCGTCACAACTGGCGTTCAACCGGCACTCGGTTGGCACCAGGTGCTCCGTGCTGGTCGAACGCCAGGGCAAATATCCCGGCCAGTGGCTGGGCAAGTCGCCCTGGCTGCAATCAGTCCACTTCACCGCCGATGCCGCGATCGGTGATCTGGTCGAGGTGGAACTGGTCGAGGCTGGCGCGAATTCGCTTTCGGGCCGGCTGGTTCAATAGGTTCACCCTAAGCACCTAAGCTGCTGCATTGGGCCGCCAGGCCCCGCCTCCATTCCAGCGGTGCGGTATGCGGGAATCTGAAGCAGCTTCGCTGCAAGGGTGACTTCTTCGGTTCTTCGGGTGAACCAAATTATCCCCATCCGCCCACCGCACACCGGCTTGCGCGTGGCAGCGGTGCGCCTATCTTCCGACTCAGGGGTACCCCTGCCCCGCGCGAAAGGAGCGCCTGCCCAGCACTTATGGCCCGCAAACCGATTCCCGCCTATCACGAGGCGCCCCGCAGGTCCGAAGCCCCCCGCCGGGCCAGGACCGAGATCGAGTTTGACGAAGCGACCATTCTGGGCGCCTTGTTCGGGCAATTCGATGCCAACCTGGTGCAGATCGAAAACCGTCTGGGCGTGTTCATTTCCGCACGCGGCAACCGGGTGCAGATCGAGGGGCCCGACGATAGCGTGGCCCGCGCCCGCGATGTGCTGAAGGCCATGCACCAGCGCCTGATCCAGGGGCAGGACCTTGATCCCGGCGCGGTCGAATCGATCATCGCCATGTCGGCCGAACCGACACTGGAAGGGATCGTCAGCGGCGATGACGGCGCCCCGCCGATCATGATCCGCACCCGCAAGAAAACGATCGTCCCGCGCAGCGCGACCCAGGTCGAATACATGAAGGCGCTGGCCAGCAAGGACGTGATCTTTGCGCTGGGCCCGGCCGGCACCGGCAAGACCTATGTCGCGGTCGCGCAGGCGGTTTCGCAGCTGATCACCGGATCGGTCCAGCGCCTGATCCTGTCGCGCCCGGCGGTCGAGGCGGGTGAGCGGCTGGGCTTCCTGCCCGGCGACATGAAGGAAAAGGTCGATCCCTACCTGCGCCCGCTCTACGACGCGCTCTACGATTGCATGCCGCCCGAACAGGTCGAACGCCGGATCGCCAGCGGCGAGATCGAGATCGCGCCGATCGCCTTCATGCGCGGGCGCACCCTGGCCGATGCCTTCGTGATCCTGGACGAAGCGCAGAACACCACGCGCGAGCAGATGAAGATGTTCCTCACCCGCTTCGGGATGAACAGCCGGATGGTGGTCTGCGGCGATCCCAAGCAGGTCGACATCCCCGGCGGCCCGGGAATGAGCGGACTGAACGATGCGGTCGGCCGGCTGGAGGGTGTGGAAGGCATCGCGGTCACCCGCTTCAGCGTGGCCGACGTGGTTCGCCACCCGATCGTCGGGCGGATTGTCGAGGCTTACGAGGGGCAAGAGGCCTAGGCCTTCTTACCGCGTCACCCCGGGCTTGACCCGGGGGCCAGCTTTTCTTGATTGCCGCGCAGGCTTGTGCCGCCCTAGGAAGCGGGACCCCGGGTCAGGCCCGGGGTGACGGAGTGTGGATTTGGAACTCGAGATCGATATTGAAGCGGATTGGCCCTCCCCGCCCCACTGGGAGGAGCTGGCCGGGCGCGCAGCATCGGTGCTGGCCGAACTCGCCCCCGAACTTGCCAACCCGCGCCTTTCGGCCAGCCTGCTGTTCGCCGATGACGCCGAAGTCCACGAACTCAACCGCGAATGGCGCGGCAAGGACAAGCCGACCAATGTGCTGTCGTTCCCGATGCTGGAACGCGCGGACCTGCTGGCGCTGCCCACCCTCGGTCCGCCCGAACTGCTGGGCGATCTCGCGCTCGCGCTGGAAACCTGCGCCCGCGAGGCGGCGGACAAGGGGATCAGCCTGGACCATCACGCCGCTCACCTGATCATCCACGGGCTGCTGCATCTGGCCGGTTACGATCATGAACTGGGCCCGGACGAGGCCCGCGCAATGGAACTGATCGAAATAAAGGCGCTTGCACAGATGGGCATTGCCGACCCATATGGCGACCACGACGAGGCATAGGGACCAAGCTGCGGCCATGGCCGAAATATCTTCCGGAGACGGCGACAGTAGAAGCTGGATGAACAGCATGGTGCGCCGCCTGCGCAACCTGGTCGAGCCCGACCAGTCATTGCGTGCGCAGCTGGAAGAGGCGATCGACGAGCACGAGGAAGACGGCGGCGATTCCGCCGATGGCGACCTTTCCCCGCTCGAACGCCAGATGCTGCGCAACCTGCTGCATTTCAGCGAACACGATGCCGACGATGTCGCGATCCCGCGCGGCGAGATCATCGCGATCCCCAAGAGCGCCAGCTGGGACGAGGTGGTCGCGGCCTTTGCCGAACACGGCCATTCGCGCCTGCCGGTCTATGGCGAAACGCTCGACGAGATTGTCGGCATGGTGCTGATCAAGGACGTCTTCCCGCTGCTGGCCAGCGGCAAGAGCCCGCGGGACTGGACCACGTTGCTGCGCCAGCCGCTGTTCGTGCCGCAGGCCCGCAACGCGCTTGACCTGCTCAACGACATGCGCGCCAGCCGGGTGCATCTGGCGGTGGTGATCGACGAATATTCGGGCACCGACGGGATCGTCACTTTCGAGGACCTGGTCGAGGAAATCACCGGCGAGATCGAGGACGAACACGACGATGCGCCCGAGGCGCTGCTGGTCGCGCTCGATTCGGGCATGTGGGAAGCCGATGCCCGCGCCGAACTGGACGATGTCGGCGAAGCGATCGACCCGCGGCTGGCCGAAGTCGAGGAAGACGTCGATACCCTGGGCGGACTGGCCTTCCTGCTGGCCGGGCAAGTCCCCCCGATCGGCGCCATGCTGGAACATGATAGCGGCTGGACGCTGGAAGTTGTTGCGGGCGATGAAAAACGCGTTACCCGTTTGCGCCTGCATCCGCCTGCTCCCCAGGACGAATCTCCGGCCCTTCGACAAGCTCAGGACGATCGGAAAAACTGACCTTGGCCATTCGCCGACTTCCCCCCCTTCGTGCAATCGAGGCCTTTGTGCGGATCGTCCGGCTGGGCAGCGCCCGCGCCGCCGCCGACGAACTGGGGCTCAGCCCCTCGGCGCTGTCGCGCCGGGTTGCCGCGCTGGAAGATTTCATCGGCAAGCGGCTGTTCACCCGCCAGCACCAGGCGATGCGGCTGACCGATGATGGCCAGTCGTTTTACGACGCGGTCAGCCCCAAGTTCGATGAACTGGCCGCTGCGGTCGAAGGGCAGGTCGAAAACAGCAAGGTGCTGCGCCTGCACCTGGGAGTCTTGCCGCTGTTCGGCACCCAGCGGCTGTTCCCGCGCCTGCCCGAATTGCGCAAGGCGCACCCGCGCCTGCACATCGATATCGACACCAGCCCGCACCTTGATGCCCGGGTCGGCGATACGCTGGATGCGGCGATCGTGCTGTCGAAGCGGCCCGATCCGCAATTCCACGCGGTACAGCTCGATCACAACCGGGTTTATGCCTTCACTTCGACCCAGCTGGCCGAGGAAATCGGCCAGAACCCCGATGAAGAGGTGCTGTCGCGCCAGACCTTCCTGATCCACACCGAACTGCCCGACAGTTTCGTGGCCTGGAAGCAGGCGATCGGCATGCCCCGGCTGGAACCGGCCGCGGTCGATCATTTCGATTCCGGCCAGCTGATCCTGGAAGCGGCGGCCAATGGCCTGGGCGTGGCGATCATGCACGACGATCACTTCCACCGCAGCCACGACAGCCGGCTGGCCAAGCTGTTCGAGGTTGAGGTGGAAAGCCCCTATTCCTACTGGTTCATCTGCCGCCCACATGCACTGGAAGTGCGCAGCGTGCGGATTTTCCATGACTGGATTTCGAAGGCGGGACTGTAGCGCCGCCGCAGGGCTTGCGGCACAATCATGCCATGAAACGCCGATTCGTCCTGTCCGCCCTGCCCGCAGCGCTGATCGCGCTGACCGGTGCAACCGCCCCTAAGAAGAAGGGCAAGACCGCCCCCAAGGCCCCGCCGCCCCCGCCGCCGCTGGGCGATACGGTGCAGGTGGAACTGGTGACCGAAATGGGTTCGATCGTGGTCGAACTGAACCACAAGGCCGCGCCGATCACGGTCAAGAACTTCATGCGTTATGTCGATAGCGGCCGCTACGACGGCATGGTGTTTTACCGGGCGATGCATTTGCCCTGGGGCACCGAACCCAACGGGCTGCTGCAGGGTGGGCTCAACGATTTTCCGCTCAAGCTGCTGCCGCCGATCCCGCACGAGCCAACCAGCGTGACGGGCCTCAGCCACAAGGCCGGGACCCTGTCGATGGCGCGCAACGCGCCGGGCACCGCACGGGCCGACTTTTCGATCCTGCTGTCCGACCTGACCAGCTATGACGCCGATCCCAAGAGCCAAAATCCTGATGCCCAGCTGGGCTATGCTGCCTTCGGCCACGTGGTTTCGGGCATGGATGTGGTGCGCAAGATCTATGACAGCCCCCGCTCGCCCACCAAGGGCGAGGGGGTGATGAAGGGCCAGATGCTTGAGCCCAAGGTCAAGGTGCTGAAGGCGCGGCGGGTTCCTCCCCAATCCTCCCCCGCTGGAGGAGGTGGCAGCGCGAAGCGCTGACCGTGGGGGAATTGAGGGAGCGAGCTTAGCGCCCCCTCTGACGCACCTGCGGTGCGCCACCTCCCCCAAAGGGGGGAGGATCCGGATCTTAGCTAACGGTCGCCTTGACGATCACGCCGGGTTCGCGCGGCGGTTCGCCCTTGGGCAAGTTGTCAACGTGCTCCATGCCTTCCTCGACCACGCCCCAGACGGTGTACTGCCGGTCAAGGAAGGTCGCATCGTCAAAGCAGATGAAGAACTGGCTGTTGGCCGAGTGCGGATAGTTGGTCCGCGCCATCGAGCAGACCCCGCGCACGTGCGGTTCGGAATTGAATTCGGCCTGCAGGTCGGGCTTGTCCGAACCGCCCATCCCGGTGCCGTTGGGGCAACCGCCCTGGGCCATGAAACCGGGGATCACGCGGTGAAACTTCACCCCGTCATAGAACCCTTCATTGGCCAGCTCGACGATCCGTTCGACATGGCCCGGGGCCAGATCGGGACGCAGCTTGATCTTCACGTCGCCGCCGCTGCTGAGCGAAAGGGTGAGGTATTCTGCCATGACAATCTCCTGTGATTTGCGGCCCGATATAGGGTGCTTGTGGGGAAAGTCACGCCCACGCGGACTGGCCTGTTGCTTTTGCGATCTAGCGGCCTAGACCGGCGCGGATGACTCCCGAGGAACTCCTGCAGGCGGAAGCGGAACAGGCGCACGAAGCGTCCGATACCGCGCGCGTGGAGGACAGCCTTGATGAGGAGAACACGCTGAAGAAGGACTTCGTCCGGCGGGTCCGCGAAGCGCTGGAAGCGGGCGAAACCGACGAGGTCTATAACCTGGTCGAACCGCTCCACCCGGCCGACGTGGCCGACCTGTTCGAACTGGTCGATGCCGACGAGCGCCCGGCGCTGGCCAAGGCGATCAGCGACCTGATGGGTTCGGAAGTCTTCGCCGAACTTAACGATCACGTCCGCGAATTGCTGGTCGAGGCGCTGCCCGCCGGCGAAGTGGCCGACATCGCCGAACAGCTCGACACCGATGACGCGGTGGCGATGCTGGAAGACCTTGACGAGGAGGACCAGCAGGCCGTCCTCGCCGAGATGGAGCCCGAGGACCGCGCCGCGATCGAAAGCGCGCTGTCTTACCCAGAAGAGTCCGCCGGGCGCCTGATGAGCCGCGATTTCGTGGCGGTAGGCGAACACATGACGGTGGGCGATCTGATCGACTTCCTGCGCGACAACCACGAGCTCGCCAACGAGTTCTGGGAAGTGTTCGTGGTCGATGCGCGCCACCATCCGGTCGGCACCTGCGCGCTCAGCTGGGTGCTGCGCACCCCGCGCCACATCGCGCTGAGCGATGTGATGACCCGCGAGCAGAGCCTGATCCCGGTGACGATGGACCAGGAAGAAGTGTCGCTGCGGTTCCAGAAATACGCGCTGATTTCAGCCGCGGTGGTCGATGCCGATGGCCGGCTGGTGGGCCAGATCACGGTCGATGACGTGGTCCACATCATTCAGGAAGAAGCCGGCGAAGACGTGCTGCTGCTGTCCGGTGCCGGTGAAGGCGACATCAACGAACCGATCCGTGACAGTTATGTCAGCCGGGTACGCTGGCTGATCGCCAACCTGGTCACCGCGCTGCTGGGCGCGACGATCATCTCCAGCTTCGGCGGGGCGATCGAAAAGCTGGTTGCCCTGGCCGCGCTCTCGCCGATGGTGGCCTCGATCGGCGGCAATGCCGGGACCCAGACCATGGCGGTTACAGTCCGCGCGCTCGCCACCAACCAGCTGACCCGTGCCAACACCGGGCGCATCCTGCTGCGCGAACTGCGCGTGGCGGTGCTCAACGGGGTAACCGTGGCGGCCCTGATCGGTCTGGCCACGGCCTTCTTCTTCGCCAACCCGCTGCTGGGCGTGGTGATCGGCAGCGCAGTGGTGGTCAACATCATCACGGCGGGGCTTGCCGGGGTAGCGGTGCCGGTAACACTAGACCGGCTCGATCAGGACCCGGCGGTGGCGAGCTCGGTCTTCGTGACCATGATCACCGATTCGATGGGCTTCTTCGCCTTCCTCGGCCTGGCCGTGGCCAGCGGCCTGGTCGGCTGATGCCGCTGCACCTGACCAAGGTGGCGTTCAAGGCGCAGAGCCTTGAGGAGATGCACACCTGGTTCGCCGATCGCGGCGACGTGGCCAGGCTGACCACCCGTTACCTGCCCAAGCGCCATGCCGAACTGGTCGGCGGATCGCTGTTCTGGATCTTCAAGCGCCAGCTGGTCGCGCGCAGTGAGATCCTGGGCTTCGAAGAGGCCGAAGGCGGGCGCACCCATATCGTCATCTCGACCCGGCTGATCGATGTGCTGCCCAAGCCGCATCGTGCGCACCAGGGCTGGCGCTACCTGAATGACGAAGACGCCCCGCGCGATCTGGCGCAGGGCGAGGTGGCCGGCGATGCCATGCCCGGCCAGCTGGCGGCAGATCTGGCGCGGCTGGGGCTGGTCTAGCTTACCAGGCGATCAGGCGCGGAACTGCGATCCGTCCAATCAGGCCGGCCAGCACCACCGTCAGGCCATGCCAGATCCCGATGTGGACCAGATCGTTGTGCGGGCAGTAGAGCGACACCGCAAAGATCCCCGCCGCGCCCGCTGCCACGCCGGTCAGCAGGCCGGCGCGCTGCGGCAGCACCGGAGCACCGCGCCGCAGCCACCAGACAAGCGCAGCGAAGGTCAGCACCGACCAGCCCAGGCCGAAGCGCATGCAGCCCAGGCCATCGCGGTCAATCGCCAGCGGCATCCCGCGCGCCAGCTCGAATGCCAGCAGCGCCGCTGCGGCCAGCGGCAAGGTTGCCGCCATCAGGGCAGTCCAGCCCCAGCCTTCGCGGCGCATTCCCACCGCCGGCCGGGCCATATCGATCACCGCCCAGGCCGATGCCAGACCAAGGACCAGGAACAGGCTGGCCGACAGCAGGAACATGCCATCAGGACGCGCCGCGACCAGATCAGTCCGGATCGGCCAGAATCCCGCCATGCCAAGCGCGCCAGCAATCAGCGCCAGCACGGCCAGCAGCATGCCGCGCGCCTGCCGCAGCGGCCTTACCGGATGCAGATCATCGACCAGGCCGGCAATCAGATCGTCGGTGGACTTGGGCATCACTTCAGGCTCTTTCTACTAGCGCGGCAAGGCGTTTGAGGCCGCGATGGATGTTGACCTTGACCGCGCTTTCGCTCTGGCCGGTGCTGGCCGAGGCTTCGCTGATCGACAGGCCCTCGATCTTGACCAGCGCGATGGCCCGCTGCTGGGCCTCGGGCAAGGCCTCGAACAGCCGGTCAAGGCTGATCCGTGCGGCGATTGCGGGCTCTTCCAGTTGAGGCGCGGGATGATCTTCGGCCAGTTCATCCTCGGCCTGGCGATAGACCAGCCGCAGGTGATCGACGAAGCGATAGCGCGCGATCGCCGCCAGCCAGGGCATGAAGGGGCGATCGGGATCATAGCTCGCCAGCTTGCGGTGCAGCGACAGCAGCGTCTCCTGCACCAGATCATCGATCTGGCAGGGCATTCCCCTGCCCCGGAAATAGCGCGCCAGCCAATGCCGCGCGGCGCCAAGCAGGGCCGCATAGGCCTGCTTGTCGCCGCGCTGGGCAAGACCCGCCAGGCGGGCCAGGCTGGCTTCGTCAGCGATCAAGCCCGCCTCCGCGCCAGCAGGGCATCAAGGCTGAACAGCCCGCCCCCGCGCAGCACCAGCACCAGCGCCAGCGCCGCCCACAGCGAATGTTCGGGCCACCAGGCATCGGGATAGACGAAGACCTGGATGGTCAGCGTCATCCCCAACAGGCCCAGCGCCGCACCGCGCGTGAACAACCCGGCCAGCAGCAAGGCCGGCAGCACATGTTCAGCGGCATTGGCCATGACCGCGGCGAATTCAGCCGGCAGGGGCACGCCGGCATATTCGGTGCGGAACAGTTCATAGGTGGTTTCGGTCAGCTGGAACCAGGTTCCCTCTTCCACCTTGGTCTGGCCCGATCGCCAGAAGATCCCGCCCAGCACCACGCGCACGAAGGCCAGCAGCAAGCCTTCGGGCACCACGCCCGAAAGCCTGCGCGTGGCCGCATCATAGCGTGAAAGCGTGGCGGCGATCACGCTCACGCCTGGGGCTCCAGCGTGCCGTGCCCCTTGGGGGTCCTGGTGGTGAGGCAGGTGCCCTTGGGAACCAGCTTCCAGGCATTGCCCTGATAGTCGCGGGTCGAACTGCCCGCGCAGCTGGTGCCGGGTCCGGCCTTGCAATCGTTCTTGCCGGCCTTGGCAATGCCATAGCACTTTTCCATCGGCTGGGCAGGGGCGTTGCCCGCGCTGGCGGCACTGGCCAGCGCGGCAACCGCGATTGCGGCGATTGCGGCTGTGGTCTTGGCAGGTTTCATAGGGACTCTCCCGTCGCAAATGCCCGCCGCCGCTGCGGCAGGTACCAGCCAATTCGCCCGGCATCATGCGCCGGTTACAGGTGCGCTCCAAAAAAATAATTTGGCACCTGCTGTAACCGATCCGCCCCGCCGCCGCGAATTCCCCATGCCACCCCGGCACAACCGAATTTCGGAGAGACGACCATGACCCCCATCAAGAAGTCCGCCGCGCTTGCGGCAACCGCCGCCACCTTCGCACTGGCCGCGCTGGCCCAGGCTGCCCCGGCTCCCCAGGGAAGCACCGGCAAGGCGCTGGGCGCTGGCGACACCGTTCACTGTTACGGCGTCAACAGCTGCAAGGGCACCGCCGACTGCAAGACCACCCAGCACGAATGCAAGGGCATGAACGCCTGCAAGGGCCATGGCTTCAAGGCGATGACGGCTGGCCAGTGCCTCAAGAAGGGCGGCACGATCGGCGATCTGGGCTGAGCCCCCTTGGTCCGGCCGGTCCCCCCTGCCCCCCATCCTGGCCGGCCGGGCCACCCCCTTTCCTGAAAGCACTTCAATGACTGGCGAGATCGCACCCTTTACCGGCTTTGGCCTGGGCCTGCGCAAGGAACACCATGCCGCGTTCCTTGCGGCGGAGCAGCCAGTCGATTTCGTCGAGATCATCTCGGAAAACTTCATGGCCTGCGGGGGGCGTCCGCTGCACACGCTGGGCGCGGTGCGCGAACGCCATCCGGTGATCATGCACGGGGTTTCGATGTCGCTCGGTTCGCCGCATGGTCTGGACCGCGATTACCTTGCCGAGCTCAAGATGCTGGCCGACCGGGTCAGCCCGCTGTGGCTCTCGGACCACCTGTGCTGGACCGGCGTGCCCGGCCACACAGCGCACGACCTGCTGCCGCTGCCCTATACCGACGAGGCGCTGGAGAGCGTGATCGCTAATCTCAGGCTGGCGCAGGACGTGCTGGAACGTCCGCTGCTGGTCGAAAACCCGTCAAGCTATCACGCCTTCCCGGAAAGCACGCTGAGCGAATGGGAATTCCTGCGGATCCTAGCTGAGGAGAGCGGCTGCTACCTGCTGCTTGACGTCAACAACGTCTTCGTATCGAGTGTGAACCATCGCTTCGATCCGCTTGAATTCCTTGACGCCATACCCCGGGATCGGGTGCGCCAGATCCACCTTGCCGGACACAGTCAGGGCCCCGAAGGCCTGCTGATCGACACCCATGACGCACCGGTCTGCGCCGAGGTCTGGGCGCTCTATGCCCAGGCGGTCGAGCGCTTCGCCCCCTGCGCGACGATGATCGAGCGCGACGATGCCGTGCCGCCGCTGGGCGAATTGCTGGCCGAACTCGATCAGGCGCGCAGCCATGCGAGCCTGCCGGCATGAGCCTGATCGAACGCCAGCGCGGCTTCATCGCCGAGATCGCCGCCGACGATGATCTGGCCCCTTCCAGCCCGGGTATGGCGATCTACCGCAATGCCTATCGCGCGCGGCTGGCCGATGCGCTGGCGGTCAGCTTCGAACGGACCCGCCGCTGGGTCGGCGCGGACATGTTCGACCTCGCCAGCGCGCACTACATCCTGTCCCACCCACCGTGCAGTTGGACGCTGGACGCCTATGGCGAGCGCTTTCCCGACGTGGCCCGCGAACTGTTCGCGCAAGACCCCGAAGTGGCCGACCTGACCTGGCTGGAATGGCACATGCAGCAGGCCTTCGCCGCTCCCGATCGCGGTGAGCTGACGCCTGCAATGCTTGCGGGTGCGGAACTGGGGGAAAGCGACTGGGAACGGTTGGAGCTGCTTCCCGCCGCCGGGCTGGCCTTCCGGCCGGTGGCCTGCGCGCTGCCCACGCTGTGGTCCGCGTTGGCCGATCCGGCGGCGAGGCCATTGAGCCCGGCAGCGATCGAGCCAGCCATGCTGCTGGTCTGGCGCAAGGGTCTGGCGCCGCACTACCGGCTGGTCGCCCTGGACGAGTTCGCCGCGCTGGCCCCGCTGCTTGACGGTGCCAGCTTCGGCGAAGCAGCCGCACAGGCGGGGGAAGACCGGCTGGACCAGTTCGGGCAGTGGTTCGCCCAGTGGCTGGGCGACGGCCTGTTCGCCGGGCTGCGCCTGGCGGATTAGGCGGCGCGCAGCTTCTTGGCGGCACGTTTGGCGCGGTACATCGCCTGATCGGCCTCGCGCAGCAGCTCGACAGGATCGGTCAGTTCAGAGCCGATCGGCGCGATTGCAAAGCCAACGGCCGCACCAACGCGGACATCCTGCGCGCAGCTGTTGAGCCGAACCGGGCGTGAAACCGCCTGTTCGATCAGCACTGCCAGTTCGCTGACCCGGGCCGGATCGGTCAGCCCGCGCACAATCAGGGCAAATTCATCGCCGCCCATCCGGGCCACGGTGTCCCCCGGGCGCACGCATTGCGCGATCCGCGCGGCGCTGACCACCAGCAGTTCGTCGCCGGCGTCGTGACCGTAGGTGTCGTTGATTGCCTTGAAGCCGTTCATGTCGATGAAGAAGACCGCAAAGCCGGCCTCGGCCACGATGACATCGGCCAGCGCCAGATCGAAGCCGCGACGGTTGGACTGACCGGTCAGGTCATCGGTTGCCAGCTGGATCTGCAGCGCCCTGCGGGCGGACTCAACCTCGCTGGTATCGCGCAGAACCACGATCGGCAGGTGATTGTCGGGCCAATCGGCCTGCCAGCTGCGAGCTTCGCCACCGGCATCGGCCAGCGTGATCTCGCTGGCCCGTTCGCCCAGCCGCGGCAGACAGAGGCCGGGGAGCCGGTCACCGGCTTCGGCCACCAGATCCTGCGCTGCCTGATTGCTGCGCTTGATCCGGCCATTGGCGGAAAACAGCAACGCCGGGTAACTGGCGGTCTCCCAGCTGCGCCAGGCCCAGACTTCTTCAGGGCTCATGTCGCCCTTGAAGAACGAGGTCATCATCGGAATGATCCGCAAGCGTTGGATCAGGGTGACATTGGCTATCACCATGAACCCGCCCAGCGTGCGCACCGGATAGGCCGGAACACCCAGCCGGGTGCCCAGCATGACCGAGGCGGAAAAGAGCGCCACGCAGCAGGATAGCGCCAGGATTGCCATCCCGCGCCCGGAACGCGCCATCAGCGCCGCGCCAAAGCCCAGCAAGATCGCCAGGATCTGCAGCCCCATGTTGGCGCGCTCGCCAAGCTGGAAGCGCTGCCCATAGCCCTCCCGGATGGACTGGGTGGCGACTGCCATCACCCCCCCGCGATCCGCCGCCTGATTGAGCGGCAACATCGCGCGGCTGGGGGCAACCAGCGGGCTTGCGCCAATGATCACCAGACGGCCAGCCAGTCGCTGCTTGCTGGCCAGCAATTCGCTGATCGAAAGGCGCTGATATCCCGAGGAAACGATCCGCAGATCGAAGTTGACCACCGCCGGATCGCTGCGCCCGTCAGCCAGCCAGGCTCCCGGCGTTGCCCCCCACCAGGTGTTCGCCATACCCATGCGGCGATGCCAGCCGTCGGGATCGGGGGTGATCCGCGCGTCGATCAGCGACGCATGCCGGGCAAAGCGACTGTAGGGTTTGTCATCGGGATTGAGCGCCGTGACAAGACCGACCCGGTCAGGTCCCAACCGCGCCAGCGCCGCTTCCAGGCGGGCATCGTCACCCGGGTCAAGCGCATCGGCCAGGAACATGTCGATCAGCACGCGCCGTGCCCCATCAGCCTCAAGCCGTTCCAGCACACGCGCCAGCGCGTCGCGGTTGAACGGCGGGCCGCCGAACTGCCTGATATCGGCCGGATCAACCTCGACAATCAGGATCTGCGGATCGGCGGGAAGCGCCTGTGCAACCAGGAACCGGTCGGAAAAGCGCCGGTCGAGCCCATCCGAAGGGCCAAGCACGATGACTGCGCAGCACAGGATCACCGCAGTCAGCAGCGGGCGCCACCACTGGCGAAAGCGGCGCGTCCAGACTTTCACGCTGGCGATGAATTTCGCGCCCATGCCGCTCGCTGTCCTACCCAATCAGATACTTACGACGGCGGGGCGGCTTGCATCGGAGCCGGCTCGAAGGGGTCACGCGCATTCTGACCGCCCGAGCCGCCACTGCTACCCGTGTCCGCGCTTGGGTTGGTGCCACCGCTATTGCTGCCCGAACCCAGGTTGTCGCTGGCAACACTGCCGTTCCCGCGGCTGAACGGATCGGCGTTGTTGCGCCGATACTGTTCCACTCTGGCTTCGGTCTGCTCAAGGTTCTGCTTGCTGGACCCGCCAAGTGCCGAAAGCGCCGGAATTGACCCCAGCGCGACAAGCGCCAGGATCATGCCATATTCCATCGTTGAAAGACCTGCCTCATCCGAGGCGAGGCGGGTGACGACAGTCCGGAAACGCACGGCAACAGGCATTTCGAATTCCCTCATCGTGAAGCTGCAAGGCATCGCAATCGTGCCGCCAATAGCATTGGCTTGTGCCGCAAAGGTAAACCAGCAGCCCTAACAAGGCCCTAACAAATGCCTGCTAACCCACTGCAAATTCTTGGTTTGCCGGGTATCCGAAGGTATGAAGATTTACGTCAGGCGCCTGCAAGACCAGCGCGGCCACCGTAGGCGCGAGCAGCGTCTCACGCCTGGGCTGGCGGGGTGATTCCCTTGGCCACCACCCGGCGCAGCGCCTGGGCATAGACCTCTGGCTCCTGCGCGCCGGGGATCAGGAACTGGCCGTTGACCACCATTGCCGGAACCCCCGAGATGTTCATGTCCCAGGCCTGCGACTGTTCGCGCCGGACGATCAGTCCCAGTGCCTCGTCATCCAGCGCGGCCCGCGCGGCAGCGGGATCGAGCCCCAGCGAGGCCGCCACGTCGGTCAGCACTTCGGGGTCCGAAACATTGCGGCGCTGCTGGAAATGGGCATCGAACAGCGCCAGCTTGAGCCGGTTCTGCACCTCGGCGCCATGCTCGATCAGCGCCCATTTCAGCAGCTTGTGCGCGGCGAAGGTGTTCCAGATCATCGCCTTGGGCGGCTCGCCCGTGCCCGTCCAGGCGAAGGAATAGCCGGCCCGGTCACCAATCTCGATCAGGCGCTGGCGGTTGGTCTCGGCCTCGTGCACGGTGCGGCCATATTTGCGGGCGATGTGCTCGCTCTGCCCCTCGCCCTCGGCGGGCATGTCGGGATTGAGCTCGAACGGCAGCCAGCGCACTTCGGCCTCGATTTCGCCGTCGAGCTGGGCCAGCCCCTTCTGCAATTGGCTGTAACCGATGATGCACCAGGGGCACATCACGTCGGAATAGATGTCGATCGAGACTTTTGCGGGCATGGTCACTTCTCCAGCCACCATTTGAGCAGATGATGCGCGATAGCCTGGGGCGGCGGGGCGATAAAGCGGCCGTCTTCGGCCCCGCTCATCGCATGGGCAACTTCCTCGCGGGTAAACCAGTCGGCCTCGTCCAGCTCGGTCCGGTCCACTTCCAGATCGCGGCCCATGGCATGGGCATGGCAACCGATCATCAGGCTGGACGGGAACGGCCAGGGCTGGCTGCCGACATAGCTGACGTCGCGGACCGTCACCCCGGCCTCTTCCTTGACCTCACGTGCGACGGCTTCCTCGATGCTTTCGCCGGGTTCAACAAAGCCCGCCAGCGCGGAAAAGCGCCGCGGCGGAAAGCGCGGCTGGCGGCCCAGCAGCAACTGGTCTTCAAACTCCACCAGCATGATCGTGACCGGATCGACCCGGGGGAAATGCTCCGCCTTGCAGACATTGTTGGTGCAGGTGCGCTGCCAGCCGCCCTTGGCCAGCACCGTGGGATTGCCGCAGCGCGCGCAATAGCGGTGGCGGGCATGCCAATCGACCAGCGCCCGCGCGGTGCCATAGGTCGCCAGCTCAGCATGCTCGAGCGCAGACATTGCCGCCCACAGCCGCGGGTTGGCCGGCGCGACCGAGCCCAGCAAGGCAGGCGATACCTCGGCAAAGCAGGCCTTGCCCCCGGTCAGTCCCAGAAACACCAGTTCGCTGTCGGACGCGGCATCGGCCAGCGTGCCCCAGGCCAGGTTGCCATCGGGGTCGATCACCGGATCAAGTCCGTCGAGCCGCAGCAGCCGGGCCCGCCAGTCCATCAGCCCGGTTAGCGCATCGGCGTCCGAACGGATCTGGTCGGCCCGGTCAAGTCCGGCCCCGGCAAATGCGATCGGGCCAATGCTCATGCTTTCTTCTCCTGCATCGCGGTCAGATCCGCGCCGACCGCCTTGGGAAATTCCCTGAGAATCGGCAAGCGGTCCTGCGGCATGTACTGCACGTACAGGCTGGTACGCAGTGCCAGTTTCATTTGTGCGAAACCGATCGTCCCGGCCGCGCCCGACCAGCCATAAAGCCCTTCATCGCGCCCCGTGCCGACAATTCCGCCAGCCCCGAAATACTGCCCTTCGACCCAGGTCCCCTTGAGATCGGCTCCATCGGGCAGCAGGTTCGATGTGCCCAGCCGCACCGCGGCCTCGCTCATCACCCGGGTGCTGCCTGCGCGGCCATAGTTGACCAGCATGGCCAGGAACCGGTCGAAGTCGGCCGGGCAGGTCACCAGCCCCGAACCGCCAAAGGCGAAGGGGATCGGATCCTGGTAGATCGAGCGCCCCGGCTTGTCGATCGCCACCGGATGGCTAAGGAAATAGCCATAATTGGTGGTCAGCCGGGCAGAGGCGCTGGCGGGCACCTGGAAAAAGCTGTTGGCCATCCCGCAGGGGCCCAGAATGCGGTCCTTGACGAACTGTTCGAAACTGGTTCCCGCCGCCCGGCCAACGATCAGCCCCAGCACGTCGAGGCTCATCGAATAGGACCAGCGGGTACCCGGTTCGGCGACCAGCGGAACCGTTGCGCTCAGCCGCAGGAAATCGTCCGGCCCCGGAGTGGGCGGGCCATCGTTGACGCCCTTGATCCGGCGTTTGCTGATCAGGCCCGGGTTGAGCCCCAGCGCGAACAGCCGGTCGGCCACCTTGTTCTTGCCGACCACCGCATAGCCAAGCCCGCTGGTGTGGGTCAGCAGGTGACGGATCGTGATCTGCGTTTGCGCCGGGCGGGCGGCCAGGCTGGTCTTGGGATCGATCGCCACCTGCATCTGCGCGAATTCGGGCGCGAAGTCCGCCAGTGGCTGGTCAAGCTTCAGCTTGCCTTCGTCGATCAGGATCATCGCTGCCATGCCGGTCAGCGGCTTGGTCATCGAATAGGCGCGGAACAGGCTTTCCGGGCCTTCGGGATCGCGATCGTCAAACCCTTCGCGGCCGCGCGCGATGTAGAGCGGCGCCTGATCCTGCCAACCCAGCGTTGCGATCATTCCCGAGATCTTGCGGCTGCGGACGTACTTTTCGACCATGGCGGTGACGTTGGGCCAGCTGGCACCGGCTTCGGCCCGCGCCGCAGCCTGCGCCAGCGCTCGGCTGGCCGGCAGGATGGCCAGCAGGCTTCCGGCGCCCAGTGCCGCCCCGCCGCGAAACAGCGCGCGGCGCGAAAGGGCCAGGTGATCTTGCATTCCCGATACTCCCTAGATCGCCAGCTGCGGCGCGCCCAGATCGCTGCCCGCCGCCTTTGGGAACTTGTCATAGAGTTCATAGGCGCTGGTCGGCATGTGCTGCGAATAGATCGCGACGCGGATGCCGCGCTTCAGATCGATGCGGAACACCGTTCCCGCCGCACCGCTCCAGCCCAGCACTCCGGCCTTGGCGCCCAGCCCCAGCTGCGCACCGGCCCCGTGCCCCGCCCCTTCCAGCCAGGTGCCCTTGGTCGCAGCACCAGGAGGCAGCAGATTCGATGTGCCCAGCGTCACGGCAAGCGGGTTCATCACACGCTTGCCCCCGGCCTTCCCGCCTGCCACGAGCATCGCCATGAAGCGGTCGAAATCACGCGCGGTCGAAATCAGCCCTGACCCGCCGAACGGCAGCGGCGGCGGATCGAGGAAGATCGATGTCGCACCCGGATCAACCGGGATCAGCTCGCCGTCTTTGACCACGTAATTGGTGGTCAGGCGGGCCACCTTGGCTGCGGGAACATGGAAGGCGGTATTGCTCATCCCGCAAGGGCCGAAGAACCGGGTCCAGAGATAGCGTTCGAACGGCATTCCGCTGACCACTTCGATTACCCGTCCCAGCAGGTCCTGCGCGGCCGAATAGGACCACTGGGTTCCAGGTTCGTACACCAGCGGCATTTCAGCCAGACGGTCGGCGAACTCGGCCAGCGAGCTGGGATAGACCAGAGGCCCCTGATCGGACGGTTGGCGGCTGGCCAGCCCGCCATTGAGCCCGGCCTTCAGGAAGGCCTTCTGGATCGGTCCGGTCTGAACCACCGCATAGCCAAGCCCGGCGGTGTGGGTCAGAAGCTGCCTTACAGTAATTGGTGCCTTGGCCGGACGCACCTGATCAAGCGGGGCGTCGGGCGATGCCAGCACCTGCATCCGGGCAAAGCGCGGCAGGAATTCGGCGATCGGCTGGTCAAGCTTCAGCTTGCCCTCCGCGATCAGCTGCATGGCGGCCATGCCGGTGACCACCTTGGTCATCGAATAGATCCGGAACAGGCTGTCCGGCCCCATCGGCGCCTTGCTGTCAAAGGCCAGCGTCCCGCGCGAAACGAAGCGCGGCGCACTGCGGCCCAGGCCGACCGAGGCAACCAGCCCCGGCAGCTTGCCCTCTTTGATCAGCCCTTCAAGCAGCGCGGTGATCGCCGGGTAGTCACCGGCCCGTGCGCGGGCTTCCAGCACGCCAAGCGGCAGTGCCGCCAGCGCCAGGCCCAGGCCGCCCCGCGCCAGCACTTCACGCCGGCTCAGCCCAGACGGGTCCAGTTGCTGCACCTTGTTCTCCCTGCTCAGTTTTCGGCCAAAGCAAGCCGCGCCGCCTTGGCGAACAGCGTTGGCAGCCCTGCCTCGTCCAGACGGTCGAGCGGCCACCACTCGCCAGCCATTTTTGCCAGCCTAGCCCAATCGTTTCCCGAATAAAGCATCAATTGCAGATCGAGATCGAAATGGGTGAAGGAGTGGCGCACCACACCGCCGGGCTGCCATGACCCCGTCAGCGGCGGCTCAGCCTGCCCATCGCCGCGGGCGTTCCAGCCATCATCGGGCAGCGCCCGCATCCCGCCCAGCATGCCGCTGGCCGCCCGCCGCACCAGCCAGACCTTGCCCTCAGCGGCGATCCAGAACGCCTGCCCCCGGCGCTGCGGCTTGGCCGCCTTGGCCGGCTTGACCGGGAACCGCTCTGGCCCAAGCGGCCGCGCGGCGCAGTGATCCGCCAGCGGGCACAGCATGCAGCGCGGATTGCGCGGGGTGCAGATCGTGGCGCCAAGGTCCATCATTGCCTGGGCGAAATCGCCGGGGCGTTCGGCCGGGGTCAGTTCATCCACCCGATCGCGAATGGCGCCGCGCGCCTGCGGCAAGGGCAGGTCGATTGCATCAAGCCGCGCGACCACCCGTTCGACATTGGCGTCAACCACCGCGGCGCGCTCGCCAAAGGCGATCGCCGCCACCGCCGCCGCGGTATAGGCCCCCAGCCCCGGCAGCTTGCGCAGTTCGGCTTCGGTCCTGGGAAAGTCGCCGCCCCGCGCCGCCAGCGCCCGTGCGCAGGCCACCAGATTGCGGGCCCGCGAATAGTATCCAAGACCGGCCCAGGCGGCCATCACTTCGGCCTCGTCTTCAGCGGCCAGCGCCATGACATCGCTCCACCGCGCGGTGAACTTTTCGAAATAGGGGATCACGGCGGCCACGGTGGTCTGCTGCAGCATCACTTCGCTCAGCCAGACGCGATAGGGATCGGGCGGCGGAACGCCGGGCGGGCTGCGCCAGGGCAGGCGGCGATGGCTGGCATCATACCAGGCCAGCAACAGCTGGGCGATCGTCTGCGCGCTGGCGTCCATCGCCCGCCTATGGCATTGCCTGCAACCGAATGGAACGGGAGAAGAAACCGCCAAAGCCCGAAGCGCGCCGCTATGAACGGCCGCGCGGTTCCGGCGTGCGCCCGATTGCCGAACTGATGCCCGAAGTGGGCCGCACCGCCTTCCGCCGCTTTGGCTTCATCCAGTCAAGCGTGGTTACCCGCTGGCCCGAGATTGTGGGCGAACGCCACGCACGGGTCTGCGCGCCCGAATCGATCCGCTTTGCCCAGGGCGAGAAGAGCGGCGGGATCCTGCAACTGGTGGTGGTGCCCGCCCATGCACCGATCATCAGCCATGTGATCCCCGAAATCATCGAGCGGGTGAACCGCTTCTTCGGTTACAACGCGGTGGCCCGGGTCAAGCTTCGGCAAGGCGAGGTTAAGCCGCCGCCTGCTGAAAAGCGCGCCGCAGCGCCGCCGTCGCTCAAGCCGATCCCGATCGAGCTGGGCGACAGTCTGCGCGACATCGGCGACCTGGAACTGCGCGCGGTGCTTGAATCGCTGGCGCGCAGTTTGGGCGACAAGGACGGGAAGGACCAGGAGTGAAAGGCAGGATTACTTTCGCCGCATTGGCCGTGCTGGCATCGGCTGCCAGCGCCGCCCCCAAGACGGTCGGGTGGAACTATGAGGTCAACCTTGGCGCCGACGGCAGCCACATCATGGGCAATCCCGCAGCACCGGTGAAGCTGGCCGAATATGTCAGCTACACCTGCCCGCATTGCGCGCAGTTCACCACCGAATCCGATGGGCCGCTGCGGATCGGCTATGTCTCTTCGGGCAAGGTTTCCATCGAGGTGCGGCACCTGCTGCGCGATCCGATCGACCTGACCGTGGCGATGCTGACCAATTGCGGGTCGAAGGACAAGTTCTTCCTCAACCACTCGGCCTTCATGCGCAGCCAGTCGACCTGGATCAAGCCGATGATGCAATCGACCAAGGCCCAGCAGCAGCGCTGGGTGAGCGGCACCCTGGCCCAGCGCAACCGCGCAATCGCCACCGATTTCCACTTCTACGCGATCATGCAGAGCCGCGGTTACGACCGGCTGACCACCGACAAGTGCCTGGCCGATCAGGCGCTGGCCCAGCGCCTTGGCAACCAGGCCAAGCAAGGCTATGCGCTGGGCGTGCGGTCAACCCCCAGTTTCACCATCAACGGCCGACTGCTCGACGCCACCAACACCTGGTCCGAGCTGCGCCCCCAGATCGATGCGAGCATGTAACCCGATGAAGAAGTCCCTTTCCGCGCTGACGATTGGTCTGCTGCTGTTTTCCGCCGAAGCCGGCCTCGCCGCCCAGGCCAAGCGCAAGGCCGCACCGGCCAAACCTGCCGCAATCGCCACGCTTGACCAGCGCGTCACGCTCAGCACTGATGACACGCCGATCCTAGGCAGCCCCGATGCGCCGGTGAAGCTGGTTGAATACATGTCGTACACCTGCCCACACTGTGCGCACTTCAACGAGGAATCGCATGTCGAGCTGCGCACCGGGATGGTGCGTTCGGGCAAGGTCTCGGTCGAACTGCGCCCGTTCATCCGCAACGAATTTGACCTGATCGCCAGCCTGCTGGTCACCTGCGGCCCCAAGGACAAGTGGTTCGGCAACAACGATGCCGTTTTCGCGGCCCAGGCCACCTGGTTCAATGAACCGTCCGATCCGACCTACAAGCAGCGCTGGGCTGCCCTCGAAGAAAACAAGACTGCCCAGCATCGGATCGTGGCGCGTGATCTTGGCCTTTACGCAGTGATGCAGAAGCGCGGTTACACACCTGCGCAGATGGACCTGTGCCTGGCCAACCAGGCGCGCGGTGCGCAGCTCCAGCAGATGACCGAGCAGGCGATGGCCGAAGGCGTCAACGGAACACCCAGCTTCAAGATCAACGGCAAGCGCCAGAGCGTCTATGGCTGGGCACAGCTGAAGCCCCTGATCGAGGCCGCACTGCTGCCCCCGCCCGCGACGATCTGATTCACCTGTGGAGAAGCCCGCCACCGGGCGGGCCGATCCTTCATCGCCGGACCCAACCCGGCTAGCCTTCACGACTCGCAAGCCCAAGGAATCACACGCGCCATGACTGCCAACCGCAACCTGTTGCTCGCCTTTGCCGCTGCTCCGCTCGTCCTCGCCATGTCCGCCTGCAAGGGCGAAAGCGCCGGGGAAGGCGCTCCCACCGGCGATGCGATCGCCAAGGTCGCCGCTCCGGCCGGCCAGAAGTGGGAAGAGACGGTGCAGCAGACGGCGGGCGGCGGGATGCTGCTGGGCAACCCCGATGCCCCGATCAAGCTGGTCGAATATGCTTCGTTGTCCTGTCCGCATTGTGCTGCGTTTGGCAAGGAATCGGCTGAAGGGTTGAAGAGCGAATTCGTCGCCTCGGGCCGGGTCAGCTATGAATTCCGCAGCTTTGCGATCCACCCGCAGGATATCCCGCTGACCATGCTGGTGCGGTGCGCTCCGAAGGAACTGTTCTTCCCGCTGGTCGATCAGGTCTTCGCCAATTTCGAAGCCATGAACGCACCGCTGCAAACCCCCGAGGTCCAACAACGCGCTCAGGCCGCCAGCAGCCTGCCGCCGGCCCAGCGCTTCCCGGCGCTGGCCGATGCGCTTGGCTTTACCGAATTCTTCGCCGCGCGCGGCATTTCGGTAGACCAGGCCCATGCCTGTCTGGCCAAGCTGGATACCGCCACCGAAATCGCCGAGCATTCCAAGAAGTACGGCGAATCCGGCATTTCCCAGACGCCGACCTTCGTGCTCAACGGCCGTCAGCTGCCTTCAGAAATGTCCGAATGGACCAAGATCGCCGAAGCGCTGCGCGCAGCCGGCGCGCGCTGAGCGGCTGAAAGCGGAGACTGGCAGACCGGCTCATGCGGATCAAGCGGCTCAAGCTCAGCGGTTTCAAGAGCTTTGTCGAGCCGGCGGAGCTGCGCATCGAGCCGGGCCTGACCGGGGTGGTCGGCCCCAACGGCTGCGGCAAATCCAACCTGCTTGAAGCGATCCGCTGGGTGATGGGCGAAAGCTCGCCCAAGTCGATGCGCAGCGGCGGGATGGAAGACGTGATCTTCGCCGGCACCGCCCAGCGCCCGGCCCGTGACTTCGCCGAAGTGGTGCTGCTGGCCGATTCTGGCGACAACGACAGCGAAATGGAGGTCATGCGCCGGATCGAACGCGGGGCAGGCAGTGCCTACCGCGTCAACGGCCGCGATGTCCGGGCCAAGGACGTCTCGCTGATCTTCGCCGATGCCGCCACCGGCGCGCATTCGCCCGCGCTGGTCAGCCAGGGCAAGATCGCCGCAGTGATCGCCGCCAAACCGGCCGAACGGCGGATGATGCTGGAAGAGGCAGCGGGGATCGCCGGGCTGCACGTGCGCCGCAAGGACGCCGAACAGAAGCTGCGCGCGACCGAAGCCAACCTGGCGCGGCTGGAAGACCTGATGGGACAGCTCGACGCGCAGATCGGTTCGCTGCGCCGCCAGGCCCGCGCCGCCGAACGCTACAAGGCGCTGTCCGACAAGATCCGTCTGGCCGAAGCCCGGCTGGTCTATGCCCGCTGGCGCGATGCCGCCGCCGCTGCCGAAGCCGCCCGCGCCGAGGCCCAGGGCGCAGATGCCCGCGTGGCCCAGGCCCAGGCCGCGATGAAGGCCGCGCAGGATGCCCAGCACCAGGCCGCCGAAGCACTGGCCGAAGCGCGCGACGAACTGGCCGACCGGCGCGACGATGCCAGCGCCCATGGTCACCGCATGGCGCAGCTCACCAGCCAGCTGGAAGCCGCCGAACAGCGGCTCAAGGATCTTGAACGCCAGCACCAGCGGCTGGAAGAAGATCGCGGCGATGCCGACCGGCTGACCCGGGACGCGGCGACCGCGCTGGCCAAGCTGGAGCGCGATCTGGCCGATGGCGAACAGGCGCTGGAAGCCGACGAGCGCCGCCGCCCGGTGGTCGCCGCCGCGCTGGACGATGCCGACCGAAACCTGCGCCAGGCCGAACTCGCGCTGGCCAAGGCAACTGCCGATCAGGCCGGGGTCGAAGCCGAATGGCGCGTCGCCGATGCCGAACTGGCGGCGGCCGAACAGCGGCTGGCACGCCTCGCCGGCGAACAGCGCCGCCAGGACGAGCTGCGCGCCGCGCTGGAGCGTGAAGGCGATCCGCTTGCCGCGCTGGCCCAAGCCGAGCAGGCGCGCGACAATGCCGCCAAGGCACTGGCCGAGGCCCGCACCGCGCTTGACCTGCAACAGGCCCGCAAGGCGGAACTGCAAGGCGCGCGCGACGCCGCCGGGTCGGCATTGGCCAGTGCCCGGGCCGAACTGGCCGGGATCGAGCGCGAATTCCAGGCGCTGAGCCGTGACCGCGAAGCCCGTGCGCGCCAGGCCAGCGGCAAGCACGGCCTGCCCCAGGCGCTCGACGTGGTACGTGCCGCGCCGGGCTATGAGCGCGCGCTGGCGGCGGTGCTGGGCCGCGATGCCAAGGCCCCGCTGGGTCCGGCGCAGCTAGGCGATGGCCGGTTCTGGACCGGGGCTGAAGCACCCGGGCCAGTGGCCGACAGTCTGGCCGCGCATGTCACCCTGTGCCCTGCCGAACTCAAGGCCCGCCTGGCGCTGGTCCATGTCGCCGAAAGCGACGATAGCCGCGCACTGGGTCCGGGCGAATGGCTGGTCACCAAAGCCGGGCGGATCCGGCGCTGGGACGGGTTTGTCGCGCAGGGCGAAGGCGCCGCCGAAGCCGCCCGGCTTGAGGCCGAGAACCGCTTTGCCGTGCTGGAAGCCGAACTGCCGGGCAAGCAGGCCGTGGTGACCGAAGCCGAGGCGGTTACCGCTGCTGTCCAGGCCGAATTGTCCGAATTGCAGACCGCACTGATCGCGACCGAACGCGGGCTGGCGCAGGCCGCCGAGGCGGAGCGTGCGGCGCTGCGCGCGGTCGATCAAGCCGAAGCGGCCAAGGCCCGGCTCGAACAGCGCCGCGCCGAACTGGCCGAGGCTGCGGGTGACATTGCCGAGCAGGTCAAGCTGGCCGAGGGTGAACGCGAAGCCGCCCGCGCCCGCCGGGCCGAACTGCCCGATCCCGAAAGCGGCCGCGCACAGCTGGCCGCCGCGCAGGCCCGCCACGACGCCGCGCGGCAGGGCCTGCAATCCTCCACCGCCGGGCTTGCCGCGCATGACCAGGCAATCGCCGTCGCGCGCGAGCGGACCAATTCGCTGCGCGGCGATATCAAGGGCTGGCAGGCCCGCGCCGGCGATGCCGCCAGCCGCCTCGCCGGGATGGAACGCCGCTTTGAGGAAATCGCCGAAGAACGCGCGATTGTCGGCGCCAAGCCCGCCAGTCTGCTGCGCGAGATCGAGGCGGGCGACGAAGTGCGCAAGCGGATCACCGCCGAACTCGACGCGGCCGAAAGCAAGGTCGCCGAACTGGGCGAAAGCGCACGCCGGATCGAAACGCAATTTTCCCAGGCCAACGAAGCCCTGGCCAGCGCCCGCGAAAGCCGGGCCGGTGCCGCCGCCCGGGCCGAGAACGAGGAAGCCCGCCGCGCCGAGATGGCCGGCATCTCTGGCGAACGCTTCCAATGCCCGCCGCCGCTGCTGCCCGAACGGTTCGAGTTTGAGTCCGATGCGGTCGGCCCGGCCCCGCAGGAAAGCGCCGAGCATGACAAGCTGGTCGCCGACCGTGAACGGCTTGGCCCGGTCAACCTGCTCGCCGCCGATGAACTGGCCGAGGCCGAGGGTCGGCACGGGACAAGCCTGGCCGAACAGGCCGAACTGACCGAAGCCGTCAGCCGCCTGCGCGGTTCGATCGGCAACCTCAACCGCGAAGGGCGCGAGCGGCTGCGGGTGGCGTTCGAGGCGGTCAACACCCATTTTCAGCGGCTGTTCACCAAGCTGTTCGAAGGCGGCCAGGCGCACCTGGCGCTGGTTGACAGCGATGACCCGCTTGAAGCCGGACTGGAAATCTTCGCGCAGCCGCCGGGCAAGCGGCTGCAGTCGCTGACCCTGCTGTCGGGCGGCGAACAGGCGCTGACAGCGGTGGCGCTGATCTTCGCGCTGTTCCTCACCAACCCGGCCCCGATCTGCGTGCTCGACGAAGTCGACGCGCCGCTCGACGACGCCAACATCGAACGCTTCTGCGACCTGCTCGATGCAATGGTCGGCGAAACCGACACCCGCTACCTGATCGTCACCCACAACGCCGTGACGATGAGCCGAATGCACCGCCTGTTCGGCGTGACCATGGTCGAACGCGGGGTTTCGCGGTTGGTCAGCGTGGACCTTGAGGGGGCGGAAGAGCTGCTGGCGGCGGAGTGATGGCGACCTGCTGCGACCGCATGGCCTATGATCTCGAACAGATCTGCGCCCAACACACTGACCGGTATGACTGCCCGGATGCCTTGGTCGCCCAGATCAGGGGCGGATACGGCCTGATCATTCACGATGGCGGGCGCGGTGTGATAATGATCAGCTATTGTCCTTGGTGCGGGACCGAATTGCCTGAAATTGGCGATATCCCTTCCGATTAATCCAGCACATACCGCGGCCCGGCCCCTGCCGCCCCGGCCCTATCTTCGCGGTTGTAGAGCTGGCAGCGCTGGAGGCTGAGGCAGCCGCAGCCGATGCATTCATCAAGCTTGGCGCGGGTGCGGTTGAGGAGCGCAATCCGCGCGTCGATTTCCTTGCGCAGCGAGCGGCTGATCTTCTGCCAGTCGTTGATCGTTGGCGTGCGGCCCTGTGGCAGTTTGGACAGTTCCGTCTCGATCTCGACCAGACCCAGCCCCAGCTTCTGCGCGATCAGGATGAAGCTGAGGCGGCGGATGTCGCTGCGCAGGAAACGGCGCTGGTTGCCGCTGGTGCGCAGCGACGAGATCAGCCCCTTGTCCTCGTAGAAGCGGATGGCCGAAACCGCGAGCCCGGTGCGGCGCGCAAGGTCTCCGATCGGCAGCAGGTCGTTGCGGTCCATATGCTTGCTCCTATCCCACTCCCGTTCGTCCTGAGGAGCCTGGAGGGCTGAGCTTGTCGAAGACCGGAAGGTGTCTCGAAGGACTGCTAGGTCGCAGTGCTTCGAGACGGGGCCTTCGACAAGTTCAGTCTCCTCCTCAGCACGAACGGGTTTGGAGATTCCGCTTGACCTCAAGTTAGCTTGAGGTTGCACAAAGATAAAGCGCCTTGATTCGTTTGCGCGGTAAACATCTGAACAAAGGACTTTTTCATGCCGATCGGCTTTCTTGAACACGCCAATATCACGGTCAGCGATCCCGATCGCTCATCCGCCTTGCTGCAAAAATTGTGCAGCTGGCACGAACGCTGGCGCGGTCCTTCCCAGCTGGGCGGATGGACCATCCATGTCGGCAACGAGCGCGATTACCTGGCGATCTACACCGACGAAAAACCGCGCGAACGCTTTGCCAAGGGCGCGCCGCTCAACCACATCGGGCTGGTGGTCGACGATTTGGAGGCGGCCGAGCAGGTGGTGCTCCAGGCCGGGCTCGTGCCGTTCAATCACATGGACTACGAACCCGGGCGGCGGTTCTATTTCTTCGATTGGGACGGGATCGAGTTCGAGGTGGTCTCCTTCACCTAGAAGGGGTTTCACGCAGAGGCCGCAGAGAAGAAAGTGGAGGCGCAGAGGTGTAGCGAATGCGACGAAGTCGCTTTCAAATTGCATCTGTCCGCAAGTCGCACCCGCTCGAATGGAGGGGGCCTTCGGCCCAAACACACCCCCTCTGCGCCTCCTCTTCTTCTCTGCGCCCTCTGCGCGAAACCAAGAATCAGAACAACGCCGCCTGCCCGCCCCCACCGGCCCAACGCTCCGAAGTCCGCTCCACCGTGAGCGCATCCTCCCAGGTCCGGCACAACGCCAGAGCATCGTCTGCCGTGCCCTCCAGCCAGTACTTCTGCGCCGCGCGGGAGAGGATCAGCGGCATCCGGTCATGCACCTGCGCCATCTGCGGGTGGCCATCGACCATCACCAGGGTGTAAACCTCACCCCATTCCTCGCTGGAGCGCCACAGCCCGGCGACCGCGAAGACCTCTTGTTCCGGAAGCCCGTACCAGGTCCGCGTCATCCGGCCCTTCTCGCCCTCGGCTTCGGCCCACTGGCTGACCGGCACCAGGCAGCGGCGATGGACAAAGCTGTCGCGCCAAAATCCAGTCAGCAGCTTGTCCTCGCGGGCATTGGTGACCGGCTTGGGCTTGAGCGGCTGGCCCTGCTTGCCCTTCAGCATCAGCGGGAAGCCCCAGTTCATCGCCCGCGCCCGCCCCTCGGCCACCACCAGCCCGGGGTAACCGGGATAGACTTCGTGGGCATAGTTCGCCGCAAGATCGGGCTCGACCTCGAACAGCCTGGCCACTTCGGCGGTGCCCTTGGTCATGCGGTAGAGGTTGCACATCAGGCCCGGACCTCAGGCATTGCCCACCACCAGGCAGGCCGCCGCGACCAGCAGGCCGGTGAAGCGATTGGCGCGAAACCGGGCGAGCGCGTTGTCACCATCATCGGGCTTCAGCGTAAGCACCTGCAAGGCCAGATGCCCGGCCGCCGGGGCCAGAGCCAGCAGCACCAGCCAGTCAGGCCGCAGCAGCCAGAAGGCCAGCGCCCACAGCGCCACGGCACCGGCATAGAAGCCAGCCACCCCCGCCTGCACATGCCGCCCCAGCGTCAGCGCGCTTGATCCGATCCCGACCATGGCATCGTCCTCGCGGTCCTGCAGGGCGTAGATCGTGTCATAGCCCACGCACCACAGCACCGACCCAGCATAGAGCGCGGCCAGCACGTCCAGCCGCCAGTCCGCATCGGCCCCGCGGATCGCGATCCAGCCGACCGGCGCCCCCCAGGTGAAGACCAGCCCCAGCCAGGCCTGCGGGAAGCCTGTGATCCGCTTCATGAAAGGATAGGCCGCGACGAGCGCCAGGCTGCCCAGCGCAACCAGCTGCGCCTCGCGCCGCAATTGCAGCAGCACCACCAGCCCTACCAGACACAGCAGCACCAGCCAGACCCAGGCCGCGCGCCTGCTGACCCGCCCGCTCGCCACCGGACGCAGCGCGGTGCGCGCCACCTGCCGGTCAATATCGGCATCGACGATATCATTATAGACGCAGCCCGCCCCGCGCATCGCGATCGAGCCCAGCAGCAGCCAGCCAAGCAGTTGCCACTGCCCCATCCCGCCTGCCAGCAGCAGCCCCCAGGCACAGGGCCAGAACAGCAGCCACCAGCCGATCGGGCGATCGAACCGGGCCAGCTGGGCATAGTCGCGCAGCGGCTGCGGCAGCGCGGCGACCAGACCCTTGTGCTGGCTGTCGGGGACCACTTCGGCGCGTGTCATCGTTCAGGTGTTCCGTCTGGCAGATGGCTGAGTGGACACAATGGACAAGGTTCCTTGAGAGATCCGATCCGTTCGAGCCCTGGTCCGCCCTGCGGCACAAGTGAGACGGAGCTTTCGAGCGCGGTCATGGCTGCTTCTTGCCACAGCTTGCGGGTGTAGGACAGGCACCTCGCTCAGCTTTTCCTGATCCCGCCGCAACCGCCCTGAGGTGGTGGAGATCGTAAGTTCCAACCGGCGCCACACCACTGCCAACACCAGAAAATCCAGTAACTTCAACAATGTTGACACCGATAACACTTCGAATTACAAAGTTAACATTGCTTACATCGAGTTGAGTTTGACCGTGGCGAGAGGAGCACACATGGCAAGGAATATGACAGGCCGACCCGGCTGGAACTGGATCATGGTCATGATCCTGTCCACTGTGATCGGCTTCGGATCGATGCGGTATGTGCTGGGACTTGAAATGGTCCCGCCGCCATTGCGGCCCAATTTTCTCAATCATCAGACCGGCTTTATCGTCCACATCGCCCTGGGCACCTGCGCCCTGCTCAGCGGCCCCTGGCAATTCGTGGACCTGCTGCGCCAAAAGCGCCCGCGAATCCACCGGACGCTGGGCTGGATCTATGTCCTGTCGTGCACCATAGGCGGATTGGCCGGGCTGATCATCGCCGGTGGATCGAACGGCGGACCGATTGCGGCGGTCGGTTTCGGCAGCCTGGCGGTGCTGTGGATCGCCTTTACCTCGCTGGCGCTGGTCGCCGCGATCAGACGACGGTTCGACGCCCACCGGCGCTGGATGATTGTCAGCTTTGCGCTGACCTTCGCCGGGGTCACACTGCGGCTATACCTGCCGCTGACCGCGATCGACCTGACCCGCTTCAGCGAAATCTATGCCTGGATCGCCTGGGCCTGCTGGGTGCCAAACCTGCTGGTCGGGCTGTGGCTGGCCCGGCGCACCAAACCCGTCGCATGGGGATGACGCACCGCCCACGATAGGCTATCGCACCAGCCATGCCCGCCACCCCCGCCTGGCCGCCCAAGAGTGCCCCGCGCCTGTTTGTCGACGGGCCGCTGGATATCGGCGCGCAGGTTTCGGTCGAGGGGCCGCAGGCGCACTATCTGGCGCGGGTGATGCGCGTGGCCCCCGGCGATGCGGTGGTGCTGTGCGACGATGCAACCGGCGAATGGGCCGCGCAGGTCGAAAGCGCGGGCAAGCGCGATGTGCGGCTGGCCGTGGCCGGACTGCTCCGCCCGCGCGAGGCGGTGCCCGATTTCACGCTCTGCGCGGCGCTGCTCAAGAAGGACCGGTTCGACCTGGTGCTGGAAAAGGCCTGCGAGCTGGGCGCGGCGCGAATCCAGCCGGTGCTGACCCGGCGCTGCGTGGCCGACAAGCTCAACCTTGAACGTGCCCGCGCGATCCTGGTCGAAGCGGCCGAACAATGCGCCCGCACCGCGCTGCCCGAATTGCTGGCGCCGGTGAAACTTGAGTCGCTGCTCAGGCAGTGGGACCCGGCCCGCGCGCTGTTCTTCGCTGACGAGAACGGCGGGGCCAATGCCGCAGCCGAATTTGCCGCCCACCCCGGCCCGGCAGCTTTGCTGACCGGCCCCGAAGGCGGCTTCGACGAGGCCGAGCGCCAGGCGATCCGCGCGCTCCCCCAGGCCCATCCGATCACGCTGGGCCCGCGAATCCTGCGCGGCGAAACCGCCGCGATCGCCGGGCTGGCGCTGTGGATGGGAACCCGGGGCGACTGGTAGTTTCCCCTAGGCCGCTGCTCGCGGTCCATTAGCCATGTCCGGGGCACAAGCGCCCCATGACCCGCACATCCGTCCAGATGCTTGCTTGCCGCCTGCTGCGGCGGCTGATCGTGCTGTTCGCGCTGGTTATTCCGGCAGCTCCGGCGCTGGCCCAGAGCAGCAGCCAGTATACAAATTCGACCAGCGGCGCGATCACCGACCTGACCTGCGGTACCGGAAGCGAGCTGGTCCGGACCTTCTCGGTCGGTTCGAATGTAACGATCACCGATGTGAACATCGGGGTCGCGCTGCTCCATACATTTCGGCAGGACCTGATCATCACACTGACCTCACCGCAGGGAACGGCGGTGACCCTGATGACGACTGTCGCCAACGACGGCGATAACCTGTCAGACTTGTTCGACGATTCAGCCAGCCAGCCAATCGCCAACCATGCGGTCAGCACAACTGACTCGACCGCTGCTGTGCCGCCATACTCGCACTCCTTTCGGCCCAGCTCGGCGCTCTCGGCATTCAATGGCCAGCATTCGGCTGGAACCTGGACGTTGAAAATCTGCGACCAGTTCGCGCAGGATATCGGCACCTTCACCCGATCCGATCTCTACATTACCGGAACCACGCTGAACGACCTGTCGCTGAACATGACCAGTTCAAGCACAGCACCGGTCTTTGGCACAAATTTCACCTATACCCTGACCCTGAGCAGCGCGAGCACATCGAGCGCCACCGCGACCGGCGTGACCGTAAGCGATCTGCTGCCCGCCGGGACCAGCTTCGTCAGCGCGACCGGGACCGGCACGTACAATTCAGGCACCGGCTTATGGAGCGTGGGCAGCGTGGCGGCCGGCGGCACAGCCAGCCTGACGATCACAGCCACCGCCAGCGGAGCCGTCGGCTCGTCTATCACCAACGCCGCACAGATCACCGCCAGTTCGCAGCCTGACCCGGATTCGACCGTCAACAACGGTGTGACCAGTGAGGACGACTATGCCAGCCGGACAATCACCGTGGGGGCCAACACCATCAATTGCCCGGCAGGAAGCAGCGCGAGCGGATCGGGCTATGCCTCCAGCGGAACCAGTGCCTACAAGGGCCAGATATTCTGGCTCGACTGGAGCTGCGGCGGCACCACGCTGTTCAACAAGGGTGCAACGGTCAACAAGAGCTGGACCGTGGGCGACGGACTGACCATCACCGGCCAGATCACCGGGATCAGCGACGATATCGCGCCCTATACTGTCGGCACCTGGGGCGGCGATACACTGCAATTGCTGCACGGCGGGCTGAACCCGATCGGCCTGCGGAACAATGTTGACGGCGTTCACCCGGCGCTGAACCTGACGCTCAGCGCCACGCTCAACTCCGCGCCGGTCGCGCTGCGCTATGTGCTGGGCGATGCCGAGGACGCGTCACCCGGCGAATCGCTCGTCGCGGTGACCAGTGGCAGCAACTGGCAGGCGGTCGAAAGCTATGGCTCGATCAGTTACAGCACGGGCGGTGGCAGCGCCACGATCAGCGATCCGGCCAATGCCGGCGGCGGCACTGCGGTGCTGGAAACCACTGCCACCAGCCTATCGCTCAACGTCACGCTTAACGGCGGGGGCGGAACGGCCGCAGCTTTCGGGATCTTCACGCCATATGACTTTTCGGATGCCCCGCTGACCGGCACCAGCTATGGCTCCGCCAGCCACCGCACGATCGCCGGTCTGCGGCTGGGCAGCGCCATCACCACCGAAAATGCGGTTTACGACAGTCCGACTGCCTCGGCCGACAGCGACGATGCGGTGGCCCTGCCCAACCTGTTCCGCAGCGTCGCCACCAGCATCAGCGTGCCGGTTTCCGGTCCGGGCAAACTCAGCGCCTGGATCGATTTCAACGGCGACCACGACTTTGCCGATAGCGGCGAACAGATCGCCGCCAGCGTCAGCGACGGCGGCGCGGGCGACAGCGACGGGGCGGCAAACGGCACGATCGTACTGGCAGTAACCCCGCCGGCAACCGCCAGCACCGGTGCAACCTTTGCGCGTTTCCGCTTCTCATCGAACACCGGCGCTGCCAGTTCGGGGCTGGCCGGCTTTGGCGAGGTCGAGGATTACCAGCTGACGGTGATCTATCCCTCGCTGGCGGTCACCAAGAGCTCAAGCGTGATCAGCGATCCGGTCAATGGCACCAGCTTTGCCAAGGCGATCCCGGGAGCCACGGTGCGCTATTGCGTGCTGGTAACCAACACCGGCAACACCAGCGCCAGCACCGTGGCGCTGAGCGACAGCCTGCCTGCCAGCGTCAGCTATATCGCCGCTTCGCTGCGTTCGGGCAGCAGCTGCGCCGCCGCCGCGACGGTCGAAGACGATGACAACAGCGGTACCGATGAAAGCGATCCGTTCGGCGCGTCGCGCAGCGGGGCCAGCATCGCCGGGGCTGCTCCCACGCTGGAATCGGGCAGCAGTTATGCCCTGACCTATGACGTGACGGTGCAATAGTCGCCGTGCATTTTGCTTGGCCGCGGCCAAGCTGAATTTGCTGGCGCGGGGGCGAACATAGCGATAACTCCGGCGCAATGAGCACCAGACAGGTTTCAGATAGCAACGATCCGATCATCGAAAGCCGCGACCAGCTGGTGGCCCCGATGATCAAGGGGGAAAAGCCCAAAGAGCGCTGGCGGATCGGCACCGAGCACGAAAAGCTGGTCTATTGCACCAGCGATCATCATGCCCCCAGCTATGACGAGCCGGGCGGGATCCGCGATCTGCTGGACGCGCTGACCCAGTATGGCTGGGAACCGGTGATCGAGGGCGGCAAGGTGATCGCGATGGCCGGCAGCGACGGCACCGTCAGCCTGGAACCGGCCGGACAGCTTGAACTGTCGGGCGCGCCGCTGGAAACGATCCACCAGACCTGCGCAGAGACCGGGCGCCACCTCGATCAGGTCAAGGCGATCGGCGCGAAGACCGGCAAGGGCTTTCTGGGGCTGGGCATGTGGCCCGACAAGACCCGCGAAGAACTGCCGATCATGCCCAAGGGCCGCTATGCGATCATGCTGCGGCACATGCCGCGGGTGGGCCAGCTGGGGCTCGACATGATGCTCCGCACCTGCACCATTCAGGTCAACCTCGACTATTCGAGCGAGGCCGACATGGTGCAGAAGTTCCGCACCTCGCTGGCGCTGCAGCCGCTGGCCACCGCGCTGTTCGCCAATTCGCCCTTCACCGAGGGCAAGCCGAACGGCTACCTGTCCTACCGCAGCCACATCTGGACCGACACCGACCCGCACCGCACCGGCATGCTGGGCTTCGTGTTCGAGGACGGCTTCGGTTACGATCGCTATGTCGAATACATGCTCGACGTGCCGATGTATTTCGTGTTCCGCGACGGCAAGTACATCGACGCCGCCGGGCAGAGCTTCCGCGACTTTCTGGAAGGCAAGCTGCCCGCGCTGCCGGGTGAGCGCCCGACCGAGAGCGACTGGATCGATCACCTGTCCACCGCCTTCCCCGAAGTGCGGCTGAAGAGCTTTCTGGAAATGCGCGGCGCCGATGGCGGTCCGTGGCGCAAGATCTGCGCGCTGCCGGCCTTCTGGGTCGGCCTGCTCTATGATCAGGGCGCGCTTGATGCCGCGTGGAACCTGGTCAAGGGCTGGGACATGGAAGGCCGCGAAGCGCTGCGCGCGGCAGTGCCCAAGCTGGGGCTTGATGCCCCGATCCCGGGTGGCGGCACCCTGCGCGACATTGCCGCCGAAGTGCTGGCGATCAGCCGCGCCGGGCTCAATTCGCGCAGCCGGCTCAATTCGATGGGCGATACCGAAGCCGGGTTCCTTGGGCCCCTCGACGAGATCGTCCGCACCGGCAAGGTTCCGGCGCAGGTCCTGCTCGACAAGTACCATGGCGAATGGGGCGGCGATATCAGCCGGGTTTACGAGCTGTCGTTCTGATGATCGTGGTCGTCGGCCAGTTCCGCTTTCCGCCCGAGCGGATGGAGGAGGCCCGTCCGGTGATGCGCCGGGTGATGGAATTCACCCGCGCCGAGCCGGGGTGCGTCGAATACAATTACGGTGAAGACGTGCTCGATCCCGGGCTGATCCGGGTCAGCGAGGTCTGGGAAAGCCGCGAGCAGCTTGCCGCGCACATGCAGACGCCGCACATGGCCCGCTGGCAGCGCGAGCGGGCCGAGCTTGGCCTGACCGAGCGCAACATTTTGGTTTACGAAGCTGGCGAAGGCAAGTCACTCTAACTATTCGGCGGGCTGCGCCTGCAGCGCCGGACGCCGTGCCCTGATCGCCTGGCCCAGCCGGTGCAGCGGCGCGGTGATCAGTCCGTAGCGGTTCATCCAGTCGTGGTATTCACGGTACTTGGCATCTTCGCCCAGCAGGTGGCGTTCCTCGGTCTTGGCACGCCAGAAATAGATCGCGCTGACGCAGCCGAGGAAGAAGGCATTGCGAACCGCATCGACCATCGACCCATTGGTGACCATGAACGGCATCGAGGCGCACCACCAGAAGGTGTTCTTGGCCAGATAGGCCGGATGGCGGGTATAGGCATAGGGTCCGTTGGTCAGCACCCCGCGATAGGTCAGGTTCGAAAAGCGGATCCCGAAAGCCAGCGTTGCCCAGGCATAGATCGCGGTCAGCACCACCAGCAGGCAGGCCCAGATCCACATCATCAGCGGCAAGCCGGCAAAGACATGCAGCCAGTTATCGTCGCCATGGGTTTCGGCCAGATAGAACAGCGGACGATCGCCCGGGCTCATGATCTGGAACGGCGGATAGCACAGCAGCGCGGCCAGCCAGCCCGCCAGGTAAGGATTGGCCGAACGGATCTGCGCGTCGAGCGGCTTCATCGTCAGGATATAGCCGACCGAGCCGATCTGTTCGTCGATCACGAACATCAGCGTGATCAGCAGCGCCGCGATCCCTTCCGGGGTCAGGAAGAACGAGCTCCAGTCGGGCGAGACCAGGTTGGCAAAGCCGCCCGGCACAATCATGATCATGAAGGCCGTGAAGAAGCCTTTCACCGCCCAGGCCCGCAGGTGAATCCAGATCTGTTCGGGATCGAATGGTTCGCGCCCCACCAGCAAGGCGCCGAAATGCCAGCACGGATCGCGCGGATTGACCAGGACCCGGTCAAGCCACAGCACATAGGGCACCGACAGAACGAACAGCGGCACGGCCGCCGTGCCCAGCACCTGCATCGAAATCTGATAGGGGCCATCCCAGTACCAGCGGCCGACGCAATAGAGGAAGCCGATGATCGCCCAGGTCGCCCACAGCCCGGCAAGCTTGGTGATCGACACGTCAATCACATCGGCCAGACGGCGCGGATTGTCCCAATCGATCCCGGTCGAAGCGCGGCGGTGAACCTTCACCACCAGCACTTCCCACAGCACCATCGGCGCCGCGCAGATCACCAGCCCGGTCAGTGCCGCGTTGGGCCCGGTCAGCCGTTCAGCCCGGCTTGGCAGGTTGAACAGCGTGACCAGTTCCGGCCAGAAATGGCAAACCATGATCCACAGGGTAAGCGAGATCAGCCCGAGCCAGCCGGTTACGGCCGACACATCGCTGGCGGGCCGCGGAACGGCGGGGATGGCGCGAGCATTCATCGCCCGCGCCTATAACCGCGAAAGGGTTAAAGCCGCGGTAACGCGCTCTGCTTACCGAAACGCGTGAATGCGGCCGTTGTCGTCCAGCACGTAGAGCGTGTTGCCTGCCACCACCGGTGCCAGGGTTACCGGCGCGTCGAGCTTGGCGAACAGGCTGGGCTGACCGTCGGCCACCGACGCGGTGTACATTTCGCCGCGCGAATTGACGAACCACAGCTTGTCACCGGCCAGCACCGGACCCGACCAGAAGATCGGATCCTTCTTCTTTTCCTGGTTGCGGAACGCGTTGAGCTGGGTCAGCCAGCGCACCTTGCCGGTCGCCCGGGCAATGCACAGCAGCCGCGCATCGTCGGTCAGCGTGAAGATCCAGTCACCCGCCACCGCCGGGGTCGAAATCCCCGCCAGGTTGAGTTCCCAGATCCGCTGCCCGGTCACCAGTTCATAGGCCGCCATGCGGCCGCCCTGGCCCAGGGCATAGACCCGGCCGCGATCGATGATCGGATCGGCGTCGATATCGGTCAGCACCCCGACCGAGGTCGAAAGCGAAGTGCGGGCCAGCGCGTCTGACCACAATTCGCGTCCGTTTTCATAACGATAGGCGATCAGTTCGCCGGTCGAATAGCCAGCAATAATCGTCCCCTGCCCGGCAGCCGGTGCGGCCACGCCGAACACCCCGGTCTGCCCGACCGAGGCCGTTGCGTTCCAGATCTGCGCACCGTTTTCAGGATTGAGCGTGACGATCTGGTTGGCCTGGGTCATCACGAAGACCGAGTTGAACGCGATGGTTGGCGAACCACGCAGCGGGCCCGAAGGTTTGACCTTCCACAG
The DNA here is from genome assembly GCF_020852455.1 of Novosphingobium sp. Lineage (GTDB taxonomy): Bacteria > Pseudomonadota > Alphaproteobacteria > Sphingomonadales > Sphingomonadaceae > Novosphingobium. Next base: position 138,032 of record NZ_JADZAT010000009.1, read on the forward strand.
CACCTTGCCATCGGCGGCATTGATCGCGGCCACTTCGCCCACCCCGGTGGTGACATAGGCGCGTTCACCCGAATAGCTGACCCCGCCGCCATAGACAGAACTAGCACCGTCACCGGAAATCCGGAAGGTCTGGCTCCAGCGTTCGGCACCGGTCTTGGCATCGAAGGCATGGACCACGCCCATGGTATCCATGACAAAGACCATTCCGCCGCCCACCACCGGGGCCGCAGCCAGCCGCTGCTTCTTGGTCGAACCGGCGATCCGCGCGGTCCAGGCCTGCTGCGGCGCGGCGGCAATCGCCAGGTTGCCATAGCTCTTGCTGGCGGTGCCGCCGGCCTGGGCCCATTCAGCGTTTTCGACCGCCGGCGGAACCACGACCGCAAGGCTGGTGATCCCGGCATCGACCTTGGCGCTGGTATCGACCTTGGTCAGGATCGGGATGCGATTGCCCAGGGTCGGCGTGGTTGGCTTGCCCTTGCCGCCAAACATGCCGCACCCGGACAGGCTCAGCGCAAGCGCGAGCACCAGCGGGGCGGAAAGGCGGCGGTTGATCTGGATCGATGGCATCAAGTGGTCCTTGGCTGTTGCCGGTTATTGCTTGGGTGCGGCTGCGCCCGCGGGCGCGGCGGTCGTTGTGGGCTGTCCGGCGGCAGGTTCTTCCTTGGGAAGTTCGACTCCGCCATCATAGCCCAGCCCGCTGGCCATCTGGCGCGCGCGGACCCGGACCGACTTGGGAGCCTTCTCGTCCTTGCCGATCTGCGCGAACAGCGCCCCGGCGAGGTCCGGCTTGCCCATGTCGAGATAGGCCATGGCCACCAGTTCGCCAGCGTTGCCGAAGAACGGATTGCCCGGAACCGCCAGCGGCTTGAGCTTGGCCACCACATCATCGGGCTTCATCGTATCGAAGCGGATCGACACTTCGCGGATTACCGCAAGATCGCGGTAGGGCTTGGGCGCGGTCTGATCGGCGGCCAGAGCGGCAAAACGCCTGGCAGCGTCCTGATCCTTGCCCTGGGCCAGCGCGATGGCCGCCAGGCTCATCGCGGCGGCGGCGCGGCTGCCGTCCGATCCGTCCTTGGCCAGCGCCTCGTATTCCTTGGCCGCAGCATCAAGCTGCCCGCCGCGCAGCTTGTCAAAGGCCAGTTCGGCCTTTTCGCTGCGCTCATGGGCCTTGGACTTCACCGAATAGTCCCAGGCAAGATAGCCACCCAGCGCCAGCAGACCCGCCAGGATCACACCGCCGACCGGCTTGGCATAGCGCTTGATCGCGCCAACCATCTGCTCTTCACGCAGCGCTTCATCGACTTCGCGCAGGAAACCGTCCTGCTGTGCCGCATCGCGATCGGCGGCCTTGGAAGATGGGACCGGGGACTTGGTAGGTTCGATGGCCAAGGTTACTGCCTTCGCTGGACTAAGAATGGATTGCGGGGCTGTTTAGCGGATGGTGAGGCCATTTCAACGCGCAACTTGTGGATATGCCCCGCTGAAGCTGCGGTGAACGGCCCATCAGGGAAAGTTTTGACGGCCCATGGCCCGGGCATAGCAATCGCGATAGGCCGCCAGCATCGCCGCTTCATCGTATTCGGCGCGGGCGCGCTGGCGATTGGCCATGCCGATCTGCTGGCGCGCAGCCGGGTCATGCGCGGCCGCGGCCAGCGCGGCGCCCAGTGCATCATCATCACCCGCCGGGGTAATCCACGCGGCATTATCCGGCGCGACCATCGCCGCGACATCGCCCACCGCCGGGCTGACCACTGCGAGTCCGGCGGCCATTGCCTCTACCACCGAGATCGGAAACTGCTCGCTGTCCGATGACAGTGCGAACAGGTCGAACAGCCCCACGACCCTGGCCGGATCGGGAGCAAAACCGGGCAAGTGGACGCGATCGGCCAGCCCCAGCCGGGCGGCCTCGGCCGCGATCGCGGCGCGCTCAGGGCCTTCTCCGACGATCACCAGCTGCCATTGCGCCGGCATCGCGGCAAAAGCCCGCACCAGTCGCGGCAGGTTCTTGACCGCGCGCAGCCCGGCCAGCGTGCCCAGCCACAGCTCGCCCTCGCGCTTGACGAGGCCCGGCAACGCAGCGCCATTCGGGGCCGTGCCATAATCGGCCAGCGGGATCCCGTTGGCGATCCGCCGCAGCCGTTCTGCCGGAACATGCCAGGCCTGGCGAGCAATCTGCTCCAGCCGCTGCGATGGCACCACCAGCTCCTGCGCCCCGGCCAGCGCGATCCGCCGGAACCGGTTGCGGGCCGGTTTGAGGCGCTGCGCTTCGTCCTGGTTGAAGCCGTCCTCATGGTGGACCAGCGGCGGCAGACCCAGTGCGCGGCCGAACAGCCGGTGCGCCATCACCGCGTCCATCGCCCCCCAGTTGTAGGTCAGCACCAGATCAAAGCCCCGCATCGCGCGGGCCAGCGCCAGCAGCCGCCAGGGCAGCGGCTTGCCCGACAGCGGCGGAAAATCGGCGGGATAGGTAACGCTGATCGCCGGATCGATCGCCTCGGCGGCCCCCAGCGCGCCGGGCACGCCCGATACCACGGTGTGATCGATATACGGACCGAACAGGTTCATCAGCTTGGCCGCGCGCAGTTCCTTGCCGCCCGGCGAAAAGCTGGAATGAAGGTGCAGCAGGCGCGGCCTGCCGGCGCTGACGCTCATTCCACCCGGGCCAGCAGCCGGTCGATCGCGGCGACCGCTTCGGGTTCGTTCAGCATTGGCGCATGGCCGACCTTGGGCACGGTCACGGCATCGCTGCCCGGCAGCCCTTTTGCCATCTTGCGGTGGACATCCTTGCTCAGGATATCGGACAGTTCGCCGCGCACCAGCGTCACCGGCTTGCCCTTCAGCGCCTGGATCGCGGGCCACAGGTCAACCCCGGATTCGCCGCCGGGCTGGGCCAGCGGCTCGGCGATCTTCATGTCATAGTCGAACACGATCCGCCCATTGCCGCCCACCACCATGCAGCGCTTGGCCATGTCGAGCCAGTCAGAGATTTCATAACCGGGGAACACGTCGCCCTGGCTTTCCTCAAGCGCGCGGGCCGCGTGCATCCAGGTCGGAAAGGTCCGCCCCTGGCCGACATAGCCGCGGATCCGTTCCAGCCCGGCCGGCGAAACCTCGGGACCGACATCGTTGAGCAGGGCCCCGGCGATCCTTTGGGGCATGGTCAGCGCCATGATCATGGTCAGCAGCCCGCCCAGCGATGTGCCGATCGCCACGAAGCGGTCGATCCCCGCCTGGTCGAACAGTTCGCCCAGATCCTCGGCATATTGCAGCGGGTTGTAGGTGGCAGAATCTCTGGCATAGGCGCTGTCGCCCCGCCCGCGCAGATCGGGACAGATCACCCGCCATTCGCCGCCCAGTCGCTCGGCAACATGGGCGAAATCGCGCGCGTTGCGGGTCAGCCCCGGCAGGCACAGCACCGCCGGGCGATCCGCGCGCCCGGCATAGTCGCGGTAATGCAGCTTCAGGCCATCCTTGCTGGTCCAGAACTGGTCGGCAAAAGCGGCACCGGTGGCCGGTGCGGTCAAGGCAGGATCGGCGGTCATTCTGGGCATGCTCTATCGCCCGATGCGGCCCGGGGCGCAAGCCGGACACCGGTCTTTTTCGGTGCACGCCGTTCTATCGAAATTAACCATAACACTTGGCCGGAAAAGGAAGACTTTCCAACTAGGACGACACCGACTAAGGCCCACGCAGCACCCTGGTGTTCGCAACCACCACCGGAACGGGACGAAATCATTGAGCAAAGCGCAGTTGGTTTCCTATGAGCCGGCGACCGGAGCCGAGATCTGGCGCGGCAAGCACGGCAATGTCGATGACATCGTGGATCGCGCCCGTCGGGCCTGGCCGGCCTGGGCCGCGCAGCCGCTGGCCAACCGAATGGAACTGGTCCGCCGCTTTGCCAACGAAGTACGCAAGGACGCCGAAAAGCTCGCGACGATGATCTCGCGCGAAACCGGCAAGCCGCTGTGGGAAGCGCGCACCGAAGTCGAAAGCGTGGTCAACAAGGTCGAGATTTCGATCCGCGCCTATGCCGACCGGACAGCGCAGCGCAAGCTGGACAACGCGCTGCAGGGCACCGCTTCGCTGCGGCACAAGCCGCATGGCGTGATGGCGGTGCTGGGTCCCTACAACTTCCCGGCCCACCTGCCCAACGGCCACATCATCCCGGCGCTGATCGCGGGCAACGTGATCGTGTTCAAGCCTTCAGAAAAAACCCCCGCGACCGGCGAAATGCTGCTGCAGTGCCTGCACCGTGCGGGCATTTCGGCGGCGGTTGCCCAGCTGCTGGTCGGCGGCGCCGAGGAAGGCCAGGCGCTGGTTGGCCACGAAGGGATCGACGGGGTCCTGTTCACCGGATCGGCCCATACCGGGATCGCGATCAATCGCCGCCTGGCGGCCCGGCCCGACAAGATCGTTGCGCTGGAAATGGGCGGCAACAACCCGCTGGTGGTGTGGGACACTCCCAAGACAACCGATGCGGCCGCACTGGTGATCCAGTCGGCCTTCACCAGCGCCGGGCAGCGCTGCACCGCGGCGCGGCGGCTGATCGTCAAGTCCAGCATGTACGATGCCCTGATCGGTGAGGTGAAGCGCCTGGCCGACCGGATCATCGTCGGCGCCCCGTTTGATGATCCCACCCCGTTCATGGGTCCGGTGATCGATAACGGCGCAGCCGACGGGCTGACCGAAAGCTTCCTCTACCTGCTCAGCCACGGCGGCAAGGCGATCAAGCACATGGTCCGCCCGCGCGACGACCTGCCGTTCCTGTCACCCGCGATCATCGATGTGACCGGGGTCAAGGATCGCCCCGACGTCGAACTGTTCGGGCCCTTGCTGCAGGTCGTCCAGGTCAGCGATTTCGACGAGGCGATTGCCGAGGCGAACAACACCCGCTTCGGCCTCTCGGCCTCGCTGATTGGCGGCAGTCCGCAGGAATACAACCGGTTCTGGGCCAATGTCCGCGCCGGGGTGATCAACTGGAACCGCCCTACCAACGGCGCCAGCTCTTCCGCTCCGTTCGGCGGGGTCGGACTGTCGGGCAACCACCGGCCCAGCGCCTATTACGCTGCGGATTACTGCGCCTATCCGGTCGCCTCGAACGAGATGGAACAGCCGCGCGCGATGATCGGCGTCGGCCTGCGCGATACCTGACCCGCGTCAGAGCCCGCTGGTCACCAGATCGACCTCGGTCAGGCCATCGGCCCGTTTGCGGGCGAAGGCGGCATAGCCCTTGCCGGCGACCACGGTATCGTCGCCCTCATGCGACAGCTCGGCCGGCAACTTTCCGGCCCGCGCACTGGCGTAATAGAAACTGGCCACGTCGCCGACTTCGACCGGAGTGACGAACCGCACCACGCGCAGCTTGCAGCCTTCCTGATCGCTGCCGCCCGCCGCCAGGGCATGCCCGCGCGGATAGACCGGCAGAGCCGCCGGCAGCCGCGCCGCCCAGACGAAGCCGTATTCGATCCTGCCGCTGCAGGCGCCGCCCAGCCCGCTGGCCTTGGCCAGCCCGCCGATGGTCACCACGTCAGCCAGCCGCGCGGTGCCAGTCGAACCGCCGGGATCGGGCGCTGCCGCAATCGGACCGCGCAGCAGGCGTTCGGCATCGGCCTTGGCCGCAGTCACTTCCTCGCTCGACCGCTTGAAGGCCGGCACGGCGCCGTCGGGAATGCCGCCATCAAGCGCCGCGTTGCCGCGGTTCTGGCTGGTCAGATCGGGATCGGTCAGCAGCGGATCATCGAGCGCGGCAGCCGCCACCGGATCGCGTGCATCCCTGGCCGGATCGTCGTCGTTTCCACCCCAGCAACCGGAAAGCAGGAGCAGCAGGGGCAGGCTGAGAAGGTGCGCGCGCAACATCCCCGCCTTGTGCCGCAGCCGGGCTGCGCTGCCTAGCCCCTTCGACAAGGCTTGCCCCACCCTGCCGGCGCGGCTAGCGCGCTGGCATGGACCGCCAGCCTCCTTCCCAGCCCCATGGCGGCCTGCCGATGGCGCTGGGCGCCTATCTGATCTGGGGGGTGATGCCGCTGTACCTGCGGCTGGTGCACTGGGTGCCGCCCTATGAGCTGATTGGCTGGCGGATCATCTGCACCTTGCCGATCTGCCTGCTGATCGTGGCGCTGCGGCGCGAACACGGCGCACTGCTGCGGGCGCTGGCCAATCCGCGGGTGGTCGGCGCGCTGCTGGTCAGCTCGGTACTGATCGCGGTCAACTGGACGATCTATGTGGTCGCGATCCAGTCAGGCCACATCTTCGCGGCCAGCCTGGGTTATTACATCAACCCCCTGGCCAATGTGCTGTTCGGCACGCTGTTCCTGGGCGAACGGCTGAGCAGGCGGCAATGGCTGGCGGTTGGCCTGGCGGCGCTGGGCGTCTCGCTGCTGGCGTGGGACGCGCGCGACATGCTGTGGATCAGCCTGTCGCTGGCGGTCAGCTTTTCCAGCTATGGTCTGGTGCGCAAACTGGCTCCGGTCGAATCGCTGCCCGGCCTGACGATCGAAACGCTGCTGATGCTGATCCCCGCCGCGCTGGTGACCGCCTGGTTCGCGCAAGGGCCCGATGGTTCGGCGATGGGCCGCGATCTGGCCTCGTCCGGACTGCTGGCCTTTTCCGGCGCGATGACCGCAATCCCGCTGCTGCTGTTTGCCGCTGCGGCGCGGCGGATGGACTATTCGGCGCTGGGCATGGTCCAGTTCCTGGCCCCGACGATCGTCTTCATCATCGGCCTGGGTGTGTTTGGCGAGCCGCTGCGGCCCAGCCAGCTGGCCTGCTTCGCCTGCATCTGGACCGCGATTGCGGTGTTCGTCTGGGATATCCTGGCGCGCCGCCGCGCTGCCTCAGGCGAGCAGGCGCCAGCCTAGCACTTCGCCGGCATGGAACGGCACGATCGCGGTGCCGTTGGCATCGATCGTTTCGGGCACCCGGCATTCGCCGCGTTCCAGCGTTACCGTGCCGGGGTTGACCGGCAGGCCATAGAAGGCCGGGCCGTTCAGGCTGGCAAAGCCCTCGAACTTGTCGAGCGCGCCTTCCTCGTCGAACACCTGGACATAGCTTTCCAGCGCAAAGGGCGCGTTGAAGATCCCGGCGCAGCCGCAGGCCGCTTCCTTCAGCGACTGCGCATGCGGGGCAGAGTCGGTGCCCAGGAAGAACCTGGCCGAGCCCGAGCAGGCCGCCTGACGCAAGGCCAGCCGGTGTACCTCGCGCTTGGCCACCGGCAGGCAATACATGTGCGGACGGATCCCGCCGACCAGCATGGCGTTGCGGTTGATCTGCAAATGCTGCGGGGTGATCGTGGCTGCGACATTGCTGCCGCAGCTCTCGACGAATTGCACCGCTTCGCGGGTGGTGACATGTTCGAACACCACTTTCAGTTCGGGCAGGTCGCGCACCAGTGGGGCCAGCGTGCGCTCGATGAAAACCGCCTCGCGGTCGAAGATATCGACATGCGCGTCGGTCACCTCGCCGTGGACCAGCAAGGGCATGCCGATCGCCGCCATCCGCTCCAGCACGGCGCGGATGTTGGCGATATCGGTCACCCCGTGGGCCGATCCGGTGGTGGCATGCGCGGGATAGAGCTTGGCCGCCACGAAAGTGCCATCTGCAAAGCCGCGCGCCACCTCATCCGGATCGGTGCTGTCGGTCAGATACAGCGTCATCAGCGGGGTGAAGTCGCTGCCTTCGGGCAAGGCGGCCATGATCCGCTGACGATAGGCCGCCACGCCGGCGCAATCGGTCATCGGCGGCGACAGGTTGGGCATTACGATCGCCCGGCCAAATTGCCGAGCCGTAAAGGGCACCACGCCCGCCAGCACCGCGCCATCGCGCAGATGGACATGCCAGTCGTCAGGGCGGCGGATGGTCAGGCGAGTCGCGGCTTCGGTCATCTCTTCCCCTTAGGCGGGCGGCACCCTATCTGTCACCCATGACCGCCAGCCACCTGACCAGCCGCGCCGTGATCCGCCTCACCCCGCTCGAACCGGGCGAAGATATCGGCGCCTTCCTGCAAGGGCTGGTGACCAACGACGTTGCGGGCCCGCTGCCGGTCTGGGCCGCACTGCTCAGCCCGCAGGGCAAGGTGCTGTTCGATTTTGTGGTCTGGGCAGATGGGGCAGACCTGCTGCTCGATTGCGAGGCCGCACAGGCCGAGGCGCTGGCCAAGCGGCTCTCGCTCTATCGCCTGCGCCGCAAGATCGGGATCGCAGTTGATCCCTCGGTGGCGGTGCACTGGCAGTCCGGAGCTGGCCCCGCACCCGATCCGCGCCTCGCCGCGCTGGGGCAGCGCTGGCTGGGTGAGGCCAGTGGTGAAAGCGCGGACGAGAGTTGGCTGGCGCAGCGCCTTTCACTCGGCGTGTGCGAAGGCCAGGCCGAACTGGGCGATCTGCTGTGGCTGGAATGCAATGCCGCCGAACTGAATGGCGTGAGCTTCACCAAGGGTTGCTATGTCGGTCAGGAAAACACCGCGCGGATGAACTGGCGGCAGAAGGTCAACCGGCGGCTGGTGGTGGTGCCGCTGGCTGAGAGCGACCCGGCACGCCAGCGCGTGGCCTATCCCGAACTGGGGCTGGCGGTCGATCACCGCCGGGTGGAGGATATAAGGGCGGAGTGGCTGCCAGAGTGGCTTCAGCCCGCCTGACCGGGCACCACGATCCCCGCTGCAATCGCACCGTCGATCAGCATCTTTTCCGCCGTATCGCGCGCCGAAGTGCGCGGCAGGCCCAGCGAGGCGGCAAGCGGCGCGCCCATCAGCGCATCGCCCAGCGCCATCAGGCACAGCGCGTGGGTGACATCGTGCATCTGGCCCGATTCGTGATCGCCCAGATCATCGACCAGTTCGTGGATCGCCTCAAGCAGCGGGTCGAGCGCGTCCTCGTTGCCGTTCATCAGCATCCAGGTGGCGAGCGCGCCGCCGCCTTCCTTGTCGAAGGCGTCGAAGGTCAGGTCCACCACTTCGCGCGGAGACCCCTCGCCGGCGCGGCTGGCCAGCACCGCATCCTCGATCGTTGCGCAGATCGTCACCGCCAGATGCTCGGCCAGTGCCTTCTGCAGGCCCGCCGCCGAACCGAAATGATGCAGCAGGTTGGCATGGGTACGCCCGATTCGCGAGGCGACCGCCTTCAGCGTCACCGCTTGCGGGCCCAGTTCGATCAGCAGCGCGCGCGCGGCTTCCAGCGCCACGGTGCGGCTCTCCTCCTGGGTCAGGCGCTTCCTTATTGACATCAATGTAAGTTGCCCTATATCGGGAGGTATGAACGCCCCCACCAAGTTCCCGCTCGACGTAGAACCCGCCGCGCCCATCGGCAAGCCGGTTCCGACCCCCGCCGATCTTGAGATCGTTGTGCGCGACCGCCGCTTTGGCCGCGACAAGGCACCGCCGCGCTGGTGGCTGAACAACGATCCGATCGCCACCGCCTGGCACAACGCGCTGTCCGCCACCTTCCCGCGCGGCGAGGCGCTGTTCATCGAATCGGTCAAGGCCTTCCGCGAAGGCGTGCCGCCCAAGCTGGAGGCCGAAATTCGCGCCTTCGTGAAGCAGGAAATCAACCACACCCGCGAACACATCGTGCTCAACAAGGCTGCCGCCGATGCCGGTTACGACATGGACCGGATCGACGCCCGGATTGAAGAACTGATGTTCGAGATCCGCAAGCGCCCGGCGATCGTCAACCTCTGCGCGACCATGGCGCTGGAACACTATACGGCGATGATGGCGCACGAATTCCTCGCCAATCCCAAGCACTTCGCCGGCGGCGATCCCGAAACCATCGCACTGTGGCGCTGGCACGCGATCGAGGAAATCGAGCACAAGGGCGTTGCCTTCGATACCTTCAAGCACGCCACCCGCGACTGGAGCCGCGGGCGCCGATATCGGCTGAAAAGTGTGATGATGCTGGTGATCACCCAGAACTTCATCAAGAACCGCTGGAAGGACACGCTTGAACTGCTGGCGCAGGACGGGCTGACCGGCTGGAAGGTCAAGGCCAAGCTGGCCTGGTATCTGTTCGGCACCCCCGGCGTGCTGCGCAAGATCGTGCCGGCCTGGTTTGCCTATTTCATGCCCGGCTTCCACCCCTGGAACCACGACGACCGCGCGCTGATCGGCAAGGCCGAAAGCGAGTTCGCGGACGCAGTGCTGGCCTGACCCGCAAGACCCTCTCCATTTTCATCCTTCGGCTTGCGGCTTAGCAACCGCGCTCAGGATGAACTTCCCGCATAGTGCGGGAAGTGCAAATGGGGAGGTGGCTCGCCGAAGGCGAGACGGAGGGGTTATGGCGCAAGGGTAGCAACCCCTCCGTCATTTGCTGGCGCAAATGCCACCTCCCCATTTGTGGCATTCGCCAAAAATGGAGAGGGATTGGCCGATTAAGCCACGCGCATGCCTACCGGATCGTCGCAATTGCCCGGTTCGGCCAGCTCAAGGCAATGCTCGATCGAGGCGACCTCTTCGCCGCGCGCCAGGCTGAAGCGCTGGCGGACCTGCCCGGTCGGCTTGAAGCCGACCTTGCGCAGCACCCGGCCCGATGCCGGGTTGTCGGCAAAGTGTCCGGCCACCAGCTTGCGGTGGCCCAGCGTACGCGCCAGACCAACCACCGCGCGCGCGGCTTCGCTGGCATAGCCCTTGCCCCAGTGTTCACGGGCGAACCAGTAACCCAGTTCCACCTCGTCACCATCCTCGGCCAGCCCGACGCAGCCGATGATCTCGGCCGGCTTCGAACAGGTCGGCAGGGTGACGAAGAAATGCGGGCAGCGCGAATGCTGCGGCTGCTGGGCAAACCAGCGCGCATCGTCCGCGGTATAGGGCCAGGGCACCTTGGCCAGATTCCTGGCCACCTGCTCGTCGTCGATCCGGGACAGCAGTTCCTGCCAGTCCTCGGGCCATCCGGGCCGCAAAAACAGCCTTTCGCTGCGAATGAACATTTCTCACCTCTCGTCATTCGCCCCACCCGGCCCAGATAGGCGTCAGGTGTGACATTGCCATTACGGCCTGCGTCAGGATGCCTCCGTGGCGGGGCATGCCGATCGACCGGACTGAGGGAGAAACGAAAAAAGGGAGACGGGTTGGCCCCTCTCCCTCTTGTCGCCGGCTTATGGACCGGCGGGGCCATCCCATCAGGGACAGCCCGTTATCGACTGTCCGTTATTCGGCTGCCTGGGCCATGTCCACCGACACGTACTTGCGGCCGAGCTTGCCATCGTGGAATCGCACGCGGCCACCGGTCAGCGCAAACAGGGTGTGATCCTTGCCGATGCCGACATTGGCACCCGGATAGACCTTGGTCCCGCGCTGGCGGACGATAATGTTGCCGCCGACCACTTCCTGGCCGCCGAACTTCTTCACGCCAAGGCGGCGACCGGCTGAGTCGCGACCGTTACGCGAGGAGCCGCCTGCTTTTTTATGTGCCATGTCGTACTACTCCGGAATTCTTATTCAGCGGCCTTGGCGGCCTTCTTGGCCGGGGCCTTCTTCGCCGGTGCTTCGGCGGCAGCGTCTTCAGCCTTGGGCGCAGCTTCCTTCTTGGGAGCGGCCTTCTTGGCTTCGGCGCCAACGGCAACGATGCGCAGCAGGGTCATCTGCTGGCGGTGACCGTTGCGGCGGCGATAGTTGTGGCGGCGACGCTTCTTGAAAACGATCACCTTTTCCGACTTCGCCTGCGCGATGATTTCGGCCGAAACGACAACGCCCTTGGCGTCCTTCACTTCGCCGCCGTCGCCGGCCAGCAGGACGTCGCTCAGCGTGATGGTCTCACCGGCTTCACCAGCCAGCTTTTCGACCGCGATCTTGTCTCCGGCGGCAACCCGGTATTGCTTGCCGCCCGTGCGCACAACTGCGAACATGGTGCTTCTATCCGTTCGTTTTACCCAAGCCACCCGGCGATTCGGGCAGCGCATCGGCCCTCGCCCAAAAGCAAGGGTGCCGAAAGAAGGGCTGCCCCTAGTCCAAGGTGCCAGAACTGTCAACGGCAGAAGAGTCACTCTGGCAAGGTTTGCCGGGCATGCTATGGCATGGCCATGTTTCGCGCCGCTCCCGCTCTCGTGCTTGTCCTGTCGCTGGCCGCCTGTGCCGGTGCCAGCGGCGAATATCCCTCGCTCGAACGTCGCCCGATGGAGCGGATTACCGCGACCTATACCCCGGCTACCCCGGCCACGCCGCAGCCCCTGCCCCAGCCTTCGGCCGAGATCACCGGCAAGCTTGAGCCGCTGATCGCCAAGGCCCGCAGCGCCGATGCCCGCTTCAGGGAAAAGGAAGGCCGCGCGCGCAGTCTGGCCGGTTCGGCGGCGGGCGCAAGGATCGGCACCGAATCATGGAACATCGCGACTGTCGCGGTGTCCGAGCTCGAAGCCGCCCGGGGCGAAGCGATGATCGCGCTGACCGAGCTGGACCTGCTCTACAACGATACGGTGCTGCGCGGTGAGGATGCCAGCGCGATCCAGGCCGCACGCGACACGGTGACCGCGCTGATCGATCAGGAAGACAAGGTCCTGGGCGAACTCAGGGACCGGCTCGGAAGTTAGAGCCTGTCCTGTTTAGGCGGAGGCGTCGGCACGGAGCCGAATTTGGCTCAGCGTGAGGCGCGAGGAGGGAGCCATGCCGTTGCATAGTGACCGACGAGCAACGTGGCGCTGGGCCAAATTCGGCCCGCCCCTGCGGGGTCGCATCAGGAAGGCCGCTGGCGGCGTCGCGTCGCTTGCAGGGGCAACCAGCCCCTGCTGCACGCCGCTCCTATCCAGCGGCCTTCCTGATGCGATGACGATGCCTCCACCTAATCAGGACAGGCTCTA